>PNKK01000005.1 GCA_013822395.1 Anaerolinea sp. | reverse complement strand
AGAGCCTCGAAGGGCCTCCTGGACTGGTAGGGGCGCCACACGTCCCGACGATCAACATCTCGATATGCGATGAGATCGCCCGCGCTGTTCGACTAGGCGCGAACGGGTGCCGCGTCGCCAGCGGGCTGCAACAGCGACGGGAATGGCTCCTCGGCAGCCTTGAAATAGTGACCGTGCGTCCTCATGATCGTGGAGAGGGAGTCCGCACCGACCAAGACGATCTCGAGATTCGCGTCATTCCGGTGCTCCGCCTCGTACTCGGAATATGCAGAAGCAGCTCTCGCCCCGTCGGTGAACTGGCGGGGTTTGGACGCGAGCTGCTGCCTCTTGTGATCGTAGACGAGGAGGAAGTGGAGAACGATTGCCATCGGATATCCCTATCGTCTCACGAGGAACGGCTGGGCGCGCTGCGTGAGTCCCGCGAACTCGGTCAAGAAATCCCCTGGCAACGGCTGGCCGGACTCCTGCAGGGAAGTACCATACGCCGCCCTTTCGAGGTATTGAAGTAGCTCTTTCGGCCCCTGCCCGTCCTTGAGGTTGTGGCCAGTCCTGCTGCCGAGCTGCTCGACGGTCTCCGCCCATCGGTGCTGAGCCTCGGTGCGAAGCTGGATCTCGATGAGCCGGTTCGTCCGAAGCACCACCACGTGGACACCGCGATAGCCACTCGTCTTCGGATTCGCGATGTAGTCGTACTCCTCGACGACATCCCAATTCTGACGCTTCATTCGGTGCCGCACGCCGTCGATGTAGGCGAACCCGCCGTGCGGGAAGACGGCCCGACAGCCGCCGATGTCCTGCATCCTGCTGAGCTGCATGGCCGTATGCCGACTGAGCTTGTCCAGAATCGTCGGCATGCGCTTGAGGCGCTGGGCGACGACGACCGGAACCCCTTCGCTCTTCACGAAACTTCGGAGGCCCATCACGACCGAAGTAAGCGGCGTCTGAAACTCCGCCCGATACTTCCAGGCGAGGTCGAATGCCGCCATGACCTTATCGGTGAGTTCCTGGGCATCCGCGGCCCAGTAGTCGCGGATGCATCGACCCGCAGCGTCGATCTCGCCGCGCGATCCGCCCCAGGATGAGTACGGCGCGGGATTCGATGGCATCTGATGATCGTACCCGGCCTACGAGAACCGACGGACTATCGGTGACCGCGTCCGGTTCGTGGGCCCCCGAAAGGGAGATCTCCTTCGGTGACCACCTTCGCGGGATTTGCCGGCAGCATCCACTTGCGAACCCGAGTATCCGAGAGCTGCGAAGCCATGCTGCTCTGCGCTGGAGGCCATGGGGCACTCTACCTCGCATGGATTACCGGCGAGTAGCCCGCCGATCCGACACCTGGCGCCGCTGATATAGGCTTCGCCCGACGCCCTTCCGCAGGGGGAGCAGCTTGAACCCGATCCTCCTGACCGTCGCCCGGTCGTTCGCGGCGAAAGTCAAGGTCAACTTCGACACGCCCGTCCACGCCCAACCCGAAGACCAGCTCAAGTCGCCCGTCGTCGAACTCATCGAGCTTGCCGGGAACCTATTCGCCCGGACTGCCGCGGCCCGAACAGAGGCTCAGGTTCGCGGCCTCGGAGCGCGCCCGGACATCGGCGTCGCGGTCGATGGGCTCCTGACCGGTCACGTCGAGCTCAAGGCTCCGGGTAGGGGCGCCCGCCCGGAGCGCTTTTCGGGTGCGGACCGCGAGCAGTGGCAGAAGTTCCAGCGGCTCCCGAACCTGATCTACACCGACGGATCAGAGTGGAGCCTCTTCCGCACGGGCGCGCTCGTCCAGCGGTTCAAGCTCGCCGGGCACGTTGCCGAGGTCGGCGCGATGGCGGTAGCGCCGTCGGACGCCGAGAAGCTGGAGTCGATGCTCCGCGACTTCATGTCGTGGAACCCGATCGTGCCGACCTCCCCGAAGGCACTCGCCGAGGTCCTTGCGCCGCTCTGCCATCTCGTGCGCCAGGACGTCCTCGCCGCGCTCGGGCGGCCGGGATCGAGCCTCGAGCAGCTCGCCCAGGACTGGCGCACGTTCCTCTTCCCCGACGCGGACGAGGCGCAGTTTGCCGACGCGTACGCCCAGACGGTGACGTACGCGCTCCTCCTTGCCCGCTTCAGCGGCTCCACCGAGCTCGGGACGGACGCGGCCGCACGGACGCTGTCGCGCGGTCACACGCTCCTCTCCCAGGCGCTCAAGATCCTGACCGACGAGCAGGCGCGGCGCGAGATCGAGGTCGGCGTTGCCCTCCTCGAGCGGGCGATCGGCGCCGTTGACCTCGCGGCCCTCACGAACCGCAGCCCGGACCCGTGGCTCTACTTCTACGAGGACTTCCTGGCGGCCTACGATCCGAAGCTGCGCAAGGACCGGGGCGTCTACTACACGCCCGTCGAGGTCGTCGGGGCGCAGGTTCGCCTCGTCGCCGAGCTGCTGGAGACGCGATTTGGCAAGGATCTGACGTTCGCAGGTGAGGGCGTCGTCCTCCTCGACCCGGCGGCCGGCACAGGGACGTACCCCCTGGCCGCGATGGCCGAGGCGCTCGAACGGGTGGAGCGTCGCTTCGGAGCCGGTGCTCTCCCCGGTCGGGCGACCGACCTCGCGGCAAATACCCACGCGTTCGAGATCCTGATCGGCCCATACGCGGTCGCGCATCTGCGGTTGAGCCAGCAGGTGCTCGCGGCCGGCGGCCAGTTGCCGCCTGACGGCGCGCACGTCTACCTGACTGACACGCTTGAGTCGCCGTTCGCGGCGCCACCGGGGCAGATGACGCTCCTCCACCGGCCCTTGTCCGAGGAGCACCGGCGCGCCCAGAAGGTGAAGTCCGAGACGCGCGTGCTCGTCTGCATCGGCAATCCACCCTACGACCGCCAGGTCATCGAGCCCGGCGACCTCGTGACGGACCGCAAGGGCGGCTGGGTCCGCTTCGGCGACGCGGGCGGACGCGCGATCCTCGACGACTTCCTCGAGCCGGCGCGGGCGTCTGGCGCCGGCGTCCACCTGAAGAACCTCTACAACGACTACGTCTACTTCTGGCGCTGGGCGCTCTGGAAGGTGTTCGAGTCGACCGCCGGACCCGGCATCGTCAGTTTCATCACCGCCTCGTCGTACCTCCGCGGCCCCGGCTTCGTCGGGATGCGCGAGTGGATGCGCCGGACGTTCGACGAGCTCTGGATCATCGACCTCGAGGGTGACAACCTGGGCGCCCGCAAGACCGAGAACGTCTTCGCGATCCAGACGCCGGTCGCGATCGCCGTCGGCGTCCGGTTCGGCATGCCGATGCCGGAGGTGCCGGCCGCGGTCCACTACGCGCGGATCGAGGGGACCCGCGAGGAGAAGCTGGCCCGGCTCGCTGCGATCGGCCACTCCACCGACCTCGACTGGTCCGACTGCCCGACCGACTGGCACGCGGCGTTCCTCCCGCGGACGGCCGGCGACTACTGGTCGTGGCCGTTGCTGACCGACCTGTTCCCGTGGCAGCACACGGGCGTCGAGATGAAGCGGACATGGCCGATCGGGCAATCGGCCGACCTGCTCGACCGCCGCTGGCGGAGCCTTGTCGCCAGCGACCGACTTGACCGCGCGCGCCTCTTCCACCAGACGCGAGATCGGAGCGTCGACCGGCAGTATCCGTCGCTGTTCGGTGCTCGGCCCGATCTGCCGCCGATCCTGGCCCTTGCAGCCGGCTCAGCACCGGATCGGACGGCGAGGTACGCGTATCGGTCGTTCGACCGCCAGCATGTTCTTGCAGACGGTCGCCTGGGCGACTTCCTGCGTCCGCCTCTGTGGATCGTGGAGGGTCCACAGCAGGTCTACTTCACGAGCCTGCTCACAGGGGTACTCGGTGCAGGCCCGGCGGCGACAGTAACAGCCCACATCCCCGACCGGCATCACTTCCGCGGCTCGTTCAGTGGCAAGGACGTCGTGCCGCTCTGGCGGGATGCAGCCGCGACCGAACCGAACATCACGGGCGGCCTTCTCGCTCTCCTCGCCCTTGAGCTCGGCCGGCCCGTCTCACCCGAGGACCTGTTCGCGTGCGCCTACGCCGTGCTGGCCTCCCCGAGCTACGTCGAGCGGTTCAGCGAGGAGCTGACGATCCCCGGACCGCGCATCCCGCTGACCCGGGATCCAGCCCTCTTCGCGGAGGCCGTGGGGCTCGGCCGGCGTCTCATCTGGCTCCACACGTACGGGACCCGCTTCGTCCCGGGCGGCGAGCGACCCGGTGTCGTGCCACAGGGCCGCGCCCGCGCGATCATCGCCGTTCCCGATACGGCCGCCGACTACCCCGAGCGGTTCTCTTACGACGAGCCGTCCCAGACTGTCCACGTCGGCAACGGCGCCTTCGGTCCCGTCGCGCCGGAGGTGTGGTCGTTCTCGGTCTCGGGCTTCGAGGTCGTCCGGTCGTGGCTCGCCTACCGGATGAAGGACGGCGCCGGACGGCGCTCCTCGCCGCTTGACGACATCCGGCCCGAGCGCTGGGCCCCCGCCTTCACCGAGGAGTTCCTCGAGCTGCTCTGGGTCCTGGAGGCAACGATCGCCACCTACCCTGCTCTCGAGTCCCTGCTCGGCCGCGTCGTGGCCGGTCCGGTCTTCGCCGCCAGCGAGCTGCCGACGCCGACAGGGGCCGAGCGCGCCGCTCCCCCCGTGCCGAGCGTACCCGAGGACCAGCCAACGCTCGGTCTCGACTGACACTCCCACCGAGGCGGCCGACGTCGCCGTCCGGTACCTGCACGAACTCCCCGAGATCTCGGCGGCGGGCAATGTGCGGTTCCGGCCGCAGGATGCTCGCTGCCACGCTCTTCGACCGGATCGACGCCCTCGGGCTCCGGAAGGCAACCGCCTCCCTGATCGCGGAGGCGCGCGCGTCACGGTTTCGCCTCGCACTGCCAGGAGAGAGATCCGGGTCGGATTCCCTGATCATGGTCGGGGCGAGAGGAGTCACATCTCCAGCACTGACCTCAATGCCCCCAGACTGCCAACTGCGCTGAAGAGTCCCCCTGGCCGATCGAGGGTTGGCTTCCGCTGGTTGACGGCGCCCACTCACTCGAGCGCGGCCACAGCCCGCTCGAGATCGCGTCGATTGACGACGCGGGCCACCAGGAAGCGCGCATCTGAGTCACCGGCCTCGCCGGGCCCTACCGCTCGGTACAGGACGCGGTAGTCGCCGACCGGCAGGCGATGCCACGGGGCGGATCCGGCCAACGGCCTGACATCGAGGCCGGCTTCACCGACCGCCAGGCCCTCGAGCGCCTCGCGCAGGCGGGCCAGCGCTTCGCCTCGGCCGATTCGGCGCAGATCGCGCTCGGCGCGCCGCGACAGGACGATGCGGCTCATCGCGCCCGATCAGTCGCGATCGAGCTCGGCGAATACCTCGGTGGCGGGACGCACGCGGCCCGCTCGCAGGTCGGCGTCCGCATCGCGCCGTGAGCGCGCGAACTCCGGCGCGCGGGCCAACACGAAGTCCTCCAGCTCGTCGGGATCGAGCGCCACCATGGCCGTCACCGGCCGTCCGTGGCGAGTGATGATCGCCGGCCGGCCGGTGCGGATGACCTCGTCGATCACCTGGCTCGGGCGCCGGCCCAGGTCGCGGATGCTGATCGTCGTCATCGGTCCACTCTCACTCGGGATATACGTATAGGTGTCGTACATCGCGCATCGAACCGCAAGCGCTCCACCTGGTCGCGTGGCCGGTCCCCCGGGCCCAGAACGCTGCGCCCCTGGATCTCCTGGTCAGCCTGACTCGAGGCCGGCGAAGACGTCCGACTCGGGGTTGTGCGTCGCGACGCGCGACTCGCGGAGGATGTAGGCCTCCTTCGCCCAGAATTCGCGCCAGGCGTCGGGGCCGAAGCGAAGGAACGGGCTGGTCGGGCTCATCTGGCTGACGTGGCGCCAGATCGCGGCCCATTTCCGGTCGAGGACGTCGGAGACGTCGATCCAGGTGGTGATCGACTCGTCCGGCACGAGCATCTTGGCCATCCGCTCCCGGAAGGCCTCGAGCTCCTGGGGCGGGGCGTCCGAGGGCTCGGACCAGAAGCTCTTCTCGCCGAGGGCCTCCATCCGGTCGCGCATCGCGTTGCGGACCGAGGCAGGGATCGCCTGCTCGTAGAGCTTGGCCGGCGACCACGGCGCAAAGCCGCCGTCGGCCTCGGCCGGCCCCGTACCCCCGTGCTCCGGGGCGAGTTGCTCCGGATACCAGGCGGGATCGCCCGACCGGGCGAAGGCGCGGACGGACACGTCGTGGACCCGGATGTGGTCCGGGTGGCCATAGCCGCCGAAGTCGTTGTAGGTGGTCATGACGTCCGGGCGGTAGCGGCGCACGAACCACGTGAGTCGGCCGGCGGCCTCGTCGAGATCCGCCTGCCAGAAGGAGCGCGGGTCGCGGTTGCCCTCCGTGTCCATCATCCCGCTGTCGCGGTAGCCGAGGTTCTCCCATTCGGTGACGCCCAGCTCGCCCATCGCGGCCTCGAGCTCCGCCGCCCGGATCTCGCCGAGCCGTCGGTGGTTGTCCGGCGTGGCCATCTCGGGGACGACGATCTCGCCGAGCTCGCCTCGGGTGCAGGTCACGAGGATGACGCGGTGGCCGTCTCGGACCGCCTTCGCCATGAGCCCGCCGGTACCGATGGTCTCGTCGTCGGGGTGGGCATGGACGGTCATCAGGGTCCGGGGACGCAGGTCGGTCATCGGCGGATCGTAGCGTGGAGACGGCCGGAGGTCCCGGGACGGGCGGTACCATCGACCGGCGGACGCGGCCTCGTCCCGCCATGGATGCTCCGGCCGTGATCGGATCCATGGGTCCCCGGCTTCGACTCGCTCTTCGTCAGCCGGACGACGGCCTCGT
This sequence comes from Anaerolinea sp., assembly GCA_013822395.1. GTDB lineage: Bacteria > Chloroflexota > Limnocylindria > Limnocylindrales > CSP1-4 > UBA5189. Next base: position 90,818 of record PNKK01000005.1, on the reverse strand, counting down.
GGTCGCCGGCCCGGAGGCCGACGGTCTCGGGGAGGTTGAGCTCGTCGCCTTCGCCGCCCACGGCCGCCTGTCCGGCCGCATCCGGCTCGACAGCGCGCGCCTGTCCGACATGCTCAACGACAACGAGGTCTTCCAGCTCGAGGGCGTCCTGGCCGAGCGTCTCCCCGAGGGCGGCTCGCGGCTGATCAAGGCGGTGGAGATCCGCCGGGGCGAGCTTCTGCTCGTTTTCGCCGCCGGGCCGCGTGGCGATCGGGCCCATCGCCGCCAGACGGTCGCGAGGGCGCTCTCCGTGAAGGTCGGGCCCTACCTCGTCACGGGCGACGTCCACACGACGCCAGGGCTCGATCCGCTCCTCCACTTCCGGCACCGCCGGCCGATGGTGCCCCTGACCGATGCGGTCGTCCAATACCAGGGGCCGAAGGGCCCGGTCCAGGAGTTCGCGGACACGGTCGTCGTGAACCGCGAGCGGACCGACTGGGTGCGCCGCTCCGAGTCGATCGGCGTCCCGACGAGCGGCCCGGGCCAGCTCGGGCGTCCCACGAACTAGCTTCGGCGGGCGGCGTGCCCACCCGCCCCCGCGCGGCCGTACCATCGCGCGAGTGACGATCCTATCCTCCGATCCGGCAGCGCACGGCCCGCTCCACGGCATCCGGGTGGTGGATTGCTCCACCGTCCTGGCGGGGCCGTACTGCACGATGCTCCTCGCCGACCTCGGTGCCGATGTCGTGAAGGTGGAGCCGCCCGAGGGAGACGCGACGCGTGGCTGGGGGCCGCCGTGGGTCGGCGACGCCGCCGCCGGGACCCGAACCGCCGCGTACTTCCTGGCGGTGAACCGGAACAAGCGGAGCCTCCGGCTCGATCTTCGGACCGAGGCGGGCCGCGACGTGCTCCGCCGGCTCCTGGCGCGCGGCGACGTTCTCGTCGAGAACTTCCGCGCCGGAGGGTTCGCGCGGCTCGGATTCTCCGAGTCCGTCCTGCGGGATCTGAACCCCGCCCTCGTGCACCTTGCGATCGGCGGATACGGGATCGGCGGGCCCGATGCCGCGAAGCCGGGCTACGACTTCGTCATCCAGGCGGTGTCCGGCCTGATGTCGATCACCGGCCGGCCGGATGGCGAGCCGACGAAGGTCGGCGTGGCGATCAGCGACGTCGTGAGCGGGCTGTTCGGCACCGTGGCGGTGCTCGCGGGGTTGCTGGCGAAGCCGCGGGCGGGTGGCCAGCGGGTTGACGTCTCGCTCCTGCAGAGCACACTCGCCATCCTCGTGAACCAGGCCCAGAACGCCTTCGTGACGGGCCGCTCACCGGGCCGGCGCGGCAATGCCCACCCGAACATCGTCCCGTACGAGACGTTCCGGACGGCCGATGGGGAGATCGCCGTCGCGGTGGGCAGCGAACGCCAGTGGCCCCGGTTCTGCGAGGCGCTCGGGGTTCCGGATCTGACCGCCGACCCGAGGTTCGCGACGAACGGCGATCGCGTGGAGCACCGCGCGGAGCTCGTCCCGATCCTCGCGGCGTGCATCATGGCAGCGACCTCGACGGAGTGGCTGGCCCGGCTGGATGCCGCCGAGGTTCCGGTCGGTCCGCTCCTCGACGTCCTCGACGCGTTCTCGACCCCCCAGGCGGAGGCCGTGCGGGCTCGCGTGCCGATGGCCCATCCGGCGCTCGGTCGCGTCGACCAGGTCCGCAGCCCGTTCGACTTCTCGGCCACCCCGGCGGCGGTCCGAACGCCGCCGCCGCTCCTCGGCGAGCACTCGGACGAGATCCTGGCCGAGCTGGGTTACGACGCCGACGAGATCGAGCGCCTCCACGTCGACGACGTCATCTGACCTCGATGAGCTCGTCCCGCAGCAAGTCCATCAGCAGGCCGTCGCGCCAGGTGCCGTCGGCGCCGCGCTCGTAGGCACGCATGATCCCGACCCGCCGGAACCCGAGCTTCTCGTAGGCGCGGATTGCGCGCTCATTCGCGGCCGCCGGGTCGATCGTGATCCTGTGGTGGCCGCGCTCTTCGAAGAGGTGGCGGGCGACCAGGCGGATCGCCTCGGGCCCGAGCCCGCGGCCTTGCCAGGCGGTTGACAGGAAGAGGTCGAGGGTGGCGTGCCGATAATCAGGATCAATGTCTTCGGAGAACTGGATGTAGCCGGCCACCTCGCCATCGACCTCGATGGTGAGCGGGACGCTGCCGGGCTCGTCGTACAGGCCGGCGACCGTCGACTCCAGGTCCCCATGGATCCACCACCGGGCAACGTCCGGCTCAGCGAGGATGGCGGCCAGGGCCGCACGGTCGTCGCGCCTGATCGGGCGAAGGAGGGCCCGTGGGCCGCGCAGGGTCGGACTGGTCGGACTCGTCGGACTCGGTGGCATCGTCGGATCGTGCCCCAGGTGGACCGGGAACGGCAAGATCAGCTCGGCTCGGGGCCTGGACGCGCTTGGGTGCTCGGCGAGCCGGCATCCGCAGTCATCGCGCGCGCAGATCCGCCGGTGCCGGCGTGCTCATTTCGACATCCGGTGACGACTATCCGAAGATGCGGCGGGCGACGCGGGCACGGGCTCAACCGGCTACGCACGAAGCGCCCCCTCGGGACTCCTCGACGGCCTCTCGACTGCGTCCAGTCGACACGTGGTGGCGATATGAGGAAGGCGGACCCTCGAGTCGACGGTGCCGCTCGTCCGTCGCAAACCGTGCGCGACCGCACAGGTTCCACGGTCCGCTCCGGGGCCTCGCGCGCTAGACTCGCCGGACCGACGACCCAGGAGACCCACCCGATGACCGACACCCGCGAGCGCTGGGCGCTCATCCTCGGCGCCTCATCCGGCATGGGCGAGGCCACGGCCCGCGCGCTCGCCGCGGCCGGCGACAACATCTGCGGCATCCACCTCGACTTCCGGGCCGCCCTCCAGCATGTCGAGGAGCTCAAGGCCGATCTCGCCGCCCTCGGGCGCGAGGTCCTCTACATCAACATGAACGCGGCCGATGACGAGAAGCGCGGCGCTGCCCTAGACCAGCTCGAGGCGCGGTTCGCCGCCGCGCGCGCAGCCGGCCGCGACCCCTTTGTCCACGTCGTCATGCACTCACTCGCCTTCGGCAGCCTCGTCCCGTTCATCACGGACGACCCCAGGGAGGGCGTGGACCGCAAGAAGATGGAGATGACCCAGGACGTCATGGCGAACAGCCTCGTCTACTGGGTCCAGGATCTCTACCGGCGGGGGTTGATCGGCAGGGGCACCCGGATCTTCGCAATGACGTCGGAGGGATCCACCCGGGTCGTGCCCTCGTACGGCGTGGTCTCATCCGCGAAGGCGGCACTCGAGAGCCATGTCCGGCAACTGGCCATGGAGCTGGCCCGAAAGGGGATCGGCGCGACCGCGAACTCGATCCGGGCGGGTGTCACCATCACGCCGGCGCTTCTGAAGATCCCCGAGTCGCAGCAGATGATCGACCTCACGATGAAGCGCAATCCGACCGGCCGGATGACGACCCCGCAGGACGTCGCGAACGCGATCGTCGCGCTCTCGGGGCCCGGCACGGATTTCATCAACGGCGACATCATCAGCGTCGACGGCGGCGAGTTCGTCACGGGGTCGTAGAGATGGAGCGGGATCCGGCGACGGGCGGCGCGGCGATCATTCTGTTCGCGATCGCGGTGATGATCTTCGGCGCGACGACGGGCAATCCAGGGATCGCGGGTGCCGCCGGCTTCTTCGGCCTCCTCATCGCGATCGTCGGACTCGTGAACTCGTGGGGCAGGGGACCAGGGCGTGGCGGCTGAACCGGGATCGATTGACCGCTTGTACGCAGACTGGCAGCGCTACAACGACCGGATCGTCGGGGGCTTGCGCAACCGGTCACCCGAGGAGCTCGGCCTCCGGGCAGCGCCGGACTACTGGCCAATCTGGGCGATCGCCGGGCATACGGCCAGCGCCCGCGTGTATTGGCTGTGCTCGGTCTTCGGGGAACCGGGCGCTGCGACCACCCCGTTCACGGACCCGACCGGCTTCGGCTGGGAGGACGATCTCGACACGCCTCGCACCGCGGAGGAGCTCGTTTGGGCGTTCGAGTCATCGTGGCGGATCATCCAGGGCTGCCTCGAGCGCTGGACGCCGGCGATGCTCGACGAGGCAGTCCGGCCCCAGACGCGGCGGGGCGTCCAGCTGCACACCCGACAGTCGGTGCTGATGCGCCTCATCACCCACGACGCGTATCACGCCGGCGAGATCGCGCTGACGCTCGGGATCCATGGGCGCGAGGCGATCGACATGTGGCCGGCCAGCCCGATCGCTGCGGAACCCTGACCGGTCCGCGTCGAGGCTCAGGCCTCGGCGGCGACCCATGCCGTACGGACGCCGGCGGCAAGCCCGCGCGCACGCGCCGCCGCCGCGATCGCCCGATGTCCCTCGAGGAAGAGCGCCTTCGACCACACCTCTGCCCAGGCCGGGTCCCGCGTTGCCACGGTCACCGCGACGAGGCCGTTGCCGCCGGGCTCGCCGGTCCGAGGATCGATCAGGTGAACGTCGTCGACGTTGTCGACGTCCAGCGGCGCAACCGTGCGTTCCTGGCCGGCCTGGGGGTCTGACGGCCCGACCGACCCGCGCTGGATGGGCGCTTCGGCCCTGTGGCGACGGCTCGCGAACCGGGATGCTGGGAGGGCCGGCGCCCGCCGGCGCCCTCCGTCCACCGTCGAGGTGTCGTCTCGTGACCCACCAGGCTCCGCCGCCCCCGACCCGCCGCGAACGCCGCGAGCTCGAGCGCCAGGGTCGTCCAATCCGGGATCGATCGCGGACCTCGCTCCGGCGCCAGCGGCGACCCGCCTGGCAGTCGCCGATCGCCCTTGTCAGCGCAGCCGCGCTCGCGGTGGCGCTCGCGATCATCATGCTCAACCAGAGGCCGACTCCATCCGCTCCCGTCGGCGAGCTGATCACGCCGCCGCTCACCTACGCGGAGGACATCGTGGACGGCGAGATCCTGGGACGGGCGGACGCGCCCGTGCTGCTCGAGGTCTACGCGGACTTCCAGTGCCCGGTCTGCGCGCGGTGGGACCGCGACCAGCTCGGGCTGCTCAAGACGCAGCTCGTGGACACGGGGATGCTGCGGATCCAGGCGCGCGACATCGCCTTCCTGGGAACCGGAAGCTTCGACGAGTCGTTGGAGCTGGCCACCGGGGCGCGGTGCGCCGCCGAGCAGAATCGCTACTGGCCGTTTCACGACCTCGTGTACTGGAACCAGGGCCGGGAGAACCGGGGAGACCATGACGCCGGCTTCATCGCCGCGGTCGCCGACCGGGCCGGGGTCGACCGCGCGGCGTGGGACGCGTGTGTCGCCGGCGAGGAAGCGCGGACGGCCGTGCAGGCTGCCACGAACGTGGCGCTCGGGGCCGGCATCAACTCGACGCCGACCATCGTGCTCAACGGCGGGACGCCTGTTCCCGGGCTCCCGGATCTGAACGCGCTGGTCGCGGAGATCCAGCGCCTGGCCGGTCCGGTCGGCGGGTCGCTCTCGCCCGTGCCCACCACGGTCCCCTGATCCTATGCTGCGCCGTGCCGAGGTCCGGCCGATCTTCGGGATCCACCCGGGCCTGATCCTCGCCGCCCTCGATGTCATCGGGCTCGCGATCGCGACCTACCTGTCCGTCGTGGAGCTCGGGGGTGGCGTGCCGGTGTGCGGGCCGCTCAAGGGCTGCGAGACCGTCGCCCTGAGCGAGTACAGCCGGATCGGCGGCGTGCCGGTCGCCGTCTACGGGATGGGCCTCTCGCTCATCCTGCTGACGCTCGCGATCGCCTGGTGGCGGACGAACCTCTACGGCCTCCTCCTCGCGCACTACGGTCTGTCGCTCGCCGGCGTGATCTTCGAGGTCTACTTTCTCTACCTTCAAGTGGCCGTGATCCGGGCGGTCTGCGTCTGGTGCACGACCTACGGCCTGAGCCTGATCCTGCGGTTCGTCATCGCCCTCATCGTCTGGCTCCGTCAGCCGCGCCCCGAGGCCGACACGCCGCGCCCCGAGGTCGACACCCCGTAGCCGGAAACCGGCGGGCCGATCCCGCAGGTCGACGCGCCGCTGCCGGAGGCCGATTTGCCGAGCCGGGGCATCTGGTTCGGGGCGGGTAGCCCGAACTCAAGGGGCCTTTCGTCACACAGTCATGTGCCCCTGACATCTTCGACCGAAGGGCCCGCCGGCGTTGACTTGCGTCATGACTGCCAACGACCTTCGGATCGACGCGCCCGCCCTTGCGTCCGCGCGGCCGGCATCGCGTGTCCGGCGCATCCTGCGGGTGATCGGACCGGCCTGGATCGTGATGGTCGCCGACGTCGATGCGGCGAGCGTCCTGACGGCGGCCAAGGCCGGCACGGACTTCGGCTACGCGATGCTGTTGCCGATCTTTGCGCTCGTGCCGATCCTCTATCTCGTCCAGGAGATGACCGCGCGGCTGGCGATCGGCACCGGCATCGGGCATGCCGAGCTGATCCGGGAGCGGTTCGGCGTCCGGTGGGGCGCCGTCTCCGTCGTCTCGATGGTGGTCATCGACCTCCTCGCCTATGTCGCCGAGTTTGCCGGGATCGTCCTCGGCGCGAGCCTGATCGGGATTCCGGCCGTCCCCGCCGTCCTGGCCGCCCTCGCCTTCCACACGTTCGTCGTGCTGACCGGCACCTACGCCCGCTTCGAGATCGTGACGCTCGTCCTGTCGCTCGCCCTATTCGCCTTCGTCGGGCTCGCGGTTGCGGCCGGGCCGGATCCGAGGGCCGTGCTCGGCGGGCTCTCGCCGCTCCAGCCGTTCGACAAGCCGGGCTACCTCGACCTCGTCGTGGCGACCGTCGGGGCCGTGATCATGCCCTGGATGCTGTTCTATCAACAGGCCGCGACGGTCGAGAAGGGACTCGGCCCGGGGGATCTCCGGGCCGCCCGATGGGAGACGTTCATCGGCGCCGTCGGCAGCGAGATCCTCATGGCGGCCGTCGTCATTGCAGCGGCGGCCGCGGTCGGCACGAACGTGGCCGGCGGGGTGGCCGGTGCGAACGTGGCCGGTGAGGCGGTCGCCGGCGGCCTTGCGTTGCCGGCCGGCCTGGCCGCCCTCGCCGACGGCGTGCCCGGGCTGCTCATCGCGATCGGGATGATCGGCGCTGGACTCCTCGCGGCGGTGGTGATCTCGCTGTCGTCAGCATGGGCCTGGTCGGAGCTGCTGCGCTGGCCGCACAGCCTCAACCTCTCACTCCGCCGGGCACCCGGCTTCTACGCGCTCTATCTGCTGGAGGTCGTCCCGGCGGCGATCGTGGCGCTCGTCGCGCAGGATCTCGTGGCGGTGGTGATCGACGCGATGATTCTCAACGTCCTCGTCCTCGTGATCCCGCTCACGTTCCTCGTCCGGCTCTCGGGCGACCGGGCGCTGCTGGGACCCCTCGCCGCGTCCCGGCGCTACTCGGCCATGCTGTGGCTGATGACGGCCGGTCTCCTCGCACTCGGGCTGACGAGCGTGGTGGGCGTGATCGGCCGAGCGATCTGAAGCGGTTCGCAGTGGCAGGCGGGCTGTGTCGGATGCCATCAATGCGGTACATCACAGCGCCATCTGAGCATATCGGTGCAGATATCTGATGCTAAGATGCTCCAATGAGGACGACCATTCGAATCTCGGACACGATCTATCGACGAGTAAAGGCACGAGCGGCGGAGAGTGGCCGAACCGTCGGGGCGATCATCGAGGATGCGGTGCGCGTCGCGCTCGAGCCGCCGCGGGCTGGGCCTGGCGAGGTGCCGCCTCTACCCACGTTTGGTGGAAGCGGCCTCATGCCAGGGGTCGAACTCACCAGCAATGCCGCGCTCCGCGATCTGATGGAGCAGGAGACGAGCATCGATGCGCTGCGCTGACGTCAACGTCCTGGTCTTCGCCCACCGGCCGGAGGCGCAGTCGCACAACCGATACCGCGCCTGGTTGGACGAGGCGAGGGTGGGTCGCGAGCCCCTCGGTCTGGCGGATGCGGTGCTGGCCGGCTTCCTGCGGGTGGTGACCCACCCTCGGATCTTCCGGGAGCCGACGCCACTGCCCGTCGCGATCTCCTTTCTCGAGAGCCTGCTCGGTTCGCCGGCCGTGATGCGTGTCACGCCTGGCGACCGTCACTGGTCGATCTTCACCGACCTCTGCCGGCGGGTCGAGGCGACCGGAAACATCGTCCCTGATGCGTACCTGGCGGCCCTCGCGATCGAGTTGGGGGCAACGTGGGTGACCGCGGACCGAGGCTTCGGCCGCTTCGGGGAGTTGCGCTGGCAGCATCCGCTCGAGGGCTGACGCCGCGCTGCCAGACGCCGCACTGCCTGACGATCCCGACGATCCTCTGGCGCTCGAGCTCGTGGACGAGCTGCGTTGTGGTTGAGCCTCATGCCGGCAAGGCTTGGTCCTACGCCCTCGCGGCCCGGAGGCCGTTGGCGAAGGCGAGCGGCTCGGCGACCTCGTGCACGGTAACCGCGATGGCGGTGGTGATCTCGCTGTCGTCAGCATGGGCCTGGTCGGAGCTGCTGCGCTGGCCGCACAGCCTCAACCACTCAGCGCTGCTGGCCGAGGCCGTCATCGCGTCGCGAATTCGCCCGTCGGCATGGGGCGACTCCAGGGAGGGCTCGGCGGCGGTGGCCGGGTCGAAGGCGGGAGCGTCCGAGTCTGGCGGAGCCGGCTCTGCTGCGCGCAGCAGCCGGAGGCCGTTGGCGATGATCAGGATCGCCGAGCCCTCGTTGAGCAGGACCCCGGCCGTCAGCGACAGCCACCCTGCCAGCGCCGCGACGATGAGCGGGGCGAGCGTCAGGAGCGAGAGCGCGATGTTCTGGCGGACGTTGGTCATCGCCCGGCGGGCCAGTCGGAGCGCGGCCGGCAGCTTGGCCAGGTCGTCGGCCATGAGCGCCACGTCGGCGGTCTCCAGGGCGACGTCCGTTCCGGCGGCGCCCATCGCGATGCCCACGTCGGCGACCGCGAGGGCCGGCGCGTCGTTCACCCCATCGCCGACCATGGCGATCGCGCCCCGCTCGGCGCGCAGGCGCTCGATCGCCGCCGTCTTGTCCTCGGGCAGCAGGCCCGCCCGCCACTCGCGAAGCCCGAGCCGGGAGGCAATCGCCTCGGCGGTGCGCTCGTTGTCGCCGGTCAGCATGACCAGCCGCTCGATGCCCATGCCCTCGAGCTCGCCGATGATCGGGGCGGCCCCCTCGCGCGGCGCGTCGGCGACCGCGAGGACGGCCAGCGGCCGCGATCCGTCGGCCAGAACGACGGCCGTCTTGCCCTCCCGCTCGAGGCGGACGAGCGCCTCGGTCGCCGCACCCGCGGCGATGTCGCGGCCGTTGAGGCGACCCACGAACAGCCGTCGGCCGTCGACCATGGCCTCGACGCCGACACCCGGCAGGGCGCGCAGGTCCGCGCCCACCGCCACGGCCAAGCCGCGCTCGGCGGCGGCACCCACGATCGCCGCCGCGAGGGGATGCTCGCTCGCGGCCTCGACCGCGGCCGCCAGGCGCAGGGCATCGTCGCGGGTCAGGCCGTCGAGCGCCACGACGTCGGTCAGGGTCGGTCGGCCCACCGTGAGCGTCCCGGTCTTGTCGAAGGCGATCGACCGGATGCCGGCCAGGCGCTCGAGGTAGACCCCGCCCTTGATGAGGATCCCGTCGCGCGCCGCGCGCGAGATCCCCGCCACGACCGAGACCGGGACCGAGATGACGAGCGCGCACGAGCACGACACGGCGAGCACGACGAGGGCGCGGTACAGCCACTCGCGCAGATCGCCGCCGAGGAGCGGCGGCACGATCGCCACGAGGCCGGCGAGGACGAACATCGCCGGCGTGTAGACGGCGCCGAAGCGATCGGCGAAGCGCTCGGCCCCGCCCTTCGCGGCCTCGGCCTCCTCGACCTGGCGGATGATCCGGGCGAGGGTCGTATCCGACCATTCCTTCGTCGCCTCGATCTCGAGCGCCCCGGAGCCGTTGACGGTCCCGCCGAAGACGCCCGACCCCGGAGTGACCTCGACCGGGATCGATTCGCCGGTCACCGGACTCTGGTCGACCGAGGAAGAGCCGGCCACGACCCGCCCGTCGGTCGGCAGCCGCTCGCCCGGTCGGACGACGACGACGTCGCCCGGCACGAGCGACTCGACCGGGACGAGGGTCGGAAGCGGACCGCCCGGGCCCTTGAGCAGCGCCATCGGCGGTGCGAGCGCCATCAGGGCCCGAATCGAGCCGCGGGCCCGGTCGCTGACGTAGTCCTCGAGCACCTCGCCGAGCGAGAAGATGACGACGAGTTCGGCGGCCTCGCCGACCACCCCGAGCGCGATCGCACCGATGGCCGCCACGACGAGGAGTGTCGTGATCGTCAGGCGCCGCTCGCGCAGTGCAGCGAGCGCGCTCTTGAGCGGGTAGAAGCCGGCCACCGCGATCGAGGGCGCGTAGAAGAGGAGGGCGAGCCCGGGTTGAGCCAGCACGAGCTCGAAGGCGAGCCCGGCGACGACCAGCAGCGCCCCGGCGGCGAGGGCCAGGAACTTCGGTGCGCGCCACCAGGGCCGCTCGCGTTCGAGTGGGCGGCGAACCTCGGCTGGTGCGAGGCCAAGGCCGATCTTCCGCGCGGCACGCTCGATCTGCTCGTCCGTGACCCGCCCGTCGTGCTCGACGCCGACGATGCCCGCGGCGTCGAAGACCTCGACCGAGCGGACGCCGGGGATGCGTCCCAGCGTTCCGGCGACATCCCCCCCACAGTCGAGGCACGAGCCGTCGACGACCCGGTAGCGGCGGCGGGCGGTGGCGTTGGCGAACGTCATGCCGCGGCCACCTTGCCGATGACCTCCGAGAGGTCCAGCTCCGCAACGATCGCGTCGAGGTCGTCGCAGTAGTCGCACAGCCCCGGGCAGGCGAGGACCCGCGCCCGGAGCTCGGCGGCGAGCTGCTCGCGCGCGCTGCCCTCCAGGGCGAGGCGCAGGGCGCGGTCGATCCCGGCCCGCATCGCCCGCAGCTGGACGACGACGTCGGCGCTCGGCGAGCCGTTGTCGAGCATGCGGCCGACCCCTTCGGCCTGGCCACGGATGTAGTTGACCTGGTTGCGCAGCTTGCGCCCCGGTTGCTGGGCCATCGCCCGTCCCTCTCGTTTCGATGAACACCCCGAGGGGGTGTTTTGAAACCAGCATAGCATGCAGGCCGCGCTGCCGCGGGCAGACGTCCGACGGCATGGTCCTGGAGCCCGCGCCGGACACGCCGTGGACGGGTATCACCGCGATCTCTTCCCGGTTGGCGCCGTAGTAGCTTCACCGCTCCTCCTCCCTCGTCACGCGAGGAGTGCCGCTGCCTGGGCGACGAGCCACAGCCGGTCCGTCAGAAGGGAGCCAGCCGTTGCGCGCGATCCGCAGCGTGCTCGATGCCCGGTGGAAGCGGAAGCGCTCGACAAAGGGCTCGTCGATGCGCCCAGAGCCCAGGGCCGCGCCGTAGCTCGCGAGGATCCGCTCGACGACCGCATCGGCTTCCGCGGCCGGCCCGCCGTGGCTGCGGATCCCGGCCGCGACCTCGGCCGCGAGCCGTCCGCGATCGTCGGCGGGATTGCCGGGCGCGAGCCGCTCCCAATCGATCGCGACGACCTCGGTGGCCGTGGGGAAGACGAAGTTCGTGGTCGTCGCGTCGCCGTGGATGAGGGTCGCGTCGAAGTCGGTGAGCGAGGCGCGTGCCGACCACGCGTCGAGCCGGCGTCGGAGACCGTCGGCGATCGTGGCCTCGCCGCTGAGGACGCTCGAGCGCGCGAGATCGTCCACGAACGCCCGCGCCTCGGCAACCGCAATGCGGGTCGGGAGGTCCAACCCGTCGATGACCGGACCGTCGCCTCCCGGCACGGTGACGTGCAGACGAGCAGCAGGCGGGCTGTTGCATCGAGGGCCGGCCGGAGGGTGCCCGGTCGGTCGCGGCGGATCGCGATCAGGTCATCGAGCGTCAGTCCATCGACGTACTCGAGGAAGAGGACGCCCCGCCAGGCGTCGAACACCCGGCAGGCTCGAATCGTCCCGCCGTCCAAGCCCGCGGCGAGGGCCGTTCGGTTGGCGGCCAGCTCGCGCTCGGCATGGCGCTCGGGGCTCGCCGGCGTCTTGGTGGCGTAGAACTTCGCCAGATAGCGACGTCCCGATGCCCGCTCTCGATAGACGAAGGCGGCCTTCGATAGGCGAGCGCAGTCCCGGCCGGTGGGTGCCGCAGCCCCATCCGGGAGGGTGGCTGCGAGGTAGCCGAGGGCCGGATCGTCGGTGGCCGCCGGCCACCAGTCGTAGAGGTACTCCGGTCCGGGTGGTGTCGGCGGCTGGATGGCGCCCGTCGCACCCGCGTGGCCGTCGCCGCCCGATGGGCGCGCCGGCTCGGCTTGGACCCTGGTCGCGCCCGTTGCGTGTCGCCGCGTCTCCATCGTTCACCTCAGGATCGGGAATGCACCGGGTCGATCGGCCCTGCGTCGCCGATCTCCCGATGCTTGTCTTGGGCGGAATTTGGGGTGGGCCCAATCACCCGTCGTCGGGGCGCAGCTCGTCGACGAGCCGCCGGGCTGCGTCACGGTCGCGGTACCAGAGCGCGTTCACCTCGGTGTAGCGTGCCCAGACGGGTGGCAGCGATTCCTCGGTAAAGATCGCGTTGACCGGGCACTCGGGCTCGCAGGCGCCGCAGTCGATGCACTCGTCGGGGTCGATGTAGAGCATCCGGTCCACGCCCTCCTCGAAGTGGATGCAGTCGACCGGACAAACCGCGACGCACGACTGGTCGAGGACGTTGACGCACGGCTCGGCGATCACGTAGGTCATGACGGCTCGCCGATTCGGGTTGCCAGCGCAGCCGGTCGCGTTCGCGCATCCCACACCGCCTGGAACTTCTGCGAGCGAGGATCGCGGGCCGGCAATGCCTCGTCGCGAACGAGGCGGACGCCGACGATCGCCTGGCTCGCGAGGTAGCGGTCCACGCGGTCGACCACCCGTGCCCAGGTCGCCTCGCGATCCGACGCGTCGTCGGGTTCGATGCGGACACGCAGCTCGCGGTTACCGCTCTGGTAGGCCTGGAAGCGGCGCACGCCGGGCGTCTTCTCGACGACCGTGCCGAGTGCCAGGGGCAGGATCGCGATCTCGCGACCGTCCGCGCCGGGGAAGCGAAGGACGTCGCCTCGCCGGCCGCCGACCGCGATCGCCGGCAGCGGGCTGCCGCAGGCGCACGGCACCGAGCTGACCGTGAGGCTGTCGCCGAGGTCGTAGCGGACGATCGGCTGAACGCGGTTCGCGAGGTTGGTGACGAGCACGGTGTGGCTCGCCTGGTCCGGCGGCGTGGGCGAGAAGTCGGCCTCGACCGGTTCGAGGATCACCCAGTCGCTGTTAGCGTGGAGCCGGCCCATCCGGCAGCTGAAGGCGATGCCGGGGAACTCGGCGGCCGCATATTGGTCCACGACCCGGGTGCTGAGGGAGCGTTCGATCGTGGCTCGTGCCTCGGCCGTCAGGACCTCGCCACCGACCTCGACCAGCGCTGGCCGGATGCGAAGGCGGCCCCGCTCCGCCTCCTGAGCGAGGAGGTGCACCGCGGTCGGGTAGCCGACAAGGATGGCCGGGTCGAACGCGTTGAGCGCCGCGACCAACCGCGGCAACGGGGTCAGGACACTGAAGGTCCGGATCCGTGGGGCGAGGACCGGGAAACGGTGCCGGTTGAGGTTGACCAGGGTCGTGCTCACGTGATGGCCGCCGGTCGCGACGACCGCCGCTATCCGCAGGCCTTGTCCCAGGGCGCGGAGGAGCCGACTCGGCGTCACCACCCGCGTCCGGGCGACGAGCAGAGCGTCGTAGACGCCGCGTGCGACCCGGTCGTGGACGAACACGCCGGGCTGACCGGTCGTGCCGCTGGTCGTCCAGGCGGCAAACTCGCCAGCGAAGAGCTCGCCCGTCCGGGCGGGGTCCGAGATGAACGCCTCGACGTCGCGGAGCCTCACCCGCGGGTCGGTCAGCCAGTCGTCGAAGCAGGCCATGAGCTCCGGCTTCGACACCGGTGGAAGCTCATCGAGGCGCGGGGCATCCGGCAGGCCAGACCATCGCTCGCGGTAGTAGGGGCTGCGCGCGCGAGCATGCGCGACGATGACGCGGAGGCGCGCGTCCTGGCGCGCGGCGATGGCTGCCGGCCCCTCCCGCGCCGCCCGCCGCGCGTCGATGGTCAGCCGCAGCCAACTCCGAAGCGGGCGCCGGCGGTACGCGTCGGGGGCGGGCAGCAGCGGCGGCTCGTTCATGGCGCCGGGCCGATCCGTTCGCCCCCGACTTGCGATTGCCGGGCGAGGGCCGCCCGGAGAAGCGGGTCGACCTCGGACATCCTTGTCCTCCTGGGTCACGCCCGGACGACGCGGAGGCCGTTCGCGACGGCGAGCAGCTCACTCGCCTCGTGAGCGGTCACGGCGATGGCCACCGTGAAGAGCCCGGCCGCCGCGCCCGGGATGAGAACCGCGAGGACCGCGAGCGAGAAGGCGACGTTCTGGCGGGAGATCGAGCGCGCCCGCCGGCCGAGCCGGAGCGCGAACGCCGCCTTCTCGAGATCGTCGGCCATGAGCGCGACATCGGCCGCCTCGATCGCGGCATCGGTGCCGGCGGTGCCCATCGCGATCCCGATCGTCGCCGCGGCGAGCGCCGGCGCATCGTTCACCCCGTCGCCGATCATCGCCACCGGGCCGTAGCGGCCCTCGAGCTCGCGGATCGCCGCCACCTTGTCCTCCGGCTTGAGGCCGGCCCGGACGTCGTCGATGCCGAGCTCGCGGGCGATCGCTGCCGCGGTCCGCGGATGGTCGCCGCTGAGCATCACGACCCGCTCGACACCGAGCCGGTGGAACGCCTCGATCGCCGCCTTCGCGTTTGGGCGGACCTGGTCGCGGATCGCGAGGAGTCCCACGATCCGGCTCGGCTCCGTTCCCGTCGCCGGTCGCTCCCCCACGAGAACGACGGTCTTGCCCTCCTCGCGGAGCTCCTCGATGAGGGTCGCCACCGGCGCGGCGGGCACCGCGCCGAGATCGGCGAACAGGTCCGGGCTCCCGACGTGGACCTCGTGCCCCTCGACCCGGGCCCGGGCGCCGGCGCCGGTGAGCGCCGCGAAGTCGGTGACCTCGACCGGCCGGACGCCGTGACGCTCCGCCGCCCCGACGATCGCCCGGGCGAGGGGATGCTCCGAGAGATGCTCGACCGAGGCGGCGAGCCCGAGCAGGCGGGCCGGCTCGACGCCGTCGATCGGAATGACGTCGGTCACCTCGGGTCGGCCGTGGGTGAGGGTGCCGGTCTTGTCGACGGCGATCACACGAACGAGGCCGAGGTTCTCGAGGTGCATCCCGCCCTTGATCAGCACGCCGCGCCGACCGCCCGTGCCGATGCCCGCCGCCATCGCGACCGGGGTGGACATGACAAGAGCACAAGGCGCGCCGGCGACGACGAGGGTGATCGCCCGGGTGAGCCATGTCCCCGGGTCGCCGCCGAGGGCGATCGGCACGACGGCGAGGGCGACCGCGCCGAGGAGGAGTGCCGGGCTGTACCGACGGCTGAAGCGCTCGATGAAGCGCTGCGCGCGGCCCTTCTGCTCCTGCGCCTCTTCGACGAGGTGAATGATCGCTGAGAGGGTGTTGTCGGCGAACGCCTTCGTCGCCTCGATCTCGAGCGCGCCCTGACGGTTGATCGTGCCGGCGAAGACCTTGTCGCCCGGACCCTTGTCGACCGGGACGCTCTCGCCGGTGACCGGCGACTCGTCGAGGCTCGAGGCGCCAGCCCGGATGACTCCGTCGGTCGCGAGACCCTCTCCGGGGCGGACGAGAAAGACGTCGCCCGGGACGAGATCGGTCGCGAGAACCGTCACCTCCGCGCCGTCGCGCAGGACGCGGGCCTCCTTGGGTGCGAGGTCCAGGAGCGCCCGGATCGCGGAGCGCGTCCGGGCGAACGTGAGCGACTCGACGGCCTCGGCCGAGCCGTACAGGAAGACGAGGAAGGCCGCCTCTTCCCAGGCGCCGAGCGCCGCCGCCCCGACCGTCGCGACGGCCATCAGGACCTCGATCCCGACCTCGCGCTCGTGGATCAGCTCTTCCAGCCCCTCGCGGGCCCACCAGTAACCGGCGAACGGCATCGACGCGATGAAGAGGAGAACCGGCCACCCGTCCGGGAGGATCCCGGTCAGGCCGCCGAGAAAGCCGGCGGCGAGGAGGACTCCCGAGACCGCCGCACCGATGATCGGTCGGTACTGCCACCAGTGGGAGGGCGCGGCGCCGTCGTCGTCGCGTTCGTCGTCCCTCTCCGAGTCCCGGTCCTCGTTCACCAAGACCTCCTCGCGCTCGTGGTCAGACCCCGTCATGACCCGTCCTCCGGCTCTTGGGATTTCAGCCACCGCTGAAACGATACTCGATCGCAGCGCCTCCCCCCCCGCGGACCAGATGGACCGAATCGGGGTGACCCCGCCGGGACGCGGGGGTGACATGTTTCATCGGGCACTGAAGATGCCGATAGTCCCGCGATTGGAGGAGGAGTGGACCTTCTGCCCACCAGGCAGGTTCGAGTCTCATGGGCAAGACATTGGGGGTGAGCGCGTAACGCGCAGGCGTCTCTGCCCGGACCACACGACTGTGGCAGTGGGAGACGGTCCATGCTCGTCGCGAACAACCCGGACGTCCTGGCCGGCCTGGACACTGACGCATCCCGGCGCAAGTTTCTGAGCCGGTTCGCGAGCGCCACTTTCGCCGGCTTGGTGGCGCCAGCGGTCCTCCTCACAGAATTCGAGCGGAAGGGCGGTCCGGCGCCTGCCGCCGCTGCGGCCCCAGCCGACATCGTCCCGCTCCCCGACCTGCCCGATGCCATTGCAGGTCAAGACCTGATCCTCCGGATGATGGTCGACCTTCGGCGCGCGCTCGAGAAGCCGATCGAGCAGCGGCGCTGGGCGATGATCATCGACCTCCGCAAGTGCACCGGCTGCGTCGGCTGCACGATCGCCTGTGTGACCGAGAACAAGCTTCCGCCCGGGATCGCCTACCGGCCGGTCCTGACCGAGACGAGCGGCACCTATCCCAACGTCTCGCGTCGCTTCGTCCCGCGCCCGTGCATGCAGTGCGATCAGCCGCCATGTGTTCCCGTCTGCCCGGTCAACGCGACGTGGAAGCGGCCCGACGGGATCGTCGCCATCGACTACGACAAGTGCATCGGCTGCCGCTACTGCATCACCGCCTGCCCGTACAGCGCCCGCTCGTTCGACAGCGGCTACTTCTACAGCGACTTCGAGGGTGGCGACCCGCAGCCCTACGAGACGGTGGCGGCTCACGAATACAACACCGATCGGATCCGTCGTCGCGATGCAGCGCCGGTCGGCAAGGCCCGAAAGTGCCACTTCTGCATTCACCGCGTCGAGCGCGGCGAGCTGCCCGCCTGCATCGTGAGCTGCATGGGTCGGGCGGGCTACTTCGGCGACGCGAACGACTCCACGAGCCTTGTGTCCGAGCTGCTCGGGCAGCCGAACGTCATGCGGCTCAAGGAGGAGCTCGGGACCGAGCCGAAGGTCTACTACCTGGTTTAGGAGGCGGACATGGGTGCCATCACGCTGTCCCGGCGGGGATTCCTGAAGGTCGCCGGGCTGTCCGCCGTCGGCGTCGGCGCGCTCGGGTACACGACCTTTCGGTCGCTCGACCCGGTCGAGGCCGAGGAGCTCCGCTCGGCACCGGCCGAGCTCAAGTACACCGCCGACGTCATGTGTCCGGCCGAATGCGGGATCATGGTCAAGGTCGAAAACGGCATTGCCTCGGCGGTCTACGGCAACCCATACGTGCCCTACAACGCGGCGACGATCTGCGCCAAGGGGGCGTCCGGCCTCCAGATGGTCTACAACCCCAACCGGATCAAGTACCCGATGATCCGCGTCGGCGAGCGTGGCGAGGGCAAGTTCAAGCGGGTCAGCTGGGACGAGGCGATCGCCTACATCGCCGACAGGCTCACCGCGATCAAGCGCGATTACGGCCCCGAGTCCGTGATCATGGACGCCGGCGACGTCACCGATCGCGACACCTACTGGCGGCTGGCCTTCGCCTACGGCACGCCCAACGCCACCGAGCATGGGTCGATCTGCGATACGCCCCGCCGCCATGGCCCCAAGCTCATGTTCGGGGGCAAGCGGGTCGAGCCCGACATCATGCGCCCGCTGCTCCTGCGCCAGCCCGACGGGACGCTCAAGAACGACTACTCGTATCGCACGAAACTCATCATCTACGCCGGCTGGAACCCCTTCACGGCGACCCGGATCAACTACGAGTCGCGCGGCACCGTCGAGGCGAAGCTCGCCGGCGCCAAGCTCGTCGTCATCGACCCGGCGTTCTCGAACACGGCCGCGAAGGCGGACAAGTGGATCCCGATCCGGCCGGGCACGGACCCCGACCTGTTCGCGGCGATCCTGCGGTACATCCTCGAGAACGACGATCCCGATGATCCCTCGCGCCGTTACATCGACTGGTCGTTCCAGGACGCATCGGTCGGCTGGACCGAGTTCGCCTCGGCCTTCCGGAGCTGGTGGCGCAAGACGGATCCAATCAACGGGCTGAGCTACTTCACGCCGGAATGGGCCGCACAAAGGACCGGCATCGCCGCCGAGCAGATCGTCGAGCTTGCCCACGAGTACGGCATCACCAAGCCGGCCGCCCTCATCTGGGGTATGCACGGGACAGGGCACCACTACAACGGCTACATTCCCTCGATCATCGGCACCGCCCTCAACGTCATCACCGGCAATTTCGACGCCCCCGGGGGCGTCGTCGACACCGAGATCACGAAATCGGACAAGGGAGGCAAGGCGACCGGCAAGGACTTCCTGAAGCGCGAGGTCACACGCACCGTCGACGGCAAGACCGTGACGGGAACCCAGGAAGAGCTCCACATGGACCGCTTTGGCGACTGGGTCGCCGCCTGGGACGATGTGGTCGGCGACTACCCCCGGCGGATGCTCGAGGGCGTGACGCTGAGGCAGGGGCCGTTCAGGGGCCGCACGTATCCGGTGAAGGCGTACATCCTTCGCACGGGCAACTCGGTGATCACCGGTTCCGCCACGTGGAAGTGGCAGGAGGCGCTGACCGCCAAGGACGACCAGGGCGCGTACAAGGTCGATCTGGTCGCGTACATCGATACCCCCTTCCTCGAGAGCGGGATGTATGCCGACGTCATCCTGCCCGAAGCCTCGTACCTCGAGCGGGTGAGCCTGTCGGACGTCTACCCGTCGCATCCGATGATCTGGCTGCGCGACGCTGTCATCGACAAGCAGTTCGAGTCGCGGACGCCGTTCGAGATCATGATCGCGCTGGCCAAGGCGCTCGTCGAGCGCGGCGACCCCGACATCAAGCCGGAGGACTTCTGGGAGAAGTACGCCCAGGAAGCAGACTTCTGGACAGAGGCCCTGGCGGGTGCGCCCGGTAGGCCGAATGTTGGTCGGCCGCTGCCGTACCCGAACCTGCCCGAGGGGTTCAAGCTCATCGGGACGCCCGATTCGCTCGAAGCGGGCCGGGTCGAGATCGACCCCGAGAACAAGACCATCAGGGGCGAGCCGGTCACGGTCGAGTGGCTGCGAGAGCATCACGGCGTCGCCGTGTGGCCGATGTCCTACCATCGGTTCCCGGGCGGGATCCTCAAGACCAGCTCGAAGAAGATCGAGTTCATCTGGGACTGGACCGAGACCGTCGAGGGCGAGGAGAAGCGGTTCGGCCAGTACGCGTCGTACAACAAGCTGATCGAGGCGAGCGGCAACGTCCCGCCGCCGATCGCCGCCCTTGGCTGGCAGAAGTACCCGAAGACGTTCTACTGGTTCGAGACGAAGTGGAACTTCCACACGAACCCGGAGTACGCCTCGTATCGCGACCGGTATCCCTTCCAGCTCACCTCGGGGCGGATCCACCACGCGATGTCCGGGACCCAGATGGTCGATTGGCTTGGCCGCTTCATGGTCGAGGACACGTGGCTGCCAATCAACGACGCGACGACCTACGACGAGATCAACATCGGCCCGGACGGCCCCACACCGACGGGCCGGAAACTGACGATCGCACCGAATACCTGGGCGCTCGGGGTCATCCAGATGAACGCTGCCGACGCCCGGGGGCTCGGGTTCAAGACCGGTGATCTCATCGAGCTCGAGACCCCGCTCGGCTACAAGGCCAGGGGGAAGGTCAACGCCGTCGAGACCATTCACCCCGGCGTCCTCCGCGTGGCCTTTGGCGCCGGCGGGCGCTTCAGCCCGGGCCTCGGCAAGAACTTCTACTTCAAGGACGTCACGCCCAACCATAACGAGCTGATCGACCCGGAGGCGCTCTCGCCCGTCATGGGCCAGCCGGCGTTTGCCGACATGCTCGTCAAGGTCACGAGGGTCTGACATGACGCTCTCGACCCCGACCCACGATCGCACCCTGCTCTATGCGGTCCTATCGCGGCTCGTCAGCTACCCGGTGACGACCGACCTGCTCCGGCAGGTCGTCGAGCTCGATGTCTCGGGGCCCGCTGGACGCGACGCCGCGGGCGAGCTTCGTCGGATGCAGGACGCGATCAGCGCGCTCGGTGGTGCCGACGCCGCCATCGAGGTCCTGAACCGCGAGGCGACTCGTCTCTTCGAGGGACCCGGCCAACCACTCGCTCCTCCGTTCGGCTCCTTCTACCTGAGCGGTGGCACGCTCATGGGCCCCGAGGCCGCCGCCGTGCGAGGCGCCTACCTCGACGCGGGTTTCCTCCCGGACCCGTCGGTCCATCTGCCCCCCGATCACCTCTCGCTCGAGCTCGGCTTCCTGGGCGTCCTGGCCGGGCGGGCCGGCGACGGGCCCGATGCCCAGATGGAGTCGGCACGGCAGGCCTGGTGGGGCTTCATCGCCGTCCACCTGGCACCGTGGCTCTCGCTGTGGCAGGCGGACCTCAGCCGGGCCGAGGCGCACGCGTTCTACCTTGGTGCGGCCGGGTTCATCAGCGAGATCCTGGAAGCCGACCTCGCCTGGCTCGATGAACATCGCCCCAACGACGGGAAAGCAGCGGAGCGAGGATGATGAAGACGCGCGATCGAGTCCTCTGGGTGCTGGCGGGCGTGGCCTTTCTCGTCGGCGCAGTCGGTGTCGTCCAGCGAGTCCTGACCGGTCACACCGGGGCCGCCTACGGCTCGTACGTCCCGTGGGGTCTGTGGGTCGGGATCTACACGATGCTCGTCGGCATGTCGGCCGGGGCGTTCCTCCTGGTCAGCATGGTCCTTGCGTTTCGGATCGAGCGGCTCGCGGGGATCGTTCGACTGGGCGTGGTCGTGGCCGGGGCGACATTCGCCGGCGGCATGCTCGCCGTCTGGATCGATCTCGGTGACCCGCTCCTCGCCTGGCGCCTGTATTTGGCGACCGGGTTCACCTCGATCATGGGCTGGATGGCCTGGTTCTATGCCGCCTTTGCGGTTGTCCTCGTGATCCTCGCGTGGCAGGTGATCTGGCGCGGTCGAACAAGTGCGTCGCCCGCCGTCCAGCGACTCGGCGTCATCGGCGCCGTCCTCGCGATCGTGTTCGCAGGGGGCGAGGGCGCCCTGTTCGGTGTCGTCGGCGCCCGCGACTTCTGGAACTCGGGTCTCACCCCGATCCTCTTCCTGGTCGAGGGGGCACTCTCGGGGATCGCGCTTGTCACGTTCGTCGGGCTGCTGTTCGGCGTCGTTTCGGACTCGGTCGGGCGGGTCCTCGGCCGGATCGTCCTCGGGGCGCTCCTTGTCCTGATCGTCGTCGAATTCGCGGAGCTCTCGATCGGGATCTACGCCTCCATCCCGGCGTACGCGGCGAGCGTCGAGCTCGTGTTGGCCGGCCCGTACTGGTGGGCGTTCTGGATCATCCACGTGCTGCTCGGCGTGGCGATCCCTCTGGCCCTTCTCCTCTTCGCGCCCGGGCGACGATTGGCGATCGCGGGCGCAGCCGCGCTCATCGCCGTCACGGCGCTGTCGACCAAGCTCAACCTGGTCATCACGGCGCTGGCGGTCCCCGAGATCGAGGAGCTGCGCGGCGCCTACACGGGTCCGGGCCTGCGGTGGGACTACTTCCCGACCCTCATGGAGTGGCTCGTCGGGCTGTGGATCCTGGCGGTGGTCGCCCTCGTCGTGCTGGCCGGCCAGTGGCTGTTGCGTCGTCGACCCTCGATGACCGAAGCTGCATGACACAGTCCAGATTGAGGACCGGCATGGCTCCGCTTCCTCCGTGCTGGGCTTCGATTCGTGTTCGGCGGCGCGCCTGGGGCTGGCGAACGCCCGGCGGTCTGTACCATCGTGCGGCAGACCGGATCGCGGACCGTGACTACCGCGCCCGCGTGGGTCCGACCGCCGCAACGAGGAGCCCGAGATGACCGAAGGGGCCCGCGGTTACCTGCCGCGTGTCTACCGCGACCTGCGAGCCGAACACCCAGGGATCGCCGAGGCCTACGACGCCCTGGGCGACGCGTGCCGCCGTGCCGGACCGCTGAGCCAGCGTGAACAGCGCCTGGTCAAGCTCGGGATTGCGATCGGCCTGGCCTCGGAGGGCGGCGTCCGCTCCCACGTGCGTCGGGGGCTGAGCGAAGGGATCGAGGCGGCGGAACTCCTGCACGCCATCGCGATCGCCATCCCGACCGCCGGGTTCCCGGCGACCGCGGCGGCCTATGGCTGGGCACGAGAGGTCCTCGATACACAGGAGTGAGACTTGATGACGGCGCAACGCCCGGAGACCGCGGTCACCTTCAACGAATGGCTCGAGCGCCTCGCCGCACTCCTGCCCGGTGATTCGCCGAATGCGGCGACGCCACGGGAGCAGGCGGCCATCCTCGACCTCGCACGGGTCGCGGCCCACACGAGTGAGCGGATTGCCGCCCCGATCTCGGCCTTCCTTGTCGGCGTAGCGTACGCGTCGCTTCCCCCTGACAAGCGGGCCGAGCAGATCGGCGAGCTGGTTCGTACTCTGGAGCAAGAGAGCCTCGCCTGAGCCCCTTGATCGTCGGCTGGGCATATCGATCGGTCGGCGAGTCCCGCGAGGGATACGGTTGGCTCATCACGGCGGTCGGCGCCGGGATCGGCGGTTTCGTCGGCAGCGAGTCGCTCGGCGCCACGAGCACGTGGGGCCCGGAGGCCGGGGGTCTCTTCCTGCTGTCGGCGCTGATCGGTGCCATCGTCCTCGGTGGCATCGTCGAGTGGGTCGTCCGGCTCGCGTCGCCGAGGGACCGGGCCCATATCACATGCATGAGCTCGCTGAACGGCGTTGCGCCCCGCGTCCTGGTCGAAAACGCTCGGCATGCGAAGCTCACCTCGGCCCCGGCGGCTCCCCCCGCCGCCGGGGCCGCTTACCATGGGAGCCATGAGCGAACCCGTCCGCCTCCTGGACCACTCGAGCGCGCGATCAGCCGAGCCGTTCGCCGTCGATACGAAGCTCTTCCGTGGCCTCGCCGATCCGGCGCGGCTCGGGATCCTCCTCGAGCTCCGGACGGCCCCGCAGAGTGCCGGGCAGCTCGCGGCTCGGCTCGGCCTCAGCCCGTCGAACGCATCAAACCACCTGCTCTGTCTCCTGGAGTGCGGCCTGGTCCGTGTCGAATCGGACGGTCGCCACAATGTCTACCGACTCGCCGACCCGGCGGTCGAGCGGCTCCTCGACGCAAGCGCCGAGCTCCTTGCGGAGGTCGCCCCGGCGATCGAGGCGTGCCTGAACTACGGCCCGCCGTCGCGCCGGGCACTGCGACCCCGCCGGCGGGACGTCTCCGGGCAAACCGACGAGACGCCGTCGTCGAACCGCTGAGGACAACGCAAGGACGCGCATCGTCGTGCACCAGGCCCTTCTGGCGATCGCCGGACGCCGCCCGCCCACGCGCCGCCCCGGGCGGATGGTGTATCGTTTCATGAGTGACTGAAAGGACTGTCAGAAGCTCCTCCGCGGGCAACAGAGCGGGTCACGCGCCAGCCCGCGGGTCCAAAGCCACCGGGATCGGGCCATCACCGGTCGGGTCGGGGTCGCCCCGCGCGGGGAGGCCTGACTTGACCGACGTGTCGGACAAGGGATGGCTCCACCCGGAGAAGGTCCGGTCAGCGGCTGAATGCAGGCTTCAACCCGGCCAGGCTGACATGCTCGCCGCGGCGTTCGTCCTTCTCGCCGATCCCACGCGCCTGCGGATGCTCCACGCTCTCGCGTGCGCCGACGAACTGTGCGTCTTTGACCTCGGCCTTCTGCTGGACCTCAAGCAGCCAACTGTCAGTCAGCAGCTGCGGGTTCTCCGCGATCGCGGCGTTGTCAGTCGGCGGAGGGTGGGACGAGCGGTCTTCTACGGGCTCGACGACCTCGCCCTGCGCGACTTCCTGAGCGCGTTCGATGGTCGAGCGGTGCCCGGAGCCTTGGCTGCCGAGCGAAGCTCCCCTTGGGCGCTGCTGTCCCCGACCGGGGAGCGAGCTGACGGATCACGCCGCCAACCCCGTGACTGATCGAGAGCCCGTTCGCTCGGGCCTAATGGAGCACATCACGCCTCCCGGGCGAGGCCGTTCGCGCAGGAGCGGCCTCGCCCGGGACGAGACCTATCACCGCCTCGTTGCTGCCGTGATTCTCGGCGTCGTCGCAGCCGACGTCCTCATCGACGCCTGGATCCGATCGGAGGTCCGGGCACCGGTGGCGGTCATCGGAGACGTGCTTCGACTGTATCCATCGATGAACAGCGGTGCGGCGTTCGGACTGCTCCGCGGGACGGGCCCACTCGTCCCGGTTCTCAGCACGGTGACGCTCGTGCTGGTCCTCGGGCTCCTCCGGGGCAGGTACCCGCAGCCGATGAGACTTGCTCTCGCCCTCTTTGCCGGCGGGGGCCTGGCGAACCTGGTGGAACGCGCGTCGCGCTCGGCCGTTCTCGACTATGTCGATCTCGGGGTCGGGAGCATCCGCTGGCCGACGTTCAACGTTGCCGACGTCGCGATCAGCGGGGCGGTCGTGCTCCTCTCGCTGATGGCGCTTGGCGATCGGCTTCGCCGAGGTGCCGAGAGCCCGGGCTGAGTTCGACGGGGTCCACGGTGCTCGCCTGCGCACGATCGGGATGCGCGGCGGCCGACGTGGTCGTATCCCCCGGGATGCATCACGATCGCCATTCGCGTCGGTCTCAGGAGTCCTCGATCCGGCGGCGCGCCAGAAAGGGAGTGCCCGGCGACGTCTCCCCCCATACACCGCGGTCGCCGCCGGGCAGCGGCGTCGCCCGACGCGCACGAAGCCCATTCGCGATGACGAGGACCTCGGCGATCTCGTGGGCAGCGACGACGGCAGCGAGCCCCAGGGCGCCGGTGGCGGCGAGGGGGACGAGGACGACGAGGATCGAGCCCGACAGGATGAGGTTCTGGCGCATGACCGTCCGGGCCCGGCGGGCGTGGAGGATCGCCTGCGGCACGTGGCGGAGATCATCGCCCATGAGCGCGACATCGGCCGTCTCGATGGCGACATCGGTGCCCATCGCGCCCATCGCGATGCCGACATCGGCCGTCGCCAGCGCCGGGGCGTCGTTGATCCCGTCGCCGACCATCGCCGTCGGGCCGGACCGGCGGAGCTCCTCGACGAGCGACGCCTTCTGCGCGGGCAGCAGGCCGGCGTGGACGCGTGCGATGCCCGCCTCGGCGGCGATCGTCGCAGCCGTACGCTCGTTGTCGCCCGTGAGCATGACGACCTCGGCGCCGAGCCGGCGGATCGCGCGGACCGCGGCACCGGCTTCGGGGCGCAGCTCGTCGCGGATTCCGATCAGGCCGAGCAGGACGCCCCCACGCTCGACGATGACGACCGTCGCGCCCTCCGCTTCGAGCGACTCCGCGGCCCCGGCCAGCACACCGGGCGAGACGAAGGACGGACGCCCGAGGCGGACCTCCACACCGGCGACCCTTCCGGTCAGGCCCTGGCCGGCCAGGGCCATCACGTCCTCGGCGACCGGGATATCGGGCGCCACTGCGAGGACGGCCCGCGCCAACGGGTGCTCACTTCGAGCTTCGAGGGCGGCGGCAGCTCGGAGGACCTCGGCGGCGTCCACGCCGGCAGCCGGCATGACCCGGGTGACGCGTGGTTCGTTGCGCGTGAGCGTGCCGGTCTTGTCGAGCGCGACGACCCGGATCCCGGCCAATGTCTCGAGCGCGGCTCCGCCCTTGATGAGGATCCCCGATCGGCTCGCCGAGCCGATCGCCGCGACGACGCTGACGGGCACGGATATGGCGAAGGCGCACGGCGCCGCCGCCACGAGGACGACGAGGGAGCGCGGCAGCCAGACGCCCGGATCGCCGAGCAGGCTGCCGACCACGGCGACGGCCGAGGCGATCACGATGATCCCGGGCACGAGCGGGCGGGCGATCCGGTCGGCCAGCCGTTGTCCCCGGCCCTTGCGCTCCTGGGCGGCCTCGACGATCCGCACGATCCGGGCGAGTGAGTTGTCCCCGACGAGCGCGGTGGGCTCGATCTCGAGCGCGCCGCCGCCGTTGATCGTGCCCGCGTAGACAGCGTCGCCGGGGCCGCCCTCGATCGGCATCGACTCGCCGGTGATCGCCGAGACGTCGAGCGACGAGCGGCCAGCTCGAATCACTCCGTCGGTCGCGATCCGCTCACCCGGTCGCACGATCATCCGATCGTCGAGCCGCAAGGCCTCCGCGGGAATCGTCTCCTCCCTGCCGGCGCGGAGGACCGTGGCTGTCGGCGGCACGAGGTCCAGGAGAGCCCGGAGCTCGCGCCGGGTCCGGGCGAGGGCGTAGCCCTCGAGGCCTTCCGAGATCGAGAAGAGGAAGGCGAGCGTGGCCGCTTCGCTGATCTCGCCGAGCAGAACCGCCCCGAGGGCCGCCGTCGTCATCAGGGTGCCCACCCCGATCTGGCGGTGGAGCAACCCGCGCAGGGACTCGGGGACGAACGTCGAGCCCCCGACGAGCAGCGCGCCCGCCAGGGCCACGATCTCGATCGGTCCGAGCCGCAGCCAGCCGGCCAGAAGGCCGGCGCCAAGAAGGCCGCCCGCCACGACCGAGCGGCGGATCGCGGGGACGTCGATCAGGCGCTCGGGCTCGCCGGCACGAGCGGGCTCGTCCGCGGGGCAGCCCGTGTCGCCGCAGGCGTGCTGGCGCTCGTCGTGGGTCACGGCTCAGGAACGGAGCCGGAACAGGCGTTGTGGTCGCGCCACCCTGCGCGCCCCTTCGGTCGCCGCCGTGGGCGCAGCTTCCAGCGCCACTCCCGATAACCGTGGACGCGGGATCCAGGCCGGCACGCGATCGCGGTACGCCTCCCACTCGGCTCCGAACCGATCGGCAAGGACCTCGTCCTCGCGTCGCGCACGGGCGATGAGCACGGGCAGCCCAGCGACGTAGGCGAGCGTCGTCCACGTCCGGTAGAGGACGAGCGCGCCGACGGCAGCGATCATGAGCCCGGCGTACATCGGGTGACGCACGATGGCGTACGGCCCCGACGTGACGAGGCGCTGATCCTGATAGAGCCGTGCCCCGAACGTCGAGGAGACGTTGTACGCGGGCCCGAGGGCGGCCATCCCGGACAGGTAGAGACCAAGGCCGGAGAACAGGGCGGTGCCGCCCGCGCCCGCGGCGAGAGCTCGGGCCCCTGGGCCGAGCGCAATCGGAAGACCGTGCCACAGGATCGCGCTCGCGGCGAGGGATCCGGCCGTCATCGCGGTCAAGGAAAGGGGTCCAATCGCGACGCCCGGCCCGCCCGTCTGCCGTACGCCGGCACGCCGCAGCCCGTGTCCGATCCCGGCGAGCGCGGCACCAAGGGTGACGAGCCCTGCCATCCCGCCCAGGCGCCGGAGCGCTGGCTCGATCGCTTCGAGCGATGATCGGGCCCCCACGGGCCGGGCCACGGTGACCCACGACAGGCCGGGCGGAGGAACGTCCGTTGCGCGCCCGACCACGACGACGGAACTCCGCTGCCATACTCGGTGCAGGAACCCGGCCAGGGGGGACGAGAAGATCATGCGCTTCAGCCGGCGGCCTTGAGCTGGGCCGCTTCGCCGACGTGGACGAGCGCGTCGGTCAGGAGCCGACGGACGTGGTCGTCGGCCAGTCGGTAGTAGACGATCCGCCCGACCTTCCGGCGGGCCACCGCGTCACGATCGCGGAGCAGCCGGAGCTGGTGGCTCAGGGCCGAGACCGACAGGCCGAGGAGGAGCGCGAGGTCGCAGACGCAGAGCTCCTCGGTGAGCGTCAGGGCGTGCAGGATGCGGGCTCGGGTCGGATCGGCCAGCAGCCCGAAGAGGTCCCCGACGCGCAGTGCGCCCTCGCCCGACAGCGTCCGACCGAGCAGCGGGCGGACGTGCTCGGGATGGATGCACTCCGTCTCGCAGCGGTCCTCCGAGAGCGTTGAGCCGATCATGTGCATCGCGCTTCCAATTCGTCAGCCGTCCGGGAGACCCCCAGTCCGAGCCGCGAGATAAGGACGCCATACCGGGCGAGCCAGTGGGTGACCCCGACGTGGAGCGCGATGACGCGGTGCGGCAACTCCGCCGGCCACCGCCCGGGGATGAATGTCATGCTGCCCGAACCGTCCCGTTCATCATGGGGTGTACATCGCACTGGAAGTAATGGTTGCCGGCCGGCAGGCCCGGCACGTCGTACGTCACGGTCCTGACTCCGTTGAAGATCTCGCCCTTGAACAGAACGGGCCCGCTGGAGCCCGAGTCGTAGATCGCCACGTTGTGCGGCACCCCGGCATCCTGGTTGTCGAACACGATCCGGAACGGGGTGTTGGCAGGGACGCTGAACTCGGCGAGATCGAACTTGAAGGTCTGGGCCACGATCGTGATGACCGTGCCGCCGCCTCCGCCGCCGTCCGACGCAGCCGCTGTTGGAGAGGCCGGGGAGGCGCCCGGCAGAGATGAGGACCCGGGTGTGCCGGCCGACGGCGACGCGACCGGGACATAGGTCCAGCCCGGCTGGCTCTGACCGGCACAGGCGGCAGCCGCCGCCCCCAGGCCGGTGAGGACGGACAGCCGCAGCAGGGCGCGGCGGCTCAAACGCCGGGCACTCTCATCGAGGCCAGGTCCGGCTGGTTCCATGCGTGATCTCCCCTGATTGGCTTTCATTCTAGACCCGCGATCCGCATCATCTCAGTACGTGCCGAAGGGGGTAATGACCCCGTTGCGGAACGATTGCACCTCGAGCGGGGCCTCCTTCGGGCCGGGCATCCCCGGCGAGCCGGGCGGCATCCCGGCGAGGGCGATCCCGTCGATGTCGGGGCGCTCGGCGAGCAGACGCTCGATCGCCTCGAGCGGGACGTGGCCCTCGACGACGTAGCCGTCGACGACCGAGGTATGGCAGCTCCAGAGTTCCTGCGGTATTCCGAGCGAGCGCTTGTAGGCGGAGACGTCAGCCTCTTCCACCTCAGTGACTGTCGTGCCCTCGGCGCGCAGATACGCCACCCACTCGTGACAGCAGGCGCATGTCGGCGACCGATGGATCTCCACGGTGAAGGCCGCGGCCGGCGCCGCCGTCGACGACGGAGCTGGGCCGAACGTCACGCCGGGCTGGGCCGGCGCGGGCGCGGCGCAGGCGGCGGCTCCGGCCGCCAGGCCGGCGAGGACGGACATCCGCAGCGGGGCTCGGCGGGTCAATTGCTGTGTGCGCATATCGTGATTCGGTCCTGCAGGCTCCACGAGTGATCTCCTATGCTTGACGCTCACGACCGACAGCGGTCGAGTTCAATTCGCGCCCATCGAACTGGAAGTTCGAGCCAGCCCGAGCGGCTGTCAAAGGCTTGAGTGCGGGTTCGAGTCTGCCTGGTCCTTCTGGTCGGATTCGTCCCCGCGTAGATGCTTCAAGGCTTCCTCGACCAGGAATAGGCTGACGTCATCCTGCGTCGCTCCCTGCCGGTGGAACGGAGTGCTGGCAACGCCGATGAGTCGGATGAGGTAGATGAAGATGAATGCGACGAGCGCCAAGGCGACAGCGGAGGCGTTGAACGGTTCCAAGTTTGTAAACAGCAGGACTCCGATCACAATCGCAGCGGTAGAGATCACCAGATGGTAGGCGGACGGCATGAACCTGACCCGCTGGATGTAGTAGAGCCTCAGCAGCACTCGGATCAACGCCCCCTGTTCCTGTTTCAGCTTGACGATGAAATTGGGCGGGACCTTGGCAAGCTCCATCTGAGCCAAGGCGTCGCTGATCTCGTGGATCTCCTCGTATGCCTTCCGCCGGTTGTGAACGATGTCGTCTCTGAAGGCTGCCAGTGTTGAGGTCAGGGCCTCTCGGAACCCTGTCGATTCAAACTCGGGGTAGTTCTTCTGGATCGACATGCCGTCTTCGTACATGTTGTCGATCGTGGCGGTGAAGTCCGAGGTCAGCCGTTCGGCTTCCTTGTAGTCGGGCAGAACGCCGGCAAGGACGATGCTCAAGATGAAGATCCCGCCCGCCACGATGCTGGTATGGAGCGGGCTCATCGCGATGAACTCCCAGCCCAGGGCATGCAGCCCAACCTTGGCGGCGAGCACCAACCCCACCAGGGCAGCCGTCTGGTAGAGGATCCGGTATCTCAGAAGGCGCAGCACATCGCCACCCGCACTGTGTTAGGTGGTCTCGTTCCAGACGACGGCCGGCACCTCGTTGACGGCTGTCACCCGAAGTCGAGCAGGTCGCCGAGGAAACCGCCGCGCCGCTTCCGCTGGCCGCCCCTTGAACCGTGCTCCCGCGGGTCGTCCTGCTCCATATCGAGCTCGTCGCGGGACCCGGCCTGCTCCCGCCGTCCTCCCCCCGATCCGCCGTAATGGACGTCCTCGGTGTCGATGAGGCGCTCGAGCTCGCCACGATCGAGAAAGACGCCCCGGCATTCGGTGCACTGATCGATCGTGATCCCGCTGCGCTCGTAGGCGCGCATCGATCCGGCGCACTTGGGGCAGGTCAGCCCCATGGTGCCCTGCACTGCCTGGGTTGCGTCGGCCATTGGGGTTCTCCTCTCGCGTGCCTGAGGCTCAGTGGGTCGCCTTTTCGACCGCGCGGCGGTCCGATGGCTCCAGTTGGAACGTGCTGTGCTCGATGTCGAAGTCGCTCGACAGGCAGCCGCAGAGCCGGTCGAGCACCTCCTCGCTCCTGGCGCCGTCCGCGAGGACGATGTGCGCGGAGAGCACGTTCATCCCGCTCGTGATCGTCCAGGCGTGGAGGTCGTGGGCGTCGCGGACGCCTTCGGTCTCCAGGATGTGTCGGCGAACCTCGCCCATATCGACTCCTTTCGGCGTCGCTTCGAGGAGGACATCCACCGCATCGCGGATGAGCGTCCAGGTTCGGGGCAGGATGAACAGGCCGATGACGACCGACGCGATCGGGTCCACCACGTTCCAACCGGTCAGGGCGATGATGATGCCGGCGACGATGACCGCGACCGAGCCCAGGAGGTCGCCGACGACCTCGTAGAACGCGCCCCGAAGGTTGAGGCTCGACTTCTGGCCGGCGAACAGGAGCCGAGCCGAGACGAGGTTGATGAGGAGACCGACGGTCGCGACGGCGAACATCGGCAGGCCGAGCACCTCCGGCGGCTCGATGAAGCGACGGTAGGCCTCGTAGAGGATGTACGCCGCCACGCCGAACAGGAGGATCCCGTTCGCGATCGCCGCGACGATCTCCAGGCGATAGAACCCGTACGACTTGTGGTCCGTGGCCGGGCGCCTGGCGAACCAGATCGCGATCAGCGCCATCGAGACCCCGGCCACGTCGGTGGCCATATGCCCGGCGTCCGCGATCAGGGCGAGGCTGCCGGTCAGGATGCCGCCGATGACCTCGACGATCATGTATGTCGCGGTCATCGCCAGCACGATCTTGAGTCGTCCGGCGCCCGCTCCCGCGGCCGAATGGCTGTGGCCCGCGGTCACGGGGCGTGTGCCCGCATCGACCGCGGGACTCTCAGACGCCATTGGCGGAGTTCCTCATCCGGCGCTCCCGTGCTCCATGCCGCGCCCGGCTCTGCGAGACCCGACGTCCCAGGTCATGACGGCCGAGGGATACTTGCATCATTGATCAAGCATTGTATCCGATGCCGGACCGAAGCGCACCGGGATCCTTTGGATCGCGGCTCGGGGGCCGGGGTCGCACGGAGCACGACGGGATCCGCTCAGCACGCATTGGGCTCGGGCGCGCTCGCCTCGATCCACCGGCTCGCGAACCGCTGGGCGGCCGACGGGTCGAAGCGCTCTTGCAGCAGAGCCCGGTCCCAGGCCACCACGGCGAAGGGAGTCGACATGTCGTCGAACCTGGCGACGACGATCTTCGATCGGTAGCCGCAGGCGGCCGCCGAGGACGTCGGCGGGCCATTCGCTGCGAACGTGCGGAGTGCGGCGAGGTCGGCCTCCGACGGGCCGGTCCCGTCGGCGAAGCGATAGAGGGCAACGACGTAGCCGTGCTCGAGGTTGTGGACCCAGCCACCCGGGCCGGCCTCGGCGTCTGGGCCGTAGAAGCCGGGTGGGATCGGCCCCGCCCCTCGGGCGCCGTAGTGGGAGCCTGAGGTCGGTGGGCAGAAGCCGTAGCGAACCTTCGTGCCGGTCGCGACGTGGCCCTGGCCGAGCGACTCGGTCGCGAACCCCTCGTCCGCCGACGCGCTCGGCGGGGTCGTGAGGAGCTCGGCGCAGGCGTACGCGGGGGCGGTCAGGCTGTTCGCCAATGCCAGGCCGACGAAGCCGACCACGCCGACGACGGCGATCGAGATGAGGAGGATGCGTGGCGAGCGAAGGCGGCGGCGCTCGGGCTCCCGACCCCGAATGCTCGCGCGTCCGCGGGCGGGAAGAACCGGAGCCGGGCGCGACGCGCGGCGCCTAGCCATTGGAGGCTTCCATCGTCATTGCTGCCGCCGGCATCTCGGCCGGCTCCTTGACGATCGCCTGGCCGAGCGACCATAGGGTCGTCGCCGTGAGCCCGACCATGAGCGCCGCGAGCGGGAGCTGGCGAAGGCGTGCGCCGGCCCGAGCCGGTGCGTCGCGGACGGCAACGACATGGCCCGACCAGGCGCCCAGCACGTGGCCACCGACGACCGCGACGAGCATGATCATCCACAGCAGCGCGGGCGGAATCCAGTCCGTCCCGGGCTCGTAGAACGCGGTCCCGAAGAGGTCCCAGCCGAGCTGGAGCGGGTCGGAGATCGCGACGACGATCCGCTGTCCGTCGCCGAGCAGGAACGTCAGGTAGTGGGCGACGAGGTAACCGAGGGCGATGGGCACGAGCCCTGCCCCGACGGCGGCGAGACCGACGAGTCGACCGACGGCGAGCACGAGCCCGACGACGAGTCCCAGGAACCCGAACAGCTCGACCGTCGCGACAGCGAGCGGCGGCCGGCCGAAGAGGTCGAACCAGAGCTGCGTCTGGGACAGGCCGTCGTAGAGGATCGATGCCGTGCCGATCGCGACGAGCACGACGTGCGCCCGCGTCCAACCGCGATCGAGGAGGCCCGACGCGAAGTGCCGGCTGGCGACGGTCCGCTCGTCGGGCCCGCTCGGGGCGCCGAGCGGTGCGAGCCGGTTGAGCGTCCCGAACCAGACCGAGAACGTCTCGCCCTGCGCGCGCCAGGCATCGCGCCCGAAGTTCGCCATGGCGACGAGCGTGAGGGCCGTATAGCCGATGAGGACGACGCCCAGCCCGCCGCCCCGGTAGACGAGCTCCAGCCAGACGGCTAGCGAGAGCCCGACAGCGGCCGGCCACGCACCGAGTTTCGCCGGGTACGCGGCTGGTTCCCAGGAGGCGACCCCGAGGCGACGGAGGATCGCGGCGCCGAGGTCGAACAGGGTGGTGAACGGGTCGAGCCACGTCCAGACCGGCCCGATGAGCGCCGATACAGCGGCCACGCCGACCCAGCCGTAGACCCACAGGAACAGGCTCGCGACCTCGGCGTCGGACGACCCGCCGACGATCGTCTGGGCGACGATCCACAGCCAGGCGATGAGGCCGACCGCCCGAAGGCCGAGGACGACCGGGTGAGGCACGCGGACGCTCCGCGCGCCCGGGTCGACCGTCGCGCGGACGTCGCGGAGGATCACGAACGTGAACGACAGCGCCACGGCCATCGCCGCGCCGGCGAGATAGACCGCCAGGGGCAGCGGCGACTCGAGGCGGCCGACGAGTCCGTGGGCAAACGCCGGCGACGGCACCGCGAGGAGCGCCGCGATCGCGAGGAGCGACACGATGAGACTCCTCACGGTTGCAGCCACCCTTGGTCCACCGCACCGAGTGCCGCCGTCAGGAGGCCTCTCAGAGATCATCGAGCGCGCCTCGCAGCTCGTCCTCGCCGAGCACACCCTCGAACTTCGCCGCGACGGTGCCGTTCGCGGCGATGACGAACGTGTACGGCTCGGACCGCAGGCCCCAGGCGTTCGTCCAATCCGCCGGCCGAAACTGGCCGCTCGCGTCGCGCTCGGGCTGGAGCGAGCCGTCCCTGAAGGCCATCCTGTACGGCTCGACGTTGATGAACGTGATCTGCGGGTAGTCCCTGGCGACTGCCTTGACGGTCTGGAGGGTGGGTCCGCACATCCGCGTCTCGCAGAACGCCGGCGTCGCGAAGGAGACGACGAACGCCTTGCCCGATGTCAGGGCATCGGCGATCGAGGTCTCGTAGAAGCGGGGATCGGGATCCTGATCCGTCGTGAGCTGCCTGAGATCGCCGCCGACGTCATCGAGGGTCGGCGTGTCGACGAGGGCGGCGTTCGCGCCCAGCGCCGGCGTCGACCCCGACTCGGCGACGTCGTAGTCGGCGCGGACAGCCTTCACGGAGCCGTCCGGAAACGTCGCTTCGAACAGGGTCCCCCAGCGTCCGGCGTCGGGAAACGTGGCAGACGCCACGTAGAGGCCCTGCTCGCCCTCGATCGCCCACAGGAACCGGGCGTCCGCTTCGAAGACGACGTCCGTGTCGGATGTGTCGACGTCGTAGAACGACAGGTGGACGGCCACGTCGGGGGCCGCGACGAGCTTGTTCTGGCGGTCGGTGAGCGAGAAGAGGAACCGGTTCGGTCCCCTGAGGATCTCCGAATTGATGAGCAGGGGCAGGACCTCCGGCCCACCCGCGATCGGCGTCGCGGAGGGCACGGCCGTCGGAAGCGGCGGCGTGGCAGCCGTGCCACCGCAGGCTGCGACGAGCAGCGCCGTCGCAAGGAGGCTGGTGAACCAGCGCATCGTCATGACTCCTTCTGTCGTTGGAGAGTTCGTTCGCGATCGAGCCTCGCGTCGACACGCTTGGCCTCCGCCTCCTCGCGCCGCGCGAACGCGGCCAGCAGGATCACTCCGGGGATGAGGAAGGCGAGATCACCGGTCAGCCACATGAGCGAGCCGGCAATCCGCTGATCCGAGAGGGCGTCCACGCCGAAGGCGTCTGTCCGTCCGAGATATGCCGCGTACAGCGGGGCAGGTGCCCCGATGATCGTGACCGCCAGGAAGCCCATCGGCGGCATCTGGGCGATGAGGGCGAGCAGCTTGACGCCCGGGTGGAGCCGCCAGCGAAGCGGATCGGGGCTGAGGAGCGGCCACCAGAACAGGGACGCCGCGGCGAGGTAGAGCACGTGCTCGAGGGCATGGATTCCCTCGTCGAGCAGCGCCGCGTTGTAGAGGGTGGAGAAGTGGGAGCCCCACATGGCGCCGGCGAAGGCGACCCAGCCGACGACCGGGAACGTCAGCACGGAGACGACGCGGCTGTGGAGGACGGGCAGGAGGTAGCGCTGCCGCACCTCGGCCGACGCCGCCCGGAGCGCCAGGGTCCCGATGCCGCTGGCGGCGAACAGCGGGGCCGCGACCGCGACGAGCAGCAGGTGCTGGACCATGTGGACCGTCAGGAGGTCGTCCGACAGGGTGTCGATCGGCGAGAGCAGTGCGAGCCCGACGGCGATGAGCCCCGTGAGGCAGGCGGCGGTTCGTCGCCTCGGCCAGCGATTGCCGTGGTGGGCGGCGTCGACCGACCCCACCGCAGACAGGTAGGCCGCCGCGGCGACGACAAGGGCGAGGACGACCGGCAGATCGAAGCGCCAGGCGAGCGCGATGCCGAGCGGATCGGTGGGCGGTGGACCCCCCGCGGCGCCGTCGGCAAGTGCGCGTGTTGGCGCGGCGAGCGCCAGCACGAGGGTCGCCAACGCAATGAGGCTCCTTCTCATGGCGCCCTCCGGCGGAGGAGCCAGAGCCCGATCCCGCCGGCGATGAGGGCCGCAGCGACGATCGGGAGGAGGACCGCGCCAGCTCCGGTTGCTGTGACGTCGTTCCCCCGTGGGCCGGCGGTTGCCGATGGAGCGGGCGTGACGGGGATTGGCGTTGGGGATCGGGAGGGCGGCGAGGACGGCGTCGGCGAAGGCGGCGAAGGCGGCGAAGAAGGACTCGGAGCCGCGAGGACGGTGAACGTGTACGAGTCGCGCGCCAGCTCACCGTCCTCGGCCGAGAATGACGTCCAGCGAATCTCGTACGTGCCAGGCGCGAGCTGCGGCAGGGCCAGGCGGAACTCGCGCGGCCCGCCGCCAGGCTCGCCGCCGCGGGCGATCGTCGCACCCGATACGTCCCGAACCTCGAGTGAGGTCCGCGACGGATCGAGATCCTGGCTGAAGACCGCGACGAGCTCCACGGGCGGGTCGACGAGTTCGTCGCCGGGGCCGGGCGTGGCGGACACCAGCGCCGAGTGGCCGAGAACAGGAGCGGGAATCAGCGACAACAGTGCCACGCAGGCCGCCGCGCGGATGATGGAACGCGTCAAACAAACACCTCCGGAGAAGTCCCACCCTCCGGCCGAGCCGTTGACGGGTGGGATCAGGCGGGCTGGGTCAGCCCGCCTGGAGGTGCCCGGACGCCATGGCGGCGTCCTTCGCAGCGACCGGTCGACCGGTCGCTCGCAAACGCCGGGCGCAGGACGCGTGCGGCGACTCGACGCCGCCCACCGGCCGCGGCCCGGATTCGGGCGAGCAGGACTTCACGGCGCCACCCGACCAGCGCGCCGACGACCGCGACGGCGAGGCTGACGGCCAGGAGGACGGGCACGGCAATCGCGTGCTCACCGCCGAGCACGCTGAGGCCCGGGAGCGCTGCGCCGGTGCTCGCCGTTTCGGCGTTCTCCTGGAGCACGTAGGCGACGGCTGTGCCGGTGGACACCGGGAGCAGGAGTCGTCGGAGGAGATCGGGGAATCGGTCGAGACCGCCGTCGCCGAGACGGACCGATCCGGATTGGACGCCTGCAGCGAGCCGGTGCAGTCGACGGAACTGCGTCACTGCAACGATCGCGAGGCCACTGGTCACGACTGCGACGACGAGGAGGAAGCTCGTCCAATAGCGGTCGTGGCCGCCTTCCCGCATTGCGCTCGCATAGCCGTCGCCGAATCCGTGGGCGAGCAGATAGATCAGCTCGTGGCTCAGGGCCAGCGACCCCAGCACGAAGACACCGCGGATCGCGAGAGTCCGGAGACGGCGACCGGTCATGGCGGCACTGTACCCGGAGGGGGAGCCGCCCGCTCGGCACTCGACGGCGAATCGATGCGGGGCATGCGGCACCGGCGAGATCGAGCTCGGGGCCAGGTCGCGTCAGGGTTGGCCTCCTCGCGTGCGCAACGTCCCGTCAACAGTCGGGGCCAGCGACTCGAGAACAGCGACTTGACGAACCCTCACTGCGTGCTAATCTTCCTTCGTTCGCATTACTTACTTAGTTTGAGAGAAGGCGGCGGACAGGATCGATGCCGAAGCACCAGGTCTCCGATGGCCCGGCTTAGACGCGGCTCGCCGGCCCTGATCCGCGATCTCAACCGGTCCGCGGTGCTCGCCCTGATCGGCACCCAGGGTCCGATCTCCCGGGCGGAGATCGCCCGGCGGCTCTCGCTCAGTGCGGCAACCGTGACCGAGGTCACCCGCGATCTCGTGGCCGACGGCCTGATCCGGGTTGTCGACCAGGCCCCTTCGAACGGGGGACGGCCCGGGTTGCTGCTCGGCCTTGTCGCGGAGGCCGCACAGGCGCTCGGAGTCAAGATCGCTCCCGACCACCTCGCGATCGTCCGTGTGAATCTCGACGGCGAGGTACTTGCCGGGCGCGAGGAATCGTTCGACGCGCTTGCGTCCGACGCGGTGGAGCAACTGGCCGGGCGCCTCCGCGCAGCGATCGAGGATGCCGCCGGGACGCGGCTGCTCGGCATCGGGCTCGGCGTGGCAGGCATCGTCGACGCCCGCGGGATCGTGGAGGCGCCGATTCTCGGCTGGCGGCAGGTTGCTCTTGGGCCCACGCTCCGGGAGCAGATCGGTCTACCGGTCCTCATCGACAACGACGTCAACACCCTGGCCGTGGCAGAACGGCTCTACGGGCGCGGTCGCGAGGCCGAGCATTTCCTGACCGTGACGATCGGCCGCGGCGTCGGCCTCGGGATCGTGGTCGGTGGCGACCTCTACCGCGGCGCCCGCGGCGGAGCCGGTGAGTTCGGCCACGTGACGGTCGTCGCGGACGGGCCTCGGTGCACATGCGGCAAGCACGGCTGCCTGGAGGCGCTCGTGGCCGACCCCGCCCTCGTCCGGCAGGGGGTCGAGGCCGGTCTGCTGGCGCCGGACGGCTCCCTCGCGGCGGGCATCGAACGCCTCCGCGCCCTGGCCGACGCCGGGGACCCGGGGGCGCGTCGCATCTTCGCCCAGGCGGGCGCCGTCCTGGGTCGGGCGGTCGGCGGGCTGATCAACGTCCTCAGCCCTCAGCTCGTGCTCGTCAGCGGCGAAGGAACGTCGGCCTGGCCGCATCTCGTTGGCGCCTTCGAGGACGAGGTGGCGCGGGGGACGTTCGCGCCGCTCCGCGGCGTGGCGATCGAGGTCGACCCCTGGGACGACGCCAAGTGGGCCCGCGGGGCGGCGGCCCTGGTCCTGCGTGCCACGTTCAGCGCGCCCCTCTACGAGCGCCAGATCGAGGACAGCGTCCGCGACCGCCTGGCTGGGGTCGTGACGGAACCCGAGAGCGGCCAACGATCGGGGCACACAGCTCGGGGTCAGATCTTGGTAACTGGGACTGCCTGATGACGTGCAGCCATGCCGACACCGAACGCTGTCCCGCCCTCCGATCGGCCTTCGGCATGTGCCACATGCCGGACTCCACGTCGTCGAGTCAGGGAGGGCCGGACCAAGAGGACAAGTAGAGCTGCCGGAGCTGGATCTGGCTCGACGTCTCGATCACTGGTTTCTGGGTTCACGAGCGAAGGAAGGAGCGGATCACATGAAGCGAACCCTCGCGGCGGTCATCGCGGGCATCAGCCTTGCGACCGCGGCGTGCTCGGGCGGGGCGACGTCGCCGAGTCCCGCCAGCCAGGCGCCCACGGCGAGCGCAGCGGAGAGTCCGGTGGCGAGCAGCGTTGGTCCAACAGCCGAGTGCGCTGGCGGTCAGCAGGCCAAGGTCACGTTCTGGCACACGTACAACACTGACGGTCCGGAGAACAAGCAGCTCCTCGACGTCGTCATCCCGGCCTTCCAGAAGAAGTGTCCCAACATCACCATCGATCCGGTGGTCATGCCCTACGACGGCCTTTTTGACCAGCTGGTGACCGCCGTCAGCGGCGGCGGTCTTCCGGACATCATGCGCATGGACATCATCTGGACGCCGCAGTTCGCCAAGGTCGGTGCGCTCGTTCCGGTGGACGACCTCCCGGGGTTCAACGACATCAAGGACCAGGTCTTTCCCGGACCGCTCGCGACGAACGTCTACCAGGGCAAGCACTACGGTGTCCCGCTCGACACGAACACCCAGGTTCTCATCTACAACAAGGACCTCGTGCCTGAGGCACCGAGGACGCTCGATGACGTGCGCAAGGCAGCCGAGGCGGTCAAGGGCCAGAAGGACAAGTGGGGCCTGGCGCTCGGCGGCGCCGGTCCGTGGAACGTGCTGCCCTGGTTCTGGACAGCCGGCGGCAATGTCACCGACGACAACTTCACGAAGGCGTCGGGCATCCTCAACTCAGATGCCTCGGTCGCCGCGCTCCAGTGGCTCGTCGACATGCAGAACGACGGACTCCTTGGACCGTCGACCCTCGGCGGCAAGCCCGACTCGTGGGGCGGCTTCAAGGGCGTGAACTACGGCATGCTGTCCGACGGGCCCTGGTTCTTCCCCATCATCGCGAAGGACATGGGACCGCAGGTCCAGGGAGTCCCGATGCCAACCGGTCCCGGGGGATCGATCTCCGTCATCGGTGGCGAGAACCTTGTGATCTTCAAGAGCTCAAAGCAGGCGGAGGCCGCCTGGGCATTCGCCCAGTACCTGCTCTCGGACGAGGCCCAGATCGCCATGGCGGAGACGGGTCAGATGCCGGTGACCCGGAGCGCCTCACAGTCGCAGGTAATGAAGGACGTGCCCTACTTCGCGCCGTACGTCACCCAGCTCGAGACTGCGAAGCCGCGCACCGTGAGCGCTGACTGGCCGAAGATCGAGAAGATCCTGACGAACGCGTTCGAAGCCGCACTCAGAGGTACCTCGCCCGTCAAGGAGGCGCTCGACGGGGCGGCCGCACAGATCGACCCGCTCCTGGCGCCGTAGACCAGCGGGACATGTAGTCCCCACTAAGTCACAGGGGAGGAGCATCCACGTGTTGGTCTCGCGCGCAGAAGCGAGAGCCCAAGCTCACACCCTGAAGCGCCGAGCGCGCCCCCTCGCGGCTGCCCTTCCATTCATGATCCCCGGCTTCATCCTCGTCGTGATCTTCGTCCTGTATCCCCTCGCTCGCGGGGTCCAGATGAGCCTCTACAACTGGAATCTCATGGCTCCGGAGCAAAGCGAGTTCGTGGGGGCGAAGAACTTCCAGCGAGCCCTGTTCGGCGACCCAACCTTCTGGGTCGCGGTACGCAACACGCTTCTGTACGCGGTCGTCACGGTGCCCGGACAGATGGTCCTCGGGCTTGGCGCCGCGATGCTCCTGAACGCCCAGATTCGCGGTCGGGCCTTCTTCCGGGGACTCTTCTATCTGCCCGTCGTCACCTCTTGGCTCGTCGTCTCCTACCTATTCGCATACCTCTTCAGTGACGGCATGGGGCCGGTGAACTTCGTCCTCGTCGAGGTCTTGAGACTCCTCCCCGAGCCCATTGACTGGCTCCGTAGCACCTGGACGGCGCAGGTGCCGATCAATCTGCTCGGCATCTGGAAGGGCGTTGGCTGGAACATGGTGATCTTCCTCGCCGCCCTGCAGTACATCCCGAGCGAGCTCTATGAGGCCGCCGAGACCGATGGGGCCACCAACTGGCAGCGTTTCCGCTATGTGACGCTGCCGCTCCTGCGACCGACCGTCGGCTTCGTCAGCGTGGTCCTCCTCATCGGCGCCTTCAACGTCTTCCTCTCCGTGTACCTGCTCACGGCCGGAGGACCGCAGGAGAGCACCGAGGTGCTCCTGAGCTACATGTACACGCAGGCCTTCAAGTACCTCGATTTTGGGTACGGCATCACGATCGGCCTCCTCATGGGACTGGCCGTGGTGTTCATCAGCTTCACGCAGCGCCGCTTCCTCCGCGGCTCGTCGGTGGCGTAGATGGCGACGATCGGCCTCCCAGCGCTGCGACGCACCAGGCAGGGCTCGACTGCGGCCGGGCGGAGGCACCCGGCAGGTCCGCTGGTCTACCTCGTCCTCGCCGCCGGCGTCCTGATCACGGTCCTTCCGTTCATGTACATGATCGGGACGGCGCTCAATCCGGAGCGCTGGATCATGCCCTATCCACCGACAGTCTGGCCCCCGAACGCAACCACGGCAAATTTCGAACGGGCGTGGAACGAGGGCGGGTTCCAGCGCTACGCACTCAACAGTTTCATTGTGGCCTCGGTGACGACGGTGCTCGCATTTGTCGTCTCGACGACGAGCGCCTTCGCCTTCGCCCGGTTGCGTTTCCCGGGTCGGGAGCTCGTCTTCAACCTCTATCTCGTCACGATGATGATCCCGGACATGATCGCGCTCCTGCCAAAGTTCTCAGTCATGCGCGACTTCGGGCTGGCGAACTCGTGGGCCGGCCTGTGGGTGATCTACGTGTCGGGGGCGGTGGCCTTCAACACGTTCCTCCTGCGGGGCTTCTTCGAGGAGCTTCCCCGCGATCTCGAGGACGCTACCTACGTGGACGGCGGCGGTCCGTGGACGGTCTACTGGCGAGTGTTGCTGCCGTTGACAAAGCCTGCACTCGCCACCCTGGCGATCTTCACGTTCCTGGGTGCCTGGGACGACTTCTGGTGGGCTCGCCTCCTCCTGCAGGACCCGGATCTGAGGACCCTCCCGATCGGTATTCTGCTCTTCTTCAACGCACACGGAACGCAATGGAGCACCGTCTTTGCCGCCACAACCATGGCAGCCTTCCCGGCGATCGTGCTCTTCGTCTTCTTCCAGCGCTACTTCGTCGCCGGCATGCGCGCAGGAAGCCTGAAGGGATGAGGGAGCTGCGT
This sequence comes from Anaerolinea sp., assembly GCA_013822395.1. GTDB lineage: Bacteria > Chloroflexota > Limnocylindria > Limnocylindrales > CSP1-4 > UBA5189. Next base: position 48,530 of record PNKK01000005.1, on the reverse strand, counting down.
GAGCAGTCCAGTGCGCCATCCCGAACCCTGAGGAATGGGACATGATCGTCGTACAGGTGGCCCGTTGATCTGGTTGGACGTCTTCCCCGCGAAGGCGCAATTCCGACCCGGCGAAGCCGTGGGATTGCGCGTGATCGTCTCCGGACCGCCATCGGCACGCATCCAGCTCGAAGGCACGGTCTTCGAGCTGGGCCGTCCCAGCAGCGGGATCAGCGCTGGGCTCGAACTCGATCGGGGCGGGAACGGGGAGACCACCCTGGAGGCGGCGGTCTCCCCGTTTATGAGTGGCCACGCGGTCGGATACGCCGTCGAGCTCAGGGCGTCCGACGGCTCTCGCAGCGCGACCAGCACCACCGCCTTCGACGTAGCCGACCATTGGTCTCAAGCCCCTCGGTATGGCTTCCTCTCCGACTTCAACGCCGAGGAACCAGCCGAGGAATCACAACGACGCCTGGACATACTGCTACGGCTCCACGTGAACGTCGTCCAGTTCTACGACTGGATGGCGACCCACCACACGTTCCTGGCGCCCTCCGACGAGTTCACCGACACCCTTGGTCGTCGTCTTTCCCACGCTGTGGTCCGAAGAAAGATCGATCTCGGGCATGAGCGGGGAATGGCCGCCATCGCCTACGGGGCCCTCTACGGGGCGGAGCGTGAGTTCAGCGAGAGCCACCCGGACTTGCTTCTCTACGACGGTCGGGGTGTGCCTCTCAGCCTTGCCGACCTGTTCTACCTCCAGGACTTCTCGGAGGTGTCGTCCTGGCGCTCCTGGATCCTTGCCGAGTACGAGCGAGCCCTCGACGTGCTGGGGTTCGACGGCATCCACATCGACCAGTACGGATGCCCCAAGCAGGCCCTGTCCCACGTTACCGGCGCTTGGCGGACATTCGATGCTGCCCAGGAATTCCCCGGGTTCGTGGAGGAAGCCGCGCGCCGGGTCCTGGGGCGGCGGCCGAGCGGAGGCAGCATCTTCAACTGCGTCAATGCCTGGCCCCTCGAAGGCATGGCGAACGTTGTGAGCGACGCCGCCACCTACATCGAGGTCTGGGACCCCTACAGCACCTACCGTGAGCTCTACGAGCTCGTTCGAAGAGCCCGCGAGATCCGGCCCTCGAAGCAGGTGGTCCTTGCCGCATACCTCCTCCCGTTCAGCCCCGCGACGGAGCGAACGCCCGGAGCGTTGACAGGCTTCCGCCTTGCATCGGCTGCCATTCATGGCAGCGGCGGCTTCCATCTGCTGGCCGGAGAAGGCGCGTCACTCCTGACCGAGGCGTACTACCCCCGCTATGGGTCCCTCAATGACCGTGAATACGCGGTGGCGCGGCAGTACTACGACTTCATCGTCCGCAACACCGCGTTGCTACACCAGTGGCAGGGCCACGATCTCGCATGGACCCATGTTGGCGCCACCAACGATGTCATCACCCTGCACCACCCCGATCTTGCAAGCTACGGAGCGGGAGCTCAGCTGGGTTCGCTCTGGGTGATTGCTCGCAAGCTCGGGGGGATCACCTCGCTGCAGATCATCAACCTCCGAGGCATCACAACCGACCGATGGAATGTCGCGCATGAAGTGTCGCCGCAACCGATGGAGGATGTCGAGCTCCGAGTCCAGACGCTAGGTGGGATCAGTGCCGCTTGGTGGGATACCCCCGACGACGAGGTCGGCCTACCTCGGCCGGTCTCATTCGTCTCAGAGGACGAGTCTGGCGGTCGTGTCATTCGTCTGCGTATTCCCCGGATCGACGTCTGGAGCATGGTCTGGTGGGTCGAAGAGGAGTGGCGACGAGCTTCCGACGGAGAGCTTGAGGAGGCGCCAATGCGTTCCACCAACTGAGCCTGCCATCGATGAGACGCCTCGCGGCCACGGAGAGGAGGTCACGCAAGTCGACGCGCTCCTGAAGTAGCCGCTGCACCAGGGCGGCCGTCCCCTCCTCCCGGCCGCCCTGGTGCCTCCCGACCGTGATTGCCATTCCCCTCTCACCGTACGAGCCACAAGGAGCGCCAGCCCATGGACCAGCGCGCCCAGCTGGAACGCCTTGCCCGCCGGAGCATCGACGTCATCGTCCGGGGCCAGGCGCCGAGCGGCGCCTACCTCGCGTCACCCAACTTCCCCGTCTATCGCTACTCGTGGTTTCGCGACGGTGCGTTCATCGCCGACGCGATGAGTCACGCCGGCGAGATCGCCTCGGCGGAGGCGTTCTTCGCCTGGTGCGCCGGAGTTCTCGAAGCACGCGGCGAGCGGATCGAGGCGCTCATCGAGCGCCGCCGCGGCGGGGCGGCGATCGAGACCAACGAGTTCCTCCATGCCCGCTATACCATCGATGGCCGGGAGACCGGCGAGGAGTGGACGGACTTCCAGCTCGACGGGTACGGCGCCTGGCTGTGGGCGCTTGACAAGCACCGCCGCCGGTACGGCCGGTCGATCGAGCCGTTCGTCGCCGGGGCGGCCCTGTCGGCGGCCTACGTTGCGGCCTTCGGGGACCATCCGAGCTACGACTGGTGGGAGGAGAATCCCGACCACCGACACACCTCCACCCTGGCTGCGATCCACGCCGGACTACGGGCGGCTGCGGGCTGGCCCGAACTGTCGGCCGACCTGCGCTCGACCGCCAGCCATGGCGCGGTGGAGCTGGCCGAGCTCGTCCGGGCTGACGCGTCAAGGCTGGGCCGGCTCCCGAAGTGGCTCGCTGGCGACGCGGTCGACGCGAGCCTGATCGCGGTCGCGACCCCGTTCGCGATGCTCCCGGCACACGATCCGCTCATGGTCGCGACGATCGAGGCGATCGAAGAGCAACTCGTCCACGACGGCGGAGTGCATCGCTATGCGAGCGACACGTACTACGGCGGCGGCGAGTGGCTCCTCCTGGCGGCGCTGCTCGGCTGGCACTATGCGGCCGTCGGGCGGACCGAGGAGGCCTGGGCACAGCTCGAGTGGGTCGCCGCGCACGCCACGCCCGACGGCGAGTTGCCGGAGCAGGTGGACGATCACCTCCTGGCGCCCCGGCGGCAGGCAGGGTGGCTGGAGCGCTGGGGGCCGGTCGCGACGCCGCTCCTCTGGTCCCATGCGATGTATCTGACGCTCGCGGTCGAGCTCGGCGTCGTGGGGCCGCGGGTCGAGCCCGTGACGGAGACCCTGGCCACGCCCGTGATCGGAGCGCCGGTCAGGCCCGCGCCGTGATCCGCCACCGCCCGTTCGGCCTGGGGCATCCGTACCGGCTCGAGCCGGACCAGCGGGTGCCGACGCGCCCGGTCGAGGGCGAGGCGATCGAGCTGCGCGCCACGACCGGGACTGACCTGGCCGATCTCGCAGTCGAGCTGACGGTCGACGGAGGAGTCAGCCGCCTGACGCTCGAGCCCGCGGGTGCCGAGAACGAGCGCGACCCAGCCGAACGCGGCCCAGCCGAACGAATCGACAACGAGCACATCGACGAGCGCGGCCCCGCGGAGCCCACCGCCGCGCCCCGCGCCGACCGCGCCGTCGGCCACACCGAACCGCTCACCACCACCGGACACCTCGCCGCCGCGGCGACCCGCCAGGCCGGCCGAGAGCGACGCGCCTGGGGAGCGAGCGTGGGCCCGTTTACGGCCGGGACGAGACTCTCGTACCGATTCGTCGGTGACGGTGGCCGCCAGCGTACGCGGCGGTTCGAGGCCGTCGTCGCCGGCTGGACAGCATCGGGCGGCCGGCTCGTCATCGACCCGCCGAGCGCGGCCGGCGATCGGCTCGTCCCCGGCAGCGTCGCCTGGCTTCGGGCGGACACCGGGCCGATCCGTGTCAGGTTCGCCCTCCGACTCGAACCAGAGGCCCATGTGGTCGGCTTCGGCGAGCGGTTCGACCGGCTCGACCAGCGCGGCCGCCGGCTCGACGCCGTCGTCTTCGAGCAGTACAAGCACCAGGGCAACCGGACCTACCTACCGATGCCGTTCGCGATCATGGTGCCCGAAGGCGGCGCAGGCGGCTGGGGCTTCCACGTCAGGACGTCGCGCCGGACGTGGTTCGACGTCGGGGCATCTCACCCCGAGCGCCTGTGGATCGAGGTCGAGCTCGACCCCGACGAGACGGAGCCGGAGGTCGAGGTCGCGCTCTACGACGGGCCACCGCCCGACGTGCTCCGCGCGTTCGTCCGTGAGACCGGCGCGCCACGCCTGCCACCCGACTGGGTCTTCCACCCCTGGATGAGCGGCAACGAATGGAACACCCAGGCCCGGGTGACGGCCGAAGTGGAGCGCAGCCTGGCCGAGGGAATCCCGGCCGGCGTCGTGGTGATCGAGGCGTGGAGCGACGAGACGACGTTCACCGCCTTCCGGGACGCCCGCTACGAGGTCCATCCGGACGGCGCGCCGCACCAGCTCGCCGACTTCACGTTCCCGGCCGACGGTGCCTGGCCCGACCCGAAGGGCCTCGTCGAGTGGCTCCACGGCCTCGGCATCCGGCTCCTCCTCTGGCAGGTCCCGCTCCTCAAGACGCGCCCGGCACCGAGCGGCCAGGCGCGGGCCGACCGCGACACGATGATCGCCCGCAGCTACGGCGTCGGCCAGGCGGACGGCCGGCCATACCGCAACCGTGGCTGGTGGTTTCCGGGCGCACTTCTCCCCGACTTCACGTCATCGGAGGCGACCCGCTGGTGGATCGAGAAGCGCCGGTACCTGGTCGAAGAGGTCGGGATCGACGGCTTCAAGACCGACGGCGGGGAGCACGCCTGGGGCCACGACCTCCGCTACGCGGACGGGACGCGCGGCGACGTCACGAACAATCGCTACCCGGTCCTCTACGCGGCCGCCTATCACCGCCTGATGGCGTCCTGCGACCGCGAGCCGGTCACGTTCAGCCGGGCGGGCTTCACCGGTGCGCAGTCGCATCCCTGCCACTGGGCGGGTGACGAGGACTCCACCTGGGAGGCGTTCCGGGCCTCGATCACGGCCGGCCTCACCGCCGGCGCGAGCGGCGTCTTCTTCTGGGGCTGGGACCTGGCCGGGTTCTCGGGTGAGATCCCGAGCGCCGAGCTCTACCTGCGAGCGGCCGCCATGGCCTGCTTCTGCCCGATCATGCAGTACCACTCGGAGTTCAACCATCATCATCTCCCCTCGCGCGACCGGACGCCCTGGAATATCGCCGAGCGAACGGGCGACCCGCGCGTGATCCCGGTCTTCAGGCGCTTCGCGCAGCTCCGTGAGGGGCTCGTGCCGTACCTCGTCGAACAGGCTCGCCGGAGCGTCGAAACCGGGCGGCCACTCATGCGCGCCCTGGTCTTCGACTGGCCCAACGATCCGACGATCTGGGACCACCCGATCGAGTACATGCTGGGCGACGATCTCCTCGTGGCGCCCGTCACCGAGCCGGGTGTGGCGAGCTGGCAGGTCTACCTCCCCGAGGGCGGCTGGGTGGATGCGTGGACCGGAGAGCCGATCCGGGGTCCACGGGTCATCGAGCGCGAGGCGCCCCTGGACCAGATTCCGGTCTACGTGGCGGCCGGCGAGGCCGAGTCGCTCCTGCCGCTCTTCCGCGCCGTGATGGACGGCTGACCAGGCGTCGTCGAGCTCGCGACCGCGCGCAGGATCAACCGGATGGCCTCGGCGCTCCACCGAGGATCATCCGGCCGCGCGTGCCAGGAGCACGAGCGTCGTGCCGATCCCGAGCGCGGCGCCGGCGAGTCCGAGCTCGACGAGGGTGCTTCCGAGCGCACCGGCGCCGGTCACCGCCGTGGGTCCGAGCCCGATCGTCACGAGCACCGCGCCGGCGTTCAGGACCACGAGCCTCGCCGTCGCCACACGCCCGAGGATCCGGCGCTGCGCGGCGTGGCGGATCGGGTCCCCCGGGCCGATGGCCGGGAGGAGGTGGGTCATCGCCCCGGCGAGGATCTGGGCGACGCCGCCGATCACGAGCGGCCCAACGAGGAGCGCGAGCGACCAGCCGGCCGGACTCGCGCCATAGCCGAGGACGCGCGTCGCGGCCACGGCAAGCCCCACCGCGAGCCACGCCTGGCCCGCCAGGATCGCCCCGGCCGTGAGGCGGTGCCACCCGGCGTCGGTCGTCCAGCGCCCGCGCTCCGCGTCCAGGTGGACCGCGGCGCCGTGGGCCGCCACGCCGAACGCGCCGGCGAGGACGGCGAGCGCCCCCGCGCGCGCGACGAGGTCGGCACCCGCGGCGTACCCGGCGGCGACGAGGGGCGCCCCGATCGCGACGCCCACCACGGCGAGCCGTCCGGAGACCCGTGGCCGGAGCCGCGTCCCGGACACCGTGGGAGCGAAGTGCAGGAGGGTCGCGACGATGATCAGCCCGACAAACCCGACCAGGTTCAGCCAGGCGTGGGCCGGCTTCAGCGCGCCCCACGCCGCGCCGACCGCGAGGTTGCCGCCGATGAGGAAGGTGGCGATCGTTGCGCCGACGGCCACGTTCGCGAGGGCCAGGGCATACGCGCGCTCGACGAGGATCCGGCGCGGCCCCAGAGCTCCGCGGAGCGGGGCGAACGCGGCGACGGCGACGAGCCCGAGCCCGGCGAGGAACGCCCCGCCGGCGAGCGCGGCCGGGACCGCCTCCCCGCGGGCATGGCCGTAAACGGTCATCGCGGCGAACGCCCCGACCGAGACGAGCGCGATCCCGCCGATCCGGACCGCCGGCCGCGCCGGCGGGGCGACGACGAGGGCGGCGGTGAAGAAGGGGAGCACGGCGGCGATCGCCGTGGAGGCCGCGCCCGCGAGTGCGAGATGGGCCGGGAGCCACGTACCCAGGCGGATCGCGGGCGGCAGGAGCAGCGAGGCGGCGGCGAGCGCGAGGTAGAGGCCGGCGACCAGCAGCCCGCCGAAGGCGATCCGGCGGTCGGCGGAGCGGGCGATCCCGACGCCCGGCCGGAAGGACGAGCCGAGCCCAAGCACGGGCAGCGGTCCGCGCACGCCGGCCGGGCTCCCGACGGGACTCGGAGGGGAGGGGTCCCGGCCCGTGCTCGCGATGTCGGGACCCCGATCCGGAGTCAGTTCTTCGGGTCGCCGTCGCCGGCCTGGAACAGACCGAGCGCGCCGCGACCGACGAAGTTGAAGGCGTGGGTGACCATCGGGTAGAGGCCGTCCTCGGGCATCTCGAATTCGACGATCCCTCCCTGGGCCGGCGAGAGGTCCATCGCCTGGGCGCCCCAGTTCCCGGGGTTGCCGGGCAGGAGCTGGTAGCCCTCCTTGATCACCGAGCTGAAGATCGTGCCCACGACGTGGAACGAGCTGTCGGTGCTCGGTCCGGCGTTCAGGACGAACACCCGGACGCGATCACCGGTGGCCACCTTGATCGGGTTGTCCTTGTACTGGTTGGCGATCCCGTTGAAGACCACGAAGTCGGGTGCCGGCGCGGCGACGGCCGCCTTCGCCAGTGACGTCGTCTCGCCCTGCGGGCCGAGGTACCACTCGCTCTGGACGATGACGAACTCCGCATCGACCGGCGGCAGGCCCTCGCGGGGCTCGACGATGACCATGCCGTACATTCCGTTGGCGATGTGATGGAGGACGGGAGCGGTACCGCAGTGGTACATCCACACGCCGGCGTAATCGGCGCGCCACTCGTAGATCTTCTCCTCGCCCGGGTTGATATCGGTCATCTCGTCATTCCAGGCAACCTGGCTGGAATGGAAGTCGATCGAGTGGGGCAGCCCGCTCGCCGCGGGGTTCACCAGCCGGATCCGAATCGTGTCGCCGACCTTGACCCGGATGACCGGGCCGGGGACGTTCCCGCCGAAGGTCCAGACCTTCTGAACGAACCCATCGGCGACCGTCATCGCCTTCTCCTCGATGATGATGTCGATGTCGTGCGTCTCGCCAGGCAGGAGCTTCGGAGCCGTGGCCGGATTGAGGACGTAGGCGGGCGCGTTGGGATCTGGCTGGACGGCCGTGGCCGCTGTGCCGCCGCCCTCGCCGCCTCCGGTCGACCCGCCGGTCGTGCCCCCGGCGACGGTGATCGAGGCCTTCATGCCGGCGTCGGCGTGCCCCGGGACCGAGCAGATGAACGTGGTGCCCGTGGCCGGGATGTCGACCGTCACGGTGGCCGACTCGCCTCCATTGGCGATGCCGGTCGTAGTGCCGTCGGCAATCGTGATGTCGTGCGGGAGTGCCCCGGTATTCGTCAGGTTGATCTGGTAGCGCCCGGGCTCCTCGACCGTCAGCGCGTTCGGCTCGAAGCCGAGATCGAAGGCTTTCACCTCGAGCGTACCGAGAACATCGCCGGCGGTGTCACCCTGCGTGGGGGCCGGCACCGCCCCGGCGCCGTTCGCACCACCCGGGGTGTACGTCCAGGTGGGTGCACCCGCCGCGGGCGCGCACGCTGTCGCGAGCACGCCGACGGCGGCGAGGAGCACGATGAACCTTGAGCGCAGCATCTCACCTCCCCGGGGCCGTCCGAGGGCCCCTTCGCGCACGGCACCCGGACGCTCGCCGGCCCAAATGCATACCGTGGCGATGTGAATATCGAACGCCCCGGGCGCCCAACGGATGGGCCATTCGGCCCGTCAGGACAGGCTCGAGGTCCCGACCCTTTCACGCCTGCCGGGCCCGTCTCGCAGGGTCAGCCCGCCGGCGGCCAGGTCGGCGAGCTTCGCGGCGGACAACTCCCGGCGCATCGCGGCCGTCGCCGCGAAAAATGCGTCGTGGACGGCGCACGTTCCGTCGAGCCGGCACGGGCCGCCGCGCAGCACGCATCGCGCCGGCTCCCCGTGCTCCTCCACGGCGTCCACCACGCGCAGCAGGTCGATCTCCGAGGCGGGCGCCGCCAGGCGATAGCCGCCACTTCGACCGGTGGTTCCGACCACGATCCCCGCCCTGACGAGGTCGGTCAGCACGTGGGCGAGGAACCGCTTCGGGATGTCCATGCGCTCCGATATCCGGCGGGCGCTCACGGGACGGCCGTCGTCCAGGAGCGTGATCGCGAGCGCGGCGCGGACGGCGTAGTCGCCGCGGCGGGTCAGTTCGAGTCGCACGGCCGGATGCTCCGGGGAGTGCCATCGGATTGGAAGGGCCGAACGGCCCGTCGGCCCGCTGGCGCCGGCCGGCTGGTCAGGGCACCATCGTCGCGCAGCCGGGCAGCAACGACCAGTCGGCCCGATGCCGCCGGCCGGCGGCTCACGGCACCGCCGCCGCGTAGCCGGTGAGCTCGACGTACGCTTCACCGGCGACCGGGATTCCGGCGCGCGTCGCCGTCACGACCTGCGACCCTTCCCAGTACACGACCCCGGTCGTCGCCCTCGTGTCGAGCTCCTGGGCGGCGACCGTCGGCTCGAGGTCGATCACGAGCGCCTCGCCCGGAACGCGGATCGTCCAGCCGGCCGGGTACGTCGCGCCGGTGTCCGGGCTCGTCCAGGTGCGGGCAGGGTCGGCGACGACCTCGAACATGTCGCGAGACAGGGCGGTCGTCCGCCCGGCGGCATCGACCAGCGTGCCGAACGCGATCGGCCAGGTCCCGTCCGGCGCCCGCACGAGCGAGATCGCAAGATCGGTGCCGTCGGCCAGATTCACCGCGAACCAGTCCCAGCCGCCCGCGCCGACCGAGATGAAGTCGCCCCACTGGTGGTCGAACCAGGCGGTCCCCTCGACCTGGAGCGGCTCGCCGTCGAGGGTCAGCATGCCGGTCGCCGCCATCCGTGAACGCGAGTAGTAGTACGAGCTGCCGGCGGGACCGAAGTCGATCCAGCCGATCCCGCCCTGGAGCGCCGGCGGCTTCTGCGCGACGAGGTCGAGCGCGAGGCCGAAGCCGCCGTCGGCGGTCACCGCCTCGTCCGGTGAGACGGCCGCCTTGATGACGTCTCGGCCGCCCGAACCGCCGAAGATCCAGGGTTCACGGGCGAGCCAGTCGGGCGCGGCCGGATCGAACCCCGTGATTGCCAGGGCGAATCCTGTCGGCGTACCGTCCGCCGCCCTCGGCGACCGGTCCACCTGCGGGCCGATCTCGCTCCGCTGCCCGTACCGGAACCGGTCGCCGAACTCGTCCGTGAGCGCAAGCTGGGACGCCCAGGTCACCGGAACCGCGCCGCGCTCGGCGCGGAAGACGACCGCCTGGAAGCCGAAGCGACGCCCGTCTGCCGCCCGGAGGTGGCCGGTGTAGTACCACCATTCCGTCAGGCGGTCGTGGGGGCCGTCATCCCGCGGGAACGCGACCGGCTGCGGGTCCGGCGCGAGCGACGGCGCCGGTGTGGGCGTGGCGGGCGCGACCGGGGACAGCGCCGGATTCGCCAGGATCGGGCCGGAGCAGGCGGCGACGAGCACGGCGAGGGTCGCGACGGCGACGGCGAGCCCGGTCGGGGCCGTGGCGCGGCGAGTCGACCCGGCCCGCGTGGCGGCCTTCATGGCGACGCCTCTCGCTCGGCGATCTCCGGCAGGCGTCCCGCGAGGCGGCCGGGCACCCACCAGTTCCAGCGGCCGAGGAGCCGCATCGTCGCCGGGACGAGGAGCGCCCGGACGACCGTCGCGTCGAGGGCCACGGCGATCGCGATCCCCAGGCCGAGCGCCTTGATCAGGACGATGTCCGCAAACGCGAAGGAACCGGCCACGACGACGACGATCAGCGCCGCCGAAGTGACGATCCGGCCGCTCCGCTCCAGGCCTTGGGCGACGGCCGCGCGGTTGTCCCGCGTCCGGTCCCACGTCTCGCGCATCCGGGTGAGCAGGAAGACCTCGTAATCCATCGACAGCCCGAACAGGACGCAGAACAGGATCACCGGCTGGGTCGTCTCGACGAACCCGAGCGGCCGTGTCCCGAGGATCGCGGACAGGTTGCCTTCCTGGAAGATCCAGACGAGCGCCCCGAACGACGCCGCGATCGACAGCGTGTTCATGACGATCGCCTTCAGCGGCAGGAGGATCGATCGGAGAAGGAGGAAGAGCACGAGGTAGGTCGAGACGAGGATGAAGACGGCCGTCCGCGGGAAGTCGGCCGCGATTCCCGCCACCACGTCCTCGACGTCGGCCGCACCCCCGCCGACGAGCACGGTCAATCCCGCCGGCGGCGCCAGCGACCCGTTGCCGGCCCGGAGATCCACGACGAGCGCGCGGCCGGGCTCCTCGTTCGGGCCGTAGAGCGTGGTGATCGTGAACGCGGTGAGATCACCCCGCGTCGTCGCAGCGAGGGTCCCCGCGACGAACCGATCCGGCGGACCTGACGGATTGCCGTACAGGAGCTGGTACTGCGAGATCGTCAGGCGAGGATCCACATCGACGAGGCCGTCGACTCGGGCAATTCGCGGATCCGCCGCAAGCCGCCGCGAGTAGTCGTACAGACGCGCCAGGTTCTCGGAGGTCGTGGCGGGCCCATCCGTACGGATGGCCAGGACGATCGGGGCGAAGGGACCCGGCCCGAAGGCCGCCGTGAGGCGGTCGAACGCCCGGCGGGACGGCACGTCGTCGGGGAGGATCGTGGAGTCCGGGGCGTTGAAGCGGACGCCGAGGAAGGGCGTCCCCAGGAGGAGCAGCAGCCCGAGGGTCGGGACCAGGACGCGGACCGGGTGGTCCATCACCCGGTTGGCAAGGCGCGCCCACGGGCCGTTCTCGGCCTCGGTCGCCCGGACGCGTCTGACCCGGAGGGCGTCCAGGTGCGATCCCGCGATCGCGAGCAGCGCCGGCAGGAGGGTGAGCGCAGCGAGGACGGCGAGGCCGACCACGATGGCACCCGCGATCCCGACCGACCGCAGGATCATGAACTCGAAGAGGACCAGGCCGAGCAGGCCCAGGAGGACCGTGAGGCCGGAGAAGAAGACGGCCCGGCCGGCGGTCGCGACGGTCGCCCCGACCGCGTCCTCCACCGCCTCGGCCTGCCACCCACGGGCCGCCAGCTCCTCGCGGAACCGGCTCGTCATGAGCAGGGAGTAGTCCACGCCGAGACCCAGGCCCAGGAGCGTGGCCAGGTTCAGGACGAAGATGCTCATCGGGGTCGCCGACGCGACCAGGAAGATGCCCGCCAGCGCCGTGACGACCGCGGCGCCGCCGACGGCGAGGGGCAGGGACGCCGCGACCACGGACCCGAAGACGAACAGAAGGGCCAATGCCGCGAGCGGCAGCGAGATCAGCTCGCTCCGGCGCAGGTCGGCCTCCGAGACCGCCTGGACGTCGCCGTAGAAGGCCGGCCCGCCGGCGAGCCCGACTTCGAGCTCCGGTACGTCGACCAGAGCCGCGCGGATCCCCGGCAGTGCGAGCGGTGAGTCGTCCGGCGGGAGGTCCAGGGTGACGACGTCGTAGGCGGTGTGGCCGTCGGCGGAGACCTGGCGGGTTGAGAGGACGTGCGACACGATGCCCGTGACGTTGGGCGCGTCCGCGATCCCGGCCGTCGCCCGGAGCGCCGCGGCCTCGAAGGCGGGCTCGCCGGCTCGCAGCGTTGGCGAGTAGAGGACGATCGCGACCGCCGACTGCGGCACGCCGATCTCGTCCTGGAGGAGCTGCTTGGCCCGGGCGGACTCGAGATCCTGGCGGATGAAGCCGCCGGCACGGAGTTCGTCGCTCGTCCGGACGGCAAGCGGGACCGAGGCTGCGAGGACGATCGCCCAACCGGCGACGATCCACCAGCGTCGACGGGCGGACCAGCGGCCCAGGCGATCGAAGCCGCTCACCCGGAACGGCTCATTCTGGTTCCGCGCGGCCTGGTTCCGCCCGGCGAGTGCGTCGCCACGAGCGGGCGCGTCGCCACGAGCGAGGGCGCGGATGGGCCAGTCCTAGCGAAGTCACGCCGGGTGCTCGGGGAGAGGGGCGGCCGGTCCGGCCGGGTTGCGTGGGGCATCGCGGAGGGCATCGTAGCCCCGCCCCAGCGTGCTAGCATTCCGGCGTCGTTCGCCAGCCTGCTCGAGGGCCGACGTGGAGCTCTTCACCCTCGCCTTCACCCGCCCGGTCGAATTCGGCCTGTCCGTCGCCGTGGTCAGCGCGATGATCTACATCATCGTGAGGGCGGCCCTGTCCGCCGACGGCAAGTCGAGCTGGACGCGCCGGATCACCGGCCCGAACGGGAAATGGCTGTTCGGCCTCCTGTTCCTCGCCTGGGCCGTGATCTTCGGGGTGGGGCTCCAGCTTGTTCCGCACGAGGGTGCGAGCTCGCCCTACGGCGGCATCGGGCTGATTGCCATGTTCACCGGCTTCTTCGTGATGATGGGCTTCATCTGGAGCGTGATCGGGGAGTAGCCCGCGGCCGGCGCGGGCGGCGCGGATCGCGCCCCGCCCCTGCGCCGCGCCCTCCTCCCCCGGCCGGGCGATCCCCCTCGCACCGGCCCTGAGTCGTGCGCGTGTGCACTTCGGCCACGATCAAGCTCACCACGCCATCAAATCCTGCTTTTCTCGCGTGCGCGCCGAGCGTGCTCGCGAGTGGCATGAGTCCCAAGACGCATTACGGGTCCGGAGGCCCTTTTGCATGGCTCGATGGCGCGGGCTCCAGGCGGATGATCCCGTTCGTCAGGAAGACGAGTCTGCCGCCGGGTCGCAGGATCCGCGCCGCCTCCGGCACCCAGCGGTACGGGTCGGCCCACAGGCACGCGCCGTATTCGCTGATCGCGACGTCGAAGCTCGCGTTCGGAAAGGGCGTCTGCTCGGCGTTCCCGAGGTGGACGGGGAAGTCGATGCCGAACTCGCTCTGGAACCGGCGGGCGTTCTCCAGCTGCACCGGCGAGTTGTCGATCCCGACCGGACGCGCGCCGCGGCGTGCCAGCCACGCGGACACATACGCCGTCCCGCACCCGAGCTCGATGGTGTCCTTCCGTCGAGGTCGTCGGGGAGAAGGTGGAGTTCGGACTCCTTCACGCCCCAGATGCCCCACGACGGTTCGGCGGCGGTCCATGCCCGCCGGCCCGGCTTCGCGTAGCCCTCGGCGTAGCGGTCCCACGCCTCGCGGTTGGCGGCCACGTGCTCGGGGAGTGCCTCGGTCACCGTCGAAGGGTACGCGGCCGGCCGCGGCCGGCCGCGGCGACCGCAGGCTGCGCCGGGGACACGGCAGGTGGCGGTAGTGTCTCAGTTTGAGACACTACCCAGGTGGCGCACCTCTTGACGCTGGGGAGTTGCTCATCTATCGTCGCTCCGATATGGTTGAGCAATCCAGACTCACCGTCTCAGAGGTCGCGTCACGGCTGGGGGTCCACCCGAGCAGGGTCCGGGCGTTGATCCATACAGGTGATCTCACGGCCCGGTCCATCGGCGGGCGCTGGTTCATCGACCCCGATAGCGTCGACGCTCGCACTGCCCAGGGCACGGCGTCCGGTCGACGGCTGACCCCCGCACGTGCGTGGGGGCTCCTGTTCCTCGCCGACGATCAGCGGCCGACCTGGCTCGACACGAACGCCATCTGGAAGCTCCGTCGCCTGCTCGAGGCGGATGGACTCGACCGCCTGCGCCCCCGCCTCGTCGACCGTGGACGCCGGACGGCGTGGCGCGCCCATCCGTCGGATCTCCCACGGATCCGTGGGGCAGCGACCCTGGCTCGTACTGGGGTGTCAGCGGAGGCGGCGGCATCGGCAGGCCTCATCGCCTCCGACGTCGTGGATGGCTATCTGCCGTCGGACGCTTGGGACCCGCTTGTCGCCACCTTCGGTCTCCGACCGTCCGACCAGCCGAACATCATCCTGCGCGTCGTCCCCCCGTTTTCGGACCCGTGGCCCCTGGGCTCCGAAGCGCCGGCGTCGGTCGTCGCCATCGACCTCCTGGAGGACCCAGATCCTCGGACCCGGGCGGTCGGTCGTTCGATGATCCAGCGGTATCGATGGCCGATCGACCGACCCTGATCGAGGCAGCAACGGGGCAGGAGCGGCAGCTCTGGCTGGCGACGATCGAGCTCGTGGGCCTGCTCGATGGCATCCCCTGGGTCCTGATCGGGGGCCAGATGCTGACGATCATCGAGCGCGAGCATGGTGGCGGGGTGGGTCGCGCCACCGTCGACATCGATGCCCTGGTCGATGTCCGCGCGTCGCTCCGAGCGACGAGGCAGGCCACGCGGCGACTGGTGGCCGCCGGCTACGAGGCGCAGCCGACCGCTGATGGTCTCGCGTATCGCTTCGTGCGGGGCGGCGACATCGTGGATGTGCTTGCGCCCGAGCGCGTGGGCCGGCGAGCCGAAATCACGACGGAGCCCCCGTGGATCACGCTCGAGACCGTCGGTGGGACGCAGGCCCTCGCCCGCCGGCGCGTCGTCACGATAGCTTTCGAAGACGCGACGGTCGACATCCCGGTGCCGACGCTGCTCGGTGCATTGGTCATCAAGGCGCGGGCGGTTGCCGGTAGCCGCGACCATCGCGACAAGCATGAGCGCGATGCGGCGCGGCTGCTCGTCCTCGTCGATGACCCTCGTTCCCTCGCCGCGTCGATGACCCGAGCGGATCGCCGCCACCTCCGATCGCTGGAGGCAATGCAGTCCGTTGACCACCCCGCATGGCGTGGCATCCCGACGGCTGTCGATGGTGCGATCGCTCTCGGGCAGCTCCTCCGCGGAACCTGACCCGAGCTGGCGGGTTACGGCTGAGCTCCGTGCGGGACGGACCCAGTCGGGGATCCGCACCGGCCCTGGGCCGGGTCGGTGCCTGGGTCGACCGGCTGGACCCGGCCGGACCCTCGCGCTATGATCCGCCCGCATGCAGCCTGCATAGAATCTATGCGTTGAGTCGCGCCTGGAGAATCGACCACATGAGCGTTTCGGAGTCCTCTTCCGCGGTCACGGCCGTCGAGGCCCCGTGGGTCAACCCGCGCGATCCTGCGAAGGCGCTCGGCCCGGACGGCCGCCCCGCGATGAGCCGCCGGGCGCCACTCTGGCAGGACGTGCCGGACGAGAAGTGGAACGACTGGCGCTGGCAGCTCAGCAACCGGGTCAACACGGTCGAGGAGATCGAGCGCGTCCTCAACCTGACCGAGGACGAGCGCGAGGGCCTGTCCGCCCCCGACAGGTTCCGGGTGGACATCACGCCGTACTTCATCAGCCTCATCGACCCGGACGACCCGACCGACCCGATCCGCCGACAGGTGATCCCGACCGGCCGGGAACATGAGGCGTTCACGGCGATGATGGAGGACTCGCTCGCCGAGGACCGCCACTCGCCGGTCCCGGGCCTCGTCCACCGCTACCCGGACCGGGTGCTCATGCTCGTCACGACCCAGTGCGCGAGCTACTGCCGGTACTGCACGCGGAGCCGGATCGTCGGCGACGCCACCCAGAACTTCAATCGGAAGGAGCACGAGGCCCAGCTCGACTACCTGCGCCGGACCCCGCAGATCCGCGACGTCCTCATCTCCGGCGGGGACGGCCTGACCCTCGCCCCGAAGCTCTTCGAGAGCATTCTCCGGGGCCTTCGCGAGATCCCCCACATCGAGATCATCCGGATCGGCAGTCGCGTGCCGGTCTTCCTGCCGCAGCGGGTCGACGACGAGCTGTGCTCGATGCTCGAGAAGTACCACCCGCTCTGGATCAACCTCCACTTCAACCACCCGAGCGAGATCACGCCCGAGGTCAGCCGCGCCGTCGACAAGCTGACGAAGGCCGGCCTGCCCGTCGGCAACCAGAGCGTCCTCCTCGCCGGCGTCAACGACTGCGTGCACATCCAGCGCGCGCTCGTCCACAAGCTCGTCGAGAACCGGATCCGGCCGTACTACCTCTACCAGTGCGATCTCGTCGAGGGCTCCGGGCACTTCCGGACGCCGGTCGGCAAGGGCCTCGAGATCATGGAGGGGCTCCGCGGGCACACTTCGGGCTACGCGGTTCCGACGTACGTCATCGATGCCCCCGGCGGCGGCGGCAAGATCCCGGTCATGCCGAACTACCTCATCAGCTACTCGGACCACAGGGTCGTGCTCCGCAACTACGAGGGCTACATCACGACCTACGAGGAACCTGACACGTACCAGAAGCACGATGCGGCCTCGTGCCGCTACTGCCAGCACGAGCGGCCGGAGCCCGGCCAGTCTGGCGTCCTGGGCCTGCTCGAGGGTGAGCGGATGTGGATCGAGCCCCGTGGCTTCGAGGAAACCCACCGCCGCGGAAACACGGAGGCGCACCGCCTCCAGGACCCGTCCAAGTGGGTCCCGTTTGGGGTTGGGGCGATCGAGGGCCGGGCCGGGGCGCCGCTCCAGGTCATCGAGGCCTCGAATCGCAGCAGCGGATCGGCTGGCCCCGCCGCAGCCGGCGCCCCAGCGCCGGATCCCCGCTACGGCCCCGGCGAGGAGCCCCGCCCGCGCGAGGGTGAGCCGACGGCCTCCGCCCACGGGGAGCTGTTGTAGGCGAGTTCCGGACACAGGCGGCCGCAGGGACACGCGGGCGTCACCCTCAGTTGTCGAATCGGCATGAACCAGCGTGACCCGTGAGCGGATCCGGGGCGAATCCGTCGGAAGTCGAGAGTGGTCGTGCTCGTTCATGCGATTCGTGCTACCGGTGGTTGCGCCGCCGCGGCTCAGGCCCGAGTACGGGCCCGGGGATGAGCCCCGCCGCGCGCTGCGGCGCACGCACATCGCCCGCGTCACCAGGGCTTCCGGGCGGTGCCGGAGCTGACCGCCGTCGAGACCGTCGCGCTGCCTTTGTCGTTGCGCTCCCAGGCGATGCGCTCGACTCGAGAGGTGGCGCGTACCGCTACTTCTGCGCGCCCAACTCGAGGCTGGCCGGACGGCCATCGTCGCGACGCACGACGCTCGGCTCATCCGGTCCGGCGATCTCATCTTCGACCTTGCCGAACAGACGATTCGTGCGCGGCCTGAGACGGTCTCAGCGGCCTTCCGTGCTAGGCTGCCGATCCAATCTCAGGCACGCAACCCGGAGATCGATTGACCCGTGATCCAGCCCATGGCCCCGACCCGCCTCGGTGATCTGCGCCCGGCCCCGGCCGGGTTGCCGGAGCCGGACCTTGCGCCGCCGGTCGTCGCCGAATCGGACGATCCGTTCACGGCGCTCCGAGTAGCCCATCTCGTGGCCCGTGTGCCTCGAGGCGTGCCGATCGCGCTGACCTCCATCGTCGATCGCCTGAACGTGACCCACCTCGACTGGCTGTTCAGCGAACGCGTCGTGGCCGACGCGATCCTCCAGCTTCAGGCGAACTGGGCGGCGGACTACCGGAGCACCGGCGGGATCGTCGTGGAGGACGGGCCCCTCGGCGCAACGGTCACGATCGAGGATTCGACGCGCGTGGATCCATGGATCGTTCGCCAGGCCCAGCGCCACGCCGAAGCCTGTCGCGAGGCGCTCCTCGACTTCAGCCGCCGGGAGCGGGCGACCGGCCATGACTGACCGGCACCTTGTCGGGGGCCCGACACGACGATAGTGGTCTACGGCGACAACCAGAACTGGTTCGCGGCCTGGGCCTACTGGCAGCTCCAGCTGTACGGCCACCGCAGGGCGAAGATCCTCGACGGCGGCTGGAAGCTCTGGACCGCCCGCGGTCTGCCGATCACGACGGACGTCCCGAGCTACCCGGCAACGAGCTATGAACTCCCGGAGCCGGACTTCTCGCTCCGCGCCTTCCGTGACGACATCCTCCCCCGCCTCGGGGACACGAACCTGTCCCTCGTCGACGTTCGGAGCCCGGCCGAATTCCGGGGTGAGGTGGTGGCGCCGCCGGGCATGACCGAGACGGCACAGCGGGGCGGCCATATCCCGGGTGCGGTGTCCGTGCCGTGGGCCCAGACCGTCCGCGAGGACGGCACGTTCAGGAGCGCCGCCGAGCTGCGCGACCTGTACGCCGCCAATGGCGTGACCAACGACAGGGACATCATCACGTATTGCCGGATCGGCGAGCGGGCCAGCCACACCTGGTTCGTCCTCCACGAGCTGCTCGGCTACGACCGGGTCCGCAACTACGACGGGTCCTGGACGGAGTGGGGCAGCATGATCGGGGTGCCGATCGAGAAGGGCTGAACCCGGGCTCCAGGGCGCGGGTCTCGGGGTCGATCGCGGCGCCCCCTATCATCTCGGCGTGATCCCGTCCCGACCGCCCGACGCTCGGGCGACGAGCCTTCCGCCCGGCGTCCGCTGCGCGCGCCTGCCCGAGCTGGACAGTGTCGCGCCGATGGACGCCGCCGAGTGTCTGCGCGACCTGCCGGGCCTGGCCGTCCTCGAGAGCGCCCGGCCCGGCCGCAACGCGCGGTGGACGTACGTCACCGCCGATCCGGTCGCCGTCCTCGAGGCGCCCGCGGATGGTCCGGACGTCTTCGCCACCGCCCGGCGCGTCCTGGGCCGCCTGGCCGCGGATCAGGTGGATCTCCCGGATGCGCCGCCGTTCACCGGCGGCCTTGCCGGTTTCCTGTCGTACGACCTCGGCCGCCGCCTGGAGCGTCTGCCGTCGATCGCCGCCGCGGACCAGGAGCTGCCGCTCCTCCGACTCGCGCTCCACGACTGGGTCGTTGCCTGGGATCGCCGGACCGGCCACGCCTGGCTGGCCGGCCGCGCCGTCGATGAGCGGGTCGGGCGCCTGGATGCGCGCCTTGCCGAGATCCGCGAGCGTCTTCGAGGACCCGGGCGCGCGACGCACGCCGGATTCGCGGCCGCGACGCGCATTGGCCTTGGCGCGGAGCCGCCGGCGGCCTTCGAGTTCCGGTCCGGCCTGGATCGCGCCGCCTTCGAGGCGGGTGTGGAGGCCATTCGCGACGAGATCGCGCGGGGCGAGATCTACCAGGCGAACCTCACAAGACGCCTCGAGACCCCCTTCCGGGGCGACCCGTGGCCGCTCTACCGGCGCCTCCGGACCGGTGACCCGGCCCTCTTCGCCGCCTTCCTCGACCTCGGGTCGAGCCCGGTCACCGGGGCGCCGCGGGCCATCGTCTCGGCGTCGCCGGAGCCGTTCCTCGCGCTCACCCGGGACGGGCGCGTCTCCACCGACCCGATCAAGGGCACCCGCTCCCGCGGCCGCGATCGCCGCGAGGATCGGGCGCTCGCTCGTGAGCTCCTGACGTCCCGCAAGGACCGCGCGGAGAACGTGATGATCGTCGACGTCCTGCGCAACGACCTCGGCCGGGTCTGCGTGCCCGGGACCGTCCGCGTTCCCCGCCTCTGCCGCCTCGAGCGGACCGCGGCGGTCCAGCACCTCGTGTCGACCGTGACGGGGACCCTGGCGCGAGGGCTGGACGCCTTCCATCTCCTCTCGGCCGCGTTTCCGGGCGGCTCGATCACCGGCGCCCCGAAGATCCGGGCGATGGAGCTGCTCGAGGGCCACGAGCCGGTCCGGCGCGGACCGTACACCGGCGCGGCCGGCTGGATCGGCGCGGATGGGGCGATGCAGACGAGCATGCTCATCCGGACGTTCGTGGCCGACGGTGCCCGCCTGACGCTCCACGTCGGCGGTGGAATCACCTGGCGGAGCGACCCCGCGGCGGAGTGGGAGGAGACCGTCGCCAAGGCGACCGGCCCGCTCTCTGCGATCGGCGGGCACGAGGTCGAGCCGTGAGCGAGCACGCCGGCGACGGCCCGCGGCACGTCTGGGTGAACGGCCGATTGCTCCCCGCCGACGGCGCCCACGTCTCTGCCTTCGATCGAGGTTTCCAGCTCGGCGACGGCGTCTTCGAGACGCTTCGGGCTCGCGGCGGCCGCGTGACCGAGCTGCCGGAGCACCTCGCGCGGCTCCATCGTTCCGCGGCCGGCCTGGACATCGAGCTCCCGGTGGACACGGACGAGAGGATCGAAGCTGGGATCGGCGAGCTGCTCGCTGCCGACGGCCTCTCGGCGGCCGACTCCGACGCGTCGATCAGGATCACGGTGACTCGCGGCGAGTTCCGCGGCCGCGGCCTGCTGCCCCCGAGCGGGACCTCGTCCCCGACGGTCGCGATCCAGGCCTGGCCCGTGCTTCCCCCGCCACCGGGGCACCTGGTGAAGGGACTCCACCTCGTCGCCAGCGCCGTCCGGCGCGACCCCGAGAGCCCGCTCGCGACGCTGAAGACGACCAGCCGTGCCGATTTCGTCCACGCTCGACTCGAGGCACGTCGGGCCGGCGCGGACGATGCCCTCTTCCTGACCCTCGACGGCCACCTGTCCGAGGCCACGAGCGCGAACATCTTCCTGGTCCGGGGGGACGATCTCGTCACGCCCGACCTCGCCTGCGCGATCCTGGCGGGGACCACCCGGGGCTGGATTCTGGGCTGGGCCCCGGGGGCGGGACTTCGACCCGTGGAGGGCTGGCTCTCGACGCGGGACCTTGCCGAGGCCGATGAGGCGTTCCTGTGCTCCAGCGTCGCGGGGGTCCTGCCCGTGACGGCCTTCGAGGGGCGACCGATCGGCTCCGGCCGACCGGGACCCGTTACGCTCCGCGCCCGCGCGGCGCGCGAGGCGTTCATTCGAGGCGGGGGTCCCCGGACCGGTGAGGAGCTGAGGTCCGTGGGCCAGACCGGGACCGGCGATCCCGGGCGCACGGATGGCACGGCGGGGGCCTCGCGCAGGTGACCCGAACGGAGCTCATCGCGCGCACCGCACAGCTCATCGACGAGGGCGTTCGCCTCGAGGCGAACCCGTCCCTCGGCGCCCTCCGGACGTGGCTCAAGCTCTCGGACGACCTCCTGTCGACGGCGTGGGGAAGCATGGACCGCTATCACCTCTCGTGGCTCCAGGTGGGCCGTCCGACATCGATCGTGCGCGGCCGGCCGATGCGCGACGACGAGGCGGCGGCCTATGTTCGCGAGGTCGCCACGGCCAAGACCGCGGTGCTCCGGATGAGCCTGGATGCGGTCGATCGGCTGCGGATGCCATTCGTCGGGGAGACGGACGAGCCCGGAACGGGTCCGGCGCGCGGGCTGAGCGAGTCGAACAGGGGCCGCAGCGCGCCGTGATCGAGCGCGTGCCGGCCGCCGGCGGCGTACGGACGGTGCCACGAGGCGACGCCGTCGCCCGGGACTATCTCCGCCTCGCCCTCCGGCTGGACCAGCACCGGCCGGGGCTCGTGGATGCGTACCACGGCCCGGCGGACCTGAAGGCCGCGGCGGACATGGAGGCCCTGCGCCCGCCGGCCCGGCTGGCGGATGACGCTGTCGCGCTGCGTGAGCGCCTCCCCGCCGAGGTCGAGGATCCGGAGCGGCGCGAGTGGTTTCGCGCCCAGCTCGTCGCGCTCGAAGCGCAGGCGCGGGAGGTGGCCGGCGAGACGGTGTCGTACGAGGAGCTCGTCGCGTGGTGCTTCGACCACCCGATGCCCCGCGTCGACGACGCGCTCTTCCATGCCGCGGCAGGTGACCTCGACGTCATCCTGTCCGGCGACGCCCCACTCGACGAGCGGCTTGCCGCCTGGGACGCCGCGCTGACCATCGATCCCGAGCGCGTGCCTACGGCCGCAGACCACCTGACCGCGATCTTCCGTGCCCGCGCCGCCGCGTTGTTCGGGCTGCCGGACGGCGAGGGCTGCCGGATCTCGATGGTTCGCGACCGGCCGTGGTCCGGTTACAACTGGTACGAGGGCGGGCGTCGCTCGCGTGTCGAGATCAACCTGGATCTGCCGGTTCGGGCCGGCGACCTCGTCCACACCGTCGCCCATGAGACCTACCCGGGCCACCACCTCGAGGCCGCGACGAGGGAGGCTCGGCTGGTGGACGGTGAGGGCTGCACGGAGCTCACGCTGCTCTCGATCAACACGCCGGAGTGCCTGCTCCACGAGGGGCTGGCCGACCTCGGCTACCGTTTCGCCGTCCCTTCGGCTGACGAGGCCGCGTTGCTCGAGGACCTGTTCCGCATCGCCGGTCTGCCGGTCGCCGCAGATCCCGGGGCCGCACGCGCAGCCGCGGAGACCCAGGCTCGCGTCGGGCGGGCACGCCGCGTGCTCCGCGGGATCGGCGGCAATGCCGCCCTCCTTCGCCATGTCGACGGCCGGCCGCGGGCGGAGGTGGTCGACTATCTCGTGACCGTGGGCCGCTCCACGTCCACGCGCGCCGAGCAGCGCCTCGACTTCATCGAGCACCCGCTCTGGCGGACGTATGTCTTCGTCTACCGGGAGGGCGAGCAGCTCCTCGCCCGCTGGCTGGAGCGGGTCCCTGAGGCCGAGCGAACCGCCCGGTTCGGCCGGCTCCTCGCCGAGGCGCGGTCGCCGTCGTCCATCGAGGCCGAGCTCAACCGGCCTTGATGGACCCCTTGAACTTCTCCTCGTCGAGCCGGTAGGCGTAGCAGATGACGCTCTGGTCACCGCTCTTCCAGCCGTCGGCCGTGGGCTGGAACCAGCCGACGTCGAAGACGTCCTGGGCGGAGAAGTCGGTCCCCGTGTACGTGCTGTAGGCGGGGAGGCAGGTGCTCGTCAGGTAGGTGAGCATCTCGTCATCCGTCGGGTACGGGTCGCTGCCCGAGCCCGGGAGTCACCGACGAAGAAGACCTCGGCACCATGGTCCTGGTCGCACGGCTGGTGCTGGACGTCGCTGACTGTTTCTGTGTCCGCCGCAGGGGGGTCGAAGCAGTCACTGACTTTCAGGTCGCCGGCGCTCCCGGAGAGGAAGGGACGGAGGACGAGTCCGCCGACGATGATGAGCGCGACGATACCGACCCGGAGCACGATGCCTCGCATTCCATCCCCTCACAGCTCCCGGATGAAGAGCACGCGGTCCTCCGAGCCGTAATCGTAGCCGGCCATGGCGGGGGTTCCGTAGAGAATCTGCATTCCCGGACCCTCCTTCGGGACGAAGCCCAGCGAGCGGTGGAACGCCACCGACGTCCGGTTGCCCGGCCAGGTGATCGCGTGGATCTCGCACGCGCCGGCGGCCCGCACATCCTCGAAGAACCGCTCGTAGAGGCGGCGCCCGACCCCGGCGCGCCGCAGGTTGGGATCGGTCGCGATCATGTGACAGTACGCCACGTCCGGCCGGTCCGGGGAGATGAAGCCGACGAGAAACCCGACGAGCCGTCCTGTCTCATCCTCCACCAACCAGGACGTCCCGGTGAAGTGCTGGAACCAGAGGCGCGGCAGGAGCACGTGCAGGGCCCGGCCGTCCCACCAGTCGTCGACGACCCGCACGACCCGAAGGTAGTCGTCCTCGGTCGGGCGACGGAACCGGAGCGCATCGGCGCGGCGGGTTCCATCCCCGGCGCCGCGGTCTCGGCGACGATCGCGATCCCGTTCTCCGGGCGTCACGAGTGCCACCGGATCGGACCGGCACCGGCGCCCCACGCGGCGGCGGCCGCGGCGATCACTGCCTGCGCCGGCACGAGGAGTCCCAGCATCGTCCAGAGGTAGCTCAGCGGATCCATCACCCCGCCCTGGAAGCGGCCGTAGGCCCAGATCCCGAGGGCGCTCGCCGCGATCATCATGATGGCCAGGCCGACGGCGATCCTCGTGGCTCGCCCGCGCGACATCATCGGCGGGGCAGTTCCGTCCGGCGAGACCGCGGCTTCGGCCGCGAAGAGCCCGAGCACGGCTCCACCGATCCCGGCGAGCGCGAGCAGCCCGCGGCGCTCCTCGAGCACGCCGCCGACGAGGACGAGGGCGGCGGCCGTGGTGATCCCGGCGACGATCGCCGGCGCGAGCGTCCGAACCAGCGATCGGGCCGCGCCGGACGAGACGGTGGGAGCGTCCCTGCCTCCCCGCGATTCGTACCGCTCCGAGGGCGGTCGCGACAGCCGTCCCGGCGGCGGCCGATCATCCGTTGCCGGCGGCCGATCATCCGTTGCCGGCGGCCGATCATCCGTTGCCGGCGGCCGATCATCCGTTGCCGGCGGCCGATCATCCGTTGCCGGCGGCCGGATCGGTGTCCCACTCGAGGTCGTCATGGGCGGCATCGTATCGGGACCGTCCCGGACGCGGGCCACGGGGCACGCTAGACTTCGGCCTCGTGAGTCACCCGTCGCTCGGTCTGCCCCCTCCCGACCTGACCGCCGGCCATCCGGAGGCCGCCGCCGCCGTGCGCGCCGCCCGATCCCGCCTCGCGGCCCGCGCCCTCGAGGTCGCCCTGGATGCCGATCCCGCGTTCCGCGGGCGCTACAGCGACCTGGCGCTGCGCGAGCTCCTCGCCGACACGGAGGCGATGGTCGACCGGCTCGCGGTGGCTCTGGCGTCCGGCGACCCGGCGCTCATGGGCGGCTGGGCCGAGCAGCTCGCGCCTCGGTACCGGAAGCGGGGCGTCCCGATGGACGACATCATCGCCATCGTCGAGGGCCTCCGTGCCACGACCGCAACCGTGATCGCTCCGGAGGCCGTGCCCACGCTGGACGCAGCGATCTACGCCGCGGTGGCTGCCCTTCGCTGGCACCGCCGCCTGGCCGGCGACGCGCGGAAGCGCAACCCGGTCATTGCTTTCATCTACAAGGGCGCCTGAGACGATGACGATCAAGTGGGTCCAGGCCGATCCGCTGGTGATGAACGGCGAGCCGTTCTGCTACGGATCGCGCCTCACGGTGCGCCAGCTCCTGGAGCTCCGCCGGAACGGCCACACCCTCACCGAGCTCATCAAGGACCACCCCGAGCTGAAGCGGATGGGCGTCGCCGCGGCCTACACGTATGCGGCCGAGCACCGTGACCGCTACGCCGAGTTCTTCGAGCCGGACGGCTCGCTGGCCGGACCGGGCCTCTCGGATGCCGAGGCGACCGGGCTTCCGGAGACGTATCGCGCTACCGGCATTGTGGTGAAGTCCCGCGCCTGAGGCTGCCAGCTCAGGCGCGTGTCACGTGCGCTGCAACCCCCAAACACATCCCAGACGAATGAGCACGACCGGTGGTCAGATCGTGCACCTGACGGCATGTTCGGCCGGGCGGTCACGCTCATTCGTTCCAGATGTGTCTCAGGGCGTCGCGGCCAGGGCGATGGGCGACCACCCCGCCCGAGAAGCAGCGCCCCCAATCTGTCGCCGGGTCCCCGCGCGATCTGGTGGTACGCTGGCCACTCGAATCCGGAGCGTCCCAAGAGCATGACTGACACCACCGACATGACCCCCGCCACTCCTTCGACCCCTTCGACCCCCGCCGCCGACCTCCCGGCCGCCGCCTTCGATCCCGAGCGCCGGGCGACCGAGCTGGCGATCCTCGACGCCCTCCGCGCGGTCGTGGATCCCGAGATCGGGATGAACGTGGTGGAGCTCGCCCTGATCAAGCAGATCCTGCTCGGAAAGGACGAGACCGAGGTCAAGATGATCCTCACGACCCCGTTCTGCCCGTACGCCGGCTCGATGATCCAGCAGGTCCGGGAGCAGGCGGAATCTGTCGTCGACCACCCCGTCAAGGTGACGCTGCTGGCCGAGCGCTGGGACCCGCGCGACGCCGGCCTGATGTGGTGAGCCTGCGGTGAGCCGCCGCTCCCCCATCGATTCGGCCGTCGCCACCACGAAGGGCGACGACGGCACGACCGGGCTGCTCTTCGGCGGCGAGCGGATCGCCAAGGACGATCCCCGGACCGAGGCCTACGGCACGATCGACGAGGCCGTCGCGGCGCTCGGTCTGGCCCGGGCGAACCTGGGGGCCAAGCGCCGAATCGGTACGCTGCCACCGGTTCTCGGCGGCCTGGGCGACCTGATCCTGCGAATCCAGCGTGAGCTGTTCGTCGCCGGCGCCGAGCTCGCCACGAACCCCGATGCCTGGGATCGGCTCGAGGACGGCCGCACCCGGGTCTCGGCGGCGATGGTCGCGGAGATCGAGGCGATCCTGGTCAAGGCGGAGGCCGCGATCACCCTTCCGACCGAGTTCGTGGTCCCCGGCGAGACCGTGACGAGCGCCGCCCTCGAGCTCGCCCGGACGATCCTCCGTCGCGCCGAGCGACGGGCGGTCGGGCTCCATCGGGCCGGCCTCGCCCCCGGCGAGCACCTCATTCCGTACCTCAACCGGCTGGCGGACCTGTTGTGGGTCTTGGCAAGGGCTGCGGAACAGGCAGAATCACGTCGAGCGACGCCCGCCCGTCGCGAGTCGCGTCAGGGCTCGCGCGTCCGGGTCGCACAAGCGCCAGGAGGATCTCGATGACGTTCCAGACTGCATCTCACGAAGGGGCCGACGTTCGGCCGTCCATCGCGGTCGCCACGGGCTTCCTGAGCCAGGCGTTCCTGTGGATGTTCGCCGGGCTCCTGCTCACGGCCGGCGTGGCGTTCGTCGTCCAGACGAACCAGGGCGTCATGGCGGCGGTCGCCGGCGCGTGGCTTCCGATCGTCCTCGGCCAGCTCGCGCTGGCCTGGGGCATCGGCCTCGGCATCCGGCGGATGAGCGCGACCCTGGCCCTCGGCCTGTTCTTCGTCTACGCCGCGACGCTCGGCTTCACGATCGGCGTGATCACCTCGCTCTACAGGATCGAATCCGTGTTCACCGCGTTCCTGTCCGCCTCGGCGATGTTCGGCGCGGCGGGGATCTACGGCGTCGTGACGAAGCGCTCACTCGCGAACATCGGCGGGGTCCTGACGATCGGCCTGTTCGGGCTCATCGCGGCCTCGGTCGTCAACCTCCTCCTGCCGAACGGCACGCTCGGCTGGATCATCTCGCTCGTCGGCGTCGGTCTCTTCACGGTCCTGACCGCCTACGACACGCAGCGGATCGCGTCGGGTGGGCTCGTCGCCGTCGCCGGGTCCGTGGAGAAGGCCGCGGTCCTCGGCGCGTTGCAGCTCTACCTCGACTTCGTCAACCTCTTCCTGTTCCTGCTGCGGCTGCTCGGCAGCAGGCGCTGACCGGGCCCGGTCCAGAGGACAGACTCGATCTGCTCAGCGGCGAGTGGCCGGGACCAGACGTAGCCCTGGCCCAGGTCGCAGCCGAGCTCCCGAAGGCGCCTGGCCTGACGCGGCGTCTCGATGCCCTCGGGGACGACGCTGATGCCGGGCCATGGGCGAGTGACAGGACCGCCCGGACGATCGCGACCTTCCGATCGGCCTCGTCGAGCTGGGTCACGAACGAGCGGTCGATCTTGATCAGGTCGAGCGGCATCTGTCGGAGATAGGCCAGCGAGGACCACCCGGTCCCGAAGTCGTCGAGGACCAGGCGGACACCGAGGGTCCGGAGATCCGCGTGCGCCCGGAGTCCTGCCTCCGAGCGGTCCATCACGGACGTTTCCGTGATCTCGAGCTCGAGCGCCGACGGCTCGAGACCCGTCCGCCGGAGGATGTCGGCGATCGAGCCGACAAGGCCCGGGTCGGCGAACTGCCGCGGCGACAGGTTGACACTCATCTCCAGAGGCTCGCCCGGACCAGCGTTCGCGCCACGCCCGCGCCTGGTGGCAGGTCGTCTCGAGGATGCGGGCCCCGAGTGGGATGATGAGGATGCCGAAACTCGTCGCCGCCGAACCGCGCCGCGACGTCCGCCGGCCACCGGACGGCCCTGATCCGCCGGGCGACCTCGAGGAGGACGCGATCACCGGCGGCATGGCCGAGCGATTCATTGATGACCTTGAACCGGTCGTCATCGAGGAGGATCATGGATATCGGCGCCGGCCCGTCCTCGTCTGAGCCCTCCCGGGTGAGGGCGTCGTCGATCCGCTAGAGAAGGATCTCCCGGGCGGGAAGGCCGGTGACGGGGTCGACCGGATTCCGCCGCGCCTCCTCCTGGAGGCGGGCGTTCTCCAGGGCGATCGAGGCGAGCTGGGCGAAGCGGTTCACCGCATCCACCTCTGGCTCGTCCCAGGTTCGCTCGGTTGGCCCGGAGACAAGGCCACTGACCCCCATGACCCGGCCGTTCGACGTGAGCGGAACCCCGAGGACGGCGCCGAGCGACCGGCCCGCGAAGTCGGGCGAGCGATCGCTGAACGTGTCGCAGTGGTCGACGGCAACCGGGCGGCCGGTCCGTAAGCGTGCGGCGTCCCGAGGAGCCGCGCGGCGCGAGAGAGGATCGTCTGGAGCAGCTCATCCGCGCTGCTCTCCTCGAGCAGCGCACCGGCGGTCTTCGTCGAGCGCGGCGACGAACGGGTCGCGGGCGCCGTTCTGGAGGCGAGCGCCCTCGGCCAGATAGCTCGGCCAGATAGAGGGCCGCATCCGCCGCCTCCACGAGGGCGTTCTTGTCGGGCCCGTCCTCCGGGAAGCAGGCGATCCCGACGCTGATCGAGATGTCCGGGCCGCCCTGGTCCGGCCGGAGCGCCTCGATCGCGATTCGGATCCGCTCGGCGACCTCTTCCGCGCCGCTCCGGCCGGGTTGGAATCAGCGGTGCGGACAGGCGCGACCGGCACCTCGACAACCGTAGCCGCGGCGGCTCGTGTGAACGATAGGAAAGGAGTACCGGGGTGCCGGGACCCGGTTGGTCGGCAGTCAGGCTGGCGGCAGGAGCTCCGCCACGGAATCGACGACGAGGTCGGCCGTTGCCGTAAGGGCCGCTCGGTCGCCGACACCGGTCAGCACCCCGACGACGAGCCCCGCTCCGGCGGCCCGCCCCATCGCCAGATCCGCCGGCGAATCGCCGATCACCGCGGTCCGCTCCTCCGGCACGCCGAGCGTTCGACAGATCCAGTGGACGGCATCCGGGTTCGGCTTCACCGGGTGACCGTCGTCGGCGCACGAGACGGCCTCGACGAGGTCGGCGATCCCGAGATGGTCGAGCGTGCGCTCGGTCGGCCGCCGGTCGTCGGAGGTGGCCACCGCGACCCGGACTCCGGCGACCTTGAGGCCCGCGAACAGGGTCGGGAGGTCAGTGACCGGTCTCGCGAGGACAACCGGGTCGGGGGCGTGCCAGGCGGCATCGACGATCCGCACTGCCTCGGCCGCCGGGAGGCCTGCCCCGACCACCGCGTTCACGACCAAGATCCGTAGCCGCGCCATCGGAGTCGCCGCAAGACCCCCGTGGGGCAGCACCCGCCCGGTCCCGACCTCCACGCCGAGCACATCGTGAAGGAGGTCGTCCAGACGCCTGCCGCCGTTCGCCGCGGCGACCCGGTCGGCGAGCTCGCGCACCCAGCCGCTCCACATCAGGTCGAAGTCGATGAGCGTGCCGTCCTTGTCGAAGATCGCCAGCTCGATGCCGGCGAGCGGGTGCGACCCGGACGACCCGCCGCTCATACCTCCGCGACGAGCGCGTCGGTGTCGATGACGGGCACGGACTCCAGGACGAGCGGTCCCTCCGCCGGGAAGGAGATCGTGATCGCCTCTTCGAGTTTGGGGAGGATGAGCGTCGGCTCGTTGAACACGTCCAACGTCACGTTCACGCCCTCGGCAATCCCGATCCGGATCCGGACGATGGACCCGAGGAAGCTCACGTCGACGACGCTGCCCCGCACCACGTTCGAGCCGGCGGGTCCCTCACCGATCGAGACCATCTCCGGCCGGAGGGCGAGCGAGAGCGTGCTCCCTGTCCGCGCCGACACGGGCCGGCTGATCCGGATCTGTTGCCCGCCCACGCTCAGCCGGCCCGCCCCGGGGTCCACAACGAGCGCGGGCAGGACGTTGAGCGTGCCCACGAACGACGCCACGAACCCGGTGGTGGGGAAGTTGTAGACCTCGAACGGTGTCCCGATCTGCTCGATCCGGCCCTCGCTCATGACGACGACCCGGTCGGACAGGGAGAGCGCCTCCTCCTGATCGTGGGTCACGTAGACCGTCGTGATCCCGAGCTGGCGCTGGATCGCCCGGATCTCGTGGCGAAGGGTGACCCGGATCTTTGCGTCGAGGGCGGACAGCGGCTCGTCGAGGAGCAGCACCTGCGGCTCGAAGGCGAGGGCCCTGGCGAGCGCCACGCGCTGCTGCTGCCCGCCCGACAGCTGATACGGGTAACGCGCCAGCTTGTCGCTGAGGTGGACCAGCTCGAGGAGCTCCTGGACGCGCTTCCTGATCTGATCCGCCGGACGCTTCCGGACCCGGAGGCCGAAGCCGACGTTGTCCCCGACGCTCATGTTCGGGAAGAGCGCGTAGGACTGGAAGACCATCCCGACGTTCCGTTGGTTCGGCGGGCGGTAGGTGATGTCCGCGCCGTCGAGGAGGATCGTCCCGGCGGTCGGCGTCTCGAAGCCGGCGATCATTCGGAGAGTTGTCGTCTTCCCGCACCCGGACGGCCCCAGAAAGCTGACAAACTCGCCGCGCCCGGCGACGAGGTTGAAGTTCTCCACGGCGACGGTCAGCCCGAAGTGCTTCTGGACGCCGGTCAGTTCGAGGAAGCTCATCGGGCGGTCTTCTCCTGCCTCAGCGGGCGCCGGTGATCTGGATCCGGTCGCGGGTCCCGCGACCGATGAGGGCGATGACGATCATCGCGAGCCACGTCAGGCCGAAGCTGATGAGCGAGACGGCCGCGGGCTCGAAGGCCTTGTTCTGGCCGAGGAGCGAGAGGTAGACGCCGAACTGATCGTTGCGGGCCAGGAACGATGCGATCGTGTACTCGCCGATGACGATCGCGAGCGTCAGGAACGCGCCGGACAGCAGGGCGGTTCGAAGGTTCGGCAGGATGACCCGGAGGATGATCCGGGTCCAGCCCGCCCCCAGGCTCTGAGCCGCTTCGGTTAGTGACCGGACGTCGATCGAGGCAAGGCCGGTATCCACCGCCCGGTACATGTACGGGAACGACAGGACGACGTACGCCGCGACGAGCAGGGCATCGGAGCCGAACTCGGTTGCGGTGAACACGAACGGCTTCCGGCTGTAGACGCGGATGATCCCGAACACGAGGATCACGGCGGGGATGATGAACGGCACGAGCGTGACGAACTCGACGACCGGCCGCAGCCGCGGGACCTTGAGCCGGACCCAGAAGGCCGTCGGGAGGATGATCGAGAGCGAGACGATGATCGTGATGATCCCGATCGTGAATGAGTAGAGCAGGCTCCCCCCGAACTTCGGGTCGGCCAGGACGTTCGTGTAGGCCAGTGTCGTCGGCTTCGGGCGAAGCGAGAACTCCAGGGTCGCGACGAGCGGCAGCAGGAAGTAGAAGACCCCGAGGATCAGGATCACCCACGCCACGAGGGAGCTTCGCCGGCGCTTGCGGTCCCCGGAGCCGGGGCGGGGCTTCAGCCAGGAGCGCATCACCCCGATCGGGCCGAAAGGTGGACCGCTCCAGCCGGTGCTCATGACCGGAGCCACCGTTCGGAGCGTCGCTGAAGCAGCGTGTAGACCGTGATGCTGAAGGCCATGATGACGACCAGCCCCATCGCCATGGCGTAGCCCAGCCCGGGGTTGCGGAGGACGTCGCCGCGGATCTGGCGGCCGATGGCGATCGTCGCGAGCTCGATCGTGCCGCCGGTGAGCTGGAACGCGGTGGCCTGCGCCCCGAGCGAGTTCCCGAAGAGCAGGATCATCGTTCCGAGGATCGATGGTGCGAGGATCGGGAACGCCACGTGGCGCCAGTATTGGAACGCGCTGGCCCCCAGGTTCTCCGCCGCCTCGCGCCATTCGCGGCGCAGTCCGTCGAGGGCCGGCGCGATGATCAGGAGCATGAGCGGGAACTGGAAGTAGAGGTAGACGATCTCGATCCCGGTCTTGCTGTAGATCGTGAACCCGAGATCTCGCCGAAGGCTCAACCCGAACGTCTCGAACAGGAACTTCGTCACCAGGCCCAGGTTGCCGATCGTGAACACGAAGGCGAGCGCGAGGGGGACGCCGGCGAAGTTCGAGGCGACGCCCGAGAAGGTCATGACGGCGGAGCGGATCCAGCCCGGCAGGCCGCCCATGATGACCGCCCACGCGAGCAGGAACCCGAGGATCCCGCCGAGCAGCGCGGTCACGATGCTGACCTCGATGCTGTTCATGAACGCGATCGGGATCGTGCCCGTCGTCAGGTCGGAGAAGTTCTGGAGGGTGAGGTTGCCCTCGCGGTCCTGGAAGCTGCCGATGACGAGGAAGCCGAGCGGCAACCCGAGAGCGGCGATGGCGAACAGGAAGAACGGCACGACGCCGACCCACGAGAACGTGGGTCGGCGTCGCACGCGCAACGGAAGCGCGGTCACGGCCGGAGGCCGGACATCAGGCTTGCTCGGAGCCGGTCGCTACTTGACGACCGCGCCGACGACCGTCGGCCACTGGGTGGTGATGAGCTCCTTGGCCTTGTTCAGCTGATCAAGGGTCGGGAAGACGGCGCCGGCAACGTCCGGCAGCTTCGCCAGTTGGTCGGCCGGGACTGCGTTGTTGGCGATGAGGTTGTCGTACCGGATCGGGTGGCAGTAGCCCGACAGCCAGAGGTTCTGTCCCTCGTCGCTGTAGAGATACTCCATCCACAGCTTCGCCGCGTTCGGGTTCGGCGCGTAGGCGCTGATCGCCTGGACGTAGACGCCGGCGAACCGGCCGCTCGTCGGGACGACAACCTCGATCGCGGGTCCGCCGGAGGCGGCGGAGGCGTCGCGGTTCGAGAGTGCGTTGTAGGTCCAGCGGATCGTGATCGGGGTCTCGCCTGAGGCGATCGTGCCCGGCTTCGCGATGACCGGCACGAAGTTGCCGGCGTCGTTCAGCTGCTTGAAGAAATCGAGGCCCTTCTGCGCGTCGTCGAGCGAGCCGCCGTTGGCGAGCGCCGCCGCGAAGACGGTCTGGATCGCCTGATTGGACGACAGCGGGTCACCGGCGAGGGCGACCTGATTTGCGTACTCCGGCTTGAGCAGGTCTGACCAGTCCTTCGGAACGTTGGAGACGGCCGCCGTGTTCACCTCGAAGGCGAGCACGCCGTAGTAGTCGCCGTACCAGTAACCCTCTGCATCCTTGGCGCTATCCGGGATCGAGTCCCAGGTCATGACCTTGTAGGGCTGGATGAGGCCCTCGTCCTTGGCCTGCGGGCCGAATGCGAGGCCGACGTCGATGACGTCCGGCGCCTGCGTGCCGGGGTTGTCCTTGTTGGCCCTGATCGCCTCGAGCTCGTCGCCGGAGCCGGCGTTCGGGTCCAGCTCGGTGACGTCGATGCCGTACTTGGCCTTGAAGCCGTCGATGACGGCGCCGTAGTTGCACCAGTCGCGAGGGAGCGCGATCGTGCTCAGCTTCCCCTCGGCCTGCGCGGCTGCGATGAGTGTGGCCATCGGGTCGGCGGTCGCCTCGACCGTCGGCGCGGCGGTCGCACCGGGCTCGGTCGGCGCCGCGGACGGCGGGGTCGGGGAGGCTCCGCCGCCACACGCGGCGGAGACGATCGCAAGGATCGCCACGCCCACCATGAGGCGAGGCAGTGTGCGGGTACTGTTCAACTCTTCCTCCAACTAGCGGTGTCGCGCACGGTCGTGCACGCACCCTCCTGTGACGACGGGACGCCGGACGGCTCCGCCGGTACGGGATGCCTCGGAACGCCGAACGGATCTCGGAATCCCGGGGCGCGCCATGAGGTCGGGGTTCGTCCAGCCCCGGGCCATCGTCGATGCGCATCTTGGGCGCCCCATGAACAGGGCGTCAAGTCGCATTGCCGCCGATCGTCGAATTGCCGCTGATCGTCGAATTGCCGCCCGAGTCGAAATGTCGCCGCAGAGCGGAATGCTCCGGTCCTATACTCGCGGCTCCCGCTCGCTGAAGGGCGGGCGACAGCCCGGCAGGCCGGAGGAACCGTCCATGACGGCGGACGCGGCGTCCGCTCCCGTCCCGCGCACGCTGGCCGATCCCCTGGCGGAGGCGCTCAGGGTGGTCGATCTGGCCGATGCCCGCAGCCTGCAGGTCCGCCTGCTCGGTGGGATGGCCGTCCGCGCTCACGCGCCGGAATGGACCGCCCGCACGCGACGCACGGAGGTCGACCTTGACTTCGCGACGCGCTCCCGCGATCGGGCGGCATTCTTTGCGCTCCTCGAGGCGGAGGGCTACACGCCGGATCGCCGGCACAACGCGCTCTTCGGCGGCACGCAGGCGTACTTCGTCGATACGGAGCGGAACCGTCCGGTCGACGTTCTCGTGGACCGCCTCGTGATGTGCCACCGGATCGAGTTTGCGGACCGGCTGGGCGCCTCGAAGCCGACGCTCCCCCTGGCGGAGCTCCTGCTCTCCAAGCTCCAGGTCGTGAAGATCAACCGGAAGGACGTCCTGGATGCGCTCGTCCTGCTCGCGGAGCATCCGCTGGGGCCCGATGACGGCGCCCCGGACACGCGGCACGGCCCCGGCGCGATCAGCCTGCCGAGGATCATCGCCCACACGTCTGGCGACTGGTGCTGGTGGCGCACGGTGACCGGCAATCTGGACGTCCTCGCCCGGTTCCTCGATGACGGCGGGGGGTTCAAGCCGGACGACCTCGACGTCGGCGGCGGCCGTGCGGTGAAGTTCGATCCGGTTGCCCAGGTGGCCGCGCTCCGGGCCGCCATCGACGCCGCCCCCAAATCAACCCGCTGGAACCTGCGGGCGAAGGTCGGCGAACGCGTGAGATGGTACGCCGAGCCGGAGGAGATGGGGCACGACCCGGAGTGAGCCGGACGGACCGGGGCTTGCCGCGCGATCGCGGGGGCCGAATGCTGGTTGCGCCAGGAGGATGGGATGAGGATCTTCTTCGCCACGGACATCCACGGATCGGAGATCTGCTGGCGCAAGTTCCTCAACGCGGGCACGTTCCACAAGGTGGACGTGCTCGTGATGGGCGGCGACATGACCGGCAAAGCGATGGTGCCGATCGTCACCCGTGACGGCCGCTGGGAGGTCACGCTCCAGGAGCAGCAGCACGTTCTGGCCACGGAGGCGGACGTCCGCGCGATGGAGAAGCGGATCGCCGACCGCGGCTACTACCCGGTCCGCACCACCCCCGACGAGCTCGCTGCGTGGAGCGCCGACCCGGGCCTCGTGGACGCCCGATTCCGGGCGGAGATGCTCCGGGCGGTGCAGGCCTGGATGGATCTCGCCGACGAGCGCCTCCGGGGCACCGGCATCCGGTGTGTCGTCTCCCCTGCCAACGACGACATGTTCGAGATCGACCCGATCATCGCCGCCGCCGAGCGCGT
The DNA here is from genome assembly GCA_013822395.1 of Anaerolinea sp. Lineage (GTDB taxonomy): Bacteria > Chloroflexota > Limnocylindria > Limnocylindrales > CSP1-4 > UBA5189. Next base: position 12,922 of record PNKK01000005.1, on the reverse strand, counting down.
GGACCTCGGCGAGGGCAACACCATCGCGCTCGACGGGTTCACCCTCGTCTCGACCGGCTGGGCCAACCCGACCCCCTGGAAGACGTTCCGCGAGCTGCCTGAGGAAGAGCTTGCCGCCCGGATCGATGGCCTCGTGGCCGGCGTCTCGGAGCCGCGCCGGGCGGTCTTCAACTTCCACGCCCCACCGTACGGGTCCAACCTCGACGCCGCACCGAAGCTCGACGCGGACATGCGGTACGTCGCCGGCGGGCAGGCCCTCACGCCGGTCGGCTCGAGGGCCGTCCGAGATGCCATCGCGACCTATGGCCCGGTGCTCTCACTTCACGGCCACATCCACGAGGGCAAGGGCGCCGTGAAGCTGGGCCGGACGCTGGCCGTCAACCCCGGGAGCGCGTATGAGGACGGAGTCCTCCAGGCCGCCATCGTGGACCTGGACTCCAGGAAGGGCGAGGTGAAGCGCTATCTGCTGATCAACGGGTGAGGTGGGAGCTGATGCAGTAAGGAAGGAAGGGTTCGATGACTTCAGGAGGCATGGGCCAGAAGGCCCCGGCCCTGTTCCTGCGCAACGCCACGGGACTCGTCAAGGGCTGGTCCGGGTTCGACGCGTTTTCCTACTCGTTCATGTCGGTCAACCTCGTCACCCTGGGCATGTTCTACAGCTTCACCGTGTTCGGCTGGCAGGCCGACGGCTCGCCGATCGCCGCGATCCTCCTGTCCGGGATCGCGGTGACGTTCCTGGCGATCACCTACGCTGGACTCATCGCCGCGATGCCGCGCGCCGGCGGCGACTACGTCTGGCAGAGCCGGGTCCTGGATGGGATTCCGGGCGGCGTGGTGGGCGCCGTCGTGGGCGGGATCGCGTTCTACCTCGTGACGGGCGCGATGGGCCAGGCCGACCCCGTGCCGCTGGTCGGCGGCATCGTGGGTGTCGTGCTCGGTGGTCTCCTCGGCCTCCGCCGGGGCGGGATCGGGTTCGTCCTGTCGGCCACCGGCTGGTGGTTCATCCTCGCGCTCTGGGCGCCAATCTACGGCGCGATCCTGAACGTCCAGTTCGTGCTGCCACTCGCTGCCCTGGCCGGCTGGAGCGACGGCGTGAGCTTCTTCACGACGTCGAACGGCACCTTCGTGGTGTCGCTCATCGTCATCGCCCTCGTCACGGTCCTCGTGTCCCTCGGCATGGCCGGCTACGCCAGGATCCAGCGGATGAGCCTGTGGATCGGCCTCGCCGCGCTGGCCGTGATGGTCGTGCTCATGCTCGTCTCGAGCCAGGATGCGTTCCGTGCGGCGTTCGACCGCGAGGCCTCGAGCCTGTTCGGCGTCTCGAACGCCTACCAATCGACGATCGACGCGGAGGCCGGCTTTGGCTACGCGTTCAGCGACCTCGATCCCTTCGGGTTCGGGCCCGGGACGTTCCTCCTGATCCCGTTCATGATGTTCTGGATCCTCTACCCGAACTGGGGCGCCACCCTGTACGGCGAGGTCCGCGGTGCCTCGGACTTCCGCAAGGTCCTCAACGGGATGCTCGGGGGCATCTGGGTGACGGTCGTCCTCGCGGTCGTCTTCCTACTCCTCGCGGCGAAGACCTTCGGCTGGGTCTTCTTCCAGAGCACGAACGTCAACTACCTCGACCCCGTCTATGCGGTCCCAGGTGCCCCGGCGTCGGTGCTCCCGATCTGGAGCTACCCGCCCCTGCTCGCCTCGTTCCTGATCGACAGCCGCATCGTCCAGATGATCCTGGTCGTGCTCTTCGGAGCGTGGTTCCTCGGCTGGGCCGGCACGCTCTTCCTGTCCTCGACACGGATGATCTTCGCCGCGGCCTTCGACCGGATCCTCCCGGAGGCCGCGGCCCGCGTCTCCGAGCGCCGCGCCGTGCCCTGGGTGGCGCTCCTGCTGATCATGGTCCCGTCTGTCGTTCTGAGCTGGTTGTACGCGTACAACGCCGACTTCGTCGGGTTCACGCTGGACGCCTCGCTCGTGATCGCGGTCACCTTCCTGGGGAGCGCGGTTGCGGCCACGATCCTGCCGTGGTGGAAGCCCCAGATCTACCAGAGCTCGGCGATCGCGCGGTACACGATCGCGGGGCTCCCGCTGATCAGCGTGGCCGGGGCCGTCACGGTGCTCATTCTTGCCTGGACTCTCTGGCAGTGGCTCACCAACGCGCTATACGGGATCGGGACCGGCAACACGAGCTCGATCATCTTCCTGGGCGTGCTCTACGGGGCCGCCGCGGTCTTGTATGTCATCGCCCGGTTGTACCGGCGGGCGCAGGGCGTGGATCTCGAGGCGATCCACGCGGAGATCCCGGCTGAATAGGTCGATCTCACGGCACGGCGGCGGGCGCTCCGGCGCCCTGCCGCCGCGTGCTGCCTCACCCGTCGCCTCCCCCGCCACGCCGCGGAACGCCGCCCGGGGTCCGGGTGCGTCGGCGGGACCCGATGAGGATCGGCTCCCCGCAATCCCCCGCGTCAAGCCGGAGTCGGGGAGCCACGTAATGAACGACCCAGGCGGGGGCGTTGAGCAGCCCCGCAATCCCCCGCGTCAAGCCGGAGTCGGGGAGCCGGCACCGCCCGTGCATGCGCCGCCGGCGGGCACCCCCCAAGCAGGCACGATGGGGGGTCGCCAAGGCCCGTGTTCTCTGCAGCCGAACCAATCCGCCGAATCGATGGGGAGGTGGGGCCGTCGGGCGATGGCACGAGGCCCGCGAGCCGTGCCGCGACTCGCCTTCGAACGTGGAACGCCCCTCGACGACCCTCTCGCGGAGTCGGCGAGCGCGACCGAGCCGCCTACGGCCATCCTTGTCCGGTTCGATTCGCGCCATTGGCTCTCGCCCGGAGAACGACCGGCCTGGCGAGCCCGGGACGGGCGCGCCCGGAGATGTGCCGCGGGCGGGCGACAATCCCAGGGTCGAGCCAAGGTACGGGTCGCGCGAAGGCCAGGCTCCGCGCTCGCGTGCGCGGATCGTCCCCCTCAGAGACCCGCCGGGCCGGCAGGCCTTCGGTTGCGACAACCCGGGCTGGTGGAGCACACTGTGATCTGCCCCACCGTCCGAGGCGCCGCTCCTCCGCGCCTCTGGCGAGCATCACCGGCCCCGTGCCGCCCGGTGTCACACCGGGTCGCATCGGCGGTGGCCGGACGACATCTCACCGCAAGACAGGAGCTCGCGTGACTCTCGATCGCACCGCCGTCCGCGCCGCCGCGATGTTCATCGACGGGCAGTGGATCGCGGCCGCCTCAGGCGAGACGTTCGAGGCGCACAGCCCCTCGACGGGCCAGGTGATCGGTTCGCTTCCGAAGGGTGGCCGCGAGGACGCGCGTCGGGCGATCGCGGCGGCCCTCGCGGCGCAGCCGGCCTGGGCAGCCCGCTCCCCGTTCGACCGCGCCACGATCCTGGAGCGGATCGCCCGCATCCTCGAGCGCCGAGCGGACGAGCTTGCGACCGCGCTCACCCTCGATCAGGGCAAGCCCCTCCAGGCCGAGGCGTACGGCGAGGTCGAAGAGCTGATCGTCTATTTCCGGATGGCCGCTGCGGACACGACCCGCCTGGACGGGATCATGCCGCCGTCGGTCGATCCCCAGAAGCGCGTCCTCGTCTATCGCGTCCCGCTCGGCGTGGTCGGCGTCATCACGCCGTGGAACTGGCCGTACACGATGCCGGCCGAGATCATCGCCCCGGCGCTCGGGGGCGGGAACACGGTCGTCTGGAACCCGGCCACGTCGACCTCGCTGTGCTCGACCGTGCTGGCGTCGTGTCTCGTGGAAGCAGACCTGCCGCCGGGTGTCTTCAACCTCGTCACGGGTCCGGGCTCCGAGGTCGGCGACGAGCTGGCTGGCCACCCGAACGTCGCGGCGGTCGGGTTCATCGGGTCCACGGCGACCGGACGCAGGATCGCCGAGCGAGCGATCGGCAAGGAGCTCCTGCTCGAAATGGGCGGCAACGGCCCGCTCGTGATCCTCGACGATGCCGACCTCGACGCCGCGGTCACGGCCACGCTCACCGCCTGCTTCCTGAACGCTGGCCAGAGCTGCACCGCGGGTGAGTGGATTCTCGTCCAGGACGGGGCCCACGACGCCTACCTGGAGCGCCTGACGGCAGCCCTCCGCCGCGAGACGCGCCTCGGCGACCCGTTCGACCCGCTCACGACCATGGGCCCCCTCAACAATGAGAAGACCGCGACGAAGACGGAGCGCCACGTCGCCCAGGCCATCGCCACCGGTGCCACGGTCGTCGCCGGCGGAGCCCGCAGCCCGGGACTCGGCAGCCCGCTCTTCTTCCAGCCCACGGTCATCAGCGGCGTGAAGGCTCAGATGGACATCGCGCGCGAGGAGACCTTCGGACCGGTCGCCCCGGTGACCCGGATCAGTGGCATCGAGGAAGCGATCGCCATCGTCAACGCGTCGGCGTTCGGGTTGCTGAACGCGATCTTCACGCGCGATCTCCGGGTCGGCATCCGGTTCGCCGAATCCGTTCGCGCCGGATGGGTCAACATCAACGAGGGCACGAACTACTGGGAATCGCACCTCCCGTTCGGGGGCCGCGCCGGCTCCCAGAGCGGGCTCGGTCGGGTCGGCGGGCGCTTCCTGATCGAGCGGCTCACGGAGCTCAAGACCGTCGTCGTCAATCTCGCCTGAGTCGCCCAAGGTCCCCGAACGACTGGCGCCCGAGGCCTGTACGTTGGCCACCGCCACGCGATGCTCGGCCTGACGCTCGCGACCCGGACCGCGGGCTGCTCGCCGACGTGATCCTCGAGGGCGCTGACCCGAAGGCCCTGCGGCCGTTCAGCCCGCGGCGCTTCGGCGCCCGACGACCTGGTCCTGAGACCCGGTTCGCTCGGATCAGGTTGCCCGAGGCGTCTCGACCGGTTCCGGTCGCCGTCGCCGGGCGATCCACTCGTCGACGCTCCGCGCGGCGGCCGCCACGCCGCCCGGCCGATAGATCATCACGACGATGAGCAGCAGGCCGTACAGCACCAGGTACAGCCCGGGCAGGTTCGCGAACTGGGTCCGCAGCAGCTCGACGGCGATCGACAGCGGAAAGGCGATGACGGCCGGTCCCCAAAGGCTGCCCCGGCCGCCGATGTAGGCGACGGCCAGGACCTCCACGGTGCGCGAGGTCAGCATCACGTCCGGGGTGAGGATGCCGTAGTAGTGGGCATAGAAGCCGCCCAGCCAGCCCGCAAAGGCGGATGACAGCGCGAAGTTGAGGACCAGATACCGGGTGGGATTGATGCCCGAGGCGCGGGCTGCCTGGAGGTTCTGGCCGATGGCCCGGAAGGCGAGCCCGATGTACGACCGGATGACGACCGTGAGGACGACCAGGGTGACGACCAGCATCCCGAGGATGACGTAGTAGTAGGGAAGGTTGTCCGAGGTGTCGAGCAGGAGCGGGACGTTCAGTCCGAGCGAGCCGCGGGTGATGTCCGGCAGGTTCCGCACGAGGCCCATCACGGCCAGACCGACGAACCAGGCCATGACGGCGGCGTAGATGCCCCGGAGCCGGAGCGTCAGCATGCCCGTGAGCAGGCCCACGAACCCGGCCAGCGCCGCGCCAACGAAGATTCCGATCCACGGCGAGACGCCGAGATCGACCGCGAGCAGGCCGGAGGTGTACCCGCCCAGACCCACGAAGGCCGCGAAGCCGAAGTTGACGACGTTGATGTAGCCGGCGGTGAAGTCGAAGGCCACCGCCATCGCCGCGAGGAGCGCCGCCCCGACGAGCCAGCGCTGGTAGTCCTGGCCGGTGAACGGCGGCACGAAGGGCAGGACGATGGCGATGCCGAGCACGAGCAGCAACGCCGCGCGGTGTCGGCGCGTCGCGTCTCGGTCGGCCTCGATCGGCGACGTGGGTGCGTTGGCGACGGACGGGTTGGCCACTACTGCTCCCAGATGCCTTTCACTGCGCTGCCGAACAGGCCCGAGGGCTTGAACAGCAGGATCAGGATGATGAAGCCGGTCGGCAGGACGTCGACCCAGCCGACCCCGACGTAGAACACCGTCAGCGTCTGGAGCAGCGACACGATGAAGGCGCCGGCGATCGCCCCCTGGACGTTACCCAGGCCGGCCAGGATGACGACGTACCAGGCGAGGTAGAGCGGCTGCAGGCCGACGTCCGGATAGGACGGGAACATGAACAGGAGGGCCGCTCCCGCGAGCGACGCGAGGCCGGAGCTCAGGCCGATCGTCAGCATGAAGATCCGCTTCAGGTCGATCCCCGCCATCTGTGCCCCGGCCTCGTCCTGGGCGACCGCCCGCATCGCGCGGCCCACGCGGGTCCGCTGGAGGAACAGCGAGAACAGGGCGATCGTGATCAGGGCGATGATGAACACCATCGCCCGGTCGACCGAGATCGACACGTCCAGCAGCCGGATCGGTGGCACGTCCCAGTAGCGGGTGATCCCCCGGAAGTCGTTGCCGATCACGAGCCTGTCCATGTTCACGAGCAGGACCGAGACGCCCGCCGTGAGCAGGAACGTGTTCATGACCCACTGGTCGCGGCTGCGCTTGCGGAGCGGGCGGAAGAGCAGGACCTCCAGGCCGACCCCGACGGCGGCGCCGACCAGCGCCGCGGCGATCATGCCGGGGAACGGCCCGACCACCTTGAGCAGCGCCGCGTCGGGGTTCTCGAGGATCGCGTCCTGGATCGGCGAGAAGACGGTGAAGCCGACCAGCGAGCCGATGAGGAACAGCTCGCCGTGGGCGAAGTTCGGGATGTTCATCACGCCGAAGATGAGCGCCAGCCCCCCGGCCAGCAGCGCCCACATGCCGCCCGTGACGAGCGTGTCGACGACGATCGACGGCTGGGCGATCGCGGCCACGATCATGATCAGGACCGCCAGGCCGAGCACGAGCCACGTGAACGTCAGGTAGCGCCTGACGAGGGGGACGGTCCGGAGGTTCGTCGCGGTGGTCATCGGATGCACTCAGATTCCCAGGTACGCTTCCTGAACGTGGCTGTTGCCGAGCAGCTCCGTGCCCGTTCCCTCGAGGACGATCCTGCCCTGCTCCAGCACGTAGGCCCGGTCGACCAGGTGGAGCGTGGTGTTGACGTTCTGCTCGACGAGCAAGATCGTGACGCCCCGCTCGCGCAGGGCCTTGAGCGCTGCGAACGTCGCCAGTGTCGCCATCGGCGCGAGGCCCAGTGAGGGCTCATCGACGAGCAGCAGCGACGGCGAGGGCATCAGGCCGCGCCCGATGGCGAGCATCTTCCGCTCGCCACCGCTGAGCGTCCCCGCGAGCTGGTCGCGGCGTTCGTGGAGACGGGGGAAGAGCTCGAACACGAGGTCTCTCGTCGCCGCGATCTGGCGCTTGTCCTTCACGGCGTAGGCGCCCACGAGCAGGTTCTCGTGGACGGTCATCGCGGGGAAGAGGTTGAGGGTCTCGGAGACGAACCCGATCCCCATCCGGCTGACCGCGCTCGGAGCCGCGTCTCCGATCGAGCGACCCTGGAACGTCACGTCGCCCCGGATCGGGCTGAGGAATCCGGCGATCGTTCGCAGCGTCGTCGTCTTGCCGGCGCCGTTCGGGCCGAGGAGGGCAACGAACTCGCCCTCGTCAACGCGGAGCGACACGCCCCACAGGACCTGCAACAGCTCGTAGCCCGATTCGAGGTTCGTCAGTTCGAGCACACGTCCCTCCGTGACTGGATCCGACCGTCAGAGGATGTAGCTCTGGCCCAGGTACGCCTCGCGCACCAGGTCGTCCCGGGCAACGGTCGCGGCGTCGCCGTGGGCGATGAGCTCACCGTAGTGGAGGACCGACAGCCGGTCGCACAGCTCCATGATCAACCGCATCACATGCTCGACCATCACGATCGTCACGCCGTCGCCGCGGATCCGGCGGAGCAGCGTCGCGATGCTCGTCAGCTCACCGGGCGTGAGGCCGGCCGCGAGCTCGTCGAGCAGCAGGAGTCGCGGACCGCTTGCGAGCGCTCGCGCGAGATCGAGGCGCTTGAGCTGAGCGGCGTTGAGATGGGAAGCGAGGGTCGTGACCGGGCGCGGGAACTCGACGTACTCGATCATGTCGAGCGCCCGCCGGGCGACCTGGTCGCGCTGGATCTTCGGATCGCCGAACGCGGCCGCGACGACGACGTTGTCGAAGACGGACATGTGCGGGAAGGGCCGCGGAATCTGGAAGGTCCGCCCGACGCCCAGGCGGCACATCCGATCGGCCGGCAGGCCCGTGGTGTCGCGGCCGTCCAAGCGGACCGTGCCGCCATTGGGCCGGAGATCGCCGGCAAGGCAGCTCAGGAGCGTCGTCTTCCCAGCCCCGTTGGGCCCGATGAGTCCGAAGATCTCGTTAGCCTCGACCGAGAACGTGACGTTGTCGACGGCGGTGAGGCCGCCGAACCGTTTCGTGACCCCGGAGATTTCGAGGATGGCCATGTGACTCCCGGTGGGCTGTCCGGGGGATCGGCCAATGAGCCGATCCCCCGGAGCTCAGTGGTGCTAGGGCTTCGCCTTGATGTCGCCGGTCTTCCACTCGGGTGGCCAGATGACCGCCCCGACCCCGCCCTGGTACTGGAGGACGGGGAAGATGTACGCACCCTTCCCGACGACGGGATCTGGGATCGTGTCGGCCGAATAGGCGTAGTTCGACATGATGATCCCATCGGTATAGGTGAGCTGGCCCGTCCAGAGCTTGTCCTGGGCGGTCTTGTAGAGCGTCTCGCTCGTGATCGAGCCAGAGTCCGCCAGCGTCTGCTGCATGATCTTGATGAAGAAGCTCGTGAAGTCGTACGACAGGCCCGCGGCCGAGGGGCTGGGTGTCTTGTTGAACTTCGCCTTGTAGTCGTCGGCGAACTTCTTGGCCTTGTCGGTGGTCCAGCCCGGGATCTGGTCGAGGACGTAATTCGAGGACGTGCCGGTCAGCTTGTACCAGTCGCCGATCCAGCCGAGCCCGTCGGCCACGATCATCGACTTGACGCCGGCGTCATCGGCCGCCTTGATGAAGGCGGAGATGGAGGCCGGAATCGTGCTCGTGCCCGCGATCACCGGGACGTTGTTGCTCTTGTAGCGCGCGACCAGGGCCGAGAAGTCGGTCTGAGTCGTGGGGAAGTAGTCCTCGCTCACGACGCTCCAGCCGGTGTCCTGGAATTGCTGCTTGATGCCCGCGCCGAACGAGCGACCCCAGTCGGTGTCCTCGCCGTAGACGGCGACGGTCTTCGAGGCCGGGGTCCAGGTGCCCGCGGCGATCGCGTCGTTGAGGCTGGTCACGTAGGCGATGCTCAGCTTCGCCGGATCCGGCCAGCCCTTGGAGGTCCAGTAGCCGTACTTCGTCTGATCCGAATTGAACTTCTCGTTCACGACCCCCGTGGCGCCCATGGCGAAGAAGTGGGGGATCTTGTACTTCGCGGTGACCTCCATCTGGGCGACGGCGACCGAGCTGTGCCAGCCCAGGATGCCGGCGGTGATCTTCTGGCTGACCGCGGCCTGCTCGTAGGCGGCCGCGCCCTTCGCCGGATCTGACTGGTCGTCGATGTACACGGGTTCGATCTTGTATGGGCCGACGGTCCAGTTGATTGCGTCGAACGCCATCGTCGAGGCGTTCTTCATCTCCTCGCCGGTGAGGGCGTTGGGGCCGGTGAAGGGCCCCTCGATCCCGATCTTGAGCGTCTCGGTCGCTGCGCTGGAAGCACCTGGCGTCGCGCCGCCGCCAGGTGCCGTCGTCGCGCCGCCGCCAGGTGCCGTCGTCGCGCCCCCGCCGCAGGCTCCCACCAGGAGCACCGCAGCGGCGGCGAGGCCGGCGAGCCGGAACCCCGTTGGTAAGCGGAACACGATCTCTCCTCCTCTGTCGTGGAGCCTGAGGGGATGCCGAGGCTGACATCTGCGAACCCGTCACACGCGCATGCGGCCTCCCTCCCGGTCGTACAGCGGCGCCGTGACCACCGCTGCCGTCCGCCGCTCCCCGAGGATCTCGACCTCGAGGACCGTGCCCGGAATCGCCTGGTCGCCGGGCAGGTAGGCAAGGCCGATCGTTCGGCCCACGGCGTGGCCGGGCTGCGCCGCGCGCAGGTACCCCGCCAGGCCGTCGCGTGTGTACACGGGCTCGCCACCGCGCGGGAACAGGTCGTCGTCGGCGGCGAGGTCGATGGTGAGGCACGCCAGGCGGCGGGTGATCCCCTCGGCACGCTGCCGCAGCAGCGGCTCGCGACCGATGAAGTCACCCTTGTCGAGGGCCACGAACCGCTCGAGGCCGGCCTCGAGCGGGGTGTCCTGGGGCCCGATGTCGACGCCCCATTGCCGGTAGCCCTTCTCCAGCCGCAGCGAGTCGAGGGCCCGGTAGCCGACGTCCGCGAGCCCGACGGCCGACCCCGCTTCGAGGAGCAGGCCGTACAGGGCTCGGGACCACTCGATGGGATGGTGGAGCTCCCAGCCCAGCTCGCCGGTGTACGTGACGCGGAGGGCGCGAACGGGCACCGGCCCCACGAGGATGTCACGAGCGGCCATGAACGGGAACGCGGCCGTCGACAGGTCCGCGTCGGTCAGGCTGCCCAGGATGTCGCGGGCCCGCGGCCCGGCGAGCATGAGGACACCCCACGCGCCGGTGACGTTCGCCACGGACACGCTGCCGTCGGACGGCAGGTGGCGCTCGATCCAATCGAGGTCGCGGGTCTCGGTGGCGGCGGCGCTGACGATGTAGAAGCGGTCCGGCGCGAGCAGCGTGATCGTCACGTCGGATTCGATCCCACCCCGCGGCGAGAGCATCTGCGTCAGCGCCACACGCCCGACGGTCGGCAGCCGGTTGGCGCACAGCCGGTCGAGCAGCGCCGCCGCACCTGGCCCGTGGACCACGTACTTGGCGAAGCTCGACATGTCGAGCAGGCCGGCCCGCTCCCGGATGGCGCGGCATTCGGCGGCCTGGTACGGCAGCCAGGCCGGCCGACGGTAGGTGGGATCGTCGCCCCGCGGTTCGCCGTCGGGCACGAACCACAGCGGCCGTTCCCAGCCGTTGCGGGCGCCGAACACCGCCCCCCCGGCAGCCAGCCGGTCGTACAGCGGATCGGTCTTCAGGGGCCGGGCAGCGCGCAGCTCGTCGAACGGGAAGGGGATCGCGTACTCGCGTTCGTAGGTCTCGCGCGCCCGGGGGACGACGTAGCTCAGGGCGGCGGCATACGGGCCGAAGCGGCGGACGTCGAGCTCCCACAGGTTGTCGACCGGTTCGCCGTCGACGATCCACGCGGCGGCATTGAACCCGGCACCCCCGCTCTGGACGATGCCGTAGCTGAAGCCGGACAGGACGAACAGGTTCCGCCGGCCGGGGACCCAGCCCATGAGGGCGTTGCCGTCCGGCGTGTAGCTGGTCGGGCCGTTGAGGAGCTGCTTCATGCCGACGTGGGCGAGGGCGGGGATGCGGCGGGTCGCGAGGTCGAGCACCCCGGCGACCTGGTCGAAGTCCGGCGGCAGGAGCTGCCGGCCGAACGAGCTCGGGATGCCCGTCGCCGCCCAGGGCTTGGGATTGGCCTCGTACGGACCGACGAGCAGCCCGCCGCCCTCCTCGCGCACGTAGAACGAGGCCTCCGTGTCACGGACGACCGGCATCTCGGGGTGGGCGGCAGCCAGCTCGGCCAGGGCGTCGGTGACGAGGTACTGGTGCTCCATGGGCACGATCGGGAGGTCCACGCCGGCGAGCCGGCCGACGTCGCGGCCCCAGATCCCGGCCGCGTTGACGACGATCCCGGCGCGGAGGGTGCCGCGGTCCGTCACGACGTCCCACTCGTCCGACGCGAGCTGGCGCAGGCCGGTGACCGTCGTGTGGCGCTCGACCTCGGCGCCGATCTCGCGCGCCGCGTCGGCCATCGCGAGGGTTGCGCGGCTGGGGTCCACGTAGCCATCGGTCGGCGTCCACGCTCCGCCCAGGACGCCGTCGAGGGAGAGCAGCGGCACGCGCCGCCCGATCTCCTCCGGTCCGATGATCTCGAACGGCAGGCCGGTGATCCTGGCGAGGCCGCGCGCATCGCGGTACTGGTCCATCCGGGCAGGCACCGTGGCGAGCCGGATGCTGCCGACCTCCCGGAAGTCGATCGGACCGCGGGGGCCCGAGTCGAGCTCCCTGAACAGCTCGACGCCGCGCATGAGCAGGCGGGTGACGTTGAGACTGGCGTTGAACTGGGTGCACAGGCCGGCGGCATGCCAGGTCGAGCCGGCCGTCAGGTCATCCTTCTCGAGGAGGACCGTGTCGGTCCAGCCGCGCAGCGCGAGGTGGTACAGCAGGCTCGCCCCCAGGGCGCCGCCGCCGATGATCGCAACCCGGGCGTGGGTTCGCATCGGGCACTAGCCGCCCGGCTCGGGCGCGACGCTGGACAGCCGCGGCGGCTCCGAGACGCGCAGGCGGTCCTGGGTGTACTGGAAATGCGCGCCGACGGCCTCCGTCGCACGGTCGACGTCGCGGGCTGCAATGGCCTGGGCGATTCCGCGGTGCAGCTCCACGGGCGGCGTCCAGCCCAGCGACGCGCGCGACTCGAGCGATGTCCGCATGAGCAGCACCGTCTGGGACGCCAGCTGGTCGAACAGCTCGAGGAGCCGGCCGTTGCCGGACAGGCGGCAATAGGTCCGGTGGAACGCCATGTCGGCGTCCCACGCCGCGGCGAGGTCGTCCCCGCGATACGCGGTCTCGACTGCCTCGATCGCGTCGAACATCGCGGCCACGTCGTCGTCGCCGGCCCGCTCGATCGTGAGTCGCGCCGCGGCCTCCTCGATCGCCCGGCGGATGACATAGACCTCCTCGAGGTCGCGTTCGGTCAGGCTGCTGACGAACGTGCCGCGACGGGGCAGATCGACTGCCAGCCCGCCCGGGCCAACTCCTGGAGGGCATCGCGAACGGGGCCGCGAGAGACCCCGAACCGTTCGGCGAGCTCGGCCTCGACGAGCCGGGACCCGGCCGCCAGCCGGCCGTCGAGGATCTCGTCACGGAGCCGGTCGGCGACCGC
>PNKK01000004.1 GCA_013822395.1 Anaerolinea sp. | reverse complement strand
TCGCACCCGGCCATCGCGCCGGGTGAGGATTGAAACCCGATCACCCCGTCGATGACGGCGGCCGAGCGGGCTCGCACCCGGCCATCGCGCCGGGTGAGGATTGAAACTGCCCTAGTAGGCCGGATGATCCGGAAGACCAAAGCTCGCACCCGGCCATCGCGCCGGGTGAGGATTGAAACGATCCGGGCAGGATCGCCGCCGACGATCAGGTCCTCCCTCGCACCCGGCCATCGCGCCGGGTGAGGATTGAAACATGGTCTACGTTGCGGGTGACCCCAGCGCGCCCTCTCGCACCCGGCCATCGCGCCGGGTGAGGATTGAAACGATCTCCAACGCAGGCAATCCGGTGTACTTGCGCACACTCGCACCCGGCCATCGCGCCGGGTGAGGATTGAAACCAGGCGGCACCGTCAGGTGATGTGGCGAGAAACCCGTTCTCGCACCCGGCCATCGCGCCGGGTGAGGATTGAAACTCGATCGTGAGGCTGATCGGCTGGCCCGAGCGGTTGACCTCGCACCCGGCCATCGCGCCGGGTGAGGATTGAAACTCAATGACCCCGCCCAGGACGTCGGTCACCCCGACCTCGCACCCGGCCATCGCGCCGGGTGAGGATTGAAACATCCTGGTCGTCAGCTTCCTCGGCATGGCAGCGTCGCTCGCACCCGGCCATCGCGCCGGGTGAGGATTGAAACCGGTGAGCTCGATCGACTACGCCGCCGGCGACACGAACTCGCACCCGGCCATCGCGCCGGGTGAGGATTGAAACCGCCACCAGGTCCCCATGGCGGGGCGGGCGACCGATGCTCGCACCCGGCCATCGCGCCGGGTGAGGATTGAAACCTCGCATGACCGGCCCGCCGTGAGCCGGCCGACCGCCCTCGCACCCGGCCATCGCGCCGGGTGAGGATTGAAACCTGCTGAATCAGGCGAAGCCCAGCCTGTTCGCCAACTCGCACCCGGCCATCGCGCCGGGTGAGGATTGAAACTAGTAAATCTCTAGTCATCATTCTTCCTTACTTGGCCTCGCACCCGGCCATCGCGCCGGGTGAGGATTGAAACGGCAGATACGGCTGGAGGCTGTTGTCGCCCACCGCGCCTCGCACCCGGCCATCGCGCCGGGTGAGGATTGAAACGTCGTCGCGTCGACCCTCCTACCGCCCGGGCAGCGGCTCGCACCCGGCCATCGCGCCGGGTGAGGATTGAAACCTTGGGGCGGCGTAGATGACGACGCTCCCGATCGCCCCGGCTCGCACCCGGCCATCGCGCCGGGTGAGGATTGAAACCGGTTTCCGAGGTACACGTTCGTCGTGTCGTTGCTCTCGCACCCGGCCATCGCGCCGGGTGAGGATTGAAACGTCGCCCTGCGCGACCGGATCACCCTGCGCCGCTATCTCGCACCCGGCCATCGCGCCGGGTGAGGATTGAAACATTTCGCTCAACGGCAAGCTGACGATGTACGCCCGCTCGCACCCGGCCATCGCGCCGGGTGAGGATTGAAACCCGCCCGGCACGAGCGAGTAATCCGATCCGGAGCTCGCACCCGGCCATCGCGCCGGGTGAGGATTGAAACGCGGAGCGCACACCGACCGGCACCGTCACGAGGTCCCCTCGCACCCGGCCATCGCGCCGGGTGAGGATTGAAACGCGGAGCGCACACCGACCGGCACCGTCACGAGGTCCCCTCGCACCCGGCCATCGCGCCGGGTGAGGATTGAAACAGCTCGCCCGTGCCGCTGCTCCGCGGCCCAACGGTGACCTCGCACCCGGCCATCGCGCCGGGTGAGGATTGAAACCAGTCGTGTGCGGTCAGGGGTGTAAGTCTGGTGATCATCTCGCACCCGGCCATCGCGCCGGGTGAGGATTGAAACTGGAGCGTCGCCCGGACCGTGCCCGGGGCGACGCCGCTCGCACCCGGCCATCGCGCCGGGTGAGGATTGAAACCGGCCGTAGATCGCGATCAGGCGGGCGGTGTCGTCTCGCACCCGGCCATCGCGCCGGGTGAGGATTGAAACTCCAAGAACGCCTCAGCGAACTTAGCCGCTGCAGATAGCTCGCACCCGGCCATCGCGCCGGGTGAGGATTGAAACGTGACGAAGACGATGCGCGACGCGATCCACGCCGACTCGCACCCGGCCATCGCGCCGGGTGAGGATTGAAACACGACCTCGACCGATGCGTCGATCGTCATCGTCGCCTCGCACCCGGCCATCGCGCCGGGTGAGGATTGAAACGACATCCATGGCGCCGCGAACCAGTCGCTGGCCGGCTCGCACCCGGCCATCGCGCCGGGTGAGGATTGAAACCCCGCGGAGGCGCGGCCGGTTGACCAGCGGGACGACAGGCCTCGCACCCGGCCATCGCGCCGGGTGAGGATTGAAACGACGCTGCCGCTCCGGTCCGCTGGACGGCGGCCCAGCTCGCACCCGGCCATCGCGCCGGGTGAGGATTGAAACCAGCGGCCCGGATACGTCACACCCTCGACGACGCGACTCGCACCCGGCCATCGCGCCGGGTGAGGATTGAAACTCGGTAACGGCCTGTACGGCAAGTTCGGTGCCCACCCGCTCGCACCCGGCCATCGCGCCGGGTGAGGATTGAAACATGCCACGGTCGGTCAGGACGGCCGTCGTGTTGGCGACTCGCACCCGGCCATCGCGCCGGGTGAGGATTGAAACGATGTCCTTCCTCCGCGCGACCCGCCAGAACTTCCTGCTCGCACCCGGCCATCGCGCCGGGTGAGGATTGAAACGAGACGTAACGGGCGACCGCCTCGCGTGACCTCACGGCCTCGCACCCGGCCATCGCGCCGGGTGAGGATTGAAACTCTCGTCGTCGTCGGGGCGTTGTGGGTCTGGGTGTCTCGCACCCGGCCATCGCGCCGGGTGAGGATTGAAACTTGATGCTGGCCTTGGTGCGGTCCGGACGATGATCTCGCACCCGGCCATCGCGCCGGGTGAGGATTGAAACCCAGCTGCGGAACACCCGGGAGGCGTCGTCCTCGCTCTCGCACCCGGCCATCGCGCCGGGTGAGGATTGAAACTAGTGCGGGCTGTCCTTGCGGAGCCACTCGCTCGCCGCTCGCACCCGGCCATCGCGCCGGGTGAGGATTGAAACTCGGAACGGATCATCGAGAGCAAGCCGGATGTCGCGCCTCGCACCCGGCCATCGCGCCGGGTGAGGATTGAAACTCTGCCGCGCGCCCAGACTGACCCCATACACCGGCCGCCTCGCACCCGGCCATCGCGCCGGGTGAGGATTGAAACATCGGCAGGGTCCCTGCGTTCGTCGTGGACAGTACGACGCTCGCACCCGGCCATCGCGCCGGGTGAGGATTGAAACTCCTCGAGGAGGCCGGATCCCTCGATGAGGCCGGACTCGCACCCGGCCATCGCGCCGGGTGAGGATTGAAACAAGCATCGACCCGGCCGTGGCTCTCGGCCAGTTCGCGCTCGCACCCGGCCATCGCGCCGGGTGAGGATTGAAACCACAACCGCGCGGGCATGATCACCCCAACCTCATCCTCGCACCCGGCCATCGCGCCGGGTGAGGATTGAAACTGGACGACGAACCCGTTGGCGAGGAAGTTATACGGCTCGCACCCGGCCATCGCGCCGGGTGAGGATTGAAACATGCAGCATCGACGCGAGCGCGCGGCCGTCGTCGGACTCGCACCCGGCCATCGCGCCGGGTGAGGATTGAAACAGGACATAGCCGCCGGCCGTCCCGACCCCGACCGCGGCACTCGCACCCGGCCATCGCGCCGGGTGAGGATTGAAACAATTGCGCTCAGGCCGGCGAGCATGTCCGCGGCCGCGTCTCGCACCCGGCCATCGCGCCGGGTGAGGATTGAAACTGTCATGTCCCGCGGCTCAAGATGCCTCTCAGCACGACTCGCACCCGGCCATCGCGCCGGGTGAGGATTGAAACGAGCTGCTCGCCGGCTGCCACGCTCGGTCGGAGGCTCGCACCCGGCCATCGCGCCGGGTGAGGATTGAAACCCGATCACGACGTTTTCCCGGGTCCTCAGCCCGAGCTCGCACCCGGCCATCGCGCCGGGTGAGGATTGAAACGGCCGGTTCGGAAAGGCCGCGTCGACCCGCTCCTGGGGCTCGCACCCGGCCATCGCGCCGGGTGAGGATTGAAACATCCGGACGGCGGCCGAGAAGCTCATCGACACCGAAGCTCGCACCCGGCCATCGCGCCGGGTGAGGATTGAAACGAGCCCGGATCGCACTGCCAGGCCGAAGCCGGCCACCACGCTCGCACCCGGCCATCGCGCCGGGTGAGGATTGAAACGTCGACCTCCGCCCCGAGCGCGCCGCCGCCACCCCTCGCACCCGGCCATCGCGCCGGGTGAGGATTGAAACGTCGACCTCCGCCCCGAGCGCGCCGCCGCCACCCCTCGCACCCGGCCATCGCGCCGGGTGAGGATTGAAACGGAACTGGAGGAAGGCTGCGAGCTTGCCCGGCGCCTCGCACCCGGCCATCGCGCCGGGTGAGGATTGAAACCGGGCATATACTGCTCGGCCTGCCACCAGTCCCGATACCACTCGCACCCGGCCATCGCGCCGGGTGAGGATTGAAACGGGCAGGCGCTCCGGATCATCGCCCACCGCGGCGAGCCTCGCACCCGGCCATCGCGCCGGGTGAGGATTGAAACCGAGTGAGCGGCTCGGCGACCATCACGCCCTCGCCCTCGCACCCGGCCATCGCGCCGGGTGAGGATTGAAACCTGCCGATCACGGCCGGCGCCGCCGACATGCCGGCGAACTCGCACCCGGCCATCGCGCCGGGTGAGGATTGAAACGAGATGGACGGGGCCGAGCGCTACGCGATCGACGGCGCTCGCACCCGGCCATCGCGCCGGGTGAGGATTGAAACAGGCCGAGCGCGAGCACAGTACCTACAGCCATCCTCGCACCCGGCCATAGCGCCGGGTGAGGATTGAAACTCGCCCGGCTGCCGCGGTCGGCTCCTCGTCTGGACGCTCGCACCCGGCCATCGCGCCGGGTGAGAATTGAAACTCTGAGGTGCCTGCAGTGAGCCAACACTCGACTGGCCAACTTGCACCCGGCCATCGCAATACGGAAGTCCATCGGCGCGGAGCTGGCTGGCGGAACCAGGTGCTGGACGCGCTGACTCGACAAGACTACTCTTCGCTACATGAGTAGTCAGGCCATCAGGATCGAGTCGGAGACGCTCCGTGCGCTCCGCGCCCGCAGCGCCCAGAGCGGCGAGCCCCTGGTCCGCCTCGCCCAGCGGTACATCGACGAGGGGATGCGGCTCGACCGGCACCCCGGCATCGCATTCCGGGACGGCCCGGCCGGGCGACGCGCGGTCGTCGTCGGCGGGCCCGACGTGTGGGAGGTGATCGCCGCTGCCCGCACGGCACCCGAACGCGGCGAGCGGCTCATCGACGCCCTTGCCGAGCGGATCGGCGTGGCCCCGCAGAAGATCCGGACGGCGGTCCGCTACTACGCCGAGTACCGCGACGACGTCGACCGCTTCATCGCACTTATCGAGGAGGAAGCCGACCGGCTCGAGCGGACGCTCGAGCGCGAACGCCGCATCCTCGGGTGAGGCTGTTGCTCGACGAGATGTACCCCGCCACCCTGGCCGAACAACTCCGGGCGCGTGGCCACGACGTCGTTTCGGTCCACGACGCGGACTACCACCACCTCGAAGGTGTGCCCGACGCTGAGGTGTTCGCAGCCGCGATCGCCGATGATCGCGCGCTCCTCACCGAGAACGTCGCCGACTTCCGGCGCCTCGAGACCGTCGCGCGCGGGCGGGACGCGCCCTGCCCGAGGCTCATCTTCACCACGAACCGGCAGTTTCCACGCGGCCAGCCAGGAACGGTCGGCCGGCTCGTCCTCGCGCTCGATGCCGCGCTTGCCGAGCCCCGGGAAGGGTCGGCTTCGTTCTTCCTGGAGCTGGCGGTTCGTCGTCGTTGAGCAGGTAGTGAGAGGCGGGAGCTCTCGCACCCGAGCGCGGGCCTGATGACCCTGCGTGACTCGCTGGTCAGCCACCGCGTCACGCTCGTCGGGATTGAGTGGATCGGCGTACATGGGAAGCCGGGCTCCTACCTGCCCGAGGCCGACGTCACGACGCGGCTGCGCAACGCGCGTCCGGCGATCGCGCCGAGCAACCCCGAGGGCCAAGCCCCCGAGTGTCGTGCGCGACCTCCGATTGGCCGTATAGTGTCAGGGCCGACCCTCGGCCGCCTGGGTGGCCATCTGGACCCACGGCCCAAGGAGCTCGTCGCGCTCGTCGGGGTCGATCTCGTCCCACAGGATGACTGTGACGACCGCGAGCTCGAGGGAGGCGAGAAAGCGCAGCCGCTCCTCGGGCGATGACGTATTCGAGCGGGTCAGCAGGACCGAGTGGTAGCCGCCGAGCGCCTCTGTCGCGGATCTGACCGCGAATTCCCGGAACTCGGCCAGTGCCGCGAGGACGCCCTCGCGCCGTGCGCCGCGCCCGATGAGCTCCTGGACCCGGTCCAGCGCCGCCAGCCGTTCGTCCGGGTCGTGCGAGGCGGCGGCAAACGCGCCGTAGAAGTTGCTGTCCAGCTGCTGGAACGCCTCGGCAAAGCGGTCGAGTCGGTTGCGCGCCGCCGCCGGCAGCCGCTCGATCGGGTCGGGCGCAGCGTTCATGGAGCGGGCAAGATATCCGATCGGCCCTCGGGCGGCTACCGCGTCCCGCGTCGCGTGGGCCGACGCGCCTGCCACGCGACGGCGACGATCGCGGGAAGGAGCAGCAGCCCCGGCGAGCCGAGTACGAAGCCGGCGATGCCCACGACAGCGAGACCACCGACGACCCACCGCGCGCGAGCGCTGCTCGGGGTGAGGGCGGCGGCGAGTGAGCCGGACGGCGGGCCGGGGGTCCCCGATGCGACGAGGAGATCGAATCGCCCGCGGAGCTCGTCAAGGACGGCGTCGGAGACGAGATCCTCCACGACCGCGGCGGTCGCCGCGTCCCGGACGGCGGCCGCGACGGCAGCCCGGTCGCTCGACCGGCCGGGCGACCGCCCCCAGTTCAGGCCCATCCACGTCGGATCGTAGAGCGCATCGCCGTAGCGTCGGAGCACGACCTCCACCGCCTCGGCCCGGGCCTGCTCGAGCAGCTCGACCCGGCCGGCGTCACGAGCCGCCGCAAGCGCCAGGTCGACCGCGACCTCGCGCGAATCCGAAGGTCCGTCCGCCGGGTAGCCGATCCGTCCGAGATCATCCGTCCGGATGCGTGCGAGCGAGTCGAAGACGCCGTCCACGCGACCTCGCGCGGCGGTCAGCTCGGCCGGGCTCCCGATCGCGGCTGTCATGCAGAACACCTCCCGGCAAGCGTCCGACCGCCCTGGTCAGGCCTGGGCGGCCCGCAGCGCATCCTCGAGTAGCGAGAGCGCCAGGTCAACCTCGTCGCTGGTCGTGACGAGGGGCGGGATGATCCGGGTCACGTTCCCGTACGAGCCCGCCGACAGGACGATGAGCTTCCGCCCGAGAGCCTCGGCGATCACCCGCTTCGTCAGGTCCGCGTCCGGGACGCGGCCGTCGCCGGCGCCGGGCTTCACGAATTCCATGGCGACCATGCACCCAAGACCCCGGACGTCACCGATCGAGGGGTGGTCCGCCGCGAGCTCGCGGAGGCCGCCGGCCAGCTGCCCACCGCGGGCCCGGGCGTTCGCGACGAGGTCCTCCTCCTCGATGACGTCGAGCGTCGCCAGCGCTGCCGCGCACGACACGACGTTGCCGCCGTACGTGCCGCCATGCGTCCCGGGCGCCCAGCGCTCGATGAGCTCGCGGCGGGCGAGGATGCCGGAGAGCGGCAACCCCGAGGCGATGCCCTTCGCCATGACGAGGATGTCCGGCTCCACATCCCAGTGACGGACGGCAAACAGCTCCCCGGTTCGCCCGAAGCCCGTCTGGACCTCGTCCGCGATGAGCAGGATGCCGTGCTCCCGAGTGATCTCGCGCAGGCGGGGCAGGAAGGTCGGCGGCGGGACGATGTAGCCGCCCTCGCCCTGAACCGGCTCGACGATGATCGCCGCGACCCGGTTCGGGTAGATGACCTGGTGGAAGAGGAGGTCCAGCTCCGCCTCCCAATCGCAGGTGCAATTCGCGTCCGGCGCATGCGGCCCGCCGGCCGCCCGGTAGCAGTACGGGAACTTCGTGTGGTAGACGCTGCCAGGAAGCGGCTCGAAGGCCGCCCGGTAGACGTCCTTCGCCGTCGTCAGGGCCATCGTCTGGGCCGTCCGGCCGTGGAACCCGCCACGGAAGCTGATGATGACCGGGCGGCCCGTCGCGACCCGCGCAAGCTTCACGGCCGCCTCCACCGCCTCGGCGCCCGAGTTGGACAGGAACGCGCCCCACGGGCCGCCCGGCAGGAGGCCGGCGAGGCGCTCGTACAGGCGCAGGCCGGGCTCGTGGTAGACGATATTCTGCTGGCCGTGGAGGAGCTTCGCGGCCTGGGCCTGGATCGCCGCCACGACCTTCGGGTGGGCGTGGCCGGTGTTCGTCACCCCGATCCCGGAGCTGTAGTCGAGGTACCGCTCTCCCGACGCGGCGATCAGCCACGAGCCTTCGCCCCGGTCGACATCGATGTTCGTGATCCGGCCCCATACTGGAGGCACGACGGCGTGGTCGGGAATCGGGCTTCCGAGGCCCGCGACGTCGGAGTGGGTGGTCATGGTTCGCGCTCCTGGGAGGTGACCGGGCGGGCTCGTTCCATGGTCAGCGCGGCCTGATCGCGACGGTCCGGCCGCCTCGCGACTGGAGCCACGTGGAGATCGCCACGCCGCCCACCGCGATCAGGAAGATCGCCGTGCCGATGACGTGGACCTGTGGCGGCAGGTTGTTCCGGATCGTGCCCCAGATCCAGACCGGGAAGGTGTTGACCAGCCCGGACGTGAAGTTCGTGACGATGAAGTCGTCGATCGAAAGCGAGAAGGCGAGCAGCGCCGCGGCGACGATGCCCGGCCGGATCAGCGGAAATGTCACCTTCCAGAACGTCGTCCACTCGTTCGCTCCGAGATCCATGGCCGCCTCCTCGAGATGGCGCGGGAAGCCCTGGATCCGGGCCTTCACGGTGACGACGACGTAGCTGATGTTGAACATGACGTGGGCGATGATGATCGTCGGCAGCCCCAGCGGGTAGAAGATCCCTGGTGGAATGATCGACTTGAACGGCTCCTGGGTGGCGGTCGCGACGAAGATCGACAGGAGGCTGGCGCCCAGGACGATCTCGGGCGTGGCCATCGGGATGAAGATGAACAGGTTCGTCGCGTTGCGCCCGCGGAAGGAGTAGCGGACGAGCGCCAGCGCGATCAGCGTCCCCAGGATCGTCGCGATGAACGTCCCGACGATCGCGACGACGATCGACGTCCATAGCGCGTCGGCGAGTCCCGGCCGGTTGAGCGGGCTGGCCCAGGCGTCGAGCGAGAACTCCGCCCACACGAAGTTGAACTTGCCGACCGGATCATTGAATGAGAAGACGATCATCACCACGATCGGGACCATCAGGTAGGTGATCGCGCCGATCGTGAACAGCTTGAGCAGCCAGCGGTCGGCGAACGCCCACAGGCGCCGTCCCGTTCCGGGTCCGTCCATCCCGACCGCCGGCGAGGCCGCGGTCATGCCCTGCCTCCCGTCAGCTCCTCGGTCCCGAGGAGCTTCGCGTAGAGAGCGATCGCGATGAGGATGCCGGCCATGAGGAGGAATGCCAGCGCCGCCGCGATCGGGTAGTCGTTCTGGTCCAGGAAGCGGCCCTGGATGACGTTCCCGACCATCTGCGTCTTCGGACTGCCCAGGAGCTGGGCGTTGACGTAGTCGCCGATCGCCGGGATGAACGTCAGGATGGACGCAGCGAAGACGCCCGGCAGCGACAGCGGCAGCGTGACCCGGATGAACGCCTGGCTGATCAGGAGCCCTCCCACGAGCCCCCCGGCGACCGCGCCGATGACCCCGAGTGGGAGCACGGCCGCCGGCGCGGCGTCCTCACCGATCAGGCTTCCGTAGCCCAGACCGACCTGGAGTGCGATCGCAACGAGCCCCCCGGAGATCGCGCCGGCGATCAGACCGCCACGGCGCCACGGGCCGGCGTACAGGTCCTGCGCCGCCTCGATCAGCCGCCGGTCGACCTTTTCGATGGAGACATAGAGGGGCAGGACCATGAACGGGAGGAACTGGTAGGTGAGCCCGCCCACGACCGCCAGCGGCGTCCCGATGATGCTGAAGTTGGCGGGAACGAGGCCCAGGACGTCACGGACCACCGTCAGGAACGGTCCGTCGTTGCCCAGGATGATCCGCCAGCTGATCGTCCGGATCAGGAAGCTCGTGAAGAACGGGGCGATGACGAGGAAGAGGAGCAGGTTCTTCCAGCGCCCGCCCTTGAACGCGATCGCGTAGGCGAGGGGATAACCGATCAGGAAGGTCAGGATCGTGGCCAGCCCGCCAAAGACGATGGAGTTCGAGAAGTTGGCGGAGAACTTCGTCAGGCTGCCCGTGTAATTCTCGAAGTCCCAGACCTCGGGCGGGGTGGTGAAGCCCGTCCGGAGCGTGCCCTCGGACAGGCTGAACAGGAGCATCTGGACGTTCGGGACGACGAAGAACAGGAACAGCCACAGGAGGCCGGGCGCCATGAGCAGGTAGGGGATGGCGCGGCGGCTCCGGAACAGGGACACGCTCGTCTGCCCTCGTCAGTCGGATGACGGCCGCGGCGGGTTGCCCCGGCCGCGGATTCACGTGGCGCCTATGCGCCCTCGAGATTGGCCGACAGCTCGGACCACTTGATGTCCTCGGCGTCCTCGAGCGCCGGCTGCGGGAACATGTTCGCCGCGGTTGCGGCAGACGGGAAGAGGAGCTCGTTCGCGGCCAGCTCCGGGTCTGTCTTCGCGATCTCGTCGGCGACGCCCTTGACCGGGGAGATGTAGTAGATCCACGCGGCCAGGCGGGCGGCGTTCTTGACGTCGTAGACGAAGTCCATCATCGCCTCGGCGGTGCGCTTGTTCTTGGCGCCCTTCGGGATGAGCATGTTGTCGGTCCAGATGATCGAGCCCTCCTCGGGGAAGGCAAAGCGGTCGTCCTCGCCACCCGATGACGCGAGATCGCCGGACCAGACCATCGCGGCCCATGTGTCGCCCGAGCCGAAGTCCTGGAGGTACTCGTTGCCGGTGAAGGCGCGGATGTGCCCGCTGTCCACGAACGGCTTCAGGTAATCGTAGACTTTCTGGGCGTCCTCGAGGGTCATCTTCGCCGGCTCGTTCGAGATCGTGCCCTTCGCCTTGAGCATCAGCCCGACGAGCGAGAACGTGTCCGCGTAGCCGGACAGCAGGGTGACCTTGCCCTTGAACGCCGGGTCGAACAGGTCCTCCACCTTCGTCAGATCGCGACCCGTCGACTTCACGTTGTAGCCGACACCCGTCGCGCCGGACTGCCACGGGAAGTGGTACTTCATGTCCGGGTCCCAGTCGAGGCCCTTGAGCTCGTCGCGGACGTTGGCGAGTGCGGTCGGGACGTTGGCCGCGTCGATCTCCTCGATCCAGCCGGCGCGCACGACGCGGGCGGCCATGTAGTCGGTGAGGACGATGATGTCCCAGCCGGTGTCGAGGCCGCTCCCGAGCTGCGGCGCGATCGTGGCGTAGAAGTCCTCGTTCGCCTCGATCTCCTCCTGGTAGTTCACCTTGATGCCGTACTTCGCCTCGAAGTCCGTGAGGGTCGGCGACGACGTCTCGTCCTCGGTCAGGTCGATGTATGCGGGCCAGTTGGCGAAGTTGAGCGGACCCGTGATCGCCCCCTCGGACGGCTTGGGCGAGCTGCCGGTACCACAGGCGGCCAGGAAGGCCGAGAACCCGACCAGCGTTGTGCCCTGGAGGAAGGTCCGGCGGGGCACCGGCAGGCGGCGAAGGCGCTGGTCGAGGTCGGTCATGCGGTCGGCTCCTTCCGTGACGTGGACGTCAGTGCGATCAGGCTGCGACGGACACCGGGGCTGGCGGGGAGCCGTCCTTCCCGACGGCGAAGGTATGGTCCGGAGACCAGCTGAGATGGACGTCCTCTCCGGGACGATGGAGCGAGCCGTGCGAGGTCCGCTCCACGTTCTGCTCGAAGACCGTGATCCGCTCACCCGCGCCTGCCTCGATGAGGTAGCTCGTCGAGGCGCCGAGATAGGACGCGTCGATGACCCGGCCCTGGAGGCGATTCATCCGGTCCGGGATCGACGCGGCGTCCGCGTGCAGCCGGATCTTCTCCGGCCGGACGCCGATCTTGATGGACGACTTCCCGTCGACGACGGCGGCCGGGACTCGGACGGCCGCGCCGTCTGCCAGGCGGGCCACGACGTACCCGCCGTCGCGTTCGCCGAGCGTCGCCGGAAGCAGGTTGCTCACGCCCAGGAATCCGGCCACGTACTCGGTCGCCGGCCGCTCATAGAGGGTCTCCGGGTCGCCGAGCTGCTCGTACTTCCCCCGGTTCATGACGGCGATGCGATCGGACATCGTCATCGCCTCCTCCTGGTCGTGGGTCACGTAGATGAACGTGATCCCGACCTCCTGCTGGATCCGCTTCAGCTCGATCTGCATCTGCTTGCGGAGCTTCAGGTCCAGGGCACCGAGGGGCTCGTCGAGGAGGAGCACCGCCGGCTTGTTCACCAGGGCCCGCGCCAGGGCGACCCGCTGGGCCTGCCCGCCGGAGATCTGCGCCGGCTTCCGATGCTCGTAGCCGGGCAGCTCCACGAGCTCGAGCATCTCGCCGACACGTTGCCTGACCTCGGACTCCGGGACGCGCCGCCGGCGGAGGCCGAAGGCGACGTTGTCGAAGATGGTGAGGTGTGGGAAGAGGGCGTAGTTCTGGAAGACGGTGTTGACGTTCCGCTTGTACGGCGGGAGCCAGGTCACGTCCTGGCCGTCGAGCTCGATCTTGCCGGACGTCGGCTGCTCGAAGCCGCCGATCATCCGGAGCGTCGTCGTCTTGCCGCAGCCGGATGGCCCGAGGAGGCTGAAGAACTCGCCGTCGTGCACCTCGAGGTCGATGTGATCGACCGCGACGATGAGGCCGCCCTCGCCGGGCTCCACGTACTTCGCCACCCGGCGGCCGGTCGCATCGTTGCCGAAGGCCTTGTAGACCTGGGTCAGTCGAACCTCGACCTCGGGCACGTGCGTTTCGCTCCTCCGATGCCGGTGCAGATAAGGCACGCCGTGGCGCGTCCCTACAGGGTAGTCGCGGGGCGTGGCGCGAGGATAGGCGCGGCCGATCCACGGTGTCAAACATCGGATGGCCGACCAGTAGCGAACACCACGTGCGAATCTCGCACGATTCCGGCCACCGGTTCTACGAAGTTCGGGTATTCGAGCGAGTGTCAAGAGGCGCTCGAACCACCCTGACGTGGAACGGCGCGCGCGCCAGGCACACGGCCGGCGGGAGGCAAGCCCG
Source organism: Anaerolinea sp. (assembly GCA_013822395.1). Lineage (GTDB taxonomy): Bacteria > Chloroflexota > Limnocylindria > Limnocylindrales > CSP1-4 > UBA5189. Next base: position 87,452 of record PNKK01000004.1, on the reverse strand, counting down.
GGAACAGCGCAACCGGCGGCGCAACCGGCGTCTCGCGTCTAGGATATCGACGCAACTGCCGTCGGAATCCCGTCGAACGCCGAGGAACGCATGCTTCAGATCACGGAAGAGGCCGTCATGGCCGCGCTCAGGCAGGTCCAGGAGCCGGAGCTCGGCGGTGACCTGGTGACGCGCAACATGGTCAGGGACCTGCGCATCGACGGCGGCGCGGTCGCCTTCACGATCGAGCTCACGACGCCGGCCTGTCCGCTGAAGGACGAGATCGAGTCCCGCGTCCGGACCGCGCTCGCGCCGGTCGGCGTCGAGTCCATCGAGCTCACCTGGGGCGCCACGGTCCGGCGGGCCGCCCCGCGAACCGCGGAGCAGCTGCTCCCGGGTGTGAAGAACGTCATCGCGGTCGCGTCCGGGAAGGGTGGCGTCGGAAAGAGCACGGTCGCGGTCAACCTCGCCGTCGCCCTCGCCCGCGACGGAGCATCCGTGGGCCTCCTGGACGCCGACATCACCGGTCCGAACGTCCCGCTCATGCTCGGCCTGGACGGGCAGCCCGGCAAGAGCGAGGCGGAGAAGATCCTGCCGCTCAGCCGGCACGGTGTGAAGGCGATCTCGATCCAGTTCTTCGTTCCGGCCGGCCAGCCGATCATCTGGCGTGGCCCGCTCGTGGGCGGCGCCATCCAGCAGTTCCTCCGCGACGTCGACTGGGGCGAGCTGGACTACCTCGTCATCGACCTTCCGCCGGGGACCTCAGACGCGCAGTTGACGCTCGCCCAGGCGGTCCCGATCTCCGGCGCCGTCCTCGTGACGACCCCCCAGGAGGTCGCGCTCCTGGACGTCGAGAAGGCCCTGGCGATGTTCAAGCGGATGAGCGTGCCGGTCATCGGAATCGTCGAGAACATGACCGCCCTCATCTGCCCGCACTGCGGTGACCCGATCGAGCTGTTCGGGCGGGGCGGCGGTGAGCGCTTCGCGCGCGAGCACGGGCTGGAGTACCTCGGCGGGATCCCGCTCGACGTCACGGTCCGCCAGGGTGGCGACGTCGGCGTGCCGGCGGTCGCCCAGCGCGAGCCCGGCCCCGCCGCCGTGGCGCTCACGAACCTGGCCCGCACGGTCGCCGCGCGGATGAGCGTCCGGGCCGCCACGGGTGCCGGTCAGCCCCTGCTGACGGTCTCCTGAGGGCTCGCTCCACCGGCGACCGCGCGCGCCGGCACGGCGCCGCGGCGAATGTCGATGACCATCCCGGTGATCGCCGGGACGACGCGCCCGTCGGTCGGTGCGCAGATCGCCGCGATCGCGGCCCGCCGCTCCGACGGGTAGTGGACCAGGATGCCGCGCGGAACCCCGGCTCGGAGGACATGGTCGACGGCCTCCTCCGCGGTGAGGTGTCCGCGCCGCGCGTCGTCGAACGTGCTCGATTCGAGCGTCGCCTCGAGGATGAGGAGATCCGCGCCCCGGGCGAGGTCGACGACCATCTCCGACGGACCCATGTCGCCGGCATACACGATCCGTTCGCCGCCCGGGCCTTCGATGTCCATCGACCAGGCCGGGACGTAATGCCCGACCGGATGCGGGCGGATGGTCAGGTCGCCGATCCGGAGCGTCTCCCCGGTGGCGTACTCGCGGACATCGAAGGCGGGGTCGAAGAAACCGGCCCGTTCGCTGATGACCGCCGCGAGGAGCTCCAGCTTCTCCCTGCCGCCCGGCGGGAGGTGGATCGGAAGCGGCCGCGGCGCCGGCTCGCCCCACGGAAAGCGATAGCGGAGCGGTGCGATGTCGATCCAGTGGTCGGCGTGCATATGACCCACGACCAGACCGTCCAGGGCCGCCGCGCCGACCGTGGCCTCGAGGCGCGACGCGATGCCGCTGCCGATGTCGAAGAGCACGGCCGTCCGATCCGTCTGGATGAGGATCCCGGAGGCGGCGGTGTCGGCAACAGGTCTCGCGGTTCCCGTACCAAGGACGGTCAGGCGCATGGATCTCCCAGAGGCACGCCGAAGCCGGCGCGTCCCGCGGATGGTCGCAGGTTCGCGGCATCGCCGAAAGCCCATTGCCCGAAAGCCCATTGCCCGAAAGCCCGTGGTGGACGTTCCGCATGTCGCGCAGGCGACAGGGACAGCTCGCCCGCCCCGGAGCGACCGGTGCCGCCCCGCACCGTCATGCCCGCAGCCGGGCGTGCAGGATGGCCGCGGCCAGGAGCGCCGCCCGCGTTCGGCCCTGCGGGCCGGCGAGGAAGGCGAGCCGCCGCTCGGCGTGCGTCCCTCGCGGATCCGCGATCGCGATCGAGACGGCCATGTTGGCGCCGCGGGTCGCCGCTCGAACGGCCAGACCAACCTCGGCGCCGCCGGCCTGCCGCACCTGCTCGGCCAGCCTGCGCAGGTCGAGACGCCCGCCCTCGGGGGGACGGTGACCGGTCGAGAGCGTCTCGGCAAACGCGACGCGGTCGCCCAGTCCCTCCCCGAGGAGCCCGAGGACGGAGCCCCGCGTCCCGATCTCCACGACCGCAAGCCGCCAGCGGCGGGCCGCGAGGCGCTCGCCGATGGCGGCTGCCCAGGTGACGTCACCGCGACCCCACACGTGGTCGCCCACGAGGTGGCGGACCTCCGCTTCCGCGGCGGCGACCAGCGCGGCCGCATCCATGTCGTCGGTCGGAACCGCAGAGATCCGGACGTCGACAGCATCTGCCCGGGCATAGGTCGCGACGGTCGGGTTCGAGCCTCGATCCAGGAGGGCGCCCAGCCGCTCGGCGATCATGGATTCGCCGAGCCCGGTGGTCCGGAGCGTGACCGCCACGCTCCGGCGGCCGAGATCGCGCTCACGGAGGCGGGGCAGCGCCCAGTCCGTCCACATCGGGCGCATCTCCCGGGGCGGCCCCGGAAGGGCGACGATGACTCGCTCGCCGGGCGCGTCAACCCACCAGCCGGGGGCGGTGCCGTTGTCGTTCGGGATCGGCGTCGTCGAGGGCGTGCGCCACGCTTGCTTGACGTTCGTGGTGGGGAACGGGAGCCCGCGGTGCTCGAAGAGGTTCCGGAGCCACCGCTCGAGGTCGGGATCCACGGACGGCGTCTCACCGATCGCAGCGGCGATCGACTCGCGAGTCAGGTCGTCCGGCGTGGGTCCGAGACCGCCGGTCGAGACGATGAGATCGGCCCGGCCGAGAGCGACTCGGAAGGCGTCGGTGACGGCGGCGAGGTCGTCGGGCAGCGCCGTCATCCGGAGAACCTCGACGCCGTTGTCCGTGAGCGTGCGCGCCAGCTCGCCGGCGTTCGTGTCGCGTGTTTCGCCGACGGTCAGCTCGGACCCGACGGAGAGCAGCTCGGCGGTACTGATCGGGCGCATCTCCGGAGCGTACCGGAGACGGGGGACGATGAGCCCGGGGTTCGGGGCCGCTCGGACGTCTGTTCGGTCGGACGTCTGTTCGGACGTCTGTTCGGTCGGACGTCTGTTCGGACGTCTGTTCGTGGGATGCCCGCTGGTACAATCGCGGACCCGCCGTGCGGTTCGTGCGCGGCTCCAGGACCGGAGGAGGCGTGGCGACAGGCTCGGACGCGACGAATCCCATCGGTGACCCGACGCCCGGCGCGGCCGCAGGCCCGACGCGTGGCTCCGGCGGGCCGGCAGCTGGCGCGGCTCGCGCTTCCGGCGACCCGACGCCGGACTTGCCGGGCGCGGCGTCCAACCCGCCGGCTGGTGAGTCCAGCCCATCGGGTGGCGCGTCCCATCCACCGAGCCTGCGCGCCCAGATTGCCGCGGTGATAGCCGCCGCTCGGCGCCTCCTCACCGCCCACATCGAGCTCGCCAGGGCCGAAGCCGGCGAGATCATGGGCGAGGTCGGGCGCGTGGCGATGCTCGGCGGCCTGGCGTTGGCGATGGTCCTCCTCGCCGGAGTGCTCCTCCCGGTCGGGCTGGTGCTCTTCCTCGGCGAGTGGATCTTCGGGTCCATCGGCTGGGGCGTCCTGCTCGGCTCGCTCCTGCTGGCCGACATCGCGATCGTCGCCGTGCTCGGCGCGGTCGGCGTGCCCGGTAGCCGTCTGGGACGGGCATTCCTGTTCGCGCTCCTGATGGGCGTCGCGGTCGGCGTCGTCCTCGGCCTCGATCTCACGAACCGGGCCTGGACGCTCGCTGGAGATGCTGTCCTGCCGAGCCTGGACCCGGGAGTCCGGCCGCTTGCGATCGCCGTGCTGTCGCTGGGCATTCTTGGTGGCATCATCGGGCTACTGGCCACCATCCGCGCCGGGAGCGGTGCTCGAACCGCTGGCTCGGTCGCGGGCGGGCTCATCGGCGGAGCGATCGGGGGCGTTCTGCTCGGGGTCCTGACCGCGGTCGCGCTCGGGCCCCGCGTCGGCGCCGCGTTCGGGGTCCTTGCCACGCTGATCGCCTGGCCGGCCCTGGTCGGCCTTGACGTGGCCCGGGCCGGGATCGACATGGACGCGCTCAAGGCTCGGTTCTACCCCGGCCAGACCATCGAGACCACGAAGGAGACCATCGAGTGGGTGCGCCAACGGACGCCGCTCGGGCGGAAGTCCTAGCCGCACGGGCGGAAGTCCTGGCCGCCCGGCAGGGCCTCGAGGACGAGATCGTCCGGCTCGAGGCGGCCGGTCGTGCCGCGGTCGACATCCCGGCGCGTATCCGGCGCCAACCCGCCAAGGTCGGCGGGGCCGCAGCGGGGGCCGCGTTCCTGCTCCTCGGCGGCCCGAAACGCGTCTTCCGGGGCGCTCGCCGGGCGATCTTCGGGCCGGAGGCGGACCTCCCGAAGTCAATGCTCCCCGCCGAGGTCGAGGCGACGCTCCGCAAGCTCGGGCGCGATGGAGATCGGGTCCGCGGGACCCTGGAGCGTGAGTTCGCGAAGTATCTCGAGACCACGGCTCCGGAACGGCGCGACCGCGACCTCGTCGGCGTGGCCGGTGGGCTCCTCGCCAACATCCTGCGGCCGGCTTCCGTGCGCGCCGGCCGGGAGTTCGCCGAGCGGCTCTTCGATCCAGACGCCCCCTCGTTCGCAGAAGGGCTTCGGAAGGCGCGGGCACGGCTGGACCGCTCCGGAAGGGAGTCTCACTCGGAGAATCTGCCGAAGGCGTGACTCGAGCGTCGGTGATTGCTCGGACGGATCCCAGCCGGTCGGGCATCACTCCGAGGAATCCGCCGAAAGCGTGACTCGGGTTCCCGGGCCGGCCGGGTCGGGCCGTCCTCGGGTTCGCCACCGCGCTATCCTCGCGGCGGGCGAGTGGCGGAATGGCAGACGCGCCGGCCTTAGGAGCCGGTGCCCCGCAAGGGGCGTGTCGGTTCGACCCCGACCTCGCCTACCAGCTCGTTCTGTGGCATTCGGAGCCCGCGCCCGCCGCCCGGGCACTCGACCTCAAGGTCACCGCCGTGCCACCCGGCGGCCCGTGGCATTCGGAGCCCGCGCCCGCCGCCCGGGTCACCCCGGCCCCGGTGTCGTCGCCGGGCGGTTTGCGTCAGATGCAAACAACTTCGGGTTCACGCCCTCCGCGCCTCGCGTTTCGCCGGATTGGTGCATCACGTGCAAAGGAAGGGCCTCACGCCCGCCCGGAACGCCGCGGACGCCAGCACGGCGTCGATTCGTTGCGTCGAATGCAATGGAATCCGGGCGTCGGCGCCTCCGGACGGAGTTGTTTGCACCGCGTGCAACGCGTGTCGGGGGTCTTGCATCCGGTGCAAAGATTCGACGGATCTCATTGGGCCTTGCCCGGCTGAGGATTGGCGTGGCCGCCCCGGGGCTGAGGATCGGAGCGGGCTGAGGATCGGCGCCCCCGCCCCGGGCCACCCGCGCCCCCGCCCCGGGCCACCCGCGCCCCCGGGTCGGCCGACGGGGCCCCGGGTCGGCCAACGGCGCCGCCCGGGCTTCAGCGCCACTCCCAGGCCAGGCGTCCGCGACATCATCGGGCCACTCCCGCCCTCGCCCGTATACTTCCCGGCGATGTCCAGCACCGTCACTCCCGCACCCAGGAGCTCGCTCAAGCTCCGCTTCGAGCTTCCTCCCGAGCAACTCACGAGCGCTATCGACGAGGCCGTCAGGCACATCTCGCGCCGAACGAAGATCCCCGGCTTCCGCCCCGGCAAGGCACCGCGCCCGATCGTGGAGCGGGCCGTCGGCCGGCCCCTGATCCTCGACGAGGCGATGGATCACCTGATCCAGCATGCCTACCGTGATGCCCTCATCGAGCACGACATCACGCCGCTCACCAATGCCGACGTCGAGATCGAGCAGGCCGAGGAGGGCAAGCCCGTCATCTTCAGCGCGAGGGTCCAGGTCCGGCCCGAGGTCAAGCTTGGCGACTACAAGCACTTCAACTTCAAGCCCGAGATCGAGTCCATCGATGCGTCCAAGGTGGACAAGGTGCTCGAGGAGCTCGCCGATCAGCACGCCACGCTCGCCCCGGTCGAGGATCGGGGCGCCCGGACTGGTGACTACGCGATCATCGGCTACGCCGGCACCCGCGACGGCGCCCCGTTCGAGGGCGGTTCGACCGAGCGGATGCCGCTGATCCTGGGCCAGGAGCGTCTGATCCCGGGTTTCGAGGATCACCTGATCGGCCTCCGGCCCGGCGAGTCGACCGAGTTTGAGATCACCTTCCCGGCCGACTATGGCGAGACCAGCCTTGCCGGGCAGGTGGCCCGGTTCAAGGTGGACCTCAGGGAGCTCCGCGAGAAGGTCCCGCCGGCCGTCGACGACGAGTTCGCCCGGTCGATCGGCTCGTTCGCCGACCTCGGGGCTCTCCGGGCGGAGATCCACGCGCGCCTGGAGAGGAACGCGCTCGACCGGGCCCGCCACGAGTTCTCCGACAAGATCATCGAATACGGCGTGGCGAACGCCACACTGGAGCTCCCGGACATCCTCGTCGACCAGGAGGTCGAGGTGATGCACGACGAGTTCCGCGCGTCGCTGGCCCGGCAGGGGATCGCTGCGGAGGCCTACCTCAAGGTCGTCGAGAAGACCGAGGCGGAGCTCCACGCCGAGTTTCGCCCGAACGCCGAGAAGCGCGTCAAGGTCCTCCTTGTCCTGTCCAAGGTTGCCGAGGCCGAGGGGGTGGTCATCTCCGACGCCGACGTCGACGCCGAGGTCGGCAGGGCGCGCGAGCGGTACGGCAGCGATCGGAAGACCGTCGCCTACTTCGAGTCGGCGCGCGGCCGGAGCTTCATCCGGAGCACGCTCCGGCGGAGCCGAGTCGTCGAGCAGCTGGTCAACGCCTGGCTCGCGGCCCATCCCGACCATCCCGCCATCCCGCATCTCGAGGACGATGCCCCGAGCGCCGTCCCGCCGAGTGCCGCCGAGGCCGACGCGGCGACCGGCTCCACCGACCCCGGTGCGACTCCGGAGGCCGACGCCTCCCCGGCCGCGGTCCGCTGATTCATCCCGAACCGTTCGACAGGAGCCACACATGCTCGTCCCGATGGTCATCGAAACCTCCAGCCGTGGGGAGCGTGCCTACGACATCTACTCGCGGCTGCTCAAGGAGCGGATCATCTTCATCGGCGATGCGATCGAGGACCACCTCGCGAACCTCGTCATCGCCCAGCTCCTGTTCCTGGAGTCCGAGGATCCCGAGAAGGACATCAGCCTGTACATCAACTCGCCCGGCGGTGTCGTGACGGCCGGCCTGGCGATCTACGACACGATGCAGTACCTTCGGGCCCCTGTCAGCACGATCTGTCTCGGGCAGGCTGCATCCATGGCGGCGGTGCTTCTGGCAGCCGGGGCGAAGGGCAAGCGCTACGCGCTGCCGCACAGCCGGATCATGATCCACCAGGGTTCCGGCGGCTTCCGCGGCAATGCCCCGGACGCGGTGATCCAGATGCGGGAGTGGGAGCTCCTGGTGCGTATGAACCACGAGATCTTGGCGCGCCACACCGGCCAGCCGCTCGATGCGATCGCGCGGGACACGGATCGCGACCGTTTCATGTCACCCGAGGAGGCACAGGACTATGGCATCATCGATGCCGTCTACAGCCTCCAGGGGTCGTCGCTGATCTCGCAGGCCCACGACGCCGGACTCGCCGGCGGCGAGGGCAGCAAGGTCGCGGCCATCCCGGAGCCGGAGACGAAGAAGTCGAAGGGCTGATCCCGACGGCAGGCCGGGAGACCCGGAGACCGATGCACGAGGCAGGCGCGTGAGCACGACAGGCAGCACCTCCAAGGGGCCCAAGGTCCCGTATCGCTGCTCCTTCTGTGGCAAGAGTCAGGAGCAGGTTCGCAAGCTCATCGCGGGCCAGGGCGTCTATATCTGCGACGAGTGCATCAACCTCTGCCAGGAGATCATCGAGGAGGAGCTGCTCGAGCAGCCGAAGGCGAAGACCCCCGCCGCCAAGCTCCCGAACCCCCGCCAGATCACGGACTCCCTGGACCAGTACGTCATCAGCCAGGAAAAGGCCAAGAAGGTCCTCTCGGTCGCCGTCTACAACCACTACAAACGGGTCAACGCCGGCCACTCGATTGACGATGTCGAGCTCCAGAAGTCGAACGTCCTGCTCGTCGGCCCCACCGGCTCCGGGAAGACGCTCCTTGCCCAGACGCTGGCGCGCGTCCTGGACGTGCCGTTCTGCATCGCGGACGCGACGTCGCTCACCGAAGCCGGCTATGTCGGTGAGGACGTGGAGAACATCCTCCTCCGGCTCATCCAGGCGGCCGATTTCGACGTCGCCCGGGCCCAGCGAGGCATCATCTACATCGACGAGATCGACAAGATCGCCCGCAAGGCGGACAACCCGTCGATCACCCGGGACGTGTCCGGCGAGGGTGTCCAGCAGGCCCTCCTCAAGATCCTCGAGGGGACGGTCGCCAACGTGCCGCCCCAGGGCGGCCGCAAGCACCCCCACCAGGACTTCATCCAGATCGACACGACGAACGTGTTGTTCATCTGCGGCGGCGCCTTCGACGGGCTCGAGAAGATCGTGGAGGAGCGGGTCGGCAAGCGGGCGATCGGGTTCGGGTCGGATGCGGCCCCGTCGGCGGTGGAGCGGGCCCGGATCCTCGAGAAGCTGATGCCGGAGGACCTCCTCAAGTTCGGGCTGATCCCCGAATTCATCGGCCGGCTGCCGGTCATCGTCACCCTGTCCGCGCTGACGGCGGAGGACCTGGTCCGGGTCCTGGTGGAGCCGAAGAACGCGGTCGCGAAGCAGTTCCAGAAGTTCCTGTCCTTGGACAAGGTGGAGCTCGTCTTCACCTCCGGGGCCCTGCAGGCCGCGGCGGATGTTGCGCTGGACCGCAAGACCGGCGCGCGTGCCCTCCGCTCCATCGTCGAGGAGGCGCTCCTCGAGGTGATGTTCGACATCCCGGAGCGGACCGAGATCCGCAAGTGCATCATCACCGAGGAGACGATTCGCGGCGGCCGGCTGCCGCTCCTCCTGACCAAGACGGACGTTGACCGCGGCGTCGACGAGACGAACTACGAGGAGTGGCTCGCCGAACGCGGCGCCAGCGCCTGAGCCCGTGATCCGAGACCGCAGCGAATGAGGTCGTGACGGACGAGGTTCCCGTCACCCCCGCCGTTGCCTCCGCGCGTCCAGCGCCGCGCTGGCCCGTGCCATCCGTCCGCGTCACGCGAATCCTGCACCTGGTCGTGCTGGGGATCTTCCTGGTCGAGACGGTCTATTGGCTTGCCCAACCGTGCATCGGGGACTTCATGTGTGCGACGATGGGGGGCGTCTACTTCGGCGGCGTCCTCCTGGTCCTGGCCTTCGCGGTGCTGATCTGGCGAGCCGGCGGCCGCGCTTCGCCCCTGATCGTCGTGGACACGCTCCTGGTCAGCGTGTTGTTACCGCTGACGATGGGCTGGCTGCTCGGGGGCCTCGAGAGCGTGCACGTCATCGTGCTCGGGGTCGTGCCATTCCTGCTCGTGGTCGGGGCGTACGGCGCCCTCACCGACCTCGCCGATCATCGGCTGGAGCGGGTGCTCACGATCGTGGTCCTCGTCGGAGGTGGGTCGTGGTTCGCGGTGAACGGCGCGGCACCGCTTGCGATCGGCCCCGCGATCGTGGTTGCGCTCCTGATCAGCGGTCGGGTCCGCCGAGACGTCACGGACAGCGCCTGAGGACCTGGCACAGGGGGTACCGGGGCAGCACGGGAGCCGCCGATTCGGCCGTGCTACACTCCCGACCTCACGGCGACGACCGAGAGGAGTAGGTTCGGGTCGGCCACAGAGCGAGCGCGGGACGGTGCGAGCCGCGCGGGCACCACGAACCCGAAGGTCGCTCGCGAGCCGTGCGGTCGGCGTCCGATAGCGCGCCACGAGGAGGCCCGAACCGGCTGACCGCGATGAGCGGGATGGCCCCGTGCCTCGCACCAGCAGGTGGTACCACGACCCCGTTCGTCCGCTGGACGAGCGGGTCGTTTCGTTTTCGGGCGACCGACCGAGGAGGAGATGCGGCGCAATGAGCCAGTCGCGCGAGCTGCCCAAGGCCTACGTTCCGGCAGAGTTCGAGGGCGCGATCTACGAGCGCTGGCTGGCCTCGGACGTCTTCGCGCCGGACGGCGCCGGCTCGCGCGCCGATCACTCGAAGCCGCCGTTCATCATCATCCAGCCGCCGCCGAACATCACCGGCGCGCTTCACCTGGGCCATGCGCTGACGTCGACGATCGAGGACGTCATGGTTCGCCATGCCCGGATGACAGGCCGGCCGACGCTCTGGCTGCCCGGCCTCGACCACGCCTCGATCGCCGCCCAGTTCGTCCTCGACCGGATCATCGCCGAGGAAGGGGAGACCCGGGAGAGCCTGGGCCGTGAGCGCTACCTCGAGCGGATGTGGCGGTTCATCAACACGACCCGTGAGGTCATGCTCGGCCAGCAGCGCCGGATCGGCGCGTCGCTCGACTGGAGTCGCCTCCGGTTCACCATGGACGAGGGCTCGTCCCGGGCGGTCCGCGAGGCCTTCACGCGACTCTACCGCGAGGGCCTGGCCTACCGGACCGAGGCGCTCATCAACTGGTGCCCGGGTTGCCGGACGAGCGTGAGCGACCTCGAGGTCATCGCGACGCCCACCACCGGGACGCTCTGGACGGTGCGCTACCACCTGCTCGACGAGGCCGGGACACCCGACGCGGATCGCTGGATCTCCGTCGCGACGACCCGCCCGGAGACGATCCTCGGTGACACCGGGGTGGCGATCCATCCCGACGACCCAAGGTGTTCCGCGCTCGCCGGGCGCCGCGTCCGAGTCCCGTTCGTGGACCGCGACGTCCCGATCGTCGCCGACGACGCCGTCGATCGCGCCTTCGGGACGGCCGCGGTGAAGGTCACACCGGCCCATGACGCCACCGATCTCGAGATCGGGCGCCGGCACGGCCTGGCGGCGATCGATGTCATGGCCGACGACGGCACGATGAACGCCAATGCCGGCCCCTACGCGGGGCTGGATCGCTTCGAAGCCCGCCGGCGGATCCTCGAGGACCTCGCCGCGCGCGCTGACCTGGAGAGCGAACGGATCCACGAGCTTGTGCTCGGACGGTGCCAGCGCTCGAACGACGTCCTCGAGCCGCGCCTGAAGACGCAATGGTTCGTGCGGACCGGGCCGCTGGCGGCGATGGCCCTGGAGGCCACCCGGTCCGGTCGGACGGAGATCGTTCCGGCTCGGTTCGAGAAGGTCTGGGAGCACTGGATGACGTCGATCCACGACTGGAACGTGAGTCGCCAGCTCTGGTGGGGCCACCGGATCCCCGCCTGGTACTGCCCGGACGGCCACGTCACGGTCAGCGCGGATCCGAGAGGGCCGTCTGCCTGCGAGGCCTGCGCCCGGCCGTCCGGCGAGCTCACCCAGGATCCCGATATCTTCGATACGTGGTTCAGCTCGGGGTTGTGGCCGTTCTCCACGCTCGGCTGGCCGGACGACACCGACGACCTCCGCCGGTATTACCCGGGGACGGTCATGGAGACCGGCTACGACATCATCTTCTTCTGGGTCGCCCGGATGATGATGCTCGGCATCCACCTCGCCGAGGACGTCCCGTTCCGGACGGTCTATCTCCACGGGCTCGTCAAGGATCCGTACGGGCAGCGGATGTCCAAGACGAAGGGCAACGTGGTCGACCCGCTCGAGGCGATCTCCGAGTCCGGTGCGGATGCCCTTCGCTTCGCCCTCATCCACGGCACGTCGCCGGGGAACGACCAGAAGTTCCGGGCCGAGCGACTCGATGACGGCCGGAACTTCGCCAACAAGCTCTGGAACGCGACGCGGTTCGTCCTGGGCGCTCGCCCGCCGACGATCGCGCCGGATGCGCCGCGGACGTCGCCCGATCCGGCCCGCCTGGGGCCGGCCGAGCGCTGGATCCGGTCTCGGGCATCGGCCGCGGTCGAGACCGTGGACCGCGCCCTCGCGGAGCTCCAGTTTGCCGAGGTGACCAGAACGCTCTACGAGGCAATCTGGTCGGAGCTTTGCGACTGGGGTCTCGAGCTGGCCAAAGTTCGCCTGGCGGACGCGTCGCTGCCGGTCGCCGAGCGAGAAGCCACGTGGTGGACGCTCGCGGACGCGCTCGACACCTACCTCCGGCTGCTCCACCCGGTCATGCCGTTCGTTACGGAGGAGCTGTGGGCTGCGCTGCCGCGGACCGCCTCCGATCCCGACCTGCTGATCGTTGCCGACTGGCCGCCGGCGGGGGAGCGGGACAGAGCGGTGGAGGCCGATCTGGACGCCGTCATCGGGCTCGTTGGTGCCCTCCGTAACGCGCGCGCGGAGGGCGGTATCGAGGCGGCGGCCTGGCTCCCGGTGCACGTCGCGGTGCCGGCCGGGCTGGCACCCACGTTCGACACCCTCGCACCGGCCATCGAGCGGCTGGCGCGGGCGCGTCCGCTGATCCGGCACGCGACGGGCGACGCGCTCGAGGCGAATGCGCCGGCGGGGCTTGCCGTCGTCGCCGGGGAGCTGGAGGCGCGGATCGTGGCACCGGTCGATGAGGCCCTGCCCGAGCGGGACCGCGCCCGCCTAGAGAAGGAGATCGCGGAGGCCGAGGTGTTCCTCGCCGCGGTCCGCGCCCGCCTCGCGAACGAATCCTTCGTCGCTCGCGCGCCGGAGACAATCGTCAGCGGGGCCCGTGCCCGCGAGGCCGAGCTCGCCGAGGCGATCGACCGGCTCCGGGCGCGCCTCGCCGGCTGAGGCTGACCGTCGCCGGCTGCGTCTCGCGTTGCGCGGTCAGCCCTTGACCGCGCCGCCGGTGATCCCGCGGACGAAGTACCGCTGCAGGGCGAAGAAGACGGCCAGCGGCAGGATCATCGACAGGAATGCCGCCGCCATCAGGAACTGCCACTCCCCGCCGAGCGAGTTGGACAGGTTCGCCACCGCGACGGTGAGCGGCAGGTTGGGCGCGTTGGTCGCCCCGATGAAGATGAGGGCCACGAGGAGGTCGTTCCAGACGAACAGGAACTGGAAGATCGCCAGCGACGCGATCGCGGGGACGCTCATCGGGACCGCCAGCCGGAAGAACGCGGTGACGTGGCTGGCGCCGTCGATGGCCGCCGACTCGAAGACCTCGCGGGGCAGGCCGCCCATGTAGTTGCGGAGCAGGTAGATCGCGAACGGCAGGCCGTATCCGGCGTGGGCGAACCAGATCGCCACGAAGGACCCGACGCCCGGGCCGAGCAACTCGATACCCTGGGGCCCCAGGAGCCTCAGCAACGGGATGAACGTCGTCTGCAAGGGGATGACCAGGAGCCCCACGATCACCACGAACAGGAGGTCGCGGCCCCGGAAGCTCATCCACGAGAAGGCATACGCGGCGAACGCGGCCACGGCGACCGGGATGATCGTGGACGGGATCGTGATGAAGAGGCTGTTGACGAACGCCTCGCCGATGTCGTTCTGGCTCAGGACATGCCGGTAATTGTCCAGGTTGAAGTTCCAGGGTGGCACGAGCGACGTCCACCACCCGGAGCCGGACACGTCCACGGCCGGCCGGAAGGAGTTGAACAGGAGGCCGAAGGTCGGGACCAGCCAGAGGACCATGATCGCGATGACGATGAGGTTCAGGACGACCTTCCGGCTGGGTCGACCGCGCCGTCCGGACGTCCGCTCGATGGGGCGATCGAACGGGGTCATCGGATCGCCTCCTGGGCTCGGAAGCGCCTGATGTTCACGATCATCACCGGAACGATCAGGAGCAGCAGGATGACCGCGACCGCGGATCCACGGCCCGGCTGGTTGAACCGGAACAGCTCCGCGTACATCTGGTTCGCGATCACCTGCGTGTCGAACGAGCCGTTCGTCATGACGTAGACGATGTCGAAGGCCTTGAGGGCGGTGATGATCATCGTGGTCGACACGACGGCGACGGTCGGCAGCAGGAGCGGGAAGGTGATCCGCCGGAAGACCTGCAGCTCGTTGGCACCGTCCACCCGAGCCGCCTCCAGGAGTTCGGGGCTGATCCCCTTGAGCGCGGCCGACAGGATGACCATGGCGAAGCCGGTCCAGATCCAGGCCGCGACGGCGATCAGCAGCACCGTGTTGAGCGGCGAGCCCTGCAGCCAGGTGATCGGCTCGAACCCCAGCCCGGTGACGACGGCATTGAGGGTCCCGGTCTGGGGCTCGTTGGGGGGCCGGTAGGCGAACATGAACCGCCAGATGACACCGGCGCCGACGAAGCTGATCGCGAGGGGCAGGAAGATGACCGACTTGGCGGCCGACTCGAACCGAACGCGATCGAACAGGGTGGCGAAGAGGAGGCCGCCTCCGACGGTGAACACGGTCAGCAGGACCAGCCAGATGACGTTGTTCCGCAGGGCGGCGAGGGTGGATCCGGTCGAGAAGAAGTACTCGTAGTTGGCCAGGCCGACGAAGTTCCTCGAGAGCTTGTCCTGGAAGCTGAGGCCGATCGTGGTGAGCGTCGGGAAGACGAGGAAGACGCCCAGCAGGAGCAGGGCCGGCAGGAGCCACAGCCAGGGTCGGATCGTGGACTGGAGGCGGGTCGGCACCGCCCGCAGGAGGGCCTCGGTCAGCAGGATGTAGCCGACCACCGTCGCGGGGACGCCGACCACGACGATCAGCGCTGTCACGAGCCGGTCATCCACGGGGCGCCTCCTTGCTGGAGTGCTGGCCGGCCGCGACGGGCGGGGCCCGTCGCGGCCGGCGCCGGGATCAGGGACGTGGAGGCCGGTCAGCCCCCGTAGGCACTCGACTGCGTGGTGTCGAGGTCGGCCAGAATCGAATCGAGTTTCGAGGAATCCTGGACATAGGCGACGATACCGGCCCAGAACGCCTCGTTCATGGCGGCCGGCATGAGGTCGGATGCATCGAAGCGGAAGACCTTGGCGTTGGCGAGGATCTCGGCCGAGCGCTTGCTGACGTCATCCGGGTAGTTCGTGACGTTCTTGTTGGCAGAGAGGGCGCCGCCGCGACCGACCCAGATCGCCTGAGCGTCCGCGGTGACCAGGTACTTGATCAGGGCGCGAGCCTGGGGCGTGTCGTTGAACATGCCGAACAGGTCGCCGGCGCCCTCGACGGCACCCGTGTACGCCGGATTGATGTCCGGGAACGGGTAGAAGTCGTAGTCGCCGGGCTTGGCGCCACCCTGCTTCTGGAAGAAGTCGGTGATGAACGACGCCTGATGGAGGAACACGCAGCCGGGCGGATTGGCGAACAGCGGGTTGCCGGCATCGCCGAAGTTGGTCGCGTTGACGTTCTTCGAGCCGCCGTACGACTCGGAGACGACCTTGCCGAAGCTTTCGAACGCGGACCTGATCTCCGGTGAGGTCCACTTCTGCTCGCCTGCGACCCACTTGTCGTAGACGTCGGGGCCGGCCGCCCGCAGGACGAAGTCCTCGATCCAGTCGGTGCCGGCCCAGCCGGACGCGGCGCCCGACTCGATCCCGGTGCACCACGGCCGGGCGTCACCGCCGATCGCCGCGGCCGCCGCGGCTCCCTTCGACTCGAGGTCGTCCCAGCTCGCCGGCTGACCGCCCGTGTAGATCTTGGGGTTGTACCAGATGAGGCCCTTCACGGCGGCCTTGATGAACACGCCGGCGATCTTCCCGTCAACGGTGCCAAGGTCGACGAGGCCGGCCCCTGTCTCGGCCTTGTACGTGGCCACGTCGAGGACCTCGTCGAGCGGCTTGAGGGCGCCGGCCGTGGCGTACTCGGCCATCTGGCCGGGGCCCGGCAGGCCGGCGAGGTCCGGAAGGATCCCGGAGGCGACGCCGGTCGTGAGGACCGCGTTGAGGTCGCGGGTGCCGGTGTACTGGACGTCGATGCCGGTCTGGTCCTCGAACGGCTTGACCATCGCCAGGAACGACTCCTGCTCGGAGCCGCCCCATGTGCCGATGACGGTCACGGTGCCGCCGAGCTCGGCGCTCGGTGCCTCGGTCGGGCCGGGAGTCTCGGCCGGCGCGGCCGTTGCGCTCGGACTCGGTGACGCGCCTCCGCCACACGCGGCGACCGCGAGGGCCGCCGTTGCGAGCAACGTGACGGCTCGCGGGATGCCCCGGCTGTTCAAGTGGATCATGTTGGTTGCTCCTCTCCATGCCTGTGGCCGGGATGGGCCCGGTCCGAACCTGCTTGGGTCGCCACGCTCCTCCTTGGTCTTCGGTCTACGGCCCTCCGGATCGCCGCGGGCCGACGGCGGCGGTCGATTCGCGGATGACAAGCTCCGTCGGCAGCAGCGTTCTCTGAGCAACCGGCCGACCGGCCACCCGCTCCACCAGCAACTGGCCGGCGGTCATGCCCAGGCTGTGGGCCGGGAGGCGGACCGTCGTCAGCGGCGGGTCGAAATGCTCGGCCAGCGGGATGTCGTCGAAGCCGACGACCGAGACGTCACGCGGGACCCCGAGACCGGCGTCGCGCAGGCCGCGCAGGGCGCCGATCGCCACGACGTCGCTGGCGACGAAGACGGCCGTGGGGTCCGCCCGGGCAAGAAGCCGGGCCATCGCCACGTGGCCACTGGCGGCGTCGAACGCACCTTCCACCACGAACCGTTCGTCGAACGCGATGTCGGCTGCCTCGAGAGCATCACGGTAGCCGGCAAGTCGCTCGGCCGCGGCCGTATAGGCGAGGGAAGCGTTCGTGATGCAGCCGATCCGTCGATGCCCCAGGCCGATCAGGTGCTCGACGGCACCGCGCGCTCCGGCCCGGTTGTCCACGTCGACGCTCGGGGCATCGAGGTCCGGGCGCGAGCCCTGAAGGACGATCGGGAAGCCGTCCCGGACGAGCGCCGCCAGGTCATCGTCATCGTCGCGCGGTCCCGACACGACGAGGCCGTCGGCGCGCTGCGAGCGCAGGAGATCGGCGTAGGTACCCTCGCTGGGGGCGAGCGGCTCGACGAGCACCCGGAAGCCGCCGGCCCGGGCGGCCGCTGCGAGGCCCCACAGGGTCTCGGCCAGCAGGGCGTCGGCCACCACCTGCTCGGCCGACTGGCGGAGGACCAGGCCCAGGGTCAGGCTCTTGCCGGCGGCCAGCTGGCGAGCCGCGCCGTGGGGGTGGTAGCCAAGCTCCCGCGCCACGGCCTCCACGCGGCGGCGGGTCTCCGGCGGGATCTGGACGTCCGATCGGCCGTTGACCACGAACGACACGGTGGTCCGCGACACACCGGCCAGGGCGGCCACGTCGGCACTCGTCGGACGCCGTCGTCGCTGGTCGGGCAACCGGGTCTCCCTGTGCTGCGGCGGGCCAGCCGGCCGGCGGATGAGCGGCTTGTCGAAGGCCTCATCCTCGGCGGGACTAACTC
This sequence comes from Anaerolinea sp., assembly GCA_013822395.1. Taxonomy (GTDB): domain Bacteria; phylum Chloroflexota; class Limnocylindria; order Limnocylindrales; family CSP1-4; genus UBA5189. The sequence continues at coordinate 69,805 of PNKK01000004.1, read as the reverse complement.
GTGTTAGTAACGCGTATTATGTGCGTCGACCCCGCGGCGTCAAGGGGAATCGCGCATCATCGTCATCCGTGTCCGACCGAGGGAGCCAAGCGATGGATCCGACCGCCACCGGCCTCGCCCGCAGCCCATCCGAGGTCGAGTCGGAGCCGGTCGTCGAGGCGACTCCGCTGACCAGCACTGGCGTGCCTGGCGACGATTGGTGGCAGCGAGGCGTGATCTACCAGGTCTACCCGCGCAGCTTCGCCGACTCGAACGGGGACGGCGTCGGCGACCTCCCGGGGCTCGTCGCCCACCTGGACCACCTGGGTCACGGGCCGGACGGGCTTGGCGTGGACGCCATCTGGCTGTCGCCGATCTACCCGTCGCCCGGACTCGACGCCGGCTACGACATCTCCGATCACGGGGCCATCGATCCCCTGTTCGGGACGGACGCCGACTTCGAGCGCCTGGTGGCAGAGGCGCACCGGCGCGGAATCCGGATCATCCTGGACCTCGTCCTCAACCACACCAGCGACCGGCACCCGTGGTTCGTCTCGTCGCGGGCCGGGCGGACGGGTCCCCACGCCGACTGGTACGTGTGGCGGGATCCGGCGGGACGCGATCGCTCGGGACGGCCGCGGCCACCGAACAACTGGCTGTCGTTCTTCGGGGGTTCGGCGTGGACCTATGAGCCGGCCCGTGAGCAGTTCTACCTGCACACGTTCCTGACCGAGCAGCCCGATCTCGACTGGCGGTCCCCCGCCGTCCGGGAGGCCCAGTACGCGATGATCCGCGGCTGGCTGGACCGTGGCGCCGACGGCTTCCGGCTCGACGTCTTCAACGCCCTGGTGAAGGATGCCGAGCTGCGCTCGAATCCCACCCGTGGTTGGCGGCGTCGACCCTGGGACCGGCAGGAGCATCGCCACGACAAGGATCAGCCGGGCCTCCGCGAGGTCCTGTGCGAGCTGCGCGCGATCGTCGATGCCCGGCCGGGGCGGATGACCGTCGGCGAGCTGTTCGAGGGCGGGCCGGCCGTGGCCGCGACCCACACCGCCGATCGGCACCTCGTGTTCGACTTCGGGCTCCTCGAACAGCCCTGGGCCGCACCGGCCTACGCCCGGGCGATCCGGGAGCGCGAGGCCGCGTTCGGCCCAGGACGCTGGCCGACCGTCGTCTTGTCCAATCACGATCGATCGCGGACCGCAACCCGGCTGGCCGGCTCGAGGGGGGACACGGACGAGATCGCGCGGGCGGCCGCCGTCGTGCTCCTGACCCAGCGCGGCACGCCGTTCCTGTATTACGGCGAGGAGCTGGGGCTCCGGGATGTCGAGATCCCGCGCGGCGAGATCCAGGATCCACCCGCGCGGCGAGCGGGGCTCGCGTTCCCGTGGTGGAATCGAGATCAGTGCCGGTCACCGATGCCCTGGACCGCCGGCCCGGGGGCCGGGTTCACGACCGGTCGGCCGTGGCTTCGGCTGACTCCGGACAGCGCCATCCGCAACGTGGAGGCCCAGGCGGCCGACGCGGACTCGATCCTCGCCCTGTACCGGCGCCTGATCGCCGTCCGACGCGTCACGCCGGCCCTGAACCGGGGCGATCAGGTTCTCCTGCCCGCGCCCGCGGCGGAGGTCCTGGCGTACCTGCGACAGGCGGGCGCAAGCGTGGCCCTCACCGTGGTCAACTTCGGGCGGCGGCCCGCCCGCTTCGAGCTGTCGACGGGAGTCGCGACGGCTTGGCGTCCGCTCGTGACGACCCACCTCGCGCTGCCGGCCGGGTTCCGCGACGGCGGAGCGGTCCGGCTCGGCCCCCACGAGGCGGCCGTCTTCGTGCCGACCGGCGCCGGCTGATGCCCCGAAGCTCGGGATCGGGCGCTGCTACGATGTGAGGCAGTTCACGTCGCCTTGTCGGGAGAGCTTCGTGCCGCTCGAGTTCCTGCGTCGCCGGGGTGGTGCTCCCGCACCGGCCGCCAAGTCCGCGCCGTCGGCCCCCCAGGGGCCTGCCGGCCATGCCCTTCCCGAGGAGGTCGTGGCCCAGGAGCACCAGCTCCGCCTCAACTATGCCGGGAAGACGAGCGAAGGCGTTCGGATCAAGGCCGGCCCGCAGGCGCTGGCCGACCTGCCGGCCATGCTCGTCGGGATTGCCAAGAGCGAGATCGAGGTCATCAATCCGCTCCCGATCGAATACAGTCAGGCGACCCCGTCGATCGTTCGCCCGTCCGAGGCGATGCAGTGGCTCAATGCGCACCACATGCTCTCGCCGGTCGCGCGGCACGCCCTCGTCGTGCTCGAGACGATCGACGCGATCGACCTCGCCTTCGACACCTTCGTCTGCGCGCTTCTCGACGGGGAGACGGACACCGCCGGCTACCCCGAGTACAACGCGGTCGTCGGTGGCGTTGCTGCCCACTGGGACGAGGTCACCGGCGACATGATCGTCCGGGGCGTGGTCGGCTGGGGCGGTCGGGGCGTCCGCGGCGACACGGACCGGATCGCCTCGAAGATCCTGACGAGCCTGCTCTCGAACATCCTGGCGAGCCAGTACTCGCTCGGGCTCACCGCCGTCCAGCGGCCGGCCGCGGCGCACGGGCAGGGCGGTGTCGTGTGCCCACATTGCGGGTTCGCGTCCGCGCACGAGCGGGCGTTCTACTGCCCGAAGTGCGGCATGCGGCTGTTGCGCGGCTGATCGATCGGGGAGTGGAGGAGCGCCAAGTCCGTGCCCGCCTATGATTACGCCTGCGCCCGTTGTGGCCACCTCGCCGAGGTGAGCCACGGCATCCACGCGGGAGGGCCGAGGTTCTGCCCGCAGTGCGGCGCCGAGGGCACGATGCGCAAGGGCTTCGCCGCGCCGGCGGTCCACTTCAAGGGCTCCGGATGGGCGAAGAAGGACCGCTCCGCGAGCTCGGCTGCCGGCAAGTCGCGGGCGGCCAAGCCGGCCGGAGACGCCGACACCGGCAGCACCACCGACGGCGGGAGCACCACCGGTGGCGGGGCGAGCACGGGCGGCAGTGGGGAGAGCACGGGCGGCGAGAGCAACGCCGGAACGTCGACCACGCCGCCGGCCGCCTCCACGGACGGGACCGACTGACGATGGCCGGCTCCGCCACCGACTGGATCAGCCTCGCCGAGGCCGCCGAGATCCTCGCGGCCGCCAACGTTCGCTTCCGGCCCACCACGATCGGGACGTGGGCGCGGACCGGGAAGCTCCAGAGCATCAAGCTCGGCGGGCGCCGCTTCGTCCGGCGCGGCGAGGTGAAGGCGCTCATCGCCCCGCCCCGCCGAGTCCGCGCCGATCACCTCCAGCCGGGCCTGTTCGAGGACCTTCGGGGCTGATCGGCATGGGCCGCGGCTGGACCGCGCGGCTGGCCGCCGTCCCTGGCTGGGGGCCGGTCGTCGCCCTCCGCGGCGTGCTCGACCGCTACGACACGGCGGGCGGCACGCTCATGGCGGGAGGTCTCGCCTACAGCGCGCTCTTCGCGCTCGTGCCGCTGACCGTCCTGGGCGCGGGGATCGTGGGGCTGGTCGTCGAGGGCGAGGCGAGGCAGGCAGCCATCGTCGATGGCATCGCGAACGTTCTCCCGCCACTCCGCGGCGTCGTCCGACTGGTGCTCGACGAGGCCGCCGGCGCGGCCGGCGCGATCTCCGTGCTGGGCGGCCTCGCGCTCGTGTGGGGCGCGAGCCGGTTCGTCGTCACGTTCGAGGACGCGTTGCGCCGGATCTTCGGCGGCGAGCGGCGCCGCGGGTTCGTGGCCCGGAACGTGGGTGCGCTCGTCGCGGTCCTGGGATTGATCGGGGCGGCGGTCCTCGGGGCTGTCCTCGCCGGGCTGTCCTCCTTCCTCGACGCGGCGGAGGCGAGGGGAGGGGCCGTCGTCGGAATCCTCGGCGATGCGGCGCTGGCGCTGGTTCCTGCGATTGCCACGATCGTCTCGATCGCCCTCGTCTACCGGTTCGTGCCCGTGCTGGCGCCCCGGTGGCGAGCGATCCTGCTTCCGTCCCTCACCGTGGCCGTCGTCCTGACCGTGCTGACCCGCGTCTTCGTCTTTCTGGCGCCGCGCCTCATCGGGGCGGCGGCGACGATCGGCGCGCTCGCGACGGCGTTTGCCGCTCTTGCGTGGCTCGGCCTGTCATTCCAGGCGATCCTGCTCGGCGCTGCCTGGGTCCGCGAGCGCGACCGAACCTGGGGCGAGCCGCCCAGCATGTTGGGCACGGAGGGCGAGCCGCCCAGCATGTTGGGCACGGAGGGCGAGCCGCCCAGCATGTTGGGCACGGAGGGCGAGCCGGGCGCTGCGTCGGAGTCACCGATCCTCTGAGCCCGGCAACGGAGCGACGATCAGCCGACCTGAGAGGTCCCGCAGCGGCGACAGAATCGGGCATTCGCCGAGAGCGAGATGCCGCAGCTCACGCAGGGCTGGACGCCGGCGGTCGGTGCGGCCTGCACGACCAGCGGCGGCTGGATCACATCCCGACTTGAGGCAGCCCACATCGCCTCGGTGGCCTGGCGAGCCATGATCGCCGCCAGTGGATCGCCCGCAGGTGCCGCGGGTGAAGACGCCGGGCGGGCCGGGATGCCGGTCGGCCAGCGTGGCCCGGTCGGCCAGCGCGGGGCCTCGGGCGGCGTCTCGACGGGGGCCCTGGGTGCCGCCGGAGGTGGGGGAGCCGCGCCGACTTCCGGCTCGGGATGTGAGGCTGCCACGGACTCCGGCTCCGGCGCGGGGACGACCTCCGGCGCGGGGACGACCTCCGGCGCGGAGACGACCTCCGGCGCGGAGACGACCTCCGGCGCGGAGACGACCTCCGGCGCGGGGACGACCTCCGGCGCGGAGACGACCTCCGGCGCGGGGACGACCTCCGGCGCGGGGACGACCTCCGGCGCGGAGACGACCTCCGGCGCGGAGACGACCTCCGGCGCGGTGGCATGGGCCGAAGCCGTGGCCGTCTCGGGCTCGGGCTCCGGTTGGGGCTCAGGTCCGGTCGCCGCGATCGGCTTGGGTTCGGCTTCCGGCTCGGCGGCGGCCGGCTCGGTCGGCCAGGCGGGCTGCTCGATGCTGTCGACGCCAGGACCGGACAGGGGCACGGTCTCGGCAACGGACGCCTCATAGGCGGCGATCGCCTCGTCCAGGCTCTCGCCGGGCTCCAGGCCGAGCAGGTCATGGTCGGCGGGTCCAGCCTCGGCCGTGACCCGCCCGACATCGACGCCTTCGGCGACACGGGGGCCGGCCGGCTCGGGCTCGACGTCTCCTGTGGCCACTGTGGACGCGAGAGAGCCCTGCGCGAGCAGGTCGCCCTCGGCGTGCGCCGCCGGCCCGCCCTCACCGGCGAGGTCCGGCTGAGTGGGCGATACAGCCGGCCCGGCCGTCTCGGGAGCCGGTGTCGCGAGTCGGAGAAGTCGCTCGACGTCGGACTCGGCGAGCGTTTCCTCTGTGGTCTGTGTGATCGCGAGCGGTGCGCACGACAGACATCGGGCCTCGACGACGTTCCAGCAGTTGCCGCACGTGTACTGGCGGCACGACATGCAGAAGTTGAACGTCCTGTGGAACGCGTCGAGCTGCTGCGCCGTCGCTTCGCGCTCGGCGTCCGAGCGGGCGGCGGCCATCGCCTCGTCGAGCGAGGAATCGTCCGACATGACGAAGTTCTTCAGGCCGCGGCCGAGGACGCGGATCCTCCCGATGCGACGCTGTCGCGGCGCAACGGACTCGAAGGTGTAGCGGGTGCCGCACCGTTCGCAGAAGGACTCGGTGAGGATCTCGGTCATGGGCCCCCGAACGATCGTTGCCCGGTCGGGACAGCTGCCCGCTTCGGCGGGTCGTGAGTATAGCCCACGTCCATCGGCCTTCCCCTCGGCAGCAGGTACCGGACGGCCCCGCCAGCCGTACTGCAACGGACCGCGACGGGCTCGCGGGATCCTCTGGTAGGCTCCCCCGGATGCGACCGTTATCGGCCGTCGAGCGCTTCTTCGAGCGCCTCTTCGAGCGACCGAGCGCTCGGCTCTTCCGTGCTCGGCTGCATCCCGTGCAGGTCCTTCGGCGTGTGGAACGGGCGATGGAGCGAGAGCGCCGGGTGGAGGAGGGCCGCACCGTCGTCCCGGACCGGTTCACCGTCCACCTCCACCCGATCGACCTCGCCGGCCTTGCCCCCGCCGACGGACTTCCGGTCGAGATCGCGTCCGGAGTGCTGGCGTTCGCGCGCCGGCACGGCTACACGCTCCGAGCCCGCCCGTGGGTGGCGGTCATGGCCGATGCCGCCGGCCACCCCGGCGAGGTCCAGGTGGAGACTCGCTTCTCCGATCGCTCGACCGAGCTTGATCTCGACGAGCTCGAGGCAGCGATGGACCGGACCCGCGTCTTCAAGGCCCCGGCCCTTCGCGGTCCTCGGGCAACGCTCGCCGTGACCGATCCAAATGGTTCCAGTCGAAGAATTGTTGCGGACCGTGGGAGCTTGACGATCGGGCGCGCGAATTCCAACGGTCTGGTGCTCGCGGACGCCCGGGCGTCGCGCCATCATGCGCGGCTGGTCGCGCGTGATGGGCTCCTGATCCTGTCCGATCTCGACTCCACGAACGGCACCCGCGTCAACGGGCAGGCCGTCCGCGAGCTCGCGGTGGGTGCCGGCGATGAGATCCGGATCGGCGACTCGGTGCTCGTCGTGGAGGCGGTGGACGACGGGCTGTCGGATGGCTCGGGGCCCCCCCGTGGATCTCACCTGCCGCCCGGCGAGCGGTGATCGATGGACGGCGTGGTTCTCTCGATCTGGATCCTCCGGCTCCTGTTCCTGGCTCTCCTGTACGCCTTCCTCTGGGCGGTCGTACGCGTTCTCCTGCGCGACCTCCGGGCGGCGGCCCACGAGCCCGGCGCGGAGCTCGGACGGCTCGCCGTCGTGGCGTCACCGGGCGGGGAGCCCGCGCCCGGTGACGCCTTCTCGCTCGACGCGGTGACGACGCTCGGCCGGGACGTGAATAACACGATCGTCATCGACGACGAGTTCGCCTCGGGGAACCATGCCGTTCTCACGTATCGTGGCCGCGCCTGGTATATCGAGGACCTCGGCTCGACGAACGGGACGTTCGTGAACGGCAGCCCGGTGGACGGCATCGCGCCGGTTGCCTTCGGAGACGAGCTCCAGCTCGGAAACGTCCGACTCCGGTTGGAGCGGGCACGCCGGTGACGCTCACCGCCGAGTGGCGGCTCCGACCACGCCTCCGGCGGCGCGAGCTGGCCCTGCTCATCGTCGCTTCACTTGCGCTCGTCGCGGGGAGCGCGTCCCTGGCGCTCACCAGGCGGTACGTGGCTGGCGAGCCGCTGACGGGCGGACCCGGCCTACCCCTTGCGAACGGGACTGCGCTCGCGATCTACATCGGCGGCCTCCTGACCGCCCACGGCATCCTCGTCCTGACAGGTCGCCGGACCGATCAGATCCTGCTGCCGACGGTCGGGCTCCTCGGCGGGATCAGCCTCCTCCTCATGGAGCGCCTGCCGCAGGACCTCGCCGGCGGACTGGGTCTCGGGACGACGCAGCTGGTCTGGCTGATCGGATCGATCGCCGTGATCACCGCCATCGCGGCACTGGTCCGGAGCGACGCCTGGCTCCGCCTCTACAAGTACACCTGGGCGGCGTTCGGGGTCGGGCTGCTCCTCCTGACGTTCGTGGCCGGCCGCGAGATCAACGGGCAGCGCCTGACCCTCGTGATCGGGCCGCTGAGCGGCCAGCCGTCCGAGCTCCTGAAGGTCATCCTCGTTGTCTTCCTCGCGGGATACCTGTCCGAGAACCGGGCGCTCCTCGTGGAGCAGTCGACGCGGCTGGGGCCGTTCCGCCTCCCGCCGCTGCCGTACCTCGCCCCGATGGTCGCGATGTGGGCGATCGCCCTGTCGATCGTCGTCGTCCAGCGCGACCTCGGCGCCGCGCTCCTCCTCTTCGCGGTCTTCCTGATCCTGCTCTATGTCACGACGGCGCGCCTGTCCTTCGTTGTCCTCGGGCTCGTCGCGTTCGTGGCCGGCGGGGCGGTCCTCTACCAGGTCGCCCCGCACGTCCGCACCCGCATCGACATCTGGATCGACCCGTTCGCCGCGTCGCTCGGCGCCGGCTACCAGGTCGTCCAGGCGCTCCATGCCTTCGCCCGCGGCGGCATCCTGGGCACGGGGTTGGGCGCCGGCCTGCCTGATGTCGGCGGTCTGCCGCCGGGAGGGATCCCCGCGCTCCACACGGACTTCCCGTTCGCGGCGCTGGGCGAGGAGCTCGGGCTCATCGGGGTCCTGGCGATCCTGGGCCTGTATCTCGTCGTCATCGAGCGGGGCCTCCGGATCGCAGCCTCCGCGGTGGACGACTTCCGGGCGATCCTGGCCGCCGGACTCAGCCTGGTCATCGGGGTCCAGGCGTTCATCATCGCGGCCGGGAATCTCAAGCTCATCCCGCTCACCGGAATCACCCTGCCGTTCATCAGCTACGGCGGCTCGTCGCTCCTGACGAACGGTCTCGTCGTGGGCCTCCTCATCGCGCTCTCGGACCGCGGCGCAGAGCCGCCACCGCCCCCGACGGCCAGCCGTGGTGTGCGGCGCCTCATGGATCGGGGGGCGCCCTGATGCTCGGTGGGACCGCGCCCGGCAACGCCGTCCGGCCCGCCCCACGGCCGGGCATCGGCGCGACGCTCGGGCGGATCGGGATCGCGATGTCGATCGCCTTCGGGGCGCTGGCGGCGGCCGCCGGGTACTGGCAGGTCTGGCGGGCGTCCGAGCTGTCGTCGGCGCCGGATGACGCCGCCGTCGTGGCGGCCGGCCGGAACGTCGTGCGCGGCGAGATCACCGACCGCGATGGCAAGCGCCTCGCCTGGAGCGTGGACGATGAGAACGGCGAGCCGTACCGGAAGTACCTCTCGCGCTCGATCTCCGGGGTCGTGGGCTACGCCTCGCGGCTCTATGGGACGGCCGGTCTCGAGCGGGCCTACGACGCGGAGCTGACCGGCGTCACCTCCGCCGACCCGGTCCAGGAGCTCCTGAAGAAGCTCCGGTCCAACCCGTCCGACCCGCAGGCGATGCGGACGACGCTCTCGGCCACGCTCCAGGGGGCGGCGGTGAAGGCGCTCGGCGGGGACTCCGGCGCGGTCGTCATGCTCGACCCGCGGACCGGCGAGGTCCTCGTCCTCGCCTCGACCCCGGTCTATGACGCGTCCGCGATCGCCAACCCTGCCACCGCGAAGGTGACGTTCCAGGCGCTGCGGGCGGACCCATCGCAGCCGTTCCTGCCGCGCGCCACCCAGGGGCAGTACGTGCCGGGCTCCGTGTTCAAGATCGTGACGGCGATCGCCGCCCTCGGGTCCGGCGCGGTGAACCCGGAGACGACGTTCAAGCAGCAGCCCGGAGCCGAACGGGGCGGCCTCCTCGTCTCGGGCTTCCGCATCCGTGACGGCAACCATCCGAAGACCGGGACCCGGGCGCTCAACTTCGTCGAGGCCACCGAGGTCTCGTGCAACATCTGGTTCGCCCTCGCCGGCCTCGAGACCGGTGGCGACCGCCTCGCCGAATGGGCCGGACGGCTCGGATTCGGGGCGCCGCTCCCATTCGACCTGCCGACGGCGGTCTCGCAGGTGACGGGCGGCGGTGGCGATGCCCCGGGTGGGTTCAAGGATGCGGTGGAGCTCGCGAACGCGGCCTACGGTCAGGCGGAGACCCTCGTCACACCGCTCCAGATGGCGCTCGTGGCGTCGACCGTCGCGAACGGCGGGATCCTCATGCAGCCACACCTCGTCCAGGCGTTCACCGGGCGGGCCGGCACCAGGACGGTCGCGCCCGAGGTCTGGCGCCGGGTCCTGCCGAGTGCCGTCGCCGGCGAGATCGCGGCCGCGATGGTGGAGGCCGTCCAGGGCGACCTCGGCCGCGCGTACACGACGGGCGCCCGGGTGTCGGGGATGACGGTCGCCGGCAAGTCCGGGACGGCGGAGCTCGGCGGGACCGGCGCGCCGAACTCATGGTTCATCGGCTTCGCCCCGGCCGAGAACCCGGAGATCGTCATCGCGGTCGTGGTCGAGCGGGGTGGACGTGGCGCCGAACGAGCCGCGCCGATCGCGGGCACTCTCCTGAAGGCGTGGAAGGCCTGGGCGGGGAGGTGAGACCGGAGCCGGGGAGCGAGGATGGCGCACGGCCACCTGCTCCTCGGATCAGGCGCCCGCTGATCGAACGCCTCGGCATGGCGGCCGTCGCGGTCGTCCTCGCGCTGCTGTTCGGGGGCGTGGCCTACGCGTCCTGGAGCGGCGGGGAGGGCTTCCTGGCGGTCATGGCCGGGGTCGGGGCGCTGATGACCGCCTGGGCGGGCACTACGACGCTCTTCCGCGACTGAGCTTGCGATTGAACCCCCTCAGGCGGCCTTCTTGAGCGCCGGATAGCGGGCTCGTGGGGGACGGCGGGTGCCCTTGGGGCGGCCGGGGCCGGCGGTGTGGTATTTCGGTGGCCTGGCCGGCGTGCCGAGCACGACACGAAGTCGACGAAATCCGCGGCGAACCCGGGTCGGGCTGAGCCGGGCGGGGTCACAGGGGCGCTCCCACGGCAGGCGCGGGGGTGCGCAGGGCCGGCGTCGTCCAGCCCAGGGCGCCCTTGGCGAAGCGGAAGGTGTGCTCGAGGTCGAAGCGCCGCAGGTAGGCCCGCCAGCAGACGTCGAGGTCGGGGGTGCCGTGCCCGGACCACCACAGCCAGAGGGTCTTCTTCGCCCGGGCAGTCCGTTTCGGCAGGTGCTCGACCGCGACGCGGATGACCGTCCCACGCACGATCGGCGGGACGGCGCCGGTCCAGCGACCCCGACCTGCGAGCCTGGGGTGCAGGCCGTGCCAGGCCTGGACTTCGACCCTGCCGTAGCGCGGATCCGATGTGCTGAGCGCGGCGTCGGGCGCGTTCCAGCTGGCCGGGTCCGCGCACGCGAAGCGCCGGCCGTGGGACGGATTGTCGTCGAAAGGAAGTGACGTCAGGCAACGCGAACCGGGCCGGCCCACTTGCGCGCCAGGGGTTGACGACGCGAGTAATGTGTGACACATCACTCGCGCTTCTCCAGCACCGTATGGCCAGCACACCCGCACCTGAGGGCGACACATGCCAGCCTCTACCCGGATCGCGATCGATGTCGGCGGCACCTTCACCGACATCGTGACGTTCGAGGGCGCCTCCCGGCGACACCGGTTCGACAAGGTGCCCACCACGCCGAGCGATCCTCAGCGGGGCGTCCTCAACGGCTTTGAAGCCAGCGGTACGCCGCTCTCCGAGGTCGAGACGTTCATCCACGGCACGACGCTGGGACTGAACGCGCTGCTGACCCGACGCGGGGCGAAGACCGGGATAATCACCACGAAGGGCTTCCGCGATGTCTACCTGCTCGGGCGGACCGATCGGATCCCGATGTATGACTTCAAGTACCGGAAGCCGGCCAGCCTGGTCGAGCGCCAGCACATCCTCGAGGTGACCGAGCGGCTCGACTACGCCGGCAACGTGCTCGTGGACTTTGACGACGAGTCCGCGCAACTGGCGGCCGTGCGGGTGTTGGAGTTGGGTCTCCAGGCGATCGCCGTCTCATTCCTCCACTCGTACGTCAATCCGGCCCACGAGGAGCGCATGGCCGCCATCCTGCGCGAAGTCGCCCCCGACGTCGAGGTGACGGTCAGCTCGGCCCTCTCGCGCGAACTCCGCGAATACGAGCGGACGAGTACGGGCGTGCTCGACGCCTACATCAAGCCGATCGTCCGCCGGTACCTCTCCAAGCTCGAGGCCACCATGGGGGAACGCGGCTTCGGCGGCCAGTTCCTCACGACACGCTCCGGTGGCGGCGCGATGACCGTCGCCACCGCCAAGGACGCGCCCGTGAATCTCATCCTGTCCGGGCCCGCGGGCGGCGTCCTCGGGGCTGCGTGGTTCGCGCATGCGGCGGGCTACCCCAACCTGATCACGATCGACATGGGCGGCACGAGCCTCGACGCGTCGCTGGTTGTCAACGGTGAGCCCCTGACCTACTACGACGCCTCGTTCGAGGGGCTCCCGATCAACCTCGCATCGCTCTACATCCACACCATCGGCGCGGGCGGAGGCTCCCTCGTCTGGATCGACGAGGGGAACCACCTCCAGGTCGGTCCCGCGAGCGCAGGCGCCGAGCCCGGCCCGGCCGGCTACGGGCGCGGGGGTACGCAGGCCACCTTCACCGACGCGGCCCTGTACGTGGGGTATCTCGGCAACGACATGGCGCTCGCGGGAAGTCTGACCCTCGACCGCGACTGTGCTTCCGCCGCCCTGCAGGCCACCGCGAACGCCATCGGCATGTCCGTCGAGTCCGTGGCGCGCGGCGTGCTGCGGATCTCGACGACCAAGATCGTCGGTGCCGTCCGCGCGATTACGGTGGAGCTCGGCCGCAATCCGGCCGAATTCGCCCTGCTCGCCTTTGGTGGCGGTGGTGGCCTCGTGGCCGCCGACGTGGCCCGGGAACTCTCGATCGAAACCGTCATCGTCCCGCCAGGCCCGGGTGCGTTCTGCGCGTTCGGGATGCTCATGGCGGACGTGCGCCACGACTACGCGCGCACCCTGATCGGCCTCCTCGACCAACTCGACATCGTGTCGGCCCAGTCCCATTTCGCGAACATGCGCGCTCAGGGCGACCAGGCCCTGGCCGAGGAGGGGTTCGAACCCGCCGCACGTGAGTACCTGATGGCCATCGACATGCGCTACGTCGGCCAGGAGCACAGCGTCCGTCTCTCCATCGTCGACCCGTTCTCCGCGGCGGAGGCCAACCGACTCAAGGTGTCGTTCGCCGACGCCCACGAGCGCGCCTACGGACACACGATGCCCGACCAGATCGAGGTCGTCGCCGTCCGGTTGAGCGCTGTCGGTCGCCAGGCACGGCCACACGTCCCGAGGGAGGAGCGGCGCGACGGCGTGACGGTTGAACCGCGCACGACGCGCCAGGTCATCCAGGTTGACGGGTCGCTCTCGGAGTACCGCGTGTACCACCGTGACGACTTCCAGCACGGCGACCGGATTCCCGGGCCGGCCGTCATCAGCGAGCACACCGGCACGACCGTATTCCATGAGGGCGACTCCGCCTCCATTGGAGCCTACGGCGAGATCGTCATCAGGGTTGCGAAGGCGAACTGACATGATCGACTCGATCACGACGGAGGTGATCCGGCACAGCATGCTGTCGGCGGCGCAGGAAATGGCCCGCAACCTGTGCCGGACCGCCTACAACACGATCGTCTACGAGATCCACGACTACGGGATCAGCCTCCACGATCCGGATGGCAACACGATCGCCGAGGCCCCCGGCATCGCGATCTTCTCGGGCGCCAACGACTTCGGCGTTCAGAAGGGCGTTGAGTTCATCGGCGTCGAGAACATGTCGAGTGGCGACGTGTTCATGCTCAACTACCCGTACTGGTCGGCTGCACACACGCTCGACGTGCTGGTCTTCTGCCCGATCTTTGCGTCCGACAGGCTGGTCGGCTACGCATCCTGTCGGGTCCACCTGCTGGACCTGAAGCAGAAGAACGCGGGCTACGTCCTCGACTCGACCGACATGTCCCAGGAAGGGATCTTCTTCCCAGCGGTTCGCATCTACGAGCGTGGGCGAGAGCGCACCGACATCATAAACATCATCCGATTCAACAGCCGCTTCCCGGAGCGCACGATCGGCGACCTGCAGGCGCAGGTCTCGGCGGTGCACACGGGCGATGTGCGCCTCATCGAGATCGCCGAGAAGTACGGCGTCGACACGCTCCTCGCCGCGATGGAGGAGATCAACAACCACGGCGAGCGCCTCTCGAGGGCCGCCGTGGCCCGACTGCCGAAGGGCACCTGGACCGCCTCGGACTTCGTCGACACCGACGGCGTGAACCTGGACGACCTGGTCAAGCTCACCGCCACTGTCACGGTCGAGGGCGACCGGATGGTCATCGACTGGACGGCCGTCGACAAGGGCGTTGACGGCCCGATCAACGTCCCCGTCGGCCTCACCCTGGCTGCTTCCCGGCTCGCGTTCAAGGCGCTCACGACCCCCGACAGCTACATCTGCGCGGGCAACTTCCGCAACCTCGAGGTTCGGACGACGCCGGGATCGCTGATGCACGCCGAGCCGCCGATGCCGACCTTCACGCTCTGGACCGGCCTGCTCGCGCCGGAGGTCGTGACCAGGGCCCTCGCACAGGGACTGCCCGACCTGGTGCCCGCGTGCTCCGGCGGTGACGTGTGCGACGTGATGGCGCTCGGGGTGAACCCCCGCAACGGGGCCGCATGGCTTGAGGCCACGAACGACGCCGTCGGGTTCGGCGCTCACGCCGGCGCTGACGGCGAGGACGGGATCATGCATGTCACGGAGCCGGGGTGCCGCAACAACCCGATCGAGGTGCTCGAGAACAAGGCACCGATGATGATCGACGAGTACGGGTACCGGCCCGACTCGGGCGGACCTGGCAGGAACCGCGGCGGCGTCGGGGTCGTGCGTGCGTATCGCTTCCTCGCGCCGACGAGCGCGATCGTCATCAACTACAAGACGCGGACGTCGCCGTGGGCCATCGCCGGCGGCCGCGCCGGCGTCAAGAACACCGTCATCATCAACCGCGGCACTGGCGATGAGCGCGAGGTCGGCGTGAGCAACACTGCCTTCGAGGCCGGCGGCACGCTTCTCAACCTCACCGGAGGCGGCGGCGGCTGGGGAGACCCGTTCGAGCGTGAGCCCGCGCGGGTGGCGGAGGACGTGCGCCAGGGCCTCGTGTCGCACGAGAGCGCGTCCCGGGACTACGGTGTCGCCGTCGACGCAGTCACGTTCCTGGTGGACGAGCGGGCGACCGCGGAGCTGCGTGCGGTGGCCCGGTGATCCTCAGCCATCTCACGTTCGAGCTTGTCCCGGGATCGTTCGACGCCCTGGCGGCAGCGTTCAGGCGCCACCGAATCCTCGAACGGGCAATCCAGGTCGAGGGATGTCGCTCGCTCTATCTGACCGCCGACGCCGTGCACGAGGGTCGAGCGCACGTCGTCGGCGTCTGGGACGAGGAGATCGCATATCAGCGCTGGCTCGACCACCCAGAGCGAGGTGTCGGTTCCGCCGACCTCCTCGCGTTCATGTCGGACACCTGGGATCCGTCCGCCCCGGGTGAGGTCTGGAACGTGCTCCACACGGTGGAGGCAACGGGCGCCGGGCTGCAACCAAGCGGGACGAGGGAAAAGAGGGCACGTCAATGAAAATGACCAAGCTGTCGCTCGTGGCGACCCTGTCGCTCGCCGCCGTCCTGGCGGCCTGCGCAGGCGCAACCCCGGCGAGCCCATCGGCCGCTCCGTCGGTCGCGGCGTCGGATGCGCCGCCCGCAACGGCGTCGGCCGCCGCCAACCCCGTCAAGAAGATCGCATTCTTCGGCTTCTGGAAGTCGAACTCGTTCACCATCGCCGTCCTTGATGGAGTGAAGAGCGCCGCGGCCGCGGCGGGCGCCGAGGTGGTCGACCTCACGACGCCGGGGTACGATGCCGTTGCACAGACGAAGGCCGTCCAGGACCAGACCGTGAAGGGCGACGCGCAGATGTACGTCCTCCTTGCGTCCGACTCCGTCGGCATGGCGACCGCGGCCAGGGAGGCCATCGCCAAGGGGATCATCGTCGTCGCGGCTTTCACGCCCCTGGGTCCCAGCTTCGACACGCTCGAGCCCCAGGTCGACGGCCTGATCGTCGTCGGTGAGACACCGGTCGCCAACGGCAAGGTGCTCGCGGAGCTGGCGATTGAGGCGTGCGGCACGCTCAACCCGTGCAACGTCGCATATCTCGAGGGTCTCAAGGCGCTGCCGCTGGACAATGCGCGCACGACGTCGTTCCTGAGCACCCTCGCCGCGGGCAATCCCAACGCCAAGGTGGTCGCACAGCTCGAGGGTGGCTATACCCCCGACCAGGGCAAGAAGGCGGCCCAGGATGCCCTGCAGCGCAACCCCGACATCCACGTGATGGTGGGCTCGTCGCAGGCCATCATCGGCGCCCAGGGCGTCGTGGACGTGACCAAGGTCAAGCTGATCGGCAACGGCTCCTCGGAGGAGGCGTTCGCAGGGGTCAACTCCGGCGCGTGGTTCGCGCTCTACAACATGGACGTCGTCGGCATGGGCTCGAAGTCCGTCGAGATGGGCCTCGCAGTCGCATCCGGCGAGAGCGACGTCCGCTCGTTCGACACGCAGACCCTGCTCAATCCTCGCGGGACGAAGGACGTCATCGCGGGACTGACCGCATCCTACTCGGACCTCAAGTAGGGCGATGGTCGGCGAGACATCGTCTCGTGTGGCATCGGTCGGGGGCGCGATGAGCGCTCCCGACCCCGTCGTTCGCGCCCGGAACATCGTCAAGTCGTTCGGGGCGACCCGGGCCGTGCGCGGCGTCAGTCTCGACATCCCCGCCGGGGCCATCGTTGGCCTGGTGGGCGAGAACGGCGCGGGCAAGTCCACGCTTGCCCGCGTCATCGCCGGTGTTCACGCACCCGACGAGGGGGACGTCTCGATCGCCGGCCGGGTCCGGCACCTGCGCGACCCGCACGAGGGCCTCAAGGCCGGCGTCTCGTTGATGGCCCAGGAGATCTCCCTGGTCCCCGAGGCGACCGCGGAGGAGAACGTGCTGCTCGGCAACCTGCCGAGGCGCGGCCCGTTCCTCGACCGGGGAGCGATGCGTCGCCACTACCGCGAGCTCGCCGAACTGACCCAGTTCGACATCGACCCCGACGCCCCGGTGTCGCGACTCAGGGTGGCTGATCAGCAGAAGGTCGAGATCATGCGGGCCCTCTCGCAGGAAGCCCTGCTGGTCGTCATGGACGAACCATCCGCGGCGCTCACGGTCGACCAGGTCGAGCGCCTGCACCACAGCATCCGGGAGATGAGCCGCCGAGGGACGGCCGTGCTCCTGATCTCCCACTTCCTCGAGGAGGTCCTCGAGCTGACGAGCCACGTCGCGATCATGCGCGACGGCGAGCTCGTGCGCCAGGGGCCCACGGCCGAGGAGACGGTCGAGACGCTGGTGGCAGCGATGGTGGGAAAGGCCCTCGCCACCGAGTACCACGAGCGCAAGGAGCAGGCCACCGGACCCGTCCGCCTGTCAGTTCGCGGGCTCAGCCGCCCCGGCGTCCTGCGCGACGTCTCGCTCGACGTCCGCAGCGGGGAGATACTCGGGCTCGCCGGCCTCATCGGGGCGGGCCGCACCGAGATCGCCCGCTGCATCTACGGCGCCGACCCCCGCAGCGCCGGGGAGGTCACGGTCGACGGCGTGGCGGCGAATGCGTCCCACCCGGCCGAGGCGATCGCTGCCGGGATCTTCATGGTTCCCGAGAGCCGCAAGGAGCAGGGGCTGATCGCCGGGTCGTCGATCACCGACAATGTGACGCTCGCCACCCTGGGCGCGTACTCCCGGGGTGGCTGGCTGGACCGGGGGGCGATGGACGCCCGCGCGCGCCGGCTGGCCGAGGAGGTCGACCTGCGGTTCCAGTCGGTGAGCCAGCACGTCGGGACGCTGTCGGGCGGCAACCAGCAGAAGCTCCTCTTCGCCAGGGCGCGCGAGGTGCAGCCGAGGGTGCTCATCGTGGACGAGCCGACGCGTGGCGTGGACATCGCTGCCAAGCGGGCGATCCACGCGAAGCTGGCCGAGCTCGCCGCGGAAGGGATGGCCATCCTGTTCATCTCGAGCGAGATCGAGGAAATCCTCGGCGTCTGCAGCCGCGTCCTGGTGATTCACCGCGGCCAGGTCCACGGCGAGTTCCGAGCCCCCTATCGGCAGCAGGACGTGATCGCGGCCTTCTTCGGCCAGCACCTGGCCGCAATATGATCGAACGTCTCAGGAGCTACGGGATCGTCGCGGTCTTCTGCGTCCTCTTCCTGTTGCTGGCCATCACGTCCAGGTCGTTCTTCTCCTTCGCCAACGCCGCGAACATCATGGACCAGTCGGCCATCCTCCTGATCTTCGCGGCCACGACCACCATCCTCATCGTCGCCGGGGTGTTCGACCTCTCCATCGCGGCGGTGGCGACCGCGTCGGCGATCCTGACGGTGATCGCGGTCAACGTCCTTGGACCCGTGGCCGGCGTGCTGGCGGGCATCGCCTTCGGGGCGCTCCTCGGCCTCGTCACCGGTCTTGCCATCACGGCGACCGGCGTCAACTCGTTCATCGGCACGCTGGCGGCGTCGTTCACCTACCGCGGCCTCGGGCTCATCCTGGCGAGCGGCGGCCTCGTGACGATCGAGAGCCAGGCGGCAGCGGAGGCCCTGCAGCGCATCTCCGTGGGCACCTACCTGGGGCTCAAGGGCATCGTCTGGATCGCCCTCGCCTTCGTCCTCGTGATGGAGGTCCTCCTGGCGTTCACGATCTTCGGCCGGATGGTGTACGCGGTGGGCGGGAACCGCCGCGCCGCATTCCTCGCGGGCATCCGCACCAAGCGGGTGCTCGTCGCGTGCTACACGCTCTCCGGGCTCGGCGCCGGTGTCGCTGGCGTGCTGTACGTGGCCCAGTACGGGTCTGGCGCGACGAATGCCTACTCGGACACCTTCGCGTTCACGGCGATCGCCGCCACGGTCGTCGGAGGCGTGAGCATCTTCGGTGGATCGGGATCGGTGTGGCGCGGATCCCTGGGCATCCTGACGTTTGCCCTCATCGGTAACGGCCTCAACCTGCTGGGCGTGGACACGACCTACCAGCTGACGATCCTCGGCCTGCTGATCTTCCTCGCCGTCGCAGCCGACCAGGTCTTTCGTCGTTCGGAGCGGGTGTAGGTCGTGGGCCACCGGCCGGGGGCGCAGCGCCGCTCGTGGGTCGTCTGATGCTTCGATCCGTGCTCCTCGCGGCGTCCCGCTCGCCGGGGGCCCGCCGCTCCGTGCAGGCGCTCCCTCCGAGCCGGACCCTGGCCCGGCGGTTCGTCGCCGGCGACACGATCGACGACGCGGTGCGGGTCGCCGCCCAGCTGGTCGCGCTGGGCATGCTCGTCACGGTGGACCACCTCGGCGAGGACATCGCCGATCGCGCGGAGGCGCATCAGACCGTCGCGGCCTACCAGCGCCTCATCGACGGGCTCGCTCGCGCCGGTCTCGCGCCCCGCGCCGAGGTCTCGGTCAAGCTCTCCGCGCTGGGTCTGTCCCTGCCGGACGCGGGCGAGTCGTTCGCGCTCGTGCGCGCCTCTGAGATCGTCCGCGCGGCGACGAGGGCCGGCGTCCTGGTGACGCTCGACATGGAGGACCACACGACGACCGACAGCACCCTCCGCATCCTGCACCACCTGCGCGCGGAGGTCCCGTCGGTCGGCTGTGCGCTCCAGGCGGCGCTCCGTCGCACCCCGGATGACGTGCGGTCGCTTGCGACGAGCGGAAGCCGCGTCAGGCTTACCAAGGGGGCCTATCGCGAGCCCGCCGAGCTGGCGCACGAACAGGCCGCGGATGTCGACGCGGCGTACGTGAGCGCGCTCGAGATCCTCATGCACAGCGATGCCCGCCCCCTGGTCGCCACACACGACCCGGCGCTCGTGGCCGCGGCGATCCGCCTGGCGCGAGAGGCGGGCCGTCCGCTTGCGTCGTTCGAGGTGCAGATGCTCTACGGCATTCGTCCCGCGGAGCAGCGCCGCCTCGTGGCGGAGGGTCTCGACGTCCGCGTCTACGTCGCCTACGGCGTCGAGTGGTACGGCTACGTCATGCGCCGCCTCGCAGAGCGCCCGGCGAACCTGGGTCTCTTCGTGCGCGCCCTGGTCTCCAGGGGCTGAGGCGATGATGTCCGTATCCGCCGCGCTCGTCGTCCGCAATGCCCGCATCTTCGACGGGACGAACGAGGGACTCGTCGAGGCCGACATCCGCATCGACGACGGCCGCATCGTCGAGATCGGAACGGTGTCCCGCAGCGAGGTTCCGACGCTCGATGCCGCCGGGAGCGTCGTCACGCCGGGATTGATCGACTGCCACTTCCACGCCTACGGGATCAGCCTCGACCTGCTCGAGCTGGAGGGCAGCCGGCCCAGCTACGTGGCCCTCAAGGGTGCCGCCCGGCTGACACAGGCCCTGCGGCGCGGCTTCACCACGGTCCGTGATCCCGCGGGAGGCGACATCGGACTCACCCGCGCCATCGACGAGGGCCTGGTTGTCGCACCGAACTACTTCTACTCGGGTCCCGCGCTCAGCCAGACGGGCGGACACGGCGACGGGCGGCCGGCGCACCTGCATCTGGAGGCCGGCGGGCACCACGCCGTCGAGGTCGTCGATGGCGTGGACCCGCTCCGCATCGCCGTCCGCGATCGCCTCCGGACCGGCGCCCACCTCATCAAGATCATGGCGTCCGGGGGTGTCGTCTCGCCGACGGACCCGATCCGCATCCCCCAATACAGTGCGGAGGAGATCCGGGTGGTCGCTGACGAGGCCGCCAGGCGTGGCGCGTACGTGGCCGCCCACGCCTACTCTCCGGAGGCCATCAGCCACGCGGTCACGAACGGCGTGCGGTCGATTGAGCACGGCAACCTGCTGGACGACGCGACGGCGCGCCTGATGGCCGAGCACGGCGCCGTGCTGGTCCCGACGCTCGTGACGTATCGGGCCATGGCCGAGCACGGGAAGGATCTCGGGATGGCGTCGGAGGGGCTGGAGAAGAACGCCGTTGTGCTTGAGGCGGGCATGACCGCCATCGATCGGGCGACGCGAGCCGGCGTCCTCGTCGGCTTCGGCACTGACCTCATGGCCAGCCTTGAGAGCGAGCAGCTGCGGGGGCTGGAGGTCCAGCACGAGGTGCAGGGGACCCTGGAGCTCCTGCGGAGTGCGACCTCGCGCAATGCCACAATCCTGGGCGACAACCGGTACGGGCGGATCGCCATCGGCGCGGCCGGGGACCTGCTGGTCCTCGGGGGCGACCCGTTCCTCACGCCCAGCGTGCTGTGGCAGCCGGCCCCGGGTCGCCGTGTCGTGAAGGCCGGCGTCGTGGTGGCATGAGGACGGAGGGAGCCGCAATGCATGACGAGACCAGGGGGATCCGTGCTCGACCGTGATCGTCTGATCGTCGACCGTCAGAAGGGCGGTCCGCCCGTCAAGGGCGAGAGCCTCCGCGAGCAGATCGTGAGCTCGCTCCGCTGGGCGATCTTCATGGGAGAGCTGCCTCCGGGAGACCACTTCTCCGTACCGATCCTCGCCGAGCAGTTCGGCGTGTCACCCACGCCGGTGCGCGAGGCCGTGCTGGACCTCGTCCAGCAGGGGTTGGTCGTCGCGCTGCCGAACCGAGGCTTCAAGGTCGTGGCGCCGTCGATGGAGTACCTCCGGCAGGCCATGCAAGTGCGGCGCCTCCTGGAGATACCCACGATGCGGGCCATCGCGGCGACGGTCTCGCCGGGGGAGATCGAGCCCATCCGGCGGCTAGCGGACGCGATCCTGCGCTTTGCCCAGGAGGGCGATCTCAAGCACTTCGTTGAGGCGGACTACGAGTTCCACTGGCAGCTGACGGGTCTGTGCGGCAATCGCATCCTCACCGAGGTGATCGAGGACCTGCGGTCCAGGGCTCGCGTCGTAGCGATCCCGGCGATCGCCCGCCTCGGCGTGATCACCGAGACCGCCAAGGAGCACCAGGACCTGCTGACCGCGATGATCGAGCGCGATCTGGACGCAGTCGAGCGGGTGACGCTCGCCCACATGGATCGCACATTTGAGGGGCTGAAGGCTGCCGCCCTCAGCGTGCCCCAGTCGTGAGCTGACGGTCGGCTCAGCGGGACGATCGCGAGAGCGCATCGCGTGGTCTTGACGCGCTCCGCTCGAAGACCGCCTCGGCGATCGCGTACCAGTCGAGGGTCGCGAGGACGGGCCCCTCCTCCCGGCGCTGGCCGAGCGCCAGCACGAGGTCGAGCGGCGGGCGGCCGTCACGGCGATCGTGCGCCGGCGTGGATTCAGGACCGTCTTCCAGCCGGTGGTCGCGCTCGACAGCGGGCGAATCCTGGGGTACGAGGCGCTCACCCGCTTCGACGACGGGACGCCACCCGGCCGCCGCTTTGCGGAAGCCGACCGGGTCGGGCTCGGTCCCGCCCTGGAGCTCGCGTGCCTCCAGGACGCACTCCCCGCCGCCGCGGCGCTCCGACCCGACGCTCGACTGAGGGGCTGTGAATCTTTCGGCCGGGGGATTCCCATAGCGGCCGGTGGCAGCTACGATTCCGGGCATGGACGAGCTGTTCGATCTCCCGCCCACGGAAGCCGGCCCAGCGGAGCCCGAGGGGCGGGCCCGACCACGACTCCAGCGTCCGCAGCGCGACCAGATCACGCTTCGCCCGAGCGATCTCGAGAGCCTCCTGCCGGCCGACCACCGGGCGCGCCTCGTGTGGGCCTTCGTCGAGTCGCTCGACCTGTCCGCGTTCCACGCCCGGATCAAGGCCGTGGAGGGTCACAGCGGCCGACCGCCGATCGATCCGGGCGATCCTCGTCTCGCTCTGGCTGTATGCGACGCTCGAGGCCGTCGGCAGCGCCCGGGCACTCGACCGCCTCGTCGACGAGCACGACGCCTACCGCTGGCTCGCCGGCGGGGTCGGGGTGAACTACCACACCCTGGCCGCCTTCCGGGTCGAGCAGACCGACATCCTCGACCGGCTCCTGACCGAGAGCGTCGCCGCGCTGCTCGCCGACGGGCTCGTCACCCTGGCAGCCGTCGCCCAGGACGGGATGCGCGTCCGGGCCTCGGCCGGCGCCGCGTCGTACCCTCGGCCGCTCGACGCTCGAGCGCTTCCTCGACGAGGCGGAGGCCCAGGTCGACGCCCTCAAGGCCGAGCTTGACGACGACCCGGCGGCGACCAGCCGGCGGATCGCCGCGGCCCGCGAGCGGGCGGCAGCGGAGCGCGCCGAGCGGGTCCGCCTGGCGCTCACTCACCTGCCCGAGCTCGAGGCCGCCAGGCGCCGCGCCGGCAAGCCGGCCGACGAGGCCCGCGCCTCGACGAGCGATCCCGAGGCGCGGGTGATGAAGATGGCCGATGGCGGCTACCGGCCGGCCTACAACGTCCAGTTCGCGGCCGACACCGAGAGCCAGGTCATCGTCGGACTCGACGTGACCCCGGCCGGCACCGACCACGGCCAGCTTCGCCCGATGGTCGGCCAGCTCCGTCGGCGCTATGGCCGGGACCCGGACGCCCTCCTCGCCGACGCGGGCTTTCAGACGATCGCCGAGATCGACGAGCTGGCCGCAGCGGCGTGCGGCACGACCCTGTACCTCCCGGTCCGCACGCCCGCGGACAAGACCCGTGACCCGCACCAGCCGCTGCCCGACGACTCGCCGGCGGTCGCCGCCTGGCGCGTCCGGATGGGCACCGCCGAGGCCAGGGAGATCTACAAGAGCGGGCCGCGACGGCCGAGTGCGTGAACGCGATCGCTCGCAACCGCGGGCTCCAACGCTTCGGGGTCAGAGGTCCCGACAAGGCCCGGGCGATCGCGCTCTGGTTCGCCCTCGCTCACAACCTCATGCGAACGCTCGTTCTCCGGACAGCGCCGGCAGCGAGCTGATCCCGAGGCACCGACGCTCTGGACGTCGGGTCGGTCGAGGAGTTTGACGGTCAGGCCTCAACGGCCAGCCTGCCGGTACGCCTGCACCGAGACTCGATCGAGGTCCGGCCCTCGATACCAATACCTGCTCCCGCCGTTCCAACCGCCCGGGAAATGGATTCGTTCTCAGCCTCTGACGTCTGCTCGAGGATGACGCCCGCTCGTGGGTCTACACGACGAGACCCGGCCGATGACAATAGCGCCGTGCGACGGCGACTTGGCATCGATATCGGCGGCTCGGCGATCAAGGCCGGCATCGTGGACCTCGATGCGGGGTCGGCGGTCGTGGAGCGGCTGGAGATCCCGACCCCCCAGCCCGCCACGCCGCCGGCGATCGCGGAGCGGATCGGCGAGATCGCCCGACGGCTGCGCGCGGACGGCCCGATCGGGATCACCTTCCCGGCCGTGATCCGCCACGGGATCGTGGGATCGGCGGCGAACGTCGACGAGTCGTGGATCGGGACCGATGGGGACGCGCTGTTCGAGGCCGCGACCGGCCAGCCCGTCTTCCTGATGAACGACGCGGACGCCGCCGGCATCGCCGAGATGCGGTTCGGGGCGGGCAGGGATCGCGCCGGCACGGTGATCATGGTCACGTTCGGAACCGGCATCGGGAGTGCGATCTTCATCGACGGCAGGCTCGTCCCGAACACCGAGCTGGGGCACCTCGAGATCCGCGGCCGGGACGCCGAGGATCGCGCCGCGGCGATCGTGAAGACCCGGCTCCGGCTCGGTTGGGTCCGCTGGGCACGCCTGGCCGACGAGTACCTCCGCACCGTCGAGCGGCTCTTCTCGCCGGATCGCTTCATCATCGGCGGCGGGATCTCCCACGAGGCCGACAAGTTCCTGCCGCTCCTCACCGTCCGAGCGGAGGTTGTCCCGGCGGCGATGGGCAACGACGCGGGGATCGTGGGTGCCGCCGTCGCGGCGGAGGAGCGGCTCGGCTGACCCTCGTCTGGTCTCGTCGGTGTCGCGGGCGACCGCCCGGACCGTCACGCCGAGAGCCTTTCCGGCGTCTCCGACGTACCATCCAGCGACGTCGCGTCCCCTGCGGGGTCGGCGACATGCCATACCCCGAGGCGAGGGAGACGGATGACCAGGATCCAGGAGACGGGCGATCGCGTTCTCGCGAACGTCGAGCGGGTGATCGTCGGCAAGCACCGCGAGGTCCGGTTCGCGCTCGTCGCGCTGCTGTGCCGGGGCCACCTCCTCATCGAGGACGTGCCCGGCACGGGCAAGACGGTGCTCGCCAAGGCGATCGCCAAGAGCCTCGGCTGTACCTTCCGACGGATCCAGTTCACGCCGGATCTCCTGCCGTCCGACGTCACCGGCCTGTCGATCTACAACCAGAAGACCCAGGAGTTCGAGTTCCGGCCCGGCCCGATCATGAGTCAGGTCGTTCTGGCCGACGAGATCAACCGGGCGACCCCGAAGACGCAGTCGTCGCTCCTCGAGTGCATGGAGGAGCGCCAGGCGACGGTCGACGGAACGACCTGGGCGATGCCCGATCCGTTCCTCGTCATCGCTACCCAGAACCCGATCGAGTACGAGGGGACGTTCGCCCTCCCCGAGGCCCAGCTCGACCGATTCATGCTCCGGATCAAGCTCGGTTATCCGCAGCCGGTCGAGGAGATCGTGATCCTCGACGAGCAGAAGCGGCACCATCCAATCGAGGAGCTCGAGACCGTCTGCTCCGTCGAGGAGCTCCGTGAGATGCAGGCGGCGGTCCGCGAGGTCTACGTGGACCCGAGCGTCGCCGAGTATATCGTCCGCCTCGTCGGCGCGACCCGGACCCACCCCGACGTCTACCTGGGCGCATCTCCGCGTGGCTCGATCGCTCTCTACCGCGCGGGCCAGGCACTGGCCGGCCTGCTGGGCCGTGACTACGTCCTCCCGGATGATGTCAAGGCCCTCGCCGAGCCGGCTCTCGCCCACCGCCTGATCATCAAGACGAGCTCGTCCATCCACGACGTCCACCCGGCCCAGGTCGTCGCCGAGCTCCTCGAGGCGACCCCGATCGAGGGGATCACCCCGACCGGCTCCGGCGGGTCGAGCGGATCCGGCGGGCCGCGCGAAGTCGCGGCACACACGCGAGCGGCTCAGGTCTGATCGGCCGCCGAGCGAGCGCGAGGGCACACGGATGCTGCGCCGGCTCCAGATCGTGCTCATCGGCGCGGGGCTCGTCGTGGCCGCCTTCTCAACCGGGTTCCCGTTCCTCTTCTACCTCGTCTACCTCGCGATCCTCGTCGTCGGCGGGTCGTACGTCCTCACCCGCCTCGGCCTTGCCGACCTGGAGGCCGGCTACGCAGTGAACCAGCTCTCCGGGCACGTCGGTGACCGGCTCCGCGTCACGTACACACTGCGCAACATGAGCCGCGTCCCCAAGCTCTGGCTGGAGGTCCACAACCCGACCTCCCTGCCGGCCGGCCTGCCCGGCCGCGCGTTGTCGCTCGGTGCCCGCTCGGAGCGGTCCTGGCTCGTCAGAACCCCGCTCGCACGGCGCGGCCACTTCCGCGTGGAGCCGCTCCTGATCCGGACGGGCGACCCGTTCGGGTTCTTCGAGTCGTCGGCCGCGGTCGGGACGGGCGTGTCCGTCGTCGTCTACCCGCGGATCGAGGCCCTGCCGCTCTGGAAGCTGCCTGCGGCGAACGTGGACGGGAGCCACGCGATGCCCGAGCGCACCCTGCAGACCTCTCCGCTCGCGACGACCGTTCGGCCGTGGGCGCCGGGTGACGCGTTCAACCGCATCCACTGGAAGTCGACCGCTCGCCACGGCGAGATCCAGGTCAAGGAGTTCGAGCTGGAGCAGACCGCCGACGCCTGGATCGTCCTGGACCTCGACCGGTCCGGCCAGGCTGGCCGGGGCGACGAGTCCACGGTTGAGGTCGGCGTCCGGGCCGCCGCCTCCATCGCCGACAAGGCGATCCAGGAGAACCGCGCCGTCGGGCTGACGGTGAACGCGCACCACCTGGCGCAGCTTCCGCCCGACCGCGGCGCCCGCCAGCACCTGAAGATCATGCAGCTCCTCGCGGCGGTTGACGGCGACGGCACCACACCGCTGTCCGAGGCCCTCGTCGAGACCGTGCCCCGGATCCGGCGCGGGATGACCGCCGTCGTCATCACGCCATCGCTCGATCGCGACTGGATCAAACCGCTCTCCGCGCTCCGTGCCCGCGGCGTGGGGTGCGTCGTGACCGGCTTCGAGATCGCCGAGTTCGAGCGGTACGGTCGGAACGAGGAGCTCCGGCTGCACGGCCTCCCGCCGGAGCCGCCCGATCCCACCGCCGAGGACGCCCGTGCCCAGCGGGTCCGTGCCCTCCGACACGCCCTGTCCGAGTTCGACGTGGAGGTCCATTGGGTACACCCGGCACGCCCGCTCGGGGAGGTGCTTGTGGGATGACCGCCGCGACCGCGCCCGTGACCGCATATGCGCCCGCGTCCGCGCGAGGAGACCAGTCGATCCTCGCTCGGCTCCTCGCCGGCCCCGCCGAGGGCTGGCTGGCTCTGGCGGGCGTCGTCGTCATGATCGTCAGCCTGAGCTGGTCCATCGACGACGCGAAATGGGTCCGGGGCGTCGGGTCGCTCACCGACTTCCTGCCAATCGTGGGCCTGGGCGGCGTCCTCGTCGGGTTCATGGGCCCGAAGCTGGGCTGGGGCCGCTGGACGACGCATCTCATCGGCATCGCCTTCGCCGCGCTCCTGATGCCGATCATCGCCGGGGCGATCGTCCTGGGCGACGCCGTCGAGGGCTGGGGCCCGGCCGCGATCCAAGCCCGCTACCGCGAGGCGGGCGAGATCGTCGTCCGCGTCTGGATCGACCTGGCCATCGAGGGCCGACCGCTGACCAACGAATACGGGCACTACTTCATCGCCATCGGCGCGCTCGTCTGGGCCACCGGCCAGTTTGCCGCGTATGCCGTCTTCGGCCACCGGCGGACGCTCAACGCGGTGATCGTGACCGGCCTGGTCCTCCTCGTGAACATGTCCCTCACCGAGATCGACCAGCTCTACCTGATGGTCCTCTTCTCGCTGGCGGCGCTCGTCCTGCTCGTCCGATCCCACGCCTTCGACGAGCGCGTCACGTGGCTCCGGCGGCGGATCGGCGATCCGGCGACCGTGACCTCACTCTACGTCCGGGGCGGCGCGGTGTTCGTCGCCGGCGCGATCCTCGGCGCTCTGCTCCTCACCGCGACGGCCTCGTCGGCGCCGCTCCAGAGCCTGTGGCGCGACGTGCCGGGCAATCTCGTCGGGCTGTCGCAGGTGCTCCAGCGCTACCTGCCCCTCGGCGGAACCTCGCGCAGCCCGGGGATCGTTGCCTTCGGCCCGAGCTCACCGATCATCGGCGTCTGGTCGTCCAGTGACGAGGTCGCCTTCAGGGTGAAGATGCCCGCCACGGAGACCCAGCGGTTCTACTGGCGGGTCGGCACGTACGCCGATTTCGAGCTGACCGCCTGGACCTGGGGCCAGACCACGTCGACTGACCGCGCGGCGGGCGAGGACCTGCTGACCGGCACCGCCGACGACGCGGTCGACCAGCCGAACCGTCGCCAGGTGCAGTTCCAGATCACGCCGGACACGTTCACCTCGAGCCTCGTGGTGAGTCCCCAGACGATCCGGTCCATCGACCGCGCCGCCACGGTTCGGACGGTCGGTCCCGAGCGATACTTCGCGGCCGTCGAGTTCGGTGGAGCGGACACGTATGCGGTCACCGCGCTCGTCCCGGTCATGGGGACCGAACCGGGGGCCATCACCGAGAACCGCCTCCGGGTCGCCAGCCGCGACTACACGTCCGAGATCCGGCGCCTCTACCTCGGTGTTCCGGCCGGGTCCATCGGTCCGCAGGCCCGGGCACTGCTCGACGCGATCCTCGCGCGGGTGCCTGCCGACAACCCGTACGACATCGCCCTGACGATGCAGGAGTACCTGAAGGACGCCGCCAACTTCCGGTACGACACGGACGTGCGGGAGGAGTCACAGAAGGACTGCCAGGGCCTGTCCACAGTCGAATGCTTCGCGATCATCCGCGCCGGCTACTGCCAGTACTACGCGAGCACGATGGCGATCCTCCTCCGCGAGATCGGGATCCCGACCCGGCTCGCCCAGGGGTTCCTGCCCGGCCAGCGCAGCGGCGATGGCACCGAGGTGGTTCGCAACTCCGGGGCCCACGCCTGGGTGGAGGTCTACTTCCCGGGGTATGGCTGGGTGACGTTCGACCCGACCGGTGGCAGCGTCTCCCAGCTCGTGCCGCCGCCGTCCGGACCGCCGGAGTCGCCGACGCCGCGGCCCTCATTGGACCTTGTCACGAACCGGCCGGGCTTCAGCGAGGACACCGGCCCTGATCGCAGGCCGGAGCCGCCGGACGTTTCGGGCGGTGGCACGACCGGCAGCGGGTCCTCCAGCGGCCCCTACCTCGCGATCGGCGCGCTCCTGCTCATCGGTGCGCTGGCGCTCGCGTCCGTCGCCTGGCGGCGTGGGCCACGGCCGATGCATCCGGACCGGGCCTGGGGCTCGATCGGTCGCTGGGCTGCCCGGTTTGGCCTGGGGCCGCGGCCGTCGCAAACGGTCTTCGAGTACGCGAGCGTGCTTGGGGAGGCGGTGCCGGTCGTCCGGCCGGAGCTGATCACCGTCGCCCAGGCGAAGGTCGAGATCGCGTACGGCCGGCGCGATCTGGGTCCGGCGCGTCTGCGCGCCGTGGCCGAAGCCCACCGCCGGCTCCGGATCGGACTCCTGCGTCTCGCGTTCCGCCGTCCGCGCCGCCGAGCCTAGAACGTAGCGAGCCTGCGCCGGGCACGGTCGGCACGCTCGTCCCGTCGATCGTGACGTAGAGCGTCTCGATCGGGGAGGCCGAACCGGCCGGCACGAGCGTGCCGTCGAGGAGCGCCGCGGCCTCGCGCAGGGCGGCCGCCCGGATGCGCGTCCCGGCCGCCTCGGCGGTCCGCTCGACCCGCTTCGTCGTCAGCTCGATCCCGGCCAGCTCGGCGAGGTCGCGGCGGGCGGCGGCGAACGGCTCGTGGGCGCCCGCCCGGGCGACCATCCGAGCGAGCCCGGGACTGAGCGAGGCGCCGGCCAGCCCGAGCTCGGCATCGCGCGGCACAACGCCCGCCCGGCACGTTCGACAGTGGTAGTAGGCCCGCCGGAGGGTGATCGGTCCGACGACCGTGTCGAGCTGTTTCTCGCGATAGCCGACGAACCGGGCGGCGTGGTCCTGCCCCGCAGTCGACGTGCAGGCCGTGGTAGCCGGCGTCGAGGGCGAGGAGAGCGGCGAGCAGGTCGCCGCCGAGGCGGAGCATCGCCGTCCGGATGGCGAGCTCGAGCGCGCCGAGGCCGTCCGGCCGCCAGCGCCGCCGAGGGCGCTCGCCGCGAGACCGGCGCCTTGTTCTCGGCCCGCAGGTGACGGGTGAACGAGGCCAGGTTGTCCAGAATGTCCGGCTCGGCTATAGAATCAGGTCGAGCCCGACCGCGGGCGCTAGAGCTCATAATCATCGGCCGTCGGGTCTGGAACCATGGCGCCACTTATGGGCTCAACAACGGCAGCGGTCAGCTCCGCGCCAGTTATGGACTGTAACTGAGCGTGAATCCGTGGCGGAGTAGCTCAGTGGTAGAGCAGGGGACTCATAAGCCCTTGGTCACAGGTTCAAATCCTGTCTCCGCTACCACCTGACCCTGACCAGGCGACCCGGCGGTGTGTCGCCGGCATTGGTGGAGATTTCTTTGCCTGGACCGGGTCCGCGGCACCAATCGCGTGGCCGTCGCGTCCGTATTCACTGACGTGGGCGCCGAATGGCGCCGAGCGCTCAGGTGCGCTCAGCGAGTCCGAAGAGACCCGGCGCTATACTCGCCGCGGGACCGGCCCGAAGGCCGGCCCACCACCGGAGGCACTTCTTGAATCCCAGGTTCATGCGCAACGCGCTGCTGATGTTCGTTTTGGCCATCGGCGTCGCGGCGCTGCTCTACACGTGGCTCAACTCGTCCACGCCCTCGACCGCCGAGGGCTATGGCAAATTCCTCAGCGATGTGACGGCCGCCAAGGTCGCGAAGGTCGTCCAGCAGTCGGACACGCTCACCGTCACCCTCAAGGACAACAGGACCTACACGGTCGACATCCCGCCGCTGCCCACGCTCACGAACGTCTTCGACGACATGCGCCGGGCCGCCGAGGCCAACGGGGGGGTGTTCGATCAGACCATCTACAAAGCTGTGCCGACGCCTGACAACTCGTGGGTGGGGTTGCTCCTGACTGGGCTCCTTCCTCTCCTGGTCATCGGCGGATTCATCTACTTCATGATGCGTCAGGCCCAGGGGACGAACAATCAGGCACTTTCCTTCGGCAAGAGCCGCGCCCGGATGTTCCTCGGCAACAAGACGGTCGTGACCTTCGCCGACGTCGCGGGCGTCGACGAGGCAAAGACCGAGCTCCAGGAGGTCGTGGAGTTCCTCAAGTACCCGGAGAAGTTCAACTCCCTGGGAGCGCGGATCCCACGCGGCGTGCTCCTCGTGGGCCCGCCCGGCACCGGCAAGACGCTCATGGCCCGCGCCGTGGCGGGTGAGGCCGGAGTGCCGTTCTTCAGCATCTCCGGCTCGGAATTCGTGGAGATGTTCGTGGGCGTTGGCGCCAGCCGCGTCCGCGATCTGTTCGATCAGGCCAAGCGGAACAGCCCGTGCATCGTCTTCGTGGACGAGATCGACGCGGTCGGCCGCCAGCGCGGCGCCGGCCTGGGCGGCAGCCACGACGAGCGCGAGCAGACGCTGAACCAGATCCTCGTGGAGATGGACGGCTTCGACACGAACACCAACGTCATCGTCGTTGCTGCCACGAACCGTCCGGACGTCCTGGATCCAGCGCTGCTTCGCCCCGGCCGCTTCGACCGTCAGGTCATCCTGGACCGGCCGGACATGAAGGGCCGCGTGGCGATCCTGAAGGTCCACAGCAAGGGCAAGCCGCTCGACAAGAACGTCTCGATCGAGGACCTGTCGCGGCAGTCGCCCGGGTTCTCCGGGGCGGACCTGGCGAATCTCGTCAACGAGGGCGCGATCCTCGCGGCGCGCCGCAACCGCAAGACGATCGGCATGGCCGAGTTCGAGGAGGCCCTCGAACGGATCGTGGCCGGTCCCGAGCGGAAGTCGCGGATCATCTCGGACGCCGAGAAGCTGATCATCGCCTACCACGAGGGCGGCCACGCGGTCGTCCAGCGGGTTCTCCCGAAATGCGATCCGGTGAACAAGGTCACGATCGTCAGCCGCGGCATGGCCCTCGGCTACACGATGGCCCTGCCGACCGAGGACCGCTACCTCCAGTCGAAGTCCGAGTTCGAGGACAAGCTCGCCGGCCTGCTCGGCGGCAATGCCTCCGAGCGCATGGTCTTCGGCGACACGACGACCGGTTCGTCGAACGACATCGAGAAGGCGACCACCCTCGCCCGCCGGATGGTGACCGAGTTCGGCATGAGCGATCGCCTCGGCCCGCTGTCCTTCGGCAAGCGGGACGAGCTCGTCTTCCTGGGCCGCGAGATCGGTGAGCAGCGCAACTACTCGGACGAGATCGCGAAGCAGATCGACGAGGAGGTCCGGGCGATCATCGACCGGGCCTACGAGCGGGCGACGAATGTGCTCGAGACGCATCGCGACCGGCTCGAGGCGCTTGCCCAGAAGCTGATCGCCGAGGAGACCGTTGACGGAGAAGGGTTCGAGGCGCTCTTCGACGGCCTGCCGCCGAAGGAGAACCTCCACGGCATTCCACCGCGGCGGCACGAGCCGCCGGCGCCCACCGCGCCGGCCGATGCCTCCCCGCGGCCGGAGGCCCCGCCGTCCAAGGCGCCGGCACCCCACCCGGCCTGAGTCGGAACCCGGATGCATTTCCCGGGCATCACGTGGAGGCCGCATGACCGCGCTCGATCCCGCCGTCGAAGCCAACCTGCAGGCCACGCGCGAGCAGCGCCGTGCCTCGTACCTCGACTTCCTCCGGATCCCGAGCATCTCGGCCCTGCCCGAACATGCGGGCGACATCCGGCGAGCGGCCGACTGGATCGTTGCCGAGCTCAGCCGGATCGGCGTCGAGCACGCCGAGGTGAGCGAGACCGGCGGGCACCCGGTCGTCTACGGCGACTGGCTCCACGCCAAGGGCGCGCCGACGGTCCTCGTCTACTGCCACTACGACGTCCAGCCGGTCGATCCGATCGAGCTGTGGGAGACCGCGCCGTTCGAGCCGTTCATCCGGGACGGGCGGGTCGTCGGGCGCGGCGCCGCGGACGACAAGGGCCAGCTCCACATGCACCTCCGCGCGGCAGAGGCCCTCTTCGCGACCCGCGGCCGGCTCCCGGTGAACCTGAAGTTCGTCTTCGAGGGCGAGGAGGAGTCGAGCTCCGAGCACCTGGACGCATGGCTCGAGGCGAACCGCGACCGCCTGGCCGCCGACGTCGTCGTCATCAGCGACACCGGGTTCTTCGAGGGCAACATCCCGGCGATCACCGAATCGCTTCGCGGGATCCTCTACACGCAGATCGACGTCACGGGCGCCCCGGCGGATCTCCACTCCGGGAGCTACGGGGGCAACGTCGAGAACCCCGCCAACGCCCTGGCCCGGATCATCTCGGAGCTCAAGGACCGGGACGGGGTCGTCCGCGTGCCGGGCTTCTACGACGACGTGGTCCCGCTCGACGCCGCGGCCCGGGCCCGCCTGGCGGCACTCCCGTTCGATGAACCGGCATACCTGGACCGGATCGGGGTCCCGGCGCTGGCGGGCGAGCAGGGCTACTCGGTCCTGGAGCGCGAGGGCGCTCGGCCGACGCTCGACGTCAACGGAATCTGGGGCGGCTTCCAGGGCGACGGCGCCAAGACGATCATCCCGTCCCATGCGCACGCCAAGGTCAGCATGCGCCTGGTCGCGAATCAGGACCCGGACAAGCTCTTCCTCCAGTTTCGCGATCACGTGCTCCAGGTCGTGCCGCCCGGCGTGCGCGT
This sequence comes from Anaerolinea sp., assembly GCA_013822395.1. Taxonomy (GTDB): domain Bacteria; phylum Chloroflexota; class Limnocylindria; order Limnocylindrales; family CSP1-4; genus UBA5189. The sequence continues at coordinate 36,382 of PNKK01000004.1, read as the reverse complement.
CGAGGTCACCCGGCTCGGGGCCGGCCGGCCGAGCGCGACGCCGGTGGACCATCCGGCCGTCCGCGCGGCCGGCCACGCGCTCGAGGCAACGTTCGGGCACGCGCCGGTGTTCATCCGATCGGGCGGTTCCATCCCGGTCGCCGAGATGCTCGAGCGCCAGCTCGGGCTCACCGTGGTTCTGATGGGGTTCACGAACCCGGACGACAACGCCCACGCCCCGAACGAGTCGATGGTCCTCGCGAACTACGAAACGGGGATCCGAACGATCTGCCTTCTCTGGGACATGCTGGGGGAGCACGGCCTGGGAGAGCTCGGCGGCGCCTAGCGGCGTGCGGGCGTCGGCGTGCGTGCGTCGGCGCGCGGCTGCGGGATTGCGACGGGCTCGGTGCCGGGCACGGCGTCCCGCCGGTGTTCCTGGATCCCCTCGGGTGGCCCACGGGGCGGGCTCACCCGAGTCGCGGGTGCTACGATGCCGGCCACGTGATCTGCTCGGGGAGGCCCATCGAATCGTGACGACAGAGGCGAACGCGCCTGCGGACGCGGGGGCCCGCGCGTGGCGGCTGGACAGCGACACCGGGAGCATGGCTCCGCGGTCCGCCCTGGACGTGCTCGTGGACCTGAATGACAAGGTCGTCAGCGGTCAGCTCGGCGAATATCAGCCGGTCCCGCTCGGCTTCACGCCGCTCGACAAGACGATCGGCGGCGGGTTGCGGCCCGGTGAGCTCCTGCTCATCGGCGGCGCGCAGGGCACCGGCAAGACGACGATGGCGCTCCAGATGGCGCGCAACGTCGCCTTGTCCGGCCAGGCCAGCGTCCTCTACGTCTGCTTCGAGCACGACGAGCCGTATCTTCTGAACCGGCTGATCGCTCTGGAGTCGGCCCTCGCTCACCTGCCCCAGAAAACCGGCGCGATCAAGATCCAGGACGTCCGCAGGGAGATCCTCGGGACCTGGTCCGGCTCGGGCGGGGAGGCGCCGAACCTCGCGAGCAACCCGCGCCTCCGGCCGTCGCTCGATCGGATCGCACGCTACGGGCAGAACCTGTTCCTGCTCCGCGGCTCGGCGACGGCGAGCACGGTCGACAACCTGCGCAGGCTCGTCCGGCAACATCGCGAGCTGGCCGGCGAGCGGCGCCTGACGGTGATCGTGGACTACCTCCAGAAGGTGCCGCAGATCCCGGAACCCAACACGGAGACGGAGAAGGTCACGTTCGTCGTCAACGGCCTCAAGGATATCGCCCTGTCCGAGGAAGTCCCGATGATCGCGATCGTGGCGGCAGACAAGGAGGGGCTGAAGGCGTCGCGCCTGCGGAACTTCCACCTGCGCGGCTCGTCTGCGATCAACTATGAGGCCGACATCATCGTCATCCTGAACGAGAAGTACCACATCGTCGCCAAGGTCAATATCGAGTTCAACCCGTACCAGGCGCAGCGCTTCCGCGACTGGGTGGTCCTGTCCGTGGAGAAGAATCGCGGTGGCCAGGACAACGTGGACATCGAGTTCGAGAAGCACTTCGAGTACTCGTGCTTCGACCCGAACGGCCGGACGGTGCAGGAGAAGCTGATCGAGGAGCGCCTCTACAACGATTAGCGGCGTCTGATCCGGGCCGGTCGCGCGTTATCGCCTGCGCGCCTCGCTCACGTTCGAGTCCCAGCGTCAGTCCTCCTGTTTGGGACTTCGCGACCGAATCGCAACGCAGGAAGGGTTGCACGCTCCTTCGCGTTGTGGCAGGCTGGTCGAGCCGTGAGGACTGTCGCACCGCACCTGCCGGGCCGCTGTATGTGTCGTCAGCGAGAGCTGATCGATCGCCCGCGCGTGCGCATCACCCTCGAGCGCCGCTAGCGGACTCTCGACCGGCCTCGCCGCCTCTGTGCGGGCCGGCCCCATCCCGCGGCCAGCGTTCGACCTACCGCCTGACGTGCGCCCGATCTCGGGCCGGTCCGCTCCCTGTCCTGTCCACGACTCTGGGAGCCGACATGCCTCTCGCCATCGTTCCGGACGATTCCAGCCGTTCCAGGCCTCCAACGCAGGCGCCGCTCACCAATACGAAGTACGAGGTCGAGTTCGTCGCGGTCGGTCGTGCCTTCGCCTCGGAGCGGCGACGCCACGGCGCTCCGGTCTCGGGCCACCTGGTCGTTCGCGACATCTCCCTGTCCATCGCGCCCGGTGAAGTCGTCGCGATCCTCGGCGCGAGTGGCTGCGGCAAGTCGACCCTCCTGCGGATTGCCGCCGGTCTCGACTCGCCATCGGCAGGCGTCGTCCGAATCGACGGGAGTCCCGTCGCGGGGGTCGACGCACGCTGTGCGGTGGCGTTCCAGGAGCCTCGGCTGCTGCCATGGCGGACCCTCGCCGGAAACGTTGGTCTGGGATTGCCGCGCGAGAGCCGCAGGCAGGATGCTGCCCTCCGCGTCGCCGAGTTGCTCGACCTCGTCGAGCTGACGGCATTCGCCAACCACCGGCCCCGCGAGGTGTCAGGTGGAATGGCCCAGCGGACGTCGCTTGCCCGTGCGCTCGCTCGGAACCCCGGCGTCCTCCTCCTCGACGAGCCGTTCGGTTCGCTCGACGCGCTGACTCGCTTGAAGATGCAGGACCTCCTGCTCGACGTCCACGCGGCCGCCCCGACAACGGTGCTGCTCGTCACCCATGACGTCGATGAGGCGCTTCAGCTCGCCGATCGGGTCGTCCTGCTCGGCACGGAGCCGGGCCGCGAAGGGGCGACGATCCGTGAGGTCCTCGGTGTTCCCGGCCAGCGTCCACGCGACCGCGGTTCGGCCGAGCTGGCGGAGCTTCGAGCGACGCTCCTTGCCGGCCTCGGCATCGACCGGCACACCCACTGACCCGCTCCACGACACCCGCTGACCCGTCTCGACACCAGGATCACGACATGGAAAGGAACCCCAGTCCGATGCGCCACCAACGCTCCGTCAGCGCCTTGCTCGTCGCGGTCGCAATCGCCGTCGCCGTCGCGTTCGCCGGCTACAGCATCGCGGGCACCGGCGACACTCCGGCCGGCTCCGCCGCCGTCGACGGCGCGAGCACCGGCACGACCGGCGGCACGCTCAACATCGACTTCGCGACCTACAACCCGCTCAGCCTGGTGATCAAGCAGAACGGCTGGCTCGAGACGAAGCTCGCGGCTCAGGGAATCACCGTCAACTGGGTCAAGTCGGCGGGGTCCAACAAGGCCAATGAGGCGCTCCGGGCCGGCGCCATCGACGTCGGCTCGACCGCTGGCTCGGCCGCTCTTCTCGCCCGCTCAAACGGCTCGCCGATCAAGACGATCGACATCTTCTCGCAGCCTGAATGGGCCGCCCTCGTCGTCCGGAAGGACTCGCCGATCAAGACGGTGGCCGACCTCAAGGGCAGGAGGATCGCGGCGACGAAGGGGACCGACCCGTACTTCTTCCTCCTCCAGGCGCTCGACCAGGCGGGCTTCAAGGCGTCCGACGTGACCGTCGAGGTCCTCCAGCATGCCGACGGCTGGGCGGCCCTCCAGAACGGCTCGGTCGACGCCTGGGCCGGGCTCGACCCGATCATGGCCGGGGCCGAGGCGTCGGGGGCCGTTCTCCTCTACCGGAATGTCGGCTTCAACAGCTACGGCTTCCTCAGCGCGACGGAGGCGTTCCTTGCCCAGAAGCCGGACGTCGCTCAGATCGTGGTCGACGCCTACGAGCGCGCCCGGGCCTGGGCGAAGGACAACCCCGATGAGACCGCCCGGATCCTGAGCGATGCCGCCGCGATCGACCTCGCCGTTGCGATGAAGGTGATCACAGAACGCTCGAACCTCGACGTCGATCCGATCCCGGGTCCGGCTCAGATCGCCGTCCTCAAGAAGATCGGCCCGATCTTCGTCGAGTCGGGCGACGTCTCGAGCCAGGACCAGATCGACGCGGCCCTCGCCGGCCTGCTGAACGATTCGTTCGTCAAGAAGGCCGACCCGAGCGTGTTCGAATGAAGAATCCATTCGCCGCTACCTGTGGGGACAGACCTGGCGAGCGGAGGATCGGATGACCGACCGAACGGCGCCGGCCCGCGCCAGGGTGCTCGCGGCGATGCCGCTGACCCGCCGCCGAGCCGTCGAGACCCGCCGCCGGCCGCTCATCCCGAGGCGGCTCGTGCGGATCGTCGGCGGTGCGGCCCTGCCGTTCGCGATCCTCGCCGCCTGGCAGCTGACGACCTCGCTCAGGCTCTTCACGATCGCCCAGCTGCCGTCGCCGTGGATGGTCTTGGGGGCCGGCGTGGAGCTGATCCAGCGTGGCCTCCTCGGCCAGTACGTGGCGATCTCCAGCCAGCGGGTCCTCGTCGGTTTCGCCGTCGGAGCCTCGCTGGGGCTGGCGTTGGGGGCCACGACAGGCCTCGCCCGCGCCTGGGACGTATTCTTCGGCTCCACGCTCGGGGCGATTCGGGCCGTTCCGTCGCTCGCCTGGGTTCCGCTGCTCATCCTCTGGCTCAAGATCGGCGAGGAGTCGAAGATCACCCTCATCGCGATCGGTGCGTTCTTCCCCGTCTACACAACCGTGTCGGCGGCGCTCCGGCATGTCGACCGTCAGCTCGTCGAGGCAGGTCGGGCGTTCGGGCTGCATGGCGCGCGGCTCTTCACGACGGTCCAGCTGCCGGCGGTCCTGCCGTCGGTCATCTCTGGCCTCCGGCTGGCGCTCGCTCAGTCGTGGCTCTTCCTCGTCGCCGCCGAGCTCATCGCCTCGTCGACGGGCCTCGGGTTCCTCCTCGTCGACTCGCAGAACAACGGGCGGGTCGACCGGATTCTCCTCGCGATCATTCTCCTCGCGGTGCTCGGCAAGACGACGGATGCGCTGCTCGGCGTCTTCGAGAAGTGGGCGATCCGCCGGTGGACCTGATCGTCACCGCCGGGGCGGCCGCCTGCCTGCTGCCGGCAGATGCCCCCGACTATTCCGACGAGCTGCTCCTCTCGATCTATCGCCAGACTCGGACGATCGCCATGGTCGGGGCTTCGCCCAACTGGAACCGGCCAAGCTACTTCGTCATGCGCTACCTCCAGCGCAAGGACTTTCGGGTGATCCCGGTGAACCCGCGAGCGCTCGACGCGCCAATCCTCGGCGAGACGGTCTACCCGGATCTCGAATCCGTGCCGGTCCCGGTCGACGTCGTGGACGTTTTTCGGCGGCCCGAGGACACGCCGGCGATCGCCCGGTCCGCGGCCGCGATCGAGGCGAAGGTCCTCTGGCTGCAACTCGGGGTTCGCAACGTCGACGCGGGGGCGATCGCGTTGGCGGCGGGGCTGACGTTCATCGAGGACCGCTGCATGAAGATCGAGTACGGCCGGCTCGGCGGCGAGCTCGCCTGGAGCGGGATCAACACACGCCTGATCTCGAGCCGGCGGGGACGCCTGCTGCGATGACCGACATCGAACGCGAGGACCCGCCGGCCGGCGGGGAACCACCCTTCCCGATCGACGAGGCGTACGGCTTCGCGACTCGTGCTGTCCACGCCGGTGCAACGCCCGACCCCGTGACCGGCTCGCGCAACGTGCCGATTCACCAGACGACCGCCTACGTCTTCGACGACGTCGACCACGCCGCGGCGCTGTTCAACCTCCAGACCTTCGGCTACATCTATTCGCGCCTGACGAACCCGACCGTCGCCGCGCTCGAGGAGCGGGTCGCCGCGCTCGAGGGCGGTCGGGCCGCCGTCGCCGCAGCGTCCGGCCATGCGGCCCAGCTCCTTGCCTTCTACACGCTGCTCGATCCGGGCGATGACATCGTCGCGGCTCGCCAGCTCTACGGCGGCTCATTGACCCAGTTCCGGCATACCTTCCGGCGGCTCGGCTGGGGCGCCGCATTCGTCGACGCGACGGACCCCGAGGCGTTCCGTCAGGCCATCGGTCCGCGGACGAAGGCGCTGTTCGTCGAGTCGCTGGCCAATCCCGGTGGCCTGGTCGTCGATCTGGAGGCGCTCGCCACGATCGCCCACGAGGCGAGGATCCCGCTCGTCGTCGACAACACCCTCGCCACGCCGTACCTCTGCCGGCCGTTCGAATGGGGCGCCGATCTCGTCGTCCACTCGCTGACGAAGTTCCTGTCCGGCCACGGGACGTCGATGGGCGGGGTCGTCGTGGAGTCGGGCCGGTTCGACTGGCGGGGGAGCGGCCGATTCCCCTTCCTCGCCGGCCCGGACCCGGGCTATCACGGCCTCGACTTCATCGAGACGTTCGGTGACTTCGGGTTCTCGATGAAGGCCCGGGCGGTGGCGCTGCGCGACCTGGGGCCGGCGCTCTCGCCGACGAACGCGTTCCACATCCTGACCGGCATCGAGACGCTGCCCCTCCGGATGGACCGGCATGTCGCGAACGCCCAGGCCGTCGCGGAGTTCCTCGATGGGCACCCGGCCGTTGCCTGGGTCTCGTATGCCGGGCTGCCGTCCAGCCCGTCCCACGAGCTCGCCAGGCGCTACCTGCCGCGCGGTCCGGGCTCCGTCTTCACGATCGGTCTGCGGGGCGGGTTCGAGGCCGGTGTCCGGGCCGTCGAGTCGGTCAACCTCTGGTCGCACCTGGCCAACGTCGGCGACACCCGCAGCCTGATCCTCCATCCGGCATCGACGACCCATCGCCAGCTGTCCGACGAGGAACGGATCGCCGCGGGCGCGGGGCCAGATGTCGTTCGCCTCTCCGTCGGGATCGAGTCGGTCGAGGACCTGATCGCGGACCTGGATCAGGCCCTCGCCTCCGCGACATGAAGGACTGAACCGCCCGTCGGGTGGCGACTGCCGCCCGGTGCGGCCCGGGGCCGCAGACCCTCCCACGTCTTGTGGTGCCCGCGCGTTGGGGCCGGGCGGTCGGCTGCGGCCCGGAGGTTGGTGCCGCAGACCCTCCGACGTCTTGTGGTGCCCGCGCAGGGTATCGTCTGCGACATGCACACGGACGCGGAGTTCCCCGAGGTCATCGAGGTCGTCGTCGAGATCCCCCGCGGAACGCGGAACAAGTACGAGTTCGACGAGCGGGCCGGCGTCTTCCGCCTGGACCGGGTCCTGTCGTCCGCCGTCTATTACAACTTCGACTACGGGTTCATCGAAGGGACGCGCGCCGAGGACGGCGACCATACCGATGCGCTCCTGATCATCGACGAGCCGACGTTCACGGGCTGTCACGTCTGGGCCCGGCCGATCGGCGTCCTCGAGATGCGTGACGAGAAGGGTGCCGACTACAAGGTCCTGTGCGTCGCCGAGGGCGACCCCCACCAGGCTCACATCGAGCGCCTCGACCAGATGCGTCCGCATCGACTCGTCGAGATCGAGCACTTCTTTGAGACGTACAAGCTCCTCGAGGACAAGACAGTCTCGGTTCTCGGCTGGCGCGATCGGGACCGGGCGCACCAGATCCTGCGGGTCGACCGGACCGCGTGGCTGCGGGAACGTGGCGACCATCGCTGACCGGCGGCCCCGGGACGCGGATCGGACGGGGAGAGCCGGACCGGATCTCCCACGGCTGTTCGTTGCGGTGCCGGTGCCCGCCGCCGTGGGGATCCAGGTGGGGCGCGTGATCGAGGACGCTCGGCGTCTGCTCGGCGACGATGCCCGGCGGATCCGTTGGGTCCAGCTCGACGGACTGCATGTCACGCTCCGCTTCCTCGGCCCAACGCCGTCGGACCGAGTGGGGGAGGTCGCCGCCGCCCTTGACCGCGCGACCGAGGGCGCCCCCGCGTTCGACGTCCGGTTCGCGGGTGCCGGCGCCTTCCCGGCACCGGACCGACCGCGGGCGCTCTGGCTCGGGATCCACGAGGGAGCGGAGAGCCTGGGTGGTCTCGCCGCGGCGTTCGAGACCGCGCTCGGCGCGGCCGGCTGGGCCGTTGAGACCCGGGCCTTTCGATCCCACCTCACGGTCGCCCGAACGGACGGCGTGCGCGCCGGACCCGCCGCCGCGCTGGCGCTCGAGCGGGCCGCGTCCGGTCTGGACGCGGCCTTCCGCGCAGATCGCGTCGTGCTCTACCGGAGCCATCTGGGATCCGGACCCGCACGCTACCAACCCCTCCACGAAGCCCAGCTGGGCTGATCCTCTGGCGCGCGGCCGCGACCGACCGGCGACCGTGTCCCCTGCTACGATCGGTGTACTCCGACCGTCCTCGGGGGATTCAGCGAGGGAGCCGTATCGCGCGTGACCGGACCGCAGCGCACCCGCCTGGTCCTGGCTCTCGGGGCCGTCAATCTGGTGCTCGCGACCGTCGCCTTCGGCCTCGCCGGGACGCTCGACACCACGCAACAGGTCGCCGGTGCGACGGCGACCCCGGCGGCCAGCATGGCGCCGGTCGCCGCAGGGTCCCCGCGGCCCACCTCTGGCCCGGCGGGGTCGGAACCGCCAGTCTCCGTCCCGGGTGAGTCGCCGGTCGGGACGCCCGCTCCGAGCGAGGTCGAGCCGACCGTGGCGCCCGTTTCCCCGGCGCCCGAGCCGAGCAGGGCCGTGCCTACCGCTCCCAACGCCCGGCCGCAGCCCCAGCCGACCGCCCGGCCCCAGCCGACCGCCCGGCCCCAGCCGACCTCCGGGCCGCAGCCGACCGCCCGGCCGGAACCCTCCGGCCGACCCGACCCGACCGATGTGCCGCCGCCCGAACCACCAGATTCCGACCCGCCGGAGGTGGTCATGCCGCCGTGCCCGGGCACGGTCTCCGGCCCGCCCGGTCACGAGAAGGGATCCGGCGACGCGGAGCGGCCGTGTCGCGGTGGTGAGGGTCCCGGCGGCGACGCCGGGGATGACGGGGACGACCATGGACGCCCGGACGACCGTGGACGCGGCGACGAACGAGGACGGAGCCGCACGATGCCGTCTCGCGGACGCACCCGGCGCGAGGTCGCGTAGGATCGGGTGAGTGTCATCGGACCCATCGCAGACGTGAGCGCGCATGCCTAAGATCGTCTGCCGCACGTGCGGACGAGAGATCTACACCACCGCACCGATCGAGCAGCTGTTCGCCGACGAGCGGCGCTGTCCGCGTTGCGGCGCCTCGCTCCAGGAGGACCGCCGGAGCCTCGACCGGCGGACGATTCATCGCCGAGTGAACCCGCCGGACGATCCGGGGTCACCGGAGGAGACGGAACGCCGAGTCGACGAGCGCCGGACGTCGCGCCGGCGGCGCGGCGACAGCGGACCGGGCCGGCGGGAATCCGGCTGGGTCGAGTGAGCGACGGGCCGGCCCGCTGTATCGCGTTCCTCGGGTTCGGGCTGATCGCGGGTTCGGTCGCCCGCGCCCTCGTGGCCGCCGTGGACCCCTCGGCGAGGCCCCTGCTCGTCGGCTGGAGCCCGTCCAACGCCGGCCCGGAAGCCGCGGTCCGCGACGGGGTGCTCGACGCGATGGCCGGTGATCCCGCGGCGGCACTCGAGGGCGCGGACCTTGTCGTGATCGGTGCGCCCCCGATCGAGACCGTGGAGCTCGTCGCCGCCCTCGGCGGACCACTTCGGCCGGCCCTCGCTCCCGACGCCGTGATCACGGACCTCGCGAGCACCAAGGCACGCGTGCTGGCAGCGGCGGACGCAGCCAGCCTGCGATTCGTCGGCGGCCACCCGATGGCCGGGCGCGAGGTGACCGGGTACGGCCACTCGCTCCAGGACCTGTTCACCGGCCGCCCCTGGGTCCTGGTCCCTAGCTCGGCGGCGGATGGCGAGGCACGGGACCGGGTCGCGTGGCTGGCGATCGCCTGTGGTGCCCGGCCGATCCAAATGGATGCCGGGCAGCATGATGCCGCGGTCGCGGCCATCAGCCACCTGCCGCTCGTCGTCGCCGCGGCGCTTGCCGAGACCGTTGCCGGTGCCGAGGCCGAGCGGCCCGGCTGGACCGCGGCGGCACCGCTCGCCGCGTCGGGCTGGCGGGACATGACCCGCCTCGCGCGAGGCGATGCCCGGGTGGGTGCCGGGATCGCGGCGACGAACTCGGCCGCGCTCGTCGACGGCCTGCGGGCACTCCGGGCCGTCCTGGACAGCTGGATCGATGAACTGGCCCGGGCCGGCGGCCCGGACCCGGCCACCCTGGAGGGGCGCCTGCGCGCCGTCCGGGATCGTCTCGAGCCGCCACCGGCAGACGTCGCTTGACCGCCGGACCGGAGCTCGTCCTGGTCATCCCGCGCAATGCGCTGATGGGGGACCCGGGCTGGCACGGCGTCCGAACTGACGGTCTCGGCGGCTTCGAGGAGCTCGTCACCCGGTTCGGCCGCTTCATCGAGCGCCCGAGCGCAGAGGTGGATCGCTCGCTGAAGCAGATCATTCCGTATCTCGTGCTTCGTGACGGCGAGCGTCTTTTCCTCATGCGCCGGACGCGAGCCGGCGCAGACGCCCGCCTCCACGAGCGGTACTCGATCGGCATCGGCGGGCACCTGAACCCGGGCGACGGCGGGCTTGCCGGCGGCTTGCGGCGGGAGTGGAACGAGGAGATCGAGGCGGCCTTCGTCCCGGAGCTCCGCCTGGTGGGCCTCCTGAACGACGACACGACCGAGGTCGGATCGGTGCACCTGGGAGCCGTCTACGCTGCCGACGCCGCCGGCCGCCCCGTCGCGATCCGCGAGACCGAGAAGCTGAACGGCTCCTTTGCGACCCACGCGGAGATCGCCGCGGTGGTCGACCGGATGGAGACCTGGAGCCGCCTCGTGTTCGACCATTGCGCATCCGACCCCGAGTCATCGGCCGCCGAGGCCGGGGCCTTTTCAGGAGAGTTGGCCCGCGGCGACTGAACCCACCGGTGCGATACTGAGCCTGGAGGTCTCCTCCTTGACCGTTCGCCGCGCTCCTCGCCGCTCCCTCCGGATCTCGCTGTTCCTGGCCGTCCTCGGATGGCTCGCCCTGGTCGGGGCGATCCGGGGCGCCGGGCACGAGGTCATCGTGCTGCCGACGACCGGCATCGTCGACGAGGGGATGGCCCGCTACCTGGCCGACGGGATCGCCCGGGCTGAGGAGGACGGGGCGGCTGCCGTCGTCATCAAGCTCAACACCCCGGGCGGCTCCCTGACCGCCACCAACGCCATCGTCGGGACCCTCCTCGAGGCGAAGGTCCCGATCATCGTCTGGGTCGCGCCGGCGGGGGGCTTCGCTGCGAGCGCCGGCACGTTCATCACGCTGGCCGCGAACGTTGCGGTCATGGCCCCCGGGACGAGCATCGGCGCGGCCTCGCCGGTGAGCGGTGAGGGCGGGGACATCGAGGGTACCCTCGGCGACAAGGTCCGCAACGATGCAATCGCCAAGATCACGGCGATCGCCGAGGCCCGCGACCGCAACGTCGACTGGGCGATCTCCACGGTCAGGGACGCCCGGTCCTCCCCGGCCAGCGAGGCGGTCGCCGTGGGTGCGGTCGACGGGATGGCGTCAACGCTCGAAGAGGTCCTGTCGTTCGCCGACGGCCGGACGGTCGAGGTCGGCGGTCAGCCGATCACGCTCGACCTGGCCGGCGCAACCACGACCGAACTGGCGATGAACCCCTTCCTCGCGTTCATCCGGCTCTTTTCCGATCCGAACATCGCGTTCCTCCTCCTGAGCATCGGCTCGGCCGGGTTGCTGGCCGAGGTCTGGAGCCCGAACTTCGTCAGCGGCATCATCGGCGCGCTGGCGATCATCCTGGCGTTCATCGGACTGGGCGCGCTCCCGCTCAACGTGGGAGGCCTCATCCTGATCGTGTTCGGGATGGTCCTGTTCGGGCTTGAGCTCACGGTCACCAGCCACGGCCTCCTCGGATTCGGGGGAGTTGTCTCCCTCGCGCTGGGGGCCTCGGCCCTGTTCACGGCACCCGGCGATCCGTTCCAGCCCCTTGCCCGGGTCGCCCTGCCGGTCATCGTCACGGTCACGACGACCGCAACGGTCGTCCTCGTGCTCATCGTCTGGGGCGCCATCCGGTCGCGCGGCGTCCAGGCCACACCCGGGACGGCCGGCGTGCCGCTCCTCCTCGGCAGCGTCGGGAGCGTCCGGCGACCGCTCGATCCGGTCGGCTCGGTCTACGTGGCCGGCGAGGAGTGGACCGCGCGCGCCCCGGCTGGCCTCTCGCTGGAGCGCGGAACGCCCGTCCGCGTCGTCGGGGTGGACAGCCTGACGCTCGTCGTGGAGCCGGACGCGTCATCATCTGAGTCGACGTGATCCGGCCGGCCGGTCGGCGCCGTCTCGCCAGGAGGTCGCCATGCAGTTCCCCGTCGTGATCTCGATCGCCGCCTTCCTCGTGGTCGTGGGGCTCGTCCTCGTCTACCTGTCGGTCCGGGTCGTCCAGCAGTACGAGAAGATGGTCGTCTTTCGGCTCGGCAGGACGAGCGAGCTGATGGTCCGGGGGCCGGGTCTCCGGTTCCTCATCCCGATCATCGATCGACCCGTGAAGGTCGACGTCCGCGAGCAGTTCATCGAGGTCCCGAGCCAGACGACGATCACCCGGGACAATGCCCCAATCAACGTCGACTTCCTGATCTACTGGCGGATCGCCGACCCGCTCAAGAGCGTCGTCAACGTCGCCTACTTCGCCGGGGCGCTCCAGGGAGTGGCCACGACGACCCTCCGTGCCGTCATCGGCGACATCCTGCTCGACGAGGTCCTGTCCAAGCGCGAGCAGATCAACGAGGTCCTCCGGGTCAAGCTGGACGAGGTGACCGAGCGCTGGGGCGGCAAGGTCACGACCGTCGAGATCCGCGAGATCACGCCGCCGCGCGACGTCCAGGACGCGATGAATCGGCAACTGTCCGCCGAGCGCACCCGACGCGCGGTCATCACCGAGTCGGAGGGGTCCCGCCAGGCGGCGATCAACGTCGCCGAGGGCCAGAAGCAGGCGGAGATCCTGAAGGCCGAAGGTGACCGGCAGGCCGCGATCCTCCGGGCCGAGGGCTTCAGCGAGGCACTGACGCGGATCTTCGGGGCCGCGAAGGGCATCGACCAGAAGACGATGGCGCTGCAGTACCTCGAGGCGCTCAAGGCGCTCGGCGCCAGCCCGGCGACGAAGTTCGTGATCCCGACCGAGTTCACCCGGCTCATCGAGCCGTTCACCGGCTATCTCGAGCGCGGGATGGGCGGCCGCGCCGGCGCAGCAGGCGACACCGACAGCCAGTGATCGCCGGGCGGATCGGCCGGGACCGCGAGGTCTCGCTGGGTATACTCGGCTCGCCCGCGACGGAGGCGTCGGATCGTCCCGATGAGCCGTCGCACCCGGAGGAGGCCGACCAGCCGGTATGACCAAGATCCTCGTCGTCGACGACGACCCGAACGTCCAGCGACTCCTGCGGGGCACCCTGAAACAGGAGGGCTTCGAGGTCGTCGTCGCCGGGGACGGCGCGGAGGGGCTCCACCTCTGGGGGACGGAGACGCCGGCCCTGATCCTCCTCGACGTCAGCCTCGCCAAGCTCGACGGCTACCAGGTCGCGACCAGGATCCGCGCAGCGGAGGGCCCCGGCGTACACATTCCGATCATCATGCTGACCGCCGAGAAGGAGGTCGAGCAGAAGGTCCGGGGTCTCCGTGCGGGCGCCGACGACTACCTCGTCAAGCCGTTCCACCAGGCGGAGCTCCTGGCCCGGATGAAGAGTCTCCTCGCGCGGTTCTCGAGCCGCGAAGGCGTCGGCGGCGTCCGGCCGCCGCTTGGCAAGCTCCTTGCGTTCTACGGTGCGAAGGGCGGCGTGGGTACCACGACCCTGGCCATCAACGCCGCGATCGCGTTCCACCAGGAGCATGCTCGGCGGGTCGCGCTCGTCGACGGCGTGCTCCAGTTCGGCGACCACCGGGTCTTCCTGGATCTCGGTAACGACCGGAAGAGCATCTCCGACCTCGTCTCCGCGCCGTCCATCGACGCCGACCTGATCAAGTCGGTCATGGTCCGCCACGACGCGGGGATCGACCTCCTCCTGGCGCCCCCGAGCCCGGAGGACGGCGATCTTGTCCACGAGGCCCAGATGGATCAGGCGCTCACGCTCCTGCGGACGATGTACGACTACGTGGTCGTGGACGTCGAGAAGCGCCTCGGGGATCTGACGCTGTCGGTCCTCGACCACGCCGACATGATCTTCGTGGTCATGACCGCGGACCTCTCCTGCCTGAAGAACGTGCGGCTCGTCCTGGAGGCGCTCGGTCGAATCGGCTACGAGGCGAGCAGGGTGAAGCTCCTGCTCAACCGCTCGAACGCCTTCACCGGGATCAGTGTTCAGGCGGCCGAGGGCGCCCTCAAGCGGCAGTTCGAGTTCAAGATCACGAACGAATACCGGGTCGCGATCAGTGCCCAGAACTCGGGCACGCCGTTCTCGTATTCGAAGCCGGACTCGCCCCTTGCTCGGGAGACGGCCCAGCTCGCCGCGGAGGTGGAGCGGGCCTTCGCTCCGGCGGCGAAGGCCGCCAGCCGCTCGGCGTGAGAGCGGCCATGCGGGCGGGGAGTCCGCGCCTGAGCAGGGGCCGGCGCCCGGATGTGAGCGGGAGATGAGCCACCGATAAGCGCTCGCGGGTAGGGTGCGCCGCATGCTCGCAACCCTCCTCTCGGCCACCCTCGTCGGGCTCGACGGCCGCCGGATTCGCGTCGAGGTGGACGTGGCCCCCGGGTTGCCCGGCTTCACGATCGTAGGCCTGGCGGACGCCGCACTCCGGGAGTCCCGCGAACGCGTCCGGGGGGCCATCCGGAACGCCGGCTTCATCCATCCGCCCCGGCGGATCACCGTGAACCTGGCGCCGGCGGATCTCCCCAAAGGTGGCTCGAGTGTGGACCTCGCGATCGCCGTCGGCATCCTCCTCGGATCGGAGCAGTTCACCGCGATCGCCGGCCAAACGGCCCTCGTCGGGGAGCTGTCGCTCGGCAGCGAGGTCCGCTCGGTCCCCGGTCTCCTGCCGATGCTCGCCGCCCTGGCCGTGGACGGGGTGAAGCGGGCGCTCGTGCCCGCGGCGAGCCTCGCGGAGGCCGCCCTCGTGCCGGGCATCGAGGCGGTCGGCTGCGCGACACTCGGCGATGCTGTGGACGTGCTCCGCTCGCGACGGCGCCGCGGCCCCGCACCCCCGGCGCGCGTCGAGCTCGCGGCCGAGCCGGGAGCCGGTCGAGAGGACCCGCCGGTGACGGAGAGCGCCGACGACCCCACCATGGGCGGAGCCACGGATCCGGATCTCGTCGAGGTGCGCGGCCAGCACGAGGCCCGCCGGGCACTCGAGGTCGCCCTGGCCGGCGGTCATGCGCTCCTGCTCATGGGACCGCCGGGGAGCGGCAAGACGCTCCTCGCACGGACGATCCCGAGCCTCCTCCCGCCGCTCGGCGACGCGGAGGCACTTGCGGCGACGATCGTTGCCTCCGTGTCCGGTGAGCGCCCGGTCCGTGCCCTCGTCCGGCGACCCCCATTCCGGGCGCCGCACCACACCGCCTCGTACGCTGCGATCGTGGGTGGGGGTCCGGGTCTCTCGCCGGGCGAGGTGACCCGTGCCGATCACGGAGTTCTCTTCTTGGACGAGCTGCCGGAGTTCGGACGGGACGTCCTGGAGGCGCTCCGGCAGCCCCTCGAGGAGGGCCGGGTCGCCATCGCGCGGGCGGCGCGGACCGCCATCCTCCCGGCGCGCTTCCAGCTCGTCGCGGCGATGAACCCGTGCCGCTGTGGCCACACTGGCACGGATATCCCGTGCGAGTGCCCGCCCAACGGACCCGAGCGCTACGTCGCCCGGATCTCCGGGCCACTCCGCGACCGCATCGACCTGTGGGTCGGCATGCCCCGGCTGCCCGCGGCCGCGCTCATCGCCGGCGGAGAGCCGGAGGACTCGGCCACGGTCGCGGCGAGAGTCGCCCTCGCTCGCGAGGTCCAGGCGACGCGTCCGCCGCACCTCCTCAACGGCCGGGTATCCGGGCGCGCCCTCCGGATGGCGTGCCAACTGTCCGCGACAGCACGCCGCCGAGCCATCATGCTCGCGGAGATGGAGCGACTATCCGGTCGCGGGACGGACCGGCTGCTGCGGGTGGCGCGCACGATTGCCGATCTTGCCGGTGAAGCCGCGGTCGGGGAGGCCCACCTGGAGGAAGCCGCGCGCTGGCGGGCTCCGGCTGCCCGGCCGCACCTCGCGCTGGCGGTCTGATGATGCTCGGCGTGGGACGAGAAGGCCCGATGGGTCCGCTGAGACTTCACGACCGCGATGCGCTGGCCGTCATCGCGTCCGTCGAGGGCGTGGGTCCGATCATCCTCGAGCGACTCCTCACCGCGCTCGGTGGGGCGAACGGAATCCTGGAGGTCGCGCGGGGTCGGACGGGGGTGGACGATCTCCGCGCCGCGAGCCGTGACCCAGACCGGCCTGGTCACACCATGACGCCCTCCGCAGCGGAATCGCTCGCGGTGACGGCACGCCGGTCCGATGTCGTCCTGGAGTCGATGCGGCAGGCCGGCGTGTCGGTCCTGACACTCGACGACGCCGGATACCCGGGGCGGCTCCGGCAGATCGAGCTTCCGCCGCGGGTCCTGTTCGTCCGCGGGTCGATGAGATCACTTGAGGCGGGATCCTCGGTCGCGGTCGTGGGGACTCGGCGCCCCACCGATGCGGGCCGGCGCACGGCGGCAAAAATCGCGGCCGCGCTGTCCCGCGCGGGCTCACTCGTGGTCAGTGGACTCGCCGTGGGAATCGACGGGGCCGCGCATGCCGCCGTCGTGGCTGAGGGGCGGCTGACCGTCGCCGTGATCGGTGGGGGCCACGACCGGCTCTTCCCGCGCGTCCACGACCGCCTCGCGGCGGCGATCGTCGATGGCGGCGGGGCCGTCGTCTCCGAGCACGCCCCGGGCACGTCCCCGACACGGGGCACCTTCCCGCGCCGAAACCGGGTCATCAGCGGACTGGCGGATGCCGTCATCGTCGTGGAGGCCGGCGCGAGGAGCGGCGCGCTGCTGACCGCCGCCTGGGCGCTCGAGCAGGGGAGGGAGTGCTTCCTCGTGCCCGGGGCGATCGACGCGCCGCAATCCGCGGGGTGCCTGGCCTGGCTCAGGGACTATGCCGGCGCCGCGCGGATCGTGGCCGGCGTGCCGCAGCTCCTCGAGGATCTCGGCCTCGCGGCCTCGGCCGCCTTTCCGGAGCCGGTCCGGCGGTCCCGGCTCGCGCCGCCGGCGCGGCCGCTGCGCCGCTCGTCGGCTGCGGCGTGGGTCGCAGTCTTGTCCCCCCGCGAGGAACAGGTCGCTCGCGGGCTTGTCATGGGCGCGGCCACGGCGGACGAGCTTGTCGCGCTGACCGAGCTGCCGATCGCCGCCGTCCTCGCCGGGCTCACCGCGCTCGAGGCCGCCGGGCTCGCCGTCGGCGCCTACGGGCGGTACCGTCCGGCCGGCTACCTCGCCGCAGTGGATGATCCGGCCGCCTCGGGATCCGCAGTCGAGCCGGCCGAGCCCGGCCCGGGTTGATGAACCACGTCGATCAGCCGGCTCGACCACCCCTGGCAACAGCCGCCTGGTGAATCACGGTGAGCACTGCTGGCGGGTGGCGACCTGCGTCAGACGGCCATTCCCTGGTCGGCGAGCGCCGCCTCGACGGCAGCCCGTAGCTCATCCGGCGTGGGCTCGCCGACGAGCGGGGTGACACGGTGTGGACCTTCGGTCTCCACCCAGGCCAGGGTCCGGTCGACCGAGGTGAGAACGACCGGCAGGTCGACGTACGTCTCACGGAGGTCGGAGATCAGCTGCCTGCCGCCATCGCTGCTGCCGGCGACCCAGGCGTCGTAGATGAGGACGTCGGCGCGATCGACGAGCGGGCAGGGGAAGCTGTCCAGGATCGGGCATTCCGTCAGCTGCGGGCCCCCGCACAGCTCGACCTCGTAACCCGCCGCCCGCAGCGCCTGGGCCTGCCGCTCGGCGCGCCCCGGATCCCGGTTGACGACGACTGCCCTGACCATGTGGGCACTGTCGTGACTCCCGGTGGGGCGGCGCCAGCGTCATTCGTCACGTGCGCGAGGGGCCAAGTGGCCCGCCGCGCCGAGCTCTCACCGCGCGAGGAGCGGATCACCTGTCCACGGTCTTCAGGCGCGGCGAGGGTCCGGCGTGGTTTCAAGATCGGCCTCCGCGAGCTTCTCGTGCTATCCTGCCGCCCGGCTGACACGCGTCGGCCGGCAGCTTCACGATGCCATCGTCCCCAGCGACGAGCCAGGAGCCTGCTGTATTGCGGAACGCGCTCGCGGCTGCTCTTGCGGCCCCCGTCATCGCCCTCATCGTCGCCCGATCGATCGGGCAGCGGGCCGGGGCACGCGGCCTCTCAGCCATCGCGGTGGTGCTCGCCATCGGCGCGATCGTGGCGTTCTCGAGCCCCCGCCCCACTCCCGCAACCGCCATCCCTCCGACGCGCACCACTGCGCTCGACGCGAGGGAGCTCACGACCGAGATCTGGACCTCCGAGTCGCCGACCGCCCCGGTCACGGTCACGTTCTCCTCGCCGATGAGCGCACCGAGCGTGGAGCGGCTGGTCCAGATCACGCCGTCGGCTGACGTCGACCTTTCCTGGGACGCGACCGGTACGCTCCTGAGCATCGCCCCGCGGAGCGCCTGGAAGCCCGGTACGTACTACACGGTGACCGTGGCGCCTGGCGCGCTCGATGCCAGCGGCCGGCCCCTCGAGCGCCCGATCCGTGCCGCGTTCCTGACCCGGCCGCCGGTCACGGCGACCGTCGCCGCGACGTCGCTCACCAGCCCGGAGGCGGGGATCGCAACCGCCTTCAGGATCGCCTTCAGCGGCCCGGTGGACGAGTCGAGCCTGGACGTGCTCGTCCGCCCGGCGGTCGAGGGCAGTCTCGCTCCCGTGGCCGGCTCAAGGGACGCCGCCCCGACCTTCGACTTCATCCCCGATGACCCGCTCCAGCCGGACACGGACTACACGGTCACTCTCGGCCCGGGCTCCCGCGATCGAGACGGAGCGGAGATCGTGGCGTCCGCGCTCACGATCCGAACGGCAGCCGCACCGGCGGTCGTCCGGTTCCGGCCGCGCAACGGCTGGGCGGACGTCGCCCAGAGCCAGGTGCTGTCCGTCCGCTTCGCAGAGCCGATGGATCGCGCCTCGACTGAAGCCGCGTGGAGCGCCGTCCAGGGTGCCACCGTCCTCGAGGGGGCGTTCAGTTGGGCGGAGAACGACACCGTCCTCGTCTTCGATCCGAAGGGGACCCTCGACTACGGCCAGAAGATCACCATGACGGTGGGGACGGACGCGGTCTCGAAGGCCGGCCTTCCGCTCCAGGCCCCAGCCTCGGCGACCTTCACGACGATCGCAAAGCCGAAGCCGCCCAGCACCGCCGGCCCCACCACCGGCAGCGGCAGCACCGGTGGTGGCAGCGCCGGGGGCGACGCCATTGGAGGCAGCGGCACCGGCGGCAGCGTGGGCGCCGGGACGTGGACTGCCGTCGAGGCCTACTACCTCGATCTCATGAACTGCACCCGCACGGGCGGCACGGTCACCTCGAGTGGCACCTGCTCGAGTCCGGGCGGCCGGGAGGTCGCGCCGCTCTTCCAGGATGCCGGGATCAGCGCGAAGGTCTCCCGTCCGTACGCGAAGGTGCTCGCCGTCAACGGCCTATGTACCCATTTCTCGGGCGGAACGCCCGCCGACCGCCTCCGGGCCGCCGGTTACACGAGCTACATCTGGGCCCAGAACCTCGGCTGCCGGAGCGGCGATCCATTCAAGGCGGTCCTGGCGACTCACCTCTTCTATCAGAGTGAGGCGCCCACCAACGGCGGCCACTGGGTCAACCTGATGAACCCGAAGTACGACCGCGTGGGCCTCGGGGTCTGGGTGTCCGGCGGCCGCGTCCGCCTCGTCGTCGACTTCTACCGCCCGCTCTGAACGGCCGCTCGTGATCCGCGACGTCGTCATCCACTTGCTCAGCGAACAGCCCGTCCTGGCCGACCTCTTCGAGGTGCCAGCGCCCGGCGACGCGAACCTGGTCTGCACGAACCTGCGGACACTCGCCGGGAAGCGTCCGGTCTTCATCGATCACGTGGCGTCGACGTTCGTCTTCCCGTACCGCCACATCCGGTTCATCGAGATCCGGCCGGAGCAGCAGGCGGCGTCCGAGGCCGACGCTCTCGCCGGCAAGGCGCCGGCAAAGGCGGACCCAGCCCCGGACGAAGGGGACCTCGAGATCGACGAGGATTTCCTCCGACGCATCCGCGAGGCCTGAATCCTCGGACCGAGCGCTGGCGGGAGCCTGAGCTCGGTCCTCGGAGAGCGAACGCCGAGCCCGGGCTCAGGGTGCCGGCTCACGTAATCGGCGCGGAAGGGGCCTCACGTATACTCCCGCCCGATGCCGAAGCACCTGGTGATCGTGGAGTCGCCGGCCAAGGCGCGGACGATCGAGCGCTATCTCGGCGACGACTACCGCGTCCTGGCGTCCTACGGCCACGTCCGCGATCTTCCCGAGAACCCCGGCAAGGGCAAGTTCGGCGTCGATGTCGACAACGGCTTCCAGCCGGAGTACGTCGTCGCCGACGACCGCCGCAGGCAGGTCGACGCCATCGAGCGGGCGGCGAAGGGCGCGGACCTCGTCTACCTCGCGACGGACCTCGACCGCGAGGGCGAGGCAATCGCCTGGCACGTCGCGGAGGCTGCGCACGTTCCTGCGTCGAAGACCCGCCGGGTGACCTTCTCGGAGATCACCGAGCGCGCCGTCCGCGACGCGTTCCAGCATCCGCGGGCCATCGATACTGATCTCGTCGACGCCCAGCAGACCCGGCGGATCGTGGACCGCCTCGTGGGCTACACGCTCAGCCCCCTCCTGTCGCGGAAGGTGCGGGGTGGCCTCTCGGCCGGCCGCGTCCAGTCGGTCGCCGTTCGGCTTGTCGTCGAGCGGGAGCGCGAGATCGCGGCCTTCCAGGCGCGCGAGTACTGGACGCTCCGGGCAACGCTCGTGACCGCCGCCGGGGAGACCTTCGAGGCGGACCTGGCGCGGATTCAGGGGAAGCCCGTCGAGATCGGCGACGGTGACATCGCGGTGCGCCACGCCGAAGCCCTTCGCGGGCTCCGCCCCGTGGTGACGAGCATCGGGACCCGGACACAGCAGCGGAGCCCGGCACCGCCGTTCACGACCTCCACGCTCCAGCAGGAGGCAAGCCGGAAGCTCGGCTTCAGCCCGAAGCGGACGATGTCGGTCGCCCAGCGGCTGTACGAGGGCGCGGATACGCCGGACGGCCACGTGGGGCTCATCACCTACATGCGGACCGATTCCACGGCAATGGCCGGCGTCGCCATGGGCGAGGCGCGAGAGGTCATCAAGCGCCGGTTCGGCGAGCGCTACGCGATGCCGAAGGGTCGCGTCTACCGGACGAAGTCGAAGGGCGCCCAGGAGGCGCACGAGTCGATCCGGCCGACGAGCTTCGCCCGCGATCCCGAGTCTCTCGCCGGCTCCCTCAAGCCCGAGGAGCTCCGTCTCTACCGCCTCGTCTGGCAGCGCGCGATCGCCTCGCAGATGGCGGCGAAGTCGCTTGAGACGACGACGGCCGAGCTGGCCGACGGACCGTACGAGCTCCGGGCGAGCGCGACGCGGACGCTCTTCGACGGGTTCGCGCGGGTCTACACGGAGGGTCGCGACGACGATGGCGAGGACGAGTCCGAGGGCCGCCTGCCCGAGCTCGCCCCGGGGGACCGGACGACGGTCGCGGACGTCGTGTCGACCCAGCACTTCACGGAGCCTCCGCCGCGCTTCACGGAGGCGTCACTCGTCAAGGCGCTCGAGGAGCACGGGATCGGGCGTCCGTCGACGTACGCCGCGACGCTTTCGACGATCGTCGATCGCGGGTACGTCCGGGTCGAGGAGCGCCGGCTGCGGCCCGAGCTCATCGGCGAGATCGTCACCGATCTGCTGGTCGAGCACTTCGGGGATTACGTCGACCTCGCCTTCACGGCGCGAATGGAGGAGGAGCTGGACGAAGTCGCCCGCGGCGAGCGGGCATGGGTTCCCCTCCTGGAAGCGTTCTACGGGCCGCTCAGGACTCGTGTCGAGGAGAAGCGCCGCGAGCTCCGCCGGAGCGACTTCACGACCGAGTCCTCGGACGAGATCTGCTCGCTCGGCCACCCGATGGTGATCCGGCTGGGGCGGAACGGCCGTTTCCTCGCCTGCTCGCTCTACCCGGAGCACAAGGAGTCGCGGCCGCTGCCCGGTGACGAGGCGCCGGCACTCCCGGGCACCGGCGAGCCGTGCCCGAAGTGCGGCGAGGGAGTCCTCGCGTCGAAGAGCGGCCGGTTCGGGCCCTTCGTGGGCTGCTCGCGCTACCCGGACTGCGACTACATTCAGCGTGAGGGGCCGCCGCCCCCGGCGCAACTGCCGTTCAAGGTCACCTGCCCGAAGAACGGCGACGGCCACCTCGTCGCGCGTCGCGCTCGACGGACCGGGAACGTCTTCTGGGGGTGCTCCGCGTACCCGAAGTGCGACTACACCACGAATCACGAGCCGCTCGGTGCGGTCCACGATGCCGACGACGGCCCGGTGGCGCGGCGCGACGAGGGACCTCTCTGCCTCCGCTGCGGGGCGCCGATCGAGCTGCCGGCCGGCGACGCCTCGGTGGTCGGGCTGCGGCTCCCGGGCGGCCCGCCGGACCCGGCTGCGCTTGCCCCAAGGCGTTCGGCGCGAGCGGGGGGCGGCGGCCGGGGTGGATCGCGACGGGGCACCGGAACCCCGGGTGCTGCCGGGCGCGGTGCCTCGAGCACGCGCCCGACGAGCGGCCGTCGGGCGACCGGCCGCGGCCGCGCGGACGGCAGCGCCCCCGCGGCGTGACCGCGCCGGGTGGGTCCGCGCGCTCGCTCGAGCGCTTCCTCCGCGGGCTCGCCGCCCGAGATGCGTCTCCCCACACGATCCGAGCGTACCGGACCGCGGTCGGCGCCTATCTCGCCTGGCTGGACGATCGCGGCGTCGACTGGCGGACCCCGCCCCGGAGCGACCTTCGCGCCTACCTCGCGCGCCTCACCATGACCACCGCCCGAACCTCCGTCGCCCAGCGGCTGGCGGCGATCCGGGCGTTCCACCGGTACGCCGTCCGCTCGGGCCTCGCTGCCGGCGATCCGTGGGGCGCCATCTCGACGCCCCGCCTGCCGAAGCGCCTGCCGCGAGTCCTGGAGGTCGAGCAGGTCAACCGGCTGCTCGCGGCCGTCGACGCTGAGCTGGGCGCGGCCGCCGATGCGGATGGGCTTCACGGCGGGACGGCCACGGCCATCGCGCTGCGCGACCGGGCGATCATCGAGGTCGCCTACGCCGCCGGCCTCCGGATCAGCGAGCTCGCCGCCGCCGAGCTCGGCTCGCTCGACCTCCGCCGGGCCGAGATCCGAGTTCTCGGCAAAGGGCGGAAGGAGCGGATCGGGCTACTGGGCCGGCCCGCGGTACGGGCCCTGGCGACGTACCTCGACGAGGCGCGGCCCGTCCTCCTCGCCCTGCGGCGATCGCCTGGCCCGGATCCCGCGGCCATTTTCCTCAATCACCGAGGGGACGGATTGGGAGTCCGCGGCCTCCGGCTCCGGATCGACGGGCTGTGCCGCGCCGCGGGCCTGCCGGACGGCGTCTCACCGCACACCCTCCGGCACTCGTTTGCGACCCACCTCCTCGACGGCGGCGCGGACCTTCGGGTCGTCCAGGAGCTGCTCGGCCATGAGAGCCTTGCGACGACGCAGGTCTACACGCATGTGTCGCCGGCTCGGCTCCGGTCCGCGTACCGCTCGGCACACCCGCGTGCCCACCGGGCGGAGGCGAAGCCAGCCACCCCGGATCCGGCCACCCCGGAACCCGCCACCCCGGATCCCGCGTGACGGACGCGACGCCGTCGGCGCCGGACGGGACCGCGCCCCTCGCAGGGGCGGCTCATCCGGCGCGCTCAGGTCTCGTGCGGGCCGGCATCATTCTGTCGGCCGCGTTCCTCGTCTCGCGGGCGCTCGGCTACCTCCGGACGGTCGTCCTCGGCGCCACGTTCGGAACCGGGCCCGAGCTCGACGCGTTCTTCGCCGCCTTTCGTGTCCCGGACCTGATCTTCCAGGTCGTCGCGGCGGGCGCGATGGGCTCGGCGCTCATCCCGGTGATCGCAGGGTTGCTCGCCACGGGGGAACGCGCGCGCGCCTGGCGGGTGGTCGGGACCCTCGCGAACCTCCTCCTCGGCGCGATGTCGATCCTCGCGGCGATCGCGTTCATTGGCGCCCCGCTCCTCGTTCGTGCCCTCGCGCCGGGCTTCGACGACGCGGGGGTCGCCCGGACGACCGAGCTCACCCGAATCATGCTCGCGGCGCCGGTCCTCCTGTCGCTTGGCGCGATCGCGGCCAGTGCACTCAACGCCGAGGCCCGGTTCACGGCGGCCGCGGTTGCCCCGATCGTCTACAACCTCGCGATCATCGGTGGCGCGGTCCTCCTGGGTCCCACGATGGGCGTCTCGGGCCTCGCGGTCGGGGTCGTCGCCGGGGCGCTGGGCCATCTGCTCGTCCAGTTGCCGGCGCTCTTCAGACTCGGCTTCCGGCCAGCGCGCGGGATCGACCTGTCGGATCGGGCCGCCCGGCGCGTCCTCGCCCTCCTGGCGCCGCGGGCGCTCGGTCTCGGCGCTTCGCAGGTCACGTTCATCGTCATGACGGCGCTTGCATCGTCACTCGGCGAGGGGGCGATCTCGAGCTACACGATCGCGTTCGCGTTGCTGCAGATCCCGATCGGCGTCATCGGTGTGCCGCTCGGGGTTGTGATCTTCCCGTCGATCTCGCGTGAGCACGCGCTCGGCGGCACCGTCGCCTACGTCTCGATGGTGACCCGATCGGTTCGTCTTCTCGTCTTCGCGATGGTCCCCATCGCCGCGCTCGGGATGACCCTCCGGGTGCCGGTCGTGGAGCTCCTGTTCGGATACGGCAAGTTCGACGCGACGGCCATTGAGAGCACGGCGGCGACGTTTGCGCTGTTCCTGATCGGGCTGCCCGCCCACGCCGCGATCGCCGTTCTCGCCCGTGCTTTCTATGCTCGCCAGGACACCCGCACCCCGGTCGCCGCCGCCGTCCTCGCGGTCAGCGTGAACACGATGCTCGGCGTGGCCCTCGTACAGCAGCTCGGATTGCCGGGCCTGGCGCTCGCGATCGCGATCGCGGCCTGGATCGAGGCGACGGTCCTCCTCGTCGCGCTTGGTCGGAGAGTCCCGACCTTCGAGCTGCCCGGGATCCTGCGCGTCCTTGCCGAATCGTTCGCCGGGGCGCTTGCCGCCGCCCTGGTGGCCGCCCTCATGGCGAACCTGCTCGCCGGATTGCTCGTGCCGGGATCGCCAAAGACGGCCATCCTCGCCGGGACGGCGGCCGCCACACTGGCCGGCGGGGCAGCCTACGTGGGCGTCGCGGTCGCCTTGCGGATCCCGGAGCTGCCCTCTATCGTCGAGCTCGTGACCGACCAGATCCGGCGTCGGCGCCGGTCGTGAGCGTCGAGGTCGCGCTCGCCGACACGGCCGCCTGGAACGCCTTCGTCCAAGCCGCGGATCCCGGGTCGTATCTTCAGCTCGCACCATGGGCCCAGGTCAAGCGGGCCAACGGCTGGACGGCGACGCGGATCGGCGTTGATGTCCCCGGTGCCTGGCCGGGGTCCACGGTGATCGCCGCGCAGGTTCTCCTCCGGCGACCCGGTCCGCTGCCGTGGGCCTTCGCCTACGCACCCCGGGGCCCGGTGGCCTCGTCGTGGCGCCCGGAGCTCATCGCGCCGTTCACCGACGCCGCGCGCTCGGGCCTGGCCGTCGCCGGCCGCGTCTCCCACCTGCGGATCGACCCGGAGATCGAGCGGGACGGCCCGTTCGATGCCCACGGCTCGCTCCGGGAGGCGCTGCGCGCGTCAGGGTGGCGCCCGGCACCCGACATCCAGCCACCCTCGACGCGGCTCATCGACCTGTGCGCTGACGAGGCCGCTCTCTGGGGCGATCTTCGGAAGAAATGGCGTCAGTACGTCAACCGCGCCCGGGCCGGCGGGGTCACCGTCGAGGATACGGACGGTGATGGACTCGGGATCTTCTACGCGATCTACCGCGAGACGGCGACGCGCGCCGGCTTCGCGATCCGGACCGAGGCGGCGTACCGCGCGGTCTGGGATGCCTACCGACCCCTCGGCCTGGCCCGGCTCCTGATCGCTCGTCTCGCGGACGGGGAGCCCGCGGCGGCGCTCCTCTTGGTCCGGTGCGGTTCGCGGGTCGTGGAGCCGTACGGCGGCATGACCCTGGCCAGCGCGGACTCGCGGGCGAATTACCTCTTGAAGTGGGAGGCGATCCGCTCGTCGCGTGAGGCCGGCGCGGCGACGTACGACCTGTGGGGCTTGGCACATCCCGGTATCGCGCACTTCAAGGCCGGGTTCGGCGGGCGTGAGGTCCGCTACCTCGGTGCCTGGGACCTGGTCCTCGACGAGCTCGGTCGGCTCGTCTACCGGGCGGCGCAGCGTGGGCGGGTGTGGTTGGCGCGTCGGCGGCGCGAACCGGAGGCTGCAACCGCAGCCGTGCCTGGAACCGGCGTCGACGCGGGCGCCGACATGGGCGCCGACGCGTGATGGAGGTCCGGCCGGCGAATGCCCGGGAGCTCGAGGGCTGGGACGACCTCGTCGTTACGCCGAGAGGCGGCCACGTCTACCAGTCGACGGCCTGGGCGCGACACCGCGCGGCGTCCGGATGGCGGCCGCACCACCTCGTGGCCGACGACGGGTCGGCGGTCCTCGCACTCGAGCGACCGTGGCCGCTGATCGGTGGCGGGAGCGCCTATCTCCCGCGCGGACCGATCCCGGCCGGCGATGTCGTGGCGATGGCGCACCGGCTCGGGGCGTTCACGGCATGGCTCTCCGAGCACGGGATCGACGTCGTCGCGACCGACGCAGAGGTCCCGGCGGCCACCGGATATGGCGAACGGATCCGGGCGTCCGGCTTCCGCCAGATCGAGGAGATCCAGCCGTCGCGACACCGTCTCACCCTCCCGCTGGGGCACGATACGGACGAGGCCGCGGTGCTCGCCGGGGTGGCGAAGGCAACGCGCCAGCGGATCCGCGGTGCGGAACGAGCGGGCACCATCGTCCTCCGCTACGACGGGCTCCTGCAGGACGATGTCGACCCCGGCGCGGGCTTCGCGCGCCCGGCCGAGGACGGAGCCACGGCGCTCGAGCAGTTCTATGACCTGGTCCTTGAGACCGGGGAGCGACGGCATTTCGTGCTCGGGCCGCGGGAGGCCTATCTCGCCTGGTGGCGGGCGGCGCTCGGTGCCGGCCTGCTCGTTCTCCTGGAGGCACGGTCCGCCGACGGCGCTCCGCTCGCCGGGCTGACCCTGTACCGCCACGGCGGACGCCTCAGCACCGTCCAGGCCGGCGATCATGCGGCGTCGCGCCGCGAGCACCCCGGCGCTCTCCACCTCCTCCGCTGGCGAGCAATCCAGCTCGCGATCCGGGAGGGTTGCTCAGAGATGGACCTGGGTGGGGTGGACGTGCAGGGAGCCCGCCACGAGCCTCGTAAGGGCGAGCCGATGTATGGCCTGTACGAGCACAAGCGGTCGTTTGGGGCAATGTGGGTGGAGCTCACCGGCGCCCACGAGCGGGTGATCCGGCCGCAGCGGTACCTGGCCGGACGGCTCGTCTCGCGTGCGGCGCGGCTGCTGGCCGGGACCGGCCGGTGACGGCCGCATTTCCCGCGCCCGAGGTGCTCTCCGACGATGCGGCCATCGCGGCCTTCGAGCCGGTCTGGCGCGCGTTCACGGCCGATCACGCGCACTCTCCATTTGATTCGCCGGACTGGCTCCGGCCGTGGTACGGCCACTACGCGGGCGAGGGCCGGCCGCGGGTGCTCGTCTGGCGCCTCGACGACCGCGTGGTCGGCGTGGCCCCGCTCGTCGTCCGGCGCTCCGGTCTGCTCGTCCGACGGACGGAGGTCGGCCTGTGGGGAGGCTCGGGGCCGGCGATCCGCGGCCTCGCCGACGTCGTCGCAACCGACGAGCATCGCGGCGCGGTCCTTGACGGGTTTGCCGCCTGGCTGGGCGCGGGAGGCCAACCCTGGGACGTCCTGCACCTCCTGCGTCTGCCCGTGGGCTCGGAGATGCCCGACCGGCTCAGACAGGCCGCCGGGCGAGCCGGGTGGCGGGTAGTGAGCCTGACCGGCGTCGTCCGGTCGACCACGTACGTCATCGATCTCCCCGCCGGTGAGGAGGGTTGGCGCGACTTCCTCGGCCCGAAGGCACGCCACAACCTGCGGACCGAAGCGAACCGGTTCGTGCGTGCCGGCGGGCGATTCGAGCGGACCGTGGACCCGTCGTTCGCGCCGGAGGCCGTCGCCGCGATGCGCCGTCTCATGGCCCGGCGCTGGGGTGAGCGTGAGCTCGACTTCACGCCTGACCCCGCCTTCGAGCCGTTCCTCATCGAGGCGCTCGGGGAGATGCTCGCCAACGGCTCGGTCTATCTCGACCTCGCCCGCGACGATTCCGGGATCCGGGCATGTCTTGCGACGATGATCCTGAATCACCGGGCGGTGGCGCTCGTGATGGGGGTGAGCCAGGACGAGGATGTGCGCAGGATGTCGCTCGGCAAGCAACTCTTCGACCGGTCGATCGGCGAGGCGGTCCGCCGCGGTTGCCGGACCTACGACTTCCTGTGGGCGGGCGGCTACAAGGAGTCCTTCTGGCACGCCGTACCCCGGACCATGGAGAGCCTCGTGGTTGGTCGCGGGTTGCGCGGCCGCTCAGTCACCGCGTCCGTCTGGCTCCGCCGGCGAGCGTTGCCGCGCCTCATCCGCCTCATCCGTCCCGGGCGCCGCCTCGGATGAACGACGTCGTCGTTCAGCGAGCGACAGGCGAGAGTCGTTCCATCTGGGATGCCTTCGTGGCCGCGCGTCCCGAGGCGGACATCCTTCAGGCGTGGGCCTGGGGTGAAGCGATGCGGGTGGCCGGTCAACCGCCCCTGCGGCTGCTCGCGCGGGACGTCGACGGGAGGCTCTGCGGACTCGTCCAGGCGCTCGTCCGGCGGACCTCCTTCGGGCGGTCGGTGCTGTACGCGGGCCACGGTCCGGTATGGGATCGCGCGGCCGGCGATGGCGCAGCCGTCCTGGTCGCCCTGCTCGCCGCGCTCCGCTCGGCGGCCCGGGAGCGCGGTGCGATCGTCGTCAAGGTCGACCCGGCCGCGAGTCGCGAGGAACCCGATGATGCGGCCGCGATTGCGACCGCACTCATGCGCGCCGGTCTCCGCCCGGCACGTCACGACCTCCAGGCGAGGACGACCACGATCGTCGATCTCGCCGGTGGACCGGAGGCGATTGCCCGGCGCTGGACGCCCGAGGCGCGGAACCTCGCCCGGCGGTCGGCCCGAGAGGGCGTCGCCGTCGAGATCGTCCGGAGCGCGGAGCCAGCGGCGATCGCGGCCGCACATGAGGTCCTGGCGGCAACGGGGGCGCGGGGCGGGTTCCGGATCCACGACGCCGCATTCCTCGAGCGGCTGGCTGCCGAGCTGGAGTCCTCGGGCGGCTGGTATGTCGGAATCGGTCGGCTCGGCGACCGGACCGCGGGGGCCATGATCGTGGCCCGGACGGGGAACCGCGCCGCCTACCTGTATGGCGGCTCGCTCCGCCACGACACGAACCGTCATGCAAATCCGGGCTATGGGGTCATGGCGGCGATGATGAGCGCACTCGCCGCGGACGGCGTCCGCTGGCTGGACCTGTGGGGTGTCTACGATCCGCGCGACCCGGAGGCTGACCCCACGTGGATGGGATTCTCGGCCTTCAAGCGACGTTTCGGCGGCCGGGTGCTGCGGCACCCGGGGACCTTCGACCTCGTGGTCTCGCCGTCGTGGTACGCGTTGCGCGATCTCCGCGAACGGCTACGGGCCGGGCAACTTCGCCGGAGAGCTCGGTGACCACGATCGCGGAGCTCCTCGAGGCCGCGGAACCGCGCGAGCCCCGCCCGCTCGCTGAGCTCATCGCGCGACTCGAGGCCGCGGGCCGCCTCCGGGCCGTGATCCCCGGGGACGGGAGTACCGCGGAGGGATTCGCCGGCGCCGCCGAGACCCTCGTCTCCGGAGGCTTGGCCGACGACTCCCGCGCCGTCCGTCCTGGCGGCATCTTCGTCGCGATCACCGGGGCCCACGTCGACGGGCACGCTTACATCCCGGCTGCGGTCGCGGTCGGCGCCATTGCCGCGATCGTGGAGCGGCCCATGCCGGCCGCGCCGCCGGGGCTCGTCCAACTCGTCGTGGATCGGAGCCAGCCTGCGCTCGCTGACGCGGCCGCGTGGTGGTACGCGGATCCGTCACGCGAGCTCGGGGTGGTCGGGATCACCGGTACGGACGGCAAGACCTCCACGGCACTCCTCGCCGTCGCCGGGCTCGACGCTGCCGGCGTGCGGAGCGGCCTCGTCGGTACCGTCGCCACGCAGATCGGCGGGCTGCGGGAAGCGAATGTCGCCCACGCGACGACGCCCGCGGCGCCGCGGCTCCAGGCGGCGCTGCGGGCCATGGTCGCCGCGGGCGATCGGGCCGCGGTCGTCGAGACGACCTCCCACGGGCTTGCCCAGGAGCGCGTCGGCGGGATCGCCTACGACGCCGCGATCTTCACGAACCTGTCCCATGAGCACCTCGAGTTCCATGGGTCGCTCGAAGCCTATCGGGCCGCCAAGGTCTCGCTCTTCGAGCGATTGGCGACCGGGCCGACGAACCCGCCGAAGCCGTCGGTCGGCTGGCCGCGAACCGGGATCGTCAACGCGGACGATCCGGCGGGACCAATCTTCGCGGCGGCGACCCGGGCCGCAGGCGCGCGACTGGTCACCTACGGACGTTCGAGCGGTGCAGACGTCCGTCTCCTCGACGTCGCGGAGGAGGCCGGCCGGCTGCGGGTCACCTACGGGGCGTCGGACGGCATCGCGATGCTCCGCCTCCGCCTCGCCGGGCGGTTCAATGCCCACAACGCGCTCGCCGTCGTCGCTCTCGGGATGGCGATCGGGCTGGATGCGCGAGCCGTCCGTGCCGGGCTGGAGGCGCTGCCGGCCGTACCCGGGCGGATGGAGCAGATCGACGCCGGTCAGCCGTTCGGCGTCGTCGTCGACTACGCCCACAGCCCCGCGTCGCTCGCGCTGGTCCTTGACGAGCTCGGTCCCGCCGCTCGCGCCCGCGGTGGCGGCCTGATCGCAGTCTTCGGCTCGGCGGGGGAGCGGGACCGGGACAAGCGGCCGATGATGGGCCGGATCGCCGGTGAGCGATGCCGACTCGTCGTCATCACGGAGGAGGATCCCCGTGGCGAGGACCGGCAGGCGATCCTCGAGGAGATCGCCGCCGGCGCGGCGGCGGTTGGCCGGACGGTCGGCAAGGACGTCCTGCTCGTCGTCGACCGGAAGGCGGCGATCCGGGAGGCGATCGCCCGGGCACGGCCGGGGGACGTCGTGCTCCTCGCCGGGAAGGGTCACGAGGCGACGATCCTGTATGCCGACCGGGCGGAGCCCTGGGACGAGCGTTCCGAAGTCCTCGCCGCGCTCGCCGAGCACGGCTGGACCGCCCCGCGCTGAGGCCGGGCCCCGAAGTCCCGCTGCTAGACTTCCCCGCACGATGGACGCCGACCGGACGCATGCCACAGCCGCCGCCGCTGGCGCGCCCGCCGCTGCCGCCGATGCGCCGGCGCCCGCCGCGGTCCGCCGCCGGCGGCCCGGGACGCGCGCCCTGACGCGGGCCACGCCCGTCGCCGAGGTCGCATCGGTCGAGGCCCAGACCGCCCGCCTGCTTGCGGCGGTCCGCGCTCACTACCCGCAGGCGGACCTGTCCGGGGTCCAGCGGGCGATCGCCATGGCCGCGGACGCCCACGGGAACCAGCGCCGCGCGTCCGGGGAGCCGTACGTCACGCATCCCATCGCGGCCGCCGAGATCCTCGCCGAGCTCGGTATCGACCCGGTCGCGATCGAGGCGGCGATCCTCCACGACGTCCCGGAGGACACCGAGTACGCACTGGCTGACATCGAGGAACGATTCGGCCAGGAGGTCGCCCATCTCGTCGACGGCGTGACCAAGCTCGGCAAGTTCAGCACCCTCAGTCACG
Organism: Anaerolinea sp.; assembly: GCA_013822395.1. GTDB lineage: Bacteria > Chloroflexota > Limnocylindria > Limnocylindrales > CSP1-4 > UBA5189. Next base: position 4,487 of record PNKK01000004.1, on the reverse strand, counting down.
AGCAGCAGCAGGCCGAGAACATCCGGAAGATGTTCCTGGCGATGGCGGATGACATCCGGGTCGTCCTGATCAAGCTCGCCGACCGCCTTCACAACATGCGGACGCTGGCCGCGCTGCCGATGGACAAGCAGCTCCGGATCGCCCGTCAGACCCTCGAGATCTACGCGCCGCTGGCGGAGCGCCTCGGGATCTGGCAGGTGAAGTGGGAGCTCGAGGACCTCGCCTTCAAGACCCTGGAGCCGCAGCGCTTCCGGGAGCTCGCGAAGCTGCTCGACACCCGGCGGAGGGGTCGCGAAGGCTACATCGAACGGGCGATCGCGGAGCTCGAGCCGCGCCTCCGTGAGGCCGGGATCCAGGCGGACCTCCAGGGCCGGCCGAAGCACATCTACAGCATCTGGAAGAAGATGCAGCGCAAGGCGGCCGAGTTCGGCGAGATCTACGATGTCTACGCGATCCGGATCCTGGTCGAGGACGTCAGGGACTGCTACGCCGCGCTCGGCATCGTCCACGCCCTGTGGCGCCCGATCCCAGGACAATTCGACGACTACATCGCGGTCCCCAAGAACAACCTCTACCAGTCGCTTCATACCGCGGTCATCGCCCTCGACGGCAAGCCCCTCGAGATCCAGATCCGGACGCATGCCATGCACCAGGTGTCCGAGGTCGGGATCGCCGCCCACTGGCGGTACAAGGAGGGCTCGAAGTCCGAGCGCGACTACGACGCGAAGCTGGCCTGGCTGCGCCAGCTCATGGACTGGCAGCGCGACGTCAGCGACGCGACGGAGTTCGTCGAGGGGATCAAGCTCGATATCTTCCAGGACCAGGTCTTCGTGTTCACCCCGCGCGGCGACATCAAGGACCTGCCGGCCGGCGCCACCCCGCTCGACTTCGCCTACCGGATCCACACGGACATCGGCCACCGGACGATCGGGGCCAAGGTGAACAACCGCCTTGTGCCGCTCGACTACCGGCTCAAGAACGGCGACATCGTTGAGATCGTCACGACGAAGGCGGAGCACGGTCCTTCGCGCGACTGGCTGAACCTCGTCCGGACGAGCCACGCCCGCGAGAAGATCCGCCAATGGTTCAAGCGCCAGGAGCGTGACGAGAACATCGTCCACGGTCGCGAAGCCCTCGAGAGGGAGCTCCGCCGCCTCGCTCGGACGTCGATCGCGGCGCTTGGCCAGGACCGCATCCTGGACGTGGCGCGGCTGTTCAACCAGGACAACTTCGATGACTTCCTCGCCGCGATCGGCTACGGCGCCGTCTCGGCCCAGTCGGTCGTCATGCGCCTGGGCGTCGTGGACGACGCCCAGCTGGCGCTGCCGACCGTCGCCCCGCAGCTCCAGCCGGCCAAGGCCGGCGGCGTCCGGGTGAAGGGCGTGGGCGACCTCCTCGTTCGCTTCGCGAAGTGCTGCCACCCGATCCCGGGCGATCCGATCCAGGGCTTCATCACCCGGGGCAAGGGGGTCACCGTACATCTCCGCTCGTGCCCGACGGTCATCAACGAGCGGGAGGTCAGCCGGCTCATCGAGGTCGAATGGGAGGCGGCGCCCGCGCAGACCTACCCGATCTCCATCCGGGTGGAGGCGTACGACCGGACGGGCCTCCTGTCGGACATCACCCAGGTGGTCGCTGAGGCGAAGGTCAACATCCTCGCCGCCAGCGTGGCCATCAGCCCGGACCACGTGGCGATCGTCCGGGCCACCCTCCAGGTCGCCTCGGTCAGCCAGCTCGCCCGGGTGCTCGGCCGGGTCGAGCAGCTCAAGGATGTGATCACGGTCTCCCGCGACCTCGGGTAGCACCGGGTAGCGCCGGCCGCCACGGTTCGTTTCGAAACTGCGGGCTGTCGTATCTTCAGGCGCTTCTTTCTGGATCCCTGGGCGACCGGGATGCGATGGAGCACTCCGCCGGGAGACCGCTACCCCGCCGGAAGACGGCCACTCCGCCCGTCGCGTCCGGGTTTGCGCCTCCGTTCGCCGGGGGCGAACCGATCCTGCGAATCGAGAGCCTCGTAGGCCCGTGGACCCGGGGCGCGCCGATGTCCGATGCTCAATCCGCCGTGCCCGGGGGTCGTCCTGGCGGTTGGATCTAGCCGATTCAGGCGATCTGGTCTCCTGTGGAGAACAGGGGATCAGGAGGCCCATCGTCATCCCGACCGGGGTGGCCACACGCCGCCCACCGGCCCGTGCCGGTGTCCCGCTTGCTGCGACCGAGTTCGAGCAGCCTACCATCAGCGCCTACAAGCGACCACCGCGGCCGCTTGAACCCAATCAGCCGAGTCTCCATGAAACCCAGGGCGGGTTCACTCTCTGGTCGCCTTCGACCGATTGTCGAGCCAGGCGGCCTAGGGTCCCAAGCTACTCCACGTTGAGCTCGTCACTCCCCGCAGTGATCGAGTCCGACGGCGCGGCTGGCCAAACCTCGATCCGGCGATCAGACCTCAGGGCATCGACCAACGCGGCCGATCCCCCTACGTACGTCGAATCAAGATCGACATCGGTCGAGACGAACCACGCTCTGTCGCTTGGCCACATGACGTTTGGCGCTTCATGCACGAAGTGCCCCCCGGGAGCGTTCCATCCCATGTCGAGCACGGCAACAAGGGGACCTTCGAAAACGAGATGGCTACGCTCAGGCAGCTCCAGGCGTGCCGTCTCAACTGGCTCGTTACGGAGCCAGGCACGCCCCTCCCAAACGCCCACAGAGCATGAATCCGGCGTGGCAGTGTGGATGGCGAGCGTCTCTACGAGTGCCGCAAGCGACGGACGTATCAGCGCGCCGTCCTCGGGCTTCTCGACGAATTGAGCCGGCCCTCCACGCAAGCCTAACGGCTTTGCGATGGCGGCGAATTCCGCAAGACGATGCATTTTGCGTCCCGACCGGGCTGCGATTTCGTCCCAGCGGATCGGTGCCCCAGCGGGCCCGCGCGCGGGGTGCAGCACGCGACCGTAGGCCTCGAATATGGTTGGGACAAGAGATCCAACGGAGCCGGCGCTGAACGGAAGCAGGGCATCCGAGATCCATGCCCAATCCTGACCGCCTAGCGCCGGCCGAAGTGTTCTGTTCTGGCTCATACGGGCATTCTGAGCACCGTTTGCAAGTGTATGAGTGCGCTCAGCGACAGACAGGACAGCGACGCGGGCGAGTCCCCTCTCTGGCCCGCGCGCAACGAAACTGCGTAGATCATGGCGACGAGGTCAGACACGCGGCGGGGGAATACGCCGCGTCGGAGCCGGTTGGTGGTCAGCTCGCGGAACCAGCGCTCGACCAGGTCGAGCCAGGACGAGCTGGTGGGCGTGAAGTGGAGCACGAAGCGGTTCAGGGCCTCGGGCTACGATTCGATGGGTCCGTCGACCACACACGAATCGCAGCCGATCGGGCTTATCGATTCATCTCCCGCACGCGAGAGTCACGATCGTCTCGCTTGTCGAGTAATAGGTCACGACTTGGGTTCCATTGAATCCAGTCGATGAACCATTTGCCACGATCCGCCACCGCGTGCTGTTGGAATTGTTGCAGTTGGCGCTGAGCGTGCGCCCGATGCTTGTGTTGAGGGACCCCCCTTGTACATAGTCGGTATCGACCTGATTCCAAGAACAGAAGACGAAGAAGCAACTCTCGTAGTAGAGCCAAGCCCTGACGTCGTGGCTGTCGGGGCTGGTCGGGATCAGTCGGTTGGGCCCATAGTAGCCCGGGCAGTTGTGACTTGCGACGGCGGCAACGGTCCCCGGGTAGTGTCCAGACAGATGAGGATTGTCGGTCTGTGTGTAGCAACCCCATGGGTTGAACTCGATGCCAACCTGCTGGGCGACTGGTTCGCCGGTACCTGCGGGTTGGACCTCGACAGCGTCGATTTGTCCGGTTGGAGCACCGTGCCCTTTGCCATTAGATGGGTCTTTGGCAGCAACGGCGGCTGGCAAAGAGACAAGCAGCACAGCTGCGAGGATCGCCCCCACCTGCAGGCGGCGTTCGCGAATTCCTGGGCGATTCATCGGGTTGACTTCCTTTCTTACAGCTTGTGCAGCGGTTCGGTTTGGGTCGCACTCCTCCGGTGGGTTGCGGGGCCAATCACGAGTCGTCAACCATCGGCACCTCCTTTCGGGTATCGGGCCCCAGCGTCACCCGCCCGCCGGCGCCCTTCCAGCCTCACGGCACCCGCACGCTCTCGAACCGGTCGTTGTAGGTGCCCCCGACGTAACTGACCTGGGCGTTCACCCCCCACGAGACGGACACCCCGCCGGCGTAGTTGGGGAGGACGTACCAGCGCGGGTTGGCGCCGCCGTACGACCGGAACGAGCTGATCTGACGGCTCCAGTTGATCGACGCCAGATCGGGCCAGCTCCAGGCGGCGTCGAACGCCGGACCGCCGTAGCCCGCGTCGCGATACCAGGTCACCCAGACCGTCGCGCTCGGCCCGATCAGCGCGGCCGCCCGCTCCTCGTCGGCCCGCAGCGCCGGCTCGTCGCGGAAGCAGCGGATGAGCG
>PNKK01000003.1 GCA_013822395.1 Anaerolinea sp. | reverse complement strand
GACCGGCGCGACCGGCGATGTGGTCGGCCTCGCGCAGGACGTCGGTGAGGCTGCGGAGATGGGTGGAGATCCGCTCCCCGTCGCCGGCCAGCCGCGCGGCATGCTCGATCATGCGCGCCGCCCCGGAGGGATCCAGCGGACGCAGTCCCTCCCGTCGGGCGACGGTCCCCAGGAAGCGCACGATGCGGAGCTCCTGTTCGGGTGTCCGTGGCAGCTCGTCGTCGAAGTCCGCCTGGACCTTGAACAGCTCCAGGAAGTCTGGGTCGAGGGCGCACAGCAGGTAGTAGACGGTTCGGTCGCCGATGAGGACGACCTTCACGTCGAGCGGGACCGGCTCCGGCTCGAGCGAGACCGTGCTGACCAGGCCCAGGCGCTCGCCGAGCGTCTCGATCCGGATCTCGCCGCTCCGGAGTGCCCGCTTCAGCTCATCCCAGGCGTACGGCTCGGTCAGGACCTTCCGCGCGTCGAGGACGAGATAGCCGCCGTTGGCGCGGTGGAGCGCGCCGGCCCGGATGAGCGTGAAGTCGGTCACCAGCGTGCCAAGTTGCGCGACGTGCTCGACTCGACCGACGAGGTTCGGCTGGGTGGGATGGTCCTCGAAGACGACTGGCGCCCCGATGGTGCTCGAGTGATCGACCAGGACATTGACCCGGTATCGGCGGAAGGACGCCCGGTCGTCGGCCTCCGGCCGGCTCGCGAGCAGGGTCGCAACGCCCGGGTCCGAGCCGGCCAGGATCTCCTCGGCGTTGTCCACGACATCCTTCTGGACGGCGGACAGGTGCTCCACGATGGCCGGGTGGTCGGCGAACTCGTGGTGGACGTCGTCGATGAGGTGAGAGACCGCAGTCTGCGTGACCTCCTCGGTCAGGCGGCGCATGGCCTCGCGATGATCGCGCTCCCAGCGGGGTACCTCGCGCTCGAGCATGTGCCCAAGCTCCGCCTCGAGCCCGGAGATCGTGGCGCGCACGGCCTGGCGTTCGGTGTCCGGCAGCCGCTCGATCTCAGCGGCCTCCAGGACCTTGCCCTCGCGGATGGCGGCGAGCCCCACCCCGATCGGAGTGCGCAGCAGGGCGACGCCCTGGCTGAGGGCGCGTCGCTCGAACTCGACGAGCGCCTCCTCGCGCCGGCGCTTGGCGGCGTCCTCGAGGGCCTGCTTCCGCGTCCGGAAGCGGTCCGTCTCGAGCGCGGCCGGGATCGCCGCCCGGAGCTCGCGAGTCAGCTGCGCCATCCGGTCGCGGAATCGACTTCCCACGCCCGCCGGGAGCGCGATCGTCCGCGGTCGGCGCCGATCGTCGAAGTTGTAGACGTAGCAGCGGTCCTCGGGGACGGGCTCGGCAGCCGCTCGGGCCGCGAGGAACTGGCGGATCAGGGTGTACTTCCCGATCCCTTCCGGGCCCATGGCGTACAGGTTGAAGCCGCGGGCCCGGATGGCGATGCCGAAGTCGACGGCGGCGACCGCCCGCTGATGGCCAACGATCTCGTCGAGGTCCTCGAGCTCGGCGGTCGTTCTGAACACGAACGCAGCCGGGTCGCTGCGGTGGACGAGCTCCGCCGGATCGAGTCGCCGGTGGGACATGGCCGGCCGCCCGCTACGCGAGCGCCCCCGCGGGCACCGGTGTCCTGGCCATTCGAGCGATCGGCTCGAGGATCTCGGCGAGCGGGGTGCCGCCGGCCTCGGCGAGCTCGTAGCGGACGCGCGTCATCGGCTTGTTCAGGGTCAGGATGCGGGTGAGGTCGATCGGCGTGGCGCACAGCACGAGGTCAGCGTCGACGGCGTTGAGGGTCGCCTCGAGCTCGCGGATCTGGGCCCCCCCGTAGCCCATCGCCGGTACGAGTGGCTCGAGCGCCGGATAGCGGTCGAGAATCTCGCGGATCGAGCCGACGGCGGCTGGCCGCGGATCGACGAGTCGCGCTGCCCCGAACCGGCGGGCCGCCACGATGCCGGCCCCGTAGGCCATGCCACCGTGGGTCAGGGTCGGCCCGTCCTCGACCACGACGACCCGGCGACCCTCGATCGCCGGACCCACGAGAGTCAGGTCGGACCGTGCCGTCAGGACCTCCGCCCTCGGGTTCAGCGCGTGGACGGAGGTTCGGACCGCGTCGATGGCGTTCTGCTCGGCGCTGTCGACCTTGTTGATGATCACGACGTCGGCCATCCGGACGTTGGTCTCGCCGGGATGATAGCGAAGCTCGTCGCCGGGGCGGAGCGGATCGGCGACCACCACGAAGAGGTCAGGTCGGTAAAACGGGAAATCGTTGTTGCCGCCGTCCCAGACGATCACGTCCGCCTCGGTCTCCGCCGCCCGGAGGATCGCCTCGTAGTCGACCCCCGCGTACACGATACGACCCGCGTCCAGGTGGGGCTCGTACTCCTCCCGCTCCTCGATGGTGGTGTCGTACCGGTCGAGATCCTCGTACGTCGCGTACCGCTGGACGGCCTGCGCGGCGAGGTCGCCGTACGGCATTGGGTGCCGGATCACCACCGGTCGGACGCCACGCCCGGCCAGAATGGCGGCCAGGTAGCGCGTCGTCTGGCTCTTCCCCGATCCCGTCCGCACCGCGCCGATCGCAACCACGGGCCGACGACTGGCGATCATCGTCCGGCGCGGGCCCAGGAGCTCGAAGTCGGCGCCTGCGGCGAGGGCGCGGGAGGCGGCGTGCATCACCGTCTCGTGGCTGATGTCGCTGTAGGCGAAGACGACCGTGTCGACGTGCTGCTCGCGAACGAGTGCCTCGAGCTCGGTCTCGGCGACGATGGCGATCCCGTCCGGATAGAGCGGCCCGGCGAGCTCCGGCGGGTAGCGACGGTTCGCGATCCCTGGGATCTGGGTCGCGGTGAAGGCGACGACATCGATCTCCGGGTCGGCCCGGTGGACAACGTTGAAGTCATGAAAATCGCGGCCTGCGGCGCCCATGATCACGACTCGCCTGCGGCTCATGCTCGCCTCCGTCCCGGTGCCCGGCCGCGCTCCCGCCACTCGGGCAGCCCGATGTCGCTCAGCGTCGGCCCGGGCGCTCTCCGGATCATCGGCCGTTTGGGGGGTCGCGTCGCGTGCCGAACGACCCGAACAGGCGGTTCCTCGAGCGGGCGGACGACCGGTTCACGGCCCGGCCGGCCCGCGAAGTCGGTGCGTTGGACCCTGTTCCGGTGAGCGTCGGCGCATCAGGTTAGCGGCGTGAGGAGATGCTCATGCTGACCGTCCGTGATGTCATGACCAGGGGCGTCATCGCCGTTCATCCCGAGACACCGCTCGCCGACGTCGCCCGTCTTCTCGTCGAGCACCGGATCAGCGGCGTCCCCGTGACCGATGCTCATGGCGCCGTTCTTGGTGTCGTGTCCGAGGCGGACTTCCTGATCAAGGGGCAGGGCGCCGACGCCGTCCGCCACCGGCCGCTCTCGCGCTTCTTCGGGGAGTCGGGTGCCTCGCGAGCGATGCAGGCGAAGATCGCGGCCACAACCGCCGGGGCGGCGATGACGTCGCCGGCGATCACCATCGGTCCGGCGGCATCGACCGGCGAGGCCGCCGGCCTGATGACCGCCCGGAGCGTCAACCGGCTCCCCGTCGTCGACGGCGGGCGGCTGGTCGGCATCGTCACCCGTGCCGATCTCGTCCGGGCGTACACACGGTCGGACGACGAGCTCGCCCGAGCGATCCGCGAGGACGTCCTGTTCCGAGCGCTCTGGCTGGACCCGGCCGCGTTCACCGTGGCCGTCACCGACGGCGTCGTGTCCATCACGGGCACGGTGGATCGTCGATCGACCGCCGAGATGGTCGAGCACGTGATCGCGATGGTGCCTGGTGTCGTTGCCGTGCAGGCCGACGTCCGCTGGGCGATGGACGACAGCGGGATTCGGCCGGCGACGATCGATCCGTTCTTCCCGCACAGCCCCGGGTGATCCGCGAGTCTCCGCCGCAAGGGCGGAGACGAGGGTCTCAGCAAGTTCTCAGACCGAGGGGCTCGACTACCATCGCAAGGTCGATGTGTCGGCGTCGGCTGCCGCCGGGACGGACCGTCATCGGCGGCGTGACCGGGCTCGGCGCGAGCAGGAGCGACGTCGCGATCGTCCAGAGCCAGGGAGTCATAACGACGATGCACCTCCTCGTCATCGAGGACGACGAACGGCTCGGGCGGGCGCTCAAGCGCCTGCTCGAGGAGGATCGCCACATCGTCGACGTGGCGATCGACGGCGAGACCGGCCTCGATCTCGCCGAATCAGACGGGCTCGAGGTCGTCATCCTCGACGTTGGCCTGCCGGATATCAGCGGCATCGAAGTCGCCCGGCGCCTGCGGCGCCGCGGAACCGAGACGGCGATTCTCATGTTGACCGCCCGCGACACCGTGGGCGATCGCGTGACTGGCCTCGACGCTGGGGCGGACGACTACCTCGTGAAACCGTTCGCCTACGAGGAGCTCGCTGCGCGGCTTCGGGCGCTGGCGCGCCGCACCGAGCCCGGGCCCCGACGCCCCGAGCCGCGGATCGAGGTGGGCCCGATCGCCCTCGACGAGGCCGCCCGCCGGGTGACCGTCAACGGCCGGGCGGTCGACCTGAGCCCGCGCGAGTTCTCGCTCCTCGAGTGCTTCCTCCGGCACCCGGGTCAGACGCTCACCCGCGACCAGCTCCTCGACCACGCCTGGCCGTACAGCGTCGCGGTGACACCGAACGCGGTCGACGCCTACGTCCACTATCTCCGGACGAAGCTCGGCCATGCCGGCGACCGGGTGGAGACGGTCCGCGGGGTGGGATACCGTCTCAGCGATGCCTAACGGCGCCGAGCTCCCGGGGCCGGACGCCGCCGAGGACCAGGCCCTCGCGGCCGACGCGAGGCTCATCCAATCGGTCGGTCGTCGGCTCGTGGCGTGGGCCGCGGGCACGACGCTCCTCGTCCTTGTCGTCCTCGCCGTGGCGCTCTACCTGAGCGTCTCGAGCACACTCGAGACGAGCGGGGTCCGCCAGCTCGACCTTCGAGTCGACACCCTGAGCGGACTCGTCGACGGTCATGGGCCGGGTCATCGGCCCAACGACGGCGACCTGCCGACCGGGTACATCTTCGGGGGCGGGAGCTCCGGGACGTTCGCCGTCGTGCTCTACGATGACGGCACCGTGCTTGCGCCTCAGGAGGCCGGTCTCCCCAGCGGGATTCCTGACGACGCCTCGTTTGAGGCGGCGCTCGCGACCGGCCGCGACATCCGGCTCGGCACCGTGGCGGAGACGCCGGTCCGGGTCCTGACCCGCCGCGTTCGGACCCCAACGGCGACGCTCTACATCCAGGTGTTCCAGGACCGGACCGCCGAGCAGCGCACGCTCGACGGGCTCCTCGCGGTCCTTCTCGCGGGCGGCGTCGCGGTCGTCCTCGTTGCGGTTGGTTTCGGGGCCGTCTACTCGCGCCGCGCGCTCGTCCCCATCCGGGACTCCCTTGCCGCGCAGCGACGGGCGCTCCGCCGGCAGCGCGAGTTCGCAGCCGACGCCAGCCACGAGCTGCGGACGCCGTTGACCGTCATCCGGGCGTCGGTGGAGCATCTGCGACGACATCGGGACGAGCCCGTCGCCAAGGTGGGCGCCGCACTCGATGATATCGGGGCGGAGGTGGACCATCTGACCGGGCTCGTCGAGGGACTGCTCCTTTTGGCGCGCTCGGACTCCGGGGCCGTCACGCTCGATCGGCTCCCCGTGGACCTGGGCGACGTTGCGGCGGACGCGGCCTCGTCGCTTGCCGTGCCGGCGCGCGAGGCAGGCGTCACCGTTGCGGTGGACCCGGAACCGGCCATCGTGGTCGGGGACGTGGCACGGCTCCGGCAGCTCATCCTGATCCTCGTCGACAACGCGATCGCGCACAGCCCGCGGGCGGGGATCATCCGGGTCACGGTTCGGCGCGACCGCCGGTCCGCCAGCCTGACGGTCGAGGACGAAGGAAAGGGCCTCCGCGAGGAGGACCTGCCCCGGCTCTTCGAGCGGTTCTGGCGCGGTGCCGGCGCTCCACCCGGCGGCGCCGGTCTGGGCCTGGCGATCGCGGCCTGGATCGTCGACGGTCACGGCGGGCGGATCGAGGCTGCCAACCGCGAGAGCGGCGGCGCCCGGTTCACCGTCCGGATCCCTCTCGCCGAGGCCGGCCCGGCCTGAGCCTCGCCTCGGGTCGGTCGCGCCCGTCTATCCTGCCGCGGTGCGTATGACCCCGTCCGTCGCGATCACCGCCGCGATCTCCACCGCCCGCGGCCTCGACCGGCCCATCGCGGTCCTCGCGCTCATCGCCTTCGTGTCCCAGGTCGGCGTGTCGGTCATGCTGCCGCTCCTGCCGTTGTACGCGCAGTACCTCGGCGCGACACCGGACCAGCTGGGGCTCATGGTCAGCTCGTTCGCGGTCACCCAGACGATCGGCCAGCTCGGCTCCGGGGCAATGCTCGGCCTGGTCTCCGCCCAACGCCAGATGCCGCTCGGCCAGGGTGCCTATGCCGCCGCCAACGTCCTGATCGCCACGGCGGGCGCCGCGATCCCGCTCATCGTCTTCCGGGCGCTGGCCGGCCTCGGCGGCGGGTTGTCGATCATCGCCGAGCGCCTCTACATCGCCCGTGTCGCCGACCAGGCGAAGCTGGCCTTCACGAACGGGATCGTGTCCGCGGCAGGCTCGGCTGGTTCGGTCTTCGGGCCGCTCGTCGGCGGAGCCGCAATCTTCGCGGGGGGCGACCTCCGCGTCCCGTTCGTCCTCGTGGCCATCACCGCGACCGTGGCGATGGTCTCGGCGATCGCCTTCCTGCCGCCGGAACCGGTCCGGCCACCGTCCGAGGCCATGACCAGCGCGGCCGGCGCGACGCCACTTGGCGCGACGGCGACCCAGGCGCCGTCCCCGGCCAGCCGCTGGGTGGCGATCGGCCCGCTCCTGCGGCTGTCGCTCTGGAATCTCGGATTCAGCGCCGCGTACGGGGCGTGGATCACAGCGTTCGGCCCCCTCGCGACGACCCGCCTCGGGATGCCTACCGGCCTGGTCCCGTGGATCTTCGGCGCCTTCGGGATCGGGTCGATCGTCATCGGGCCCGTCCTCGCCCGATGGGCGGATCTGCGGGACCGGCGGACGATGGTCGCGATCGGGTCCAGCCTGGTCTTCTTCAATGCGATGTCGCTCGTCCTGGCCGCCCCGATCTGGCTCGTCTTCGCGACCGCGATCCTCGCCGGCGGTGGACTCGCCGCCGCCCAGTCCTCGTGGTTCGCCCTGCTCACCGTCGCGACCGACGGCGGCCGACGCGGCCGATCGTTCGGCTATGTCACCGCACTCTCCAACCTCGGCGTCGTCATCGGGGCGACGATCGGCTCGAGAGCCTGGCAGCTCTCCGGAGACGTCACGAATGCGATGTGGGTCGCCAACGTCTGCCTGGTCCTCGGGGTCGCCTCGCTGCCGTTCGTTCGCCGCGATCGGCCACCGACGACGCCCATGCCCGCCTGATCCTCCGGCCCGCATCCGCCACGCGCGGCCGGGTGCGCTCAGTCGACGTCGATCCCGTCGTTCCAGCGGCTGATCACCGGCGTCTCGCGTTCCCAGCCGAGGATGGAGATCGTGGCCGTCCCGAGCGCGAAGAGCGCTCCCGCGGTCGGGCCCAGCCCGAGCCACCGCGCGGCGAGGACCCGCAGGACGTGCCCGTGCGCGAAGCACAGCGTGTCGTCGTCGAGGGTCCGCGACCGCGCGATCACCCGATCCACTCGCGCCGCGACCGCGTCGATCGTCTCGCCGTCGCGGACGCCGTGGGTCCAGATCGTCCAGCCCGGGCGCTCGGCGCGGATCTCGGCGGTCGTCCGGCCCTCGTCGGTGCCGTAGTCCCACTCGCGAAGATCCGGGTCAAGGATCGCTCGGTCGCCGAACCCGGCCAGGCGGGCCGTAGCCAGGGCTCGCGACAGGGGGCTGGAGAGCACGGCGGCGAACGCCAGCCCGGCGAGCCTCGGCGCAAGCGCCTCCGCCTGAGCCTGTCCCGCGTCGGTCAGGGGGATGTCCGTGTGGCCGGTGTGCCGCCCGAGCCGAGCCCACTCGGTCTCGCCGTGGCGGACGAGCCACAGGCGCGGACGGCCGCCCGATCGGGTCTCGGGCGGGAGGTTGGACATGCCGGCCAGTGTAGGGAAGCCCGGCCCTCAGCGCGCCGTCAGGCAACGCACCGAATGAGACCCGGCCGGCGTGCCTATCGCGACGCCGTCACGCCAACCCCGACGGGGCAAGCCACGCCGGTCCCGTGGTCCGGGCAATAGCCGTTCGGGTTCTTGCTCAGGTACTGCTGGTGGTAGTCCTCCGCGAAGTAGAGCTCCGGCGCGGGCGGGCCGGTGATCTCGGTCGTGATCGGGCCGAAGCCGGCGGCGGAGAGGCGGGTCTGGTAGGCGTCGCGAGAGGCGACCGCGGCGGATCGTTGCTCCGCCGTTCGCGGGAAGATCGCCGAGCGGTACTGCGTGCCGACGTCGTTGCCCTGGCGCATTCCCTGGGTCGGGTCGTGCGCTTCCCAGAAATGCTTCAGCAGCTCCTCGTACGTGGTCCTCGACGGGTCATAGACGACGCGGACCGCCTCGGCGTGGCCGGTCTTGCCCGAGCACGCCTCACGATACGTGGCATTCGGCGTGTACCCGCCCTGATAGCCGACCGCGGTGACCCAGACACCGGGCAGCTGCCAGAACCCCTTCTCGGCGCCCCAGAAGCAGCCGAGCGCAAACTCCGCGACCTCGAGCCCGTCGGGGTACGGCCCGCCGATCGGGCGGCCATTCACGTGATGAGGGCCGGGCTCAAGGATCGGGCTGGCGCGCCCCGGAAGGGCGGACTCGGGGGTGGGCATCTCGGGTGATCTCGTGGACCAGAGCATGGGGGCGACTCCTCTCGTTCGGTGCCGAGTCTAATCGTCCCGGATGACGGGCCCGTGTCGCGGGTCCGTGTCGGTGGGCCTCCATGGGCAGCCGCGCGTCAGCCGCCGGCCGGCGGGCTGTCGTTTCCCGCGCCGCGCGTGATCGCCCCACCGAGGAGGAGCGCGCCGATCACGATGAGGATGACCGGGCCGAGGAGGCCTTCATCGAGCGCCGGGACGAAGCGCCGGAGCAGGAACCAGAGGCCCACGAGGATGAGGATCGCACCGAAGATCACGACCCCGCGGCCATCACGCTCCGCCCGGGCCGGGGCTGCCGGTGACGCCGACGTGGCGTCGGCATCGCCGGGGACCGGGGGCCCGGCGACGAGCTCGGGCTCCTCGGGAACGACGAGGGCCATGATGATGTAGAGGAGGAGGCCGACCCCGGCGGTCAGGACGAGCAGGGCGAACACGATCCGGACGAGGGCCGGGTCGACATCGAGCCATTCGGCCACGCCACCGGCCACGCCGAAGAGGACCCGCTCGTCGCGGGAGCGGTAGAGGCGGTCACGCATCGCAGGAACCTCCGAGGTCGAGCGTGAACGAGCCGGCGTTGGCCGAGACGTCAAGCTCGAGGTAGGGATCGAGGGCCGGGTTCAGGCCGGCCGTCGTCCAGTGCTGATCGTCGATCTTGGCGAGGCCGAGAGCGTCGAGGTTGCTCGAGCCGAGGGCCCCGCTCCAGGCGATCTGGAGCGGCGTTCCGGCCGGCAGGCAGACCGTGATCGAACCGGCGTTGAGCGTCAGGCTCGCGGCCGTCACCGTGCCGGGCAGGTCGAACGTCGCCGAGCCCGCGTTCACCGTTCCGTTCACGCTGGACAGCGCCGCGACCGCCGCGAGATCGAGCCTGATCGAACCGGCGTTGAGCGTCAGGGTCGCTCGGTCAAGGTTCGCGCCGGTCATGTCGAGGCTGCCATCGCCCGCGTTGAGGGTGACGCCGAGATCGATGACCGGGGTCCGGGGCACGTTGATCTTCCATGCGGATGGCGCATCGACGAACCCCGTGACGCCCCGGTCCTTCGGGGTGATCTGGACGCGGCCGAGGTCCGCCTCCACATCCGGGCCCCGGCCGGCCGGGCCGGTGCCGGTGACGGACCAGTCGGATCCATCCACCGCGGCAACCGTGAGGGTGCCGCAGGTGAGCTCGATGTTGACACGCCCGCGGTCGGACAGCGTCCCCGAGCGGTTGCCGAAGCTCGTCCCGCCAGTGCCGTCGCCGCACGCCCCGAATGCGGGAACGCCGCCGAACCCGGTCGCGATGAGCCCGCCGACCATGACGCCGAGGACGCCGACCGAGATCGCGCTGCCGAGCAGCTCACCCGGCGTACGGCGAAGGACGAGGCTCAGGCCCCAGCCGATGAGGAGGAGTGGCCACAGGCTGGGCCAGTCCCGGACCAGCCCGGCGTCGAGGTAGCCGCCCCGAACGAGGAGCGGGATCACACCGACGATGATGAGGAACAGGCCCCAGCCGAGGGGCTGACGATCGATGCGCACGGGTGAGCACCTCCTGCTCGCCGGACGGCCTCCCTGCCGTGTGGAGACGAGCACGTTGCACCTCGTTCACCCCCGGACGGCGGTCATGAGAGAACGTACACGGCGACGCGATGCGTGCGTGCGGGTCGGGCGGCCCGATTTCGCCCAGCCGAACGGCCAGTCAATCGCATGCCGGCGGGGCCGTCGGCGCACGGCTCGCCGGTTCGGGCGTGATGCTAGGCTCGTGCCCGAGGTGGAGCAGGGGAGTGTGAGCGGATGCCGGTGGCGGCGGTGATCTTCGACCTCGACGGCGTGATCGTCGACTCGGAGATCTGGTGGCACGAGGAGCGGACGGCCTGGGCGGCCGAGCGCGGGCTGCGCTGGACCGAGGCGGACACGCGCGCCGTGATGGGCGCGAACTCACGCGGGTGGGCTCGGACCATGCGCGAGCGACTCGGGCTCCTGGAGGCCGACGAGCCGATGATCCTCGAGGCCGTGGTCCGGCGGGTGACGGATCGCTACCGCCGGGGTGCTCCCGTCATCGCCGGCGCCGTCGGCGCCGTCCGGCGGATCGCGGCCCGATGGCCTGTGGCGGTCGCCTCGTCGGCGCATCGGTCCGTCATCGATGCCGCACTCGGGGCCACTGGCCTGCGGGACGTGATCGCGGTCGTCGTCTCGTCCGACGACGTGCCTCACGGAAAGCCGGATCCCGCCGTCTACCTCGAGACAGCCCGCCGCCTCGGCATCCCCCCGGCGGGCTGTCTGGTCGTCGAAGATTCGATCAATGGAGTGCGAGCCGGCGTCGCCGCCGGCATGACGGTCGTTCTCGTTCCGAATTCGAGCGTTCCGCCGGGGCCGGGAGCCGAGAGGCTCACCCATCACGTGGTGGCGCGCCTGCGCGACCTCGATCCGGCCGCGGTCGCACTTCGTCCGGATCTCGCAGCTGGCGAGGCGCCAGCATGACGTCGGCCGTGGCCCGGGCCGTGACGGTCGTGACGGCCGCGGACCGCTCGCGTCTCTCGTGGCGATGACGGCCGACGACCGCCTCCCTCGCTCGGATCTTCCGCGCTGGAGCCGCTCGCTGCGCTACTACTCGTCACGGCTCATCGTGGGCGTGGCGATGCGGCTGCTCTTCCGTCTTCGCGTCGAGGGCCGCCAGCACCTGCCGCGGGGACCGGCCCTCTACTGCTTCAACCACCTGAACTGGACGGATCCATTCCTCCTCTACGCCACGCTCCCGCTCCGGCCGCGGCTCTACTTCTTCGGCCCGAAGGAGGACGACCTCAGGGTTGGCCCGCGGAACCGGCTGATGTACTGGACTGGCTCGGCGGTCCCGTACAGGCCCGGAAAGACCGACCTCATCGAGGTGACCCGCCGGGTCGCAACGGTGTTCCGGGTGGGCGGCGTCCTGGCGATCGCAGGGGAGGGGCGGATCCACGTCGGCGAGCGCAATCTCCTCGCGCTCCAGGACGGCGTCGCGTACTTTGCCCTGCGCAGCGGCGTTCCGATCGTGCCGATCGCGCTCAACGGGACATCCTGGCTCGGCTTCCGGCGCTGCCTCCGAGTCCGGATCGGGCGCCCGATCCGGACCGAAGGAGCACGAGCAACGGGCGAGACGGTCGACGTCCTGACGACGGCCACCTGGCGCGCCCTCAAGGCGCTCGTCGCGGACGCCGAGGAGCCTGAGGTTCCCGGCCGGTTCGGGCGCTGGTTGACCGAGCGATTCAACGACTGGCCCGAGGGCTCGCGAGAGGCGTCCGCCGAGGTGCGGGGACCCTCTGGCATACTTTCGGCCGACCCGAGGGTCGACTGACGGGTGGCGCGCGGCGCGGCACTCGATGATCCCGGACCGAAGGAGTGACCGTGGCAGCCACCGGCCTGTCGGCTGATCCGATCGAGTACCGTGCGCGCCTGGCCGACCAGACGGACGCCCAAATCGACGCGTGGGCGCAGGAGCTGTTGCGGGACGTCGCGAAGCGACGGGGGATCGTCCGCGTTGTGGAGGACTTCCGGCGAGCCGCCCGCCTGAGTGAAACCGAATTCGAACATGTGTTCGCTTCGGGTGGCGGCGCACCGGCAACGGCCGGCCGCGATGCCGCCGGCCGCCTCCTCGTCCCCGCAATCTCGCTGTATGCGCTCGTGGCGGGACTGCGGACGCGCGCCGCCGATGCGCGGACTCGCCTCATCGACTACCTGGTCGCGAACTTCGACGAGCTCGTCTACATCTGAGGCCGGCGGCCGGCCCCCAGGGGAGCGGGATCGTCGTTCGGCTTCGCCTCGTTCATCCCTTCCCGTCGGCGCCCAACGGCGCCGCCACGACGGCGATTGCGCTCATCGCGGGGGGTGTGGCCGCCAGGCCGTCCTTGTAGTTGACGCTCGATCAGCGCCGGCGACGAGATCGAGGCCGCTGTCCGGGGGCAGGCCGCCGGGCGCTCCGACAACGGGAAGTCCAACAAGCCCTGAGCTCGCGGCGGACCGGCGAGACACGAGGGGCCGGGCCATCGGGCGCCGGCTTCGTTTCCAGATGGTCGGTGCCGCCGGCCATTGACAGTAGCGGGACCCGGCGGGTGAGGGAGGACCTGCCTACAGCGGCTCGCCGCTCCGGACCATCGCGATCGCGTTCTCCAGCTTGAGCTTCGCGATGGTCAGGTATTTCGCGAGGTTGGCCCGGTCGATCGCGCCGATCGATGCGACGACGTCCGCGCTTCGGAGCACGTCCACCAGCCCCTCGACCGCCTCGGCCAGCTGCTGCTTGGCAGTGACGAGCGAATCGTCGCGGAGCGGCTCGGCCACAGGCCGCCGGCCCGTCCAGGCCGCCTCAGCCTCCTCGGTCGTCTCGTCAGCACGACCAGTGCCGCGATCGTCCCCGCGACCATCGCCGCCGCCCCCTTCGAGGGCGACCGCCGTGGTGGTGCGGGTGCGTCTGCCCTCGATTCGATCACGGAGCTTCGCCAGCGTAAGGTCGCCACGGGCGACCTGGGCCGCCAGCCGCCTGCGCTTCCGCACGTCCTCGACCTTCATCAGCTCGTAGGCATGGGAGAGGGTGTCTTTGCGCAGAGACACCAGCTCCCGGATCTCCGCCGGCGCACCGGCCAGGCGGAGCCGATTCTCGAGGTAGCCCTTGTCCTTGCCGAGCTTCTGGGCGAGCTTGCGAACCGAGTAGCCGTGCTCGCGCACCATCCGGTCGTACATCGCCGCCTCGTCGAGCGGTGAGAGGTCTTCGCGCTGGAGGTTCTCGATGATCGAGATCTCGAGGGCGGTCTCGTCGTCGATCTCCTCGACGAGGGCGGGGATGGTCTCCTGGCCTGCGGCCTTCGATGCGCGCCAGCGGCGCTCGCCGGCGATCAGCTGGTACTCGTTGTCGCCCAGCGGCCGGACGAGGATCGGTTGCAGGACGCCGTGCTCGCGGATCGACGCGGCGAGTTCCTCGAGGGACGTCTCGTCAAGGGCGAGGCGTGGTTGCTCTGGATTCGGCTGGATCCGGCCCACCGGGATGACGCGCACCCCCCTGGAGCGTCCGACACGATCTGACGACAGGAGGCTGACGATCGCGGGAGAGAGCTCCCGCTCCTCGGAGAGTCGCCGCGCCGCGACGCCGCGGAAATCCGTTCTAGCCAAGTTCGATCACCTCCCGCGCCAGCTCGCGGTAGGTGCGAGCTGCTTCCGTCTGACCCGCGTAGACCGTGATCGGCCGGCCCACGAGGGGCGCCTCGCCGAGCTTCACGGCGTTCCGGATGATCGAGTTGAAGACGTGATGATCGCCCACGACTCGGAGCTCGTCGAGCATGTCCCGGGCCAGGTTCGTACGCGAGTCGTAGAAGGTCGGCAGGAGCCCGAGGATCTTGAGCTTGCGATTCAGCTTGAGCCGAATCGTGTTGATGACCTTGACGAGGTTCGACAGGCCCTTCATCGCGTAGTACTGCGTCTGGACCGGGATGATCACGCCGTCCGCGGCGACGAGCCCGTTCACGGTGAGCAGCCCAAGGTTCGGCGGGCAGTCGATGAGTGCGTAGTCGAACCGATTCTTCAGCCGGCCTTCGAGCGCGTCGCGCAGGATCGATTCTCGGCCGAGCATCGTGAACAGCTCGCCTTCGGTCGCGGCGAGATCGATGTGCGCCGGGACGATATCGATTCCTTCGGTCTCGGTCGGCCGGATGACCTCGTCGAGTGTGGCGCGTCCCACGAGGACGTCGGCCATCGACCGATCGACGGTGTTGAGGTTGACGCCGAGGCCCGCCGTCAGGTTCGCCTGCGGGTCCATGTCGACGCACAGGACCCGGAAGCCCTCCTCGGCGAGCGCACCGGCGAGGTTGATCGCCGTCGTCGTCTTGCCGACGCCGCCCTTCTGATTGGCGATTGCGATCACGTTGGTCACCGGGGCATCACCTCGCAACGGTTGGCTGTGCGTCGAATCGGACATGAACGCGTCGGCGACGCGTCATGATTGGGGCGGGCGTGGCGAAAAATTGGGGGCAGGCGTGGCGAAATCGTACTCCACCGAGGCCTCCGAGCGACGGCGGAGTTATCCACAGGATCGTGGACTTGTGCACCGATCTGTGGATTTCGTGGGCGGCCGTCACAGTCGCCCGAACAGGCCGTGGAAGGTCCGAGGTCTCGACGTTTGGCACGGGGGAGGGGAGCACGACATGTCTAGAATGACGGACGATCGGGAAGCACTCCCGGGTGTCTCTGCGCAAAGACAGGCCCCACCGGCAGGTCGACGCGCAGCCCCTCTGGTCCACGGAACAGGAGCCCCGCCCCGTGCCGACGAATGAAGAACGGCTGAGCCGCCTCGGACAGATGCGGGCCGAGGCACTTCTCGGCGGTGGGCCCGTGCGCATCGAGCGCCAGCACGCATGGGGCAAGCTCACCGCGCGAGAACGGCTCGACCTGCTCCTCGATCCCGGTTCGTTCATCGAGCTCGACGCATTTGTCACGCATCGCTCCACCGACTTCGGCCTCGCCGAACAGCAGTTTCTCGGTGACGGCGTCGTCACCGGGCATGGCCGCATCGATGGCCGGCTCGTCTTCGTCTTCAGCCAGGACTTCACGGTCTTCGGTGGATCACTGTCCGAGGCGTACGCCGAGAAGATCTGCAAAGTCATGGATCTCGCCATGAAGGTCGGTGCACCGATCATTGGACTGAATGACTCCGGCGGGGCACGAATCCAGGAGGGCGTCGCTTCCCTCGGCGGATACGCCGACATCTTCCTCCGCAATGTCCTGGCGTCGGGCGTCGTCCCCCAGATCTCGGTGATCATGGGGCCGTGCGCTGGTGGTGCGGTCTACTCGCCTGCGATGACCGACTTCACGATCATGGTTGAACGGACGAGCTACATGTTCGTCACGGGTCCCAATGTCGTGCGGGCGGTCACCCACGAGGAGGTCGATTCCGAGGCCCTCGGCGGGGCACTGGTTCACACGACCAAGAGCGGCGTCGCGCACCTCGCCGCGCACGACGAATCAGAGGCCCTCGACGCGGTCCGGCGGATCCTCGCCCAGCTGCCGCAGAACAACCTCGAGGTGCCGGCGATTCTGTCGTCGCGCGATCCAGCCGACCGGATGGACCAGGAGCTCGATCGCATCGTCCCCGACGACCCACACCGGCCGTACGACATGCACGACGTCATCTCCCGGATCGTCGACGACGGCGAGTTCCTCGAGATCCAGCCTGGATGGGCGTCGAACATCATCATCGGTTTCGCACGATTCGCGGGCCGGAGCGTCGGCATCGTCGCGCAGCAGCCGGCCGTTCTGGCGGGCGCGCTCGACATCGACGCCTCGACGAAGGCGGCGCGCTTCGTCCGGACGTGCGACTGCTTCAACGTCCCGCTCGTCACGCTCGTCGACGTGCCGGGCTTCCTGCCGGGAGTGGGTCAGGAGCACGGCGGGATCATCAAGCACGGCGCGAAACTGTTGTTCGCCTATTGCGAGGCAACGGTCCCGAAGGTCACGGTCATCACTCGCAAGGCGTACGGTGGGGCCTACGACGTCATGAGCAGCAAGCACGTCCGCGGCGACATGAACTTCGCCTGGCCCACTGCCGAGATCGCGGTGATGGGCGCCGAGGGCGCCGTCAACATCATCTTCAAGGATGCGATCGCGGGCGCACAGGATCCCGTCGCGGAGAAGATCCGGCTCGTCGCGGAGTACGAGGAGGAATTCGCCAACCCATACGTCGCGGCCGCCCGCGGGTACGTCGATGACGTCATCCGCGCGTCGGAGACGCGACCACGGATCATCCGCGCCTTGGAGATGCTCGCGGACAAGCGCGATGCGAACCCGAGAAAGAAGCATGGCAACATCCCCCTCTGAGCTCGTCGCGTCTCCGTCTTTGCACAAAGACGGCGTCAGCGGACCGCCCTTTCCGCGTGTCCTGATCGCGAACCGTGGGGAGATCGCCGTGCGGCTGATCCGGGCCTGTCACGAGCTCGGGATGGAGGCGGTCGCGATCTACAGCGACGCCGATGTCTGCGCCGCCCACGTCCGGCTCGCCGATCGTGCGATGCGGGTGGGGCCGCCGCCACCGGCCGAGAGCTATCTGCGGATCGACGCCATCATCCAGGCGGCGCTCCAGGCGGGCGCGGTGGCGGTTCACCCGGGATACGGATTCCTTGCCGAGCGCGCCGCGTTCGCCCGCGCGGTGGAGGCCGCCGGACTGGCCTTCGTCGGGCCACCGTCCGAATCCATCGACGCCCTCGGCGACAAGCTCCACGCGCGCCGAACGGCCCGCTCGGTGGGCGTTGAGGCGGTGCCCGGCACGCTGGAGCCAGCGCCCATCGATCGTCCCGACCAAGTCGACGCGATCATGGCCGATGCGGAGCGGATCGGCTTCCCGCTCCTCGTCAAGGCTGCGGCCGGGGGCGGCGGTCGCGGGATGCGCCGTGTCGCCACGCCGGCCGAACTGCCGGCGGCGCTCGTCTCCGGCTCGCGCGAGGCGGCCTCGGCGTTCGGCGATGGCTCCGTCTACCTGGAGCGCGAGATCCGGCCGGCGCGGCACATCGAGGTACAGCTGCTCGGCGACGTCACCGGACGCGTCGTGGCGCTCGGCGAGCGGGACTGCTCGCTCCAGCGCCGCCACCAGAAGCTCGTCGAGGAAGCCCCGGCGCCGGGGCTGACGACGGAGGACCGGCGCCACCTCCATGAGCTTGCCGTCCGTGTAGCGGCGGCCGCCGGCCTCCGCAACGCCGCGACGGCCGAGTTCCTCCGGGCGCCCGACGGCGCCTTCTATTTCCTTGAAGTCAATACCCGCCTCCAAGTAGAGCACGGGGTGACAGAGCTGGTCGCCGGCTTCGACATCGTCCGCGAGCAGTTCCTCCTCGCCGCGGGCCGGCCGCTGTCCGAAGCAGCGCTCGCGGCAGCCGCTCGGGCCGCCGAACCGGCCGGGCACGCCATCGAGGTCCGCCTCTCCGCCGAGGATCCGGGCCGCGACTTCGCGCCGACGCCCGGACGGGTGCTCCGCTGGACGATGCCGTCGGGTCCGGGTGTGAGGGTGGACACAGCCATCGAGGCCGGGGACCGGGTTCCGGCCGAGTACGACAACCTGATCGCCAAGGTCATGGTTCACGCCGGCGATCGCGATGCGACCATCGACCGGCTCCGGCGTGCCCTCGACGAGACGGAGATCGCCGGCATCCAGACCACGCTCCCATTCCACAGGTTCGTGGCCCGTGACTCGTCCTTCCGGGCCGGCGATCTGTCCACCGGCTGGGTGGCGGAGCACTGGGACGGCCCGGCGGAGTATCGGAAGGCGGCGGAGGCGGCCCAGCTGGCGGCCGGCCTCGCGGCGCTGGACGCTGCCCTGACGGCCGGTGCGGCGATGATCCCGGCCGATCCTGTGATCGCGGGCGTCCACCCGACCGGCAACGGTCGCTGGCAGCGCTCGGGCTTGGAGGCGGCCCAGGATCGGTGGCCCCGATGAGCGCCGTGCCGCACCCCGGACTGGCGGTCCCTGCCGCGGGCGACGGCCGCATGCCCGATCCGCGGGGCGTCCGCGTCACCCTCGCTCCGGGCGCGGCGAGCGCCGACCTTCCGCCGCTGGTCATTGAGCCGCCGCAGACCCCGCTCGTGCCCACCGCCCGGGTGACCGGCAAGGGCCTTCTCGGCGGGGCGGCGCCCGTTCGCCCGGCCCCGCCACCGGATCCCGACGAGCACCGGCACGTCCTTCTCAACGAGATCCCCACGGAGGCGGAGCTGCTTCCGCTCGACGCCGAGCGCGCGATCCTGGCCCGCGGCGGCCCGGGTGGAACCCGCGACCGGCTCCTCCTGCCAACGGCGTCGGCACCCGGTGCCGGACGTGGGGTCGTTCGACGCGAGATCGTCGTGGACGGGTGGCGCATCGAGGTCGACGTGGAGCCTGCCGCCCGGGCTGCCCTCCGCGAGCGAGCACGCCGCGGCCGCGAGGCGGTGGGCCACAGCGGGCCGACCGAGGTCCATGCCATCATCCCCGGCGTCGTCGTCTCGGTCTCCGTGACCCCGGGCGATGCCGTGACGGCCGGCCAGCAGCTCCTGGTCGTGGAGGCGATGAAGATGCAGAACGAGCTCCGGGCGCCGCGGGACGGGACGATCGAACGGGTGGTCGTGGGTTCGGGCAGGACGATCGAGGTGGGCGATCTCCTCCTCGTGATCTCCTGAGCGCGAGACGGAGGGGCGGGTGACCAACGGGCACGGAGCCGAGCGAGACGGCGTCGAGGGCGGCGACCGGCCCGGCGGGCACGATCGTGGCGTCGCCGACCCTGGGCGCGAGCGCTGGCGAGCCGGCGCCCGGGCAAAGGCGGTCGAAAGCGCGCCGGAGCGGCGCGAGCGGTTCGAGACCTCGTCCGGCATTGAGGTCCGCGACCTCTACACCCCCGCGGACATCGCCGGGCTGGACGAGGATCGCGACCTCGGCAGGCCGGGTGAGTACCCGTTCACCCGCGGCGTTCAGCCGACGATGTACCGGAGCCGGCTCTGGACGATGCGCCAGTACGCCGGCTTCGCCACGGCCGAGGAGACGAACCGGCGCTTCCGTTACCTCCTCGAGCAGGGCCAGACCGGCCTGTCTGTCGCCTTCGACCTGCCGACCCAGATGGGCTACGACTCGGACGCCCCCGAGGCGGAGGGAGAGGTGGGCCGGGTGGGCGTCCCGATCGCGAGCCTGGCCGACATGGAGGTCCTGTTCGACCGGATCCCACTCGGCGAGGTGTCGACCTCGATGACCATCAACGCCACCGCGGCGACGCTCGTCGCCCTGTACGTGGCCGCGGCCGAGCGGCAGGGCGTCGCCCGGGACCGCCTCTCCGGCACCGTCCAGAACGACATCCTCAAGGAGTACATCGCGCGAGGGACCTGGATCTACCCATCCCGACCGTCGATGCGGCTCGTGACCGATATCTTCGAGTTCGGCGCCCGCGAGCTCCCGAGATGGAACACGATCTCGATCAGTGGCTACCACATGCGCGAGGCCGGGGCCTCGGCCGCTCAGGAGCTCGCGTTCACGCTCGCCGACGCGATCGCCTACGTCGAAGCGGCCCTCGAGCGCGGCCTCGCGATCGACGACTTCGCCCCACGCCTGTCGTTCTTCTTCGCCGCCTGGTCCGAGCTGTTCGAGGAGGTCGCCAAGTTCCGGGCCGCCCGCAGGATGTGGGCACGGATCGTGAAGGAGCGGTTCGGGGCCAGGAGCCCGCGCTCGATGGCGTGCCGCTTCCACGTTCAGACCGCGGGCAGCTCGCTGACCGCCCAATCGGTCGACAACAACGTCGTCCGGACGGCCCTTCAGGCGCTCGCCGCCGTGCTCGGCGGCGCCCAGAGCCTCCACACGAACTCGCGCGACGAGGCGCTCGCCCTCCCCACGGAGGATTCCGTGCGCCTCGCGCTCCGGACCCAGCAG
The DNA here is from genome assembly GCA_013822395.1 of Anaerolinea sp. Taxonomy (GTDB): domain Bacteria; phylum Chloroflexota; class Limnocylindria; order Limnocylindrales; family CSP1-4; genus UBA5189. Next base: position 81,075 of record PNKK01000003.1, on the reverse strand, counting down.
ATCCTCGCCTTCGAAGCTGGCGTCACCGAGACGCCGGATCCGCTGGCCGGCTCCTACTTCGTCGAGACGCTGACCGACGAGCTCGAGGCCGCCGCCACCGCCTACCTCGAGGAGATCGATGCGATGGGCGGCACGCTCGCGGCCCTCGATGCCGGCTTCCAGCAGCGCCAGATCCAGGAGTCTGCCTACCGGACGCAGCGGGCGATCGACGCCGGCCACCAGGTCGTGGTGGGGGTCAACCGCTTTCGCGACGAGGCGTCGGCGACGCCGCCCACGCAGAAGATCGACCCCGAGGGCGAGCGCCGCCAGGTCGCTGGCCTCCGGCGAGTTCGCGCAGAGCGGGACCCAACCGCCTGGGACGCCGCGATGCGCCGCCTGGATGACGCCGCCAGGGGCTCCGATAACCTCCTGCCGCCGCTCGTCGAGGCCGTCCGGGCCTATGCCACCGTCGGTGAGATCGCCAACCGGCTGCGCGCAGCCTGGGGCGTCCACCGCGAGCTGATCACCGTCTGACCACCGCTCGACCTTCCGAAGGGAGGTGCTCCATGTCCGTCCTGCCGCCGGGCCGAATCCACCACATGGCGCTCGTGGTGCGCTCGATCGATGCGAGCCTGGTCCTCTGGCGCGACTTTCTCGGGCTCCGGCTCGAGACGATCATGGACATCCCGTCCGATCGCGTCCGGATCGCCTTCCTCGGGGTGGGGGAGTCGAAGGTGGAGCTCGTCGAGCCGACCGACGACACGACCGGTGTCGCCCGGTTCCTGGCCTCGAAGGGCGAGGGTTTCCATCATGTCTGCCTGGAAGTGTCCAACCTGTCGGAGGAGCTGACACGCCTGGGCATCGAGGGGCTCGAGCTCATCGACAGCGCCCCGCGCCGGGGTGCCGAGGGTCCGGTCGCCTTCCTCCATCCGCGCTCGTGCGGCGGGGTCCTCGTGGAGCTCATCGAGGCACCGGGGGGTCCGTCGTGGAGCGCCCTGGGAATGAAGCCGCCGACGAGCTGACGATCGCGGCACGGTACCGCCCGGCCGCTCACGGCGAGGTGTCAGGCCGGCGGACGGCGCCGCGTCCTCGCTGTGATTCTCCGCCGGATGCTGGTGACCGAAACCCCGGGTCGGGCCGATCGATCGGGCTCATCAATGGGCACCTTCCACGCTCGACCGGGTGTGGATGGCGACCTACAGCGACCAGGCGAGGATCACGGCCGGGGAGAGGTCCGCCTTCCGGGCGAACTCGACGAGCTGCCCGGCGAGCTGCCGGATCCACGGCTTCTCCTCGCGCGGGAGGTCGCCGACCTCTTCCTCCACGAGCTCGATCCAGCGGCCGGCGATCGCGTCCACGTCGCGGTCGGCGATGCGGGCAATCCCCGTGATCCAGGCGGGATCGACGCGCTCCACGGTCCGCTCGCCGATGTCGCCCGGCCCGTTCAGCTCCCGCCGAGCATCGATGAGATCGATCGGCTCGTCGCTACCGGTCACGTCCCGGACCGCCTCGCTGAACCGGTCAAGCCACGTCGGGTCCATCGCCCCGCCCAGGGCGATGTGGGCGTCGAAGCGCCCCGGATCGTCCAGGCCCGCCCAATCGTCGAGGCTGATCGCGAGCAGGATCTCGCGGCTCTCACCCGCGACCAGGTCCATGAGGAAGCCCATCAGGGTTGGCTCATCACCGCGCTGGCCCGCGCCATGGGCCGCATGGGTCCGAACCGCACGCCTCCGGCTACCCGCGATGCCCGGCGACGCGGAGGAGCCCCGGGAGCTCCGTCGGCGAGCCGGCAACGCGGAACCCGGCGGCCTCGAGAGCGGCGACCTTCGAGGCGGCGGTCCCGGCGCGGCCGGAGATGATCGCGCCCGCATGGCCCATCCGCTTGCCCTCCGGTGCCGTCCGCCCGGCGATGAACGCCGCCTTCGGGATATCTGCGAGGTGCTCGGCCGCCCAGGCAGCCGCTTCTTCCTCGGCCGCGCCGCCGATCTCGCCGATGAGAACGAGCGCACGGGTCTCGGGATCCGCGGCGAACAGCTGGAGGACGTCGAGGAAGGTCGTCCCGATGATCGGATCGCCCCCGATCCCGACGCAGGTCGATTGGCCGATCCCGGCGTCTGTCATCGCCTGGACCGCCTCGTAGGTCAGCGTGCCGGACCGGGACACGACGCCGACGTCGCCTTCCCGATGGACCGAGTCGGGGATGATCCCGACCTTCGCCCGCCCGGGGGAGGTGGCGCCGGGACAGTTTGGACCCACGAGGCGGGCGCCGGCCTGGCGGACGGCCTCCACGACGGGGACCATGTCCAACGCCGGGATCCCCTCTGTGATGCAGAAGATCGTGCCGATTCCGGCCCCGACCGCCTCGAGGATCGCGTCTGGCGCGCCGGGCGCGGGGACGAAGATGCACGAGGTGTTCGCGCCGGTCTCGCGGACCGCATCCGCGACCGTGTCGAAGACCGGGACGGTGCCGTCGAGCGCCGTCTGGCCGCCCTTCCCGGGCGTCATCCCGGCCACGATCCGCGTGCCGTACGCCTGCATCGCACGGCTGTGGAACTCGCCCTCCCGACCGGTGATGCCCTGGACGACGAGGCGCGTCTCGCGCCCGATGAGCACGCTCATGCGCCGGCCGTCCGGGCGGCGGCAACGGCCCTGGCGGCGGCCTCGTCGAGCGTCGCCGCGGTCTCGAACCGGGCGGCGCGAAGGAGCTCTGCAGCCTCCGTCGCGTTCGTGCCGACGATTCGCACGACCATCGGCACGTCGCGGAGCTGCTGCGCTCGCGCGTCGATCAGCCCTCGGGCGACCTCGTCGCCGCGGGTGATGCCCCCGAAGATGTTGACCAGGATCGCGTTCACCTTGGGATCGCTGAGGATCATCCGCATGGCCTCGGCGACCCTGTCCGACTTTGCCCCGCCCCCGATGTCGAGGAAGTTCGCCGGCTCGCCACCGGCCCGCTTCACGAGGTCCATCGTCGTCATCGCCAGGCCGGCCCCGTTGACCATGCAGCCGATCGTGCCGTTCAGGCGGATGAAGCTGATGCCGGCCTCCCGGGCCTCCGCGTCCGCCGGGTCCTCCTCGTCGAGGTCGCGGAGCGCCTCGAGCTCCGGGTGACGAGGAAGCGCGGAGTCGTCCAGGGTGACCTTCGCATCCAGGCAGACGAGGCGCTCGACGACCGTGCCGTCCGCGCTCGTCTCTCGGATGATCGCCAGGGGGTTGATCTCCACCAGGTCTGCGTCGTAGGCGAGCATCGTTCTGACGAGGCCCCTGGCGATCCCGACGGCGGCTCTCAGGTGGCCGCCGAGGCCCATCCGGAAGGCGAGCTGGCGCGCTTGCCAGTCCCCCAGGCCGAGGTGCGGGTGAGCGTGAATGGTGACGATGGCGTCGGGTCGCTCTGCGGCGACCTGCTCGATCTCGACGCCGCCCTCGGCGGAGCCCATGAGCAGTATCCGCCGGGCCGCCCGATCCAGAACGGCGGAGAGGTAGTACTCCTTCACGATGTCCGCCGCCGCAGCGACGAGCACCTTGCGGACGGTGATTCCCTTGATCGACATCCCGAGGATGGCGCTCGCGACCGCCTCGGCCTCCGCGGCCGAGCCGGCGAGCTTCACGCCACCGGCCTTGCCGCGGCCACCCACGAGGACCTGGGCCTTGATGACGACGCGGCCGGCACCGTCGGCGAGGATCGATTCGGCCGCGGACCGGACCTCGGCGGGGGTGCGGGCAACCGACCAGCCCGGGACCGGGAGCCCCTGGGCGAGCAGGAGCCCCTTGGCGTCGGCCTCCTGGATCTTCACCCGCGCATCGTAGCCGAGCGCGCCGCGTGAAGCCGCCGGGCTTCGGCAATGCGGTCGAGCGCGGCTGCGCGACACCAACGAGACGCCTTGTCAACGACTCGTCAGCGGCCTCGTCAACGACCTCCCGGGAATCACAGCTAGAATGCGGCCATGGCCCACCGAGTGACCTTGATCCCCGGCGACGGCATCGGCCCGGAGCTGGCGGAGGCGACGCGACGCGTCCTCGACGCCTCCGGTGTCGAGTTCGACTGGGAGGTCGCGGAGGCGGGCGAGGCCTGCATCGCGGAGTACGGGACTCCTCTCCCCGAGCACGTCCTCGACTCGATCCGGCGGAACAGGATCGCCCTCAAGGGCCCGATCACCACCCCGGTCGGGGAGGGCTTCCGGAGCGTCAACGTCACGCTCCGCCAGACCCTGAACCTGTACGCCAACCTCCGCCCGGCCCGCTCCATCCAGGGCCTGGAGACCCGCTTCGAGGACGTCGACCTGGTGATCGTGCGGGAGAATACGGAGGACCTTTACGCCGGGATCGAGCACATGGTTGGGCCCGACGCGGCGGAGAGCATCAAGATCATCACCCGGGCCGCCTCAGAGCGAATCGCCCGGTTCGCTTTCGAGTACGCCGTCGCGAACCGCCGCCGCAAGGTCACGGCGGTCCACAAGGCGAACATCATGAAGCTGTCCGACGGCCTCTTCCTCGAATCCTGCCGCCGGGTCGCCGCGGACTACGAGGGCCGGATCGAGTTCGAGGACCGGATCGTCGACAACATGTGCATGCAACTGGTCCAGAAGCCGGACCAGTACGACGTGCTCGTCCTGCCGAACCTGTACGGCGACATCGTGTCGGACCTGTGTGCCGGCCTCGTCGGCGGTCTGGGCGTTGCGCCCGGCGCGAACATCGGAGCGGACGGGGCGGTCTTCGAGCCGGTCCACGGCTCGGCACCCAAGTACGCCGGCCAGAACCGTGCCAACCCCACGGCGATGATCCTGTCCGGCGTCCTGATGCTCCGCCACCTCGGGTACCCCGACGTCGCCGAGCGCGTCGAGACCGCGGTCCGCGACGTCATCGCGGAGGGCAGGACGGTGACGCACGACCTCGGCGGGGACGCGGGGACAGCGGCTTTCGCCGACGCGATCGTCGCCCGACTGGGCAGCTGATGATGGTTCGCTATCGTGGCGGCGAGGGGATGCTCGCCTGGGCGTTCCACCGGATCTCCGGGGTCGCGATCTTTGCGTTCCTGGTCCTCCATGTCATCGACATCTTCCTGGTCGGGGCGGCACCTGACGTCTACAACACCCTCCTCACCTTCTACGCCACCCCGGTCGGGATCGTCATGGAGTGGCTGCTTGGCGCAGCGGTCCTGTATCACGGGCTGAACGGGCTGCGGATCGTGGTCATGGACTTCTGGCCGCCACTCACGCGCTACCACCGCCAGTTGTGGTACCTGGTCTGGCTCCTGTTCCTGCTGATCGGGATCCCGGTAACGACCGTCATCTTCGGGGCGTTCGTCCGGAGTCTGGGACTGTGACTCGATGAGCAGCGCGCGCTATTCGCGGTCCGGTCGAGTGCGCCCGCAGGGCAGCGGCTTCGAACTGGCCGTGTGGTACCTGATGCGGCTGACCGGCCTGGGTCTGTTTGTCCTGGTCCTCAGCCACTACCTGATCCTGCGCGTGCTGTACGACCCGGCCGAGCAGACCGCGTCGTGGATCGCCGAGATCCGCTGGAGCAGCACGTTCTGGCGGGCATTCGACTGGCTGATGCTGACGCTGGTCCTGTTCCATGCCTTCATGGGGATGCGCGTCGTCGTGTCCGACTACATCAGCGGGCGAGCCCGCACGATCGCGTTGTCGCTGCTCTACCTGTTGGCGATTGCGCTGTTCGCGATGGGCTCGATGGTGGTGTTCACGCTCGACAACGTGGTCCCGCGAGCCTAGCCGATGGGCCTCCAGCACGACGCACTGATCGTCGGCGCCGGCGGCGCCGGCCTGTGGGCCGCGCTCGAGCTCGCGAAGGCGGGCGTGGACGCCGCGGTCATGACGAAGCTCTATCCCACCCGCTCCCACACCGGCGCCGCCCAGGGCGGGGTCTGTGCCGCCCTGGGGAACCAGGAGGAGGACCACTGGGAGTGGCACATGTTCGACACGATCAAAGGCGGGGACTACCTGGTGGACCAGGACGCGGCCGAGATCCTCGCCCGCGAGGCGATCGAGACCGTGATCGAGCTAGAGCACATGGGCCTGCCGTTCAACCGGACGCCGGACGGGCGGATCGACCAGCGCCGCTTCGGCGGCCACACCCGGAACTACGGAGAGGGCCCCGTCCGACGTGCCTGCTATGCGGCCGACCGGACCGGCCACATGATTCTCCAGACCCTCTACCAGCAGTGCATCAAGGCTGGCGTCAACTTCTATGACGAGTACCACGTCGTTGACCTGCTGGCCGACGGGGGGGCGCTCGGGAGCGGGGGGCGGGCGGCGGGCGTCATCGCCTACCGAATCTCCGACGGCGAGATTCACACGATCCGCTCGAAGGCCGTCCTCCTCGCCACCGGCGGGTTCGGGCGGATGTTCCGGATCACCTCGAACGCCTGGTCGCTGACCGGGGATGGCGCGGCGCTGGCGTACCGTCATGGCATTCCCCTCGAGGACATGGAGTTCTACCAGTTCCACCCAACCGGGCTGTACGGGCTTGGGATCCTTCTGTCAGAAGCCGCCCGCGGCGAGGGCGGCATTCTCCTCAACGGCCTCGGCGAGCGGTTCATGGAGCGCTACGCGCCGACCTTGATGGATCTGGCTCCGCGTGACATCGTCAGCCGTTCGATGTACCTCGAGATCCGGGATGGACGCGGCGTCGACGGCAAGGACTACCTCTACCTTGACGTCCGGCATCTCGGTCGAGCGGTCATCGAGGAGAAGCTGCCCGACATCACCGACTTCGCCCGCGTCTACCTCGGGGTGGAGCCGCTGACGGAACCCGTCCCGATCCAGCCGACGGCCCATTACGCGATGGGCGGAATCCCGACCGACAACTTGACCCGGGTCACCCGCGACGCCGCCGGCACGGCCGTGCCGGGGCTCTACGCGGCCGGGGAGTGCGCCTGCGTGAGCGTCCACGGGGCGAACCGGCTGGGGACGAACTCGCTCGTGGATCTGCTCGTCTTCGGGCGGCGTGCCGGGCGCCAGATGGCCGCGGACATCCGGGGCATGACACTCGCCGACGTGCCGCGCGACGCCGCCGATCCGGTGGTCGGCGAGATCGAGCGCATTCGCAGCGCATCGACTGGGGAGAAGGCGTCGCGGCTCCGGGCAGAGCTGGCCGACGTGATGATGGACAACGTCGGTGTCTACCGCGATGCCCCCCTCTTGGCCGCCGCCAAGGCCAAGGTCGCCGAGCTCAAGGGCCGCTACGCGAGCGTATCCGTGGCGGACAAGGGGAGGACGTACAACACGGACCTCCTGGAGGCGCGAGAGCTGGGCTATCTCCTGGATTGCGCCGAGACGACGGTCGCGGCCGCGCTCAACCGTACGGAGAGCCGCGGCGCGCACGCGCGGGAGGACTACCCGGACCGGAACGACGCTGACTGGCTGACCCACAGCCTGGCGACCAGGACCGAGGCCGGACCCGCTCTGACCTACCGGCCTGTGACGATCACGACCTTCCAGCCCAAGCCACGGACGTATTAGGCGGCAGCGCACGTGCAGATCGATCTCCGGATCCTCCGCTACGACCCCGAGCGCGACGCGAAGCCCCACTGGGAGTCGTACGGCCTGGAGGCCGACCCGAAGACGGACCGGGTCCTGGACCTGCTCCACCGCGTGAAGCACGACCATGACGGCTCGCTCACCTTCCGCCGGTCGTGCGGCCACGGGATCTGCGGCTCGGACGCACTGCTCATCAACGGCCGGAACCGGCTTGCCTGCAAGGAGCGGATCGAGAAGCTCGGGCGGAGGATCTCGGTCGCGCCGCTGCCGGGGCTGCCGGTCGTGAAGGACCTCGTCGTCGACATGGACGGGTTCTTCGACAGCTACAGGCGCGTCATGCCGTTCCTCGTCAACGACGGGCCTGTGCCGGAGCGGGAGCGGCGGCAGTCGCCCGAGGATCGGGCCCGCTACGATGACACGACGAAGTGCATCCTCTGCGCGGCGTGCACCAGCTCCTGCCCGTCGTTCTGGGCCAAGGAGGCGTACGTGGGCCCGGCGGCGATCGTGAATGCCCACCGGTTCATCTTCGACTCGCGCGACGAGGCCGCTGACGAGCGGCTCGAGATCCTCGCCGGCGACGACGGCGTGTGGCGCTGCCGGACGATCTTCAACTGCACCGACGCCTGTCCGCGTGGCATCCATATCACCCAGGCGATCCTCGAGGTCAGCTCGGCGATCGTGGAGCGGCGGACGTAGGCGAGCGGGACGCGCCCGAGGCACTCAGCTTCGGATTCGCTGAGGGCGGCGCGCCGGTGGCGCGCGAGGAGGCCGGGCCGGGGCCCGCCCGGACCGCGACCGGGTACCTGATCCGGACCGACGGCGCCGCGCGCGGCAACCCGGGCCCGGCATCGGCCGGCGCCGTGCTCATCCGCCTGGACCGCCCAGACGCACGCGACCCGCGAGCCCGGCCGGATGCGACGATCTCCGAGTACCTCGGGATCCGGACCAACAATGTCGCGGAGTACGTCGGGGTGGTGCGGGCGCTTGCCCTGGCGGGCGAGCTGGGGGCCCATCGCGTGGAGCTCCTTCTCGATTCGAACCTCATCGTCGAGCAGCTCAACGGCCGGTGGCGGGTGAAGGATGCCAAGCTCCGGCCGCTCTGGGCGGAGGCGCTCCGGACGCTTCGCGATTTCCCCGGCGGCTGGACCGCGGCGCACGTCCCGCGAGCCCAGAACGGCGCCGCCGACGCGCTCGCGAACGCGGCGATCGACCGCGTGGCGGCCGGCGGCCCGGCGGCCGTGGTGACGCGCCCCGGTTGAGCCGGGATCAGCGTCATCGTCGCTTCGCGCTCCTGCCGCCGTTCGACGGACGTCGCTGGCCCGGCGATCGCCAAGGCCGATCAAGCTCGACGCGAGGACGCTCCCCACGCTACCCGAATCGCCGGATCCGGCGGCCTGACGAACTTGGTCACTGTCGGGGTGATCGGGCAGCTCGATCGCGGCGGCCGGCGGGAAGGCTGCCGGCCCTTTGGAGAGTCCGGGGGCGGAGCGCGTAGAATCAACGTGTCAGCGAGGCGACCGGATGGTCGCGCGCCGGCGGGGCAACCCGCCGGCGTGAGGAAAGTCCGAGCTCCACAGCGCAGGGTAGCGGGCAACTCCCGTCCGCCGCGAGGCGAGGACCAGCGCCACAGTGACGATGCCGTCAGCTTCGGCCGACGGAGTGAAACGCGGCAAGCTCTACCCGGAGCAAGGCCAAGTAGGAGGGCGTAACCCGGTTCGCCGGGGGAGAGGCGCGCTGCCCAGCTCTCGGGTCGGCCGCACGAGCCGGCGGGTGACCGTCGGCCTCAGATGGATGGCCATCCCCGCGACGTCGATGTCGCGGGACAGAACTCGGCTTACAGGTTGCCTCGCTGACATCCTCGGGTCAATGGCGTCGCGAGCTGAGCTCCGCCCCGGACCTCGGAGAGCGAGCATCAAATTCGCGCTGAGGTGCCGGCTCAATCCTCGTCGGGGCGGAAGATGTGGGCCGCGGTACAGACGTTGCAGACGGGCATCGCCGCATCGAGGTCGCCGATCGGGATCGGGACCTTGCGATCCGGGTAGAGGCACTCGACGTCGTACACCCGCTGCCCCAGCGCCTCCACCTGGATCAGACGGCGGAACGTGCAGCGACGGATGCGATGCGGGGCGAGGCGGTACGGATCCGCGTCCTGATTCGCGACGCTGAGCGGTAGGGCCACGTGCGTTGAGGCCTCGATGTGATGGTGCCCCTCATCGACCTGGTGTCGATGCGGGTGCCGCAGACTAGCACCCGAGTCGACGGCGCGGCTACCGGGAAAAGGTACTAGAGTCTCGGCCGTCGGGGAGAGCATTCGGAGGGTTCGTGGACGCGGAGCTCGAGGGGCCGATCCTGATCGTCTCCGAGCATCGGTCGCCGGATCCGTCAATCTGTCCCTTCCTCCGTGCGATTCGTGAGGGCGGGCGGCTCGGACTGCCGGTGGAGACGGTCGACCCGCGAAATCGCTGCGTCGCGACGGGCGGCGCCGACCCCCAGGACGCCGGACAGCAGCGAGTGGCGTGCCTCACAACCGCCCATGTCTCCTGCGCTCGGTACCTCTCGGGTGTTGCCGCACCGGACGACACCGCGGTCGGCAGTGATGGCGCCGACGGGATTGCCACAGACGGGGCAGGCGAGCCCCCGTCGCCCCGTGGGCGCGGCACCCGGACGCTGACGCCGGCGGTCCTCGCCGCGACACTCTTCCTCGTCGCCTCGGCCTCCGCAGCGGTTGCCTTCGTGGCGATGCGCGGCGGGCTCGAGCTGCCGCTAGCATCGCCCGGGCCCTCACAGGTTGCGATCACCAGCCCGACGCCGGCGGGGACGATTCCACCGCTCCCGCCACCGAGCGAGACGCCCGGCTGGACCGCACCGCCCGGCACGGCGCCGACGGCCACGCCATCACTCACCCCGACCCCGGAGGCGGCGACCTCCCCGGGCCCGACGAGCGATCGCTACGCGCTCTTGGAGCCGTGTCCGGGCACGCCGAACTGCTACCGCTACACGGTCCGTGTCGGCGACAACCTGCGCAGCATCGCGAACTACTTCGGCGTGCCTTTTGCCACGGTCCTGGACCTGAACCCTCAGATCACGGACCCGTCGATGATCCAGCCGGGCGACCGGATCACCCTTCCACCGCCGACGCGCTGACCGCCCAGGAACTCCGACCCCGGTCGACTGCCAGCTGACCGCACTTGGCGTGGAGGTTGGTAGGGCCCAGAGCTGGCGCGATAGCGTGATACGGCGGTAGGTCCGGCGCAATCCCGCAGGTCTTCCCACGGGGACCCGGATCGACAATCCTCCCGGTGGTCCCGCCAGATACGCTGGAGCTTCTCCGCCCTCGAGATCTCCTTCTGCGTCATTCGCTCCGCCAAGCGCGCCCGGTGTCCGACGCGCCCGGCCCCCGCCTCTGTGAAATTCCCCGTTGACGCGCGGTTCTGGCGCGCTATCATGCCCGCAGTGGCGCAAAGTGGGGAAAAGTGGGGAACCACTCGGATCCGCCGCCATCAGCGGACAACCGGACGGGCACACCGGGACCTCCGCGACTCCAGTGACGGGCTCGCGGCAACCGCCGCGAGCCCGTCGAGACCTCCATCAGGGGTAGCTCAACAGATGTTCACCGGCGAGTACCGGCACACGGTGGACGACAAGGGACGGCTCGCCGTCCCCTCGAAATTCCGCGCCCAGCTCGACGGCGGCATCGTCGTCTCCCGCTGGATCGACGGCTGCCTCGCGATCCACACCGGGTCCGGCTGGGCGGCGCTTGCCGACGAGGTCGCGGCGCTGCCGATCACCGATGCGTCGGCGAGGCTCTTCGAACGGACCATCTTTGCCGGAGCGGCTGAGACCGAGCTCGATCGGCAGGGGCGCGTTCTCCTCCCCGCCTACCTCCGCGAGGGGATCGGGCTGGAGACCGACGCCGTCGTCGTCGGTGCACGTGACCACGCCGAGATCTGGGCCCCGGCCACGTGGGCGGACTACCGCCGTGCGATGGACGACCCACAGACCTTCGCCCAGGCCATCTCTGGCCTCGGGATCTAGGTCGACCAGATGCGTTTTCAGGAGTCGGTCGGCAATCGGCTGTCGACGGTGGTGGCGTGATGAGGGACGGGCACCTGCCGGTGATGGTGGAGGAGGTCATGACGATGCTCGCGGCCGCTCCCGGCAGCCTTCAGATCGATGCCACCCTGGGCGGCGGCGGGCACGCCGAGCGGATCCTGGAGGCGTCCGACCCTGATGGCCGTCTCCTCGGTCTCGACGCCGATGGGACGGCCATCGCCAGAGTCCGGGCCCGCCTCGCGCCGCGGTTTGGGGATCGCCTCCGACTTCGACAGGCGAACTTCCGCGAGCTCGCGGGCGTCGCGCCGGCCGAGGGCTTCGGGGCTGTCGACGGCTGTCTCTTCGACCTCGGGTTGTCCAGCTTCCAGCTGGCCGACGCGGACCGTGGGTTCGGGTTCCGGACGGGAGGCCCGCTCGACATGCGGTTCGACACGAGCCGTGGCGTGCCGGCAGGGGAGCTGCTCGCCACCCTCGACGCCATCGAGCTGGCGGCGCTCTTCCGGAAGTACGGCGAGGAACCGTTCGCCGGCCGGATCGCCCGTGCGATCGGCGAGGCACGTCGCGTCGCGCCCATTCGCACCGCGGAGGAGCTCGCGGCACTCGTCGAGCGCGTCGCGCCGGCACGGGCTCCGGGTCGCCGCCGGGTCCATCCCGCGACGCGCGTCTTCCAGGCGCTTCGGATCGCCGTGAACGAGGAGCTCGAGGCGCTGGAGACCGGCCTCGCCGCCGCTCTGAACCTGCTGCGGCCGGGCGGCCGTCTCGTCGTCCTCAGCTACCACTCGCTCGAGGACCGGATCGTCAAGCGGTTCTTCCAGGCCGAGCGGCGGGGCTGCGTCTGCCCGCCGGAGGCCCCCGTCTGCATCTGCGGTCGCGTACCGCGGCTGCGCCTGGTGACGAGCAGGGGGCTCGTGCCGGGCGAGGCGGAGATCGTCGCCAACCCCCGGGCGCGGAGCGCGCGGCTCCGGGCCGCGGAACGCATCGCCGCGTAGCCATCGCGTGATCGGACCGGCGGGGAGGAGCCGCCGGACGCCAGAAGGGAAGGAGGAGTCTCGCATGAGCAAGCGCCACCAGGCCAGCCGCCGCCGCACCTACGGTCGACGCCAGCACGAGGTCCACGAGCGCCACGAGCGTCGGGTGGAGCGTGGACGGCCGGAGATCAACTGGGCCGAGTCCGTCGATGCCCAGGCCGACCCGCTCTCCTTCCTCGATCCGCGGACGCCTCGCCTGCGATTCGGCTTCGCCGACTGATGGCGGTTTACCAGGGCGCCCGACGACGCGGGTTCGAGCTCCCGCATCCAGCGTTCGAGCCCGCGCATCCAGCGTTCGAGCTTGACCGAGCTCCGTTCGCCGGCCGAGGCCGCCGGCCCGCGCCGGCGGGACTCGTCCGGGCCGGCCGGCCAACGCGCGTCGGGGCGATTCTCGCCACCATCGTCGTCGCCTTCACGCTCGCCTTCCTGTCCCTGTCGCAGAGCGTCCGTGTCGCCGCGACGAGCTATGACATCGTCCGGCTCGCTTCGGAGTACGAACGGCTGGACGCCCGGCGGCAGGAGCTCCGCTCCGATCTCAACAGGCTCGGGGCAGAGCCTGCCATCCGGAAGCTGGGCCTGGACAGCGGACTCGGCCAGCTCGGCGCGCCCCTGATCATCCCGGCCCGCTGACGCCGAGCGGAGACGCGGCGTCGAGATGCTGGGACGAACGGACTCGCGCGGGCGGCTGATCTTCCTGCTCCTTGCGCTCGTGCTGGCAGCAGGGGCAATCGTGGCTCGCCTCGGCTGGTGGCAGATCGTGCGGCAGGACGATCTCGCCGCGGCCGCCTATCGTCAGGTCTACCTCCGGACCGAGATCCCGGCGGAGCGCGGGGCGATCTACGATCGGAGCGGCACGGTCGTGCTCGCCGAGACCGTGACCCGCAACCGGCTCGTCGTTGCCGCGAAGCGATTGAACCTGGCCGAGCGGGAGACGTTGGCCTCGATCCTCGCCGACGTTCTGGGGTTGGACGAGGCTGCGGCCGCGTCGTTGAAGGCGCGCCTCGAGGCAGACAGGTCGTATGTCGTGGCGGTCCGCGACCTCGAGCCGGACGTCGCCGAGACGATCCGGTCGAGGGTGGCCCAGGCCGACATCCCGGGGATCTCGTTCGAGACCGAATCCCTGCGGGTCTACCCGCAGTCCGGCGGCGGTCCCCAGACGTCGCTCGCCGCGAACCTCCTCGGGTTCGTCAATCGCGAGGGGCAGGGCCAGTACGGCGTCGAGCAGTATTATCAGGAGCTCCTCGCGGGTGCGCCCGCGATCGTCGAGTCAGACCGTGACGCGAACGGCAAGCCGGTCATCGAGACGCAGCGTACCGTGGACGCGGGCACGCCCGGAGCGGACCTGAGCCTGACGATCGACGCCAGCCTCCAGCTCGCCCTCGAGCAGGAGGTCATGTCCGCCTGGGTGGCCGATCGGGCGAAGGCCGTCTCGGCCGTGATCCTGGATCCCTTCAGCGGGGAGGTGCTCGCCGAGGCGACGTACCCGTCTTACGACGCGAACGACTACGCCGGGATCGCCGCCACGGATCCCGGTCGGTTCATCGACCCGGTTGTCTCCGAGGTCTACGAGCCGGGCTCTGTCTTCAAGATGCTCACGGTCGTCGCCGGTCTCGAGACCGGGACCGTGACGATGGACACGGAGATCGACGACACCGGGACGCTCCGCCTCGACGGCGGCCGAACGAAGATCGACGACGCCGACCGCAGGGCAATGGGCGTCATGAAGTTCAAGGACGCGATCGCCCTCTCGCGCAACGTCGTCGCGGCGAAGGTGGCACTGAACCTGGCTCCGACGCTCCAGGGGGCCTCGACCGCGCTGTACGAGGTCTGGACACGGCTCGGCTTCGGCAGCAGGACCGGCATCGACGTCGCCGGGGAGGTGGGCGGCCTCGTCCGCGATCCCGCCACGGCGAAATGGCGGGAGATCGATCTCGCGAACGGCTCGTTCGGGCAGGGCGTGGCTGTCACGCCGCTCCAGCTCGCGGTCGCGTACGCCGCGATGGTGAACGGTGGCACGCTCGTGACGCCGCGCGTCGTCAGGGCGATCGCCGGGACGCCCACCGGCGTGGCCGGACGGGGCTCGGTGCTCGACGCGAGCCTGAGCCCGACGCTCATCGACGTCATGAACCGCGTCGTCTCGACCGTTCCCTTCTACCGCGACCGGACGCTCATTCCGGGCTACTTCGTCGGGGGCAAGACGGGCACCGCCCAGATCTGGGACAGCGAGGCGGGCGGCTGGAAGTCGGGGGTCTTCAACTTCTCGTTCGTCGGGTACATCGGCCGTCAGACCGGCCGACCGGAGCTCGTGATCGCGGTCCGAATCAGCGAGGGGCGACCGAGCATCCAGCGCGTCGGCCTGCTCTCGCTCCCGGTGATGTCGTTCGAGCTCTTCCGCCGTCTCGCCACGGATGCCGTCAGCATCCCGGGCCTCCTTCCGGAGCTCCCGGTCGAGGAGGTCCCGGTCACCAAGGTCAACGGATGATGGCGCCCGTCGTGACGGCGGTCCATCTGGAGCCGTCCACGTCTGCACGGCGCGGCGCCTGTGCGACACTTCCACACGTGACCGACGACCGGCCGTCGCCGCGACCTTGCGACGTCCCCGCCCGTGCCGATGGTGCGTCGGCGGCCCCGGCCTTCACCGCTCACGAGGTCGAGCGCCTGACCGGCGGACAACTCCTCCGGATCTCCGACCGGGCCATCCGTGGCGCAGCAGTCGACTCCCGGCTGATCCGCCCCGGCGAGCTGTTCGTGGCGCTTCGCGGCGAGCGGACGGACGGGCATCGCCACCTCGCCGCCGCGGCCCGGGCCGGCGCGGCCGCGCTCCTCCTGACGGACGCTCCCACCGCGGCCGAGCTCGCGGCACTGGGCGACGTCACCATCGTCCAGGTGCCGGACGCGCTTCGCGGGCTCCACGCGCTGGCCGCCGGCTGGCGAGCGAGGTTCGACCCGCTCGTCGTGGGGATCACGGGCAGCATCGCCAAGACGTCCACGAAGGAAGCCGTCGCCACGGTCCTCGCGGCCGACCGCCGAACCCTCCGGAGCGAGGGCAACCAGAACAACGAGATCGGCCTGCCGCTGACGGTCCTGCGGCTGGGCCCGGACGACGAGGCCGCCGTGCTCGAGATGGGGATGTACGTCGGCGGCGAGATCGGCGACCTGGCCCGGATCGCGCGGCCGCGAATCGGCGTCGTGACGGCCGTCCTGGGAGTGCACCTCGGCCGCATTGGCAGCATCGCCGCGATCGAGGACGCGAAGGCGGAGCTCGTGGAGGCGCTGCCGCCGGACGGGGTCGCGGTCCTCAACGCCGACGACCCGCGCGTTCTCCGGATGGCTGGTCGGACACCGGCACGGGCGGTCACCTACGGCTTCGTGGACGATGCGGACGTCGGTGCCGAGGACGTTGCCTCGGCCGGTCTCGACGGCATGCGCTTCACGCTCCGGCTTCCGTCCGCCACCCCGGGCGGTGCGCTCCGGCTGCTTCCTGCGACCGTGCCGGCCTTGGGCCGGCTCTCGGTCCACAATGCGTTGGCCGGTGCGGCGGTGGGGCTCGCGGCCGGCATGACGCCCGAGGCGATCGTCGCCGCGCTCGCCGGTGGATGGGCGGCACCGCACCGCGGCCAGGTCGTCCGGGTGGGCGAGATGACGATCATCGACGATGCCTACAACGCCTCGCCGGCCTCCGTTCTCGCCGCGCTCGAGCTGCTGGCCGGCCTTCCGGGTCGGCGCGTCGCCGTCCTCGGCGAGATGCTCGAGCTCGGGGCCGGCGCAGACGCCGGCCACCGCGAGGTCGGTCGGGCGGCGGCCGCGGTCTGTGCGCTATTGTGCGTTGTCGGGCCCGGCGCGGCGAAGATCGCGGCGGGGGCCCGCGAGGCCGGGATGGCGGCCGATCGCATCATCGAGACCGCCGATCGCGAGGATGCCGGTGCGCGCCTGCGGCTGCTGCTCGGCCCGGGTGACGTCGTTCTCGTGAAGGCGTCCCGGGGGGTCGAGCTCGACCTCCTCGTCGACGCGCTTGCGGCCGCCTTCGGCGCGGACGGCGCCCGATGACGGTGGAGCTGATCCAGGGCCTCCTCCTCGCGTTCGCGCTGGTGGTCATCCTCATGCCCGCGTACATCCGGCTGCTTCGGGCGATCGGGATGGGCAAGCGGATCCGGGCCGAGGGGCCGGAGGCCCACCAGTCGAAGGGCGGCACACCGACGATGGGCGGACTGCTCGTCATCGTCGTCGTCCTGGCGCTCTTCTACCTGCTCCGCGGCTTCCCGCAGCGGGCGATCATCGCGCCGCTCGCGACGCTGCTCCTCGTCGGGGTGCTCGGCGCCGTGGACGACTTCCTGAACGCGCGGACGGGGGAGGGGATCCGGGCCCGGCACAAGATGCTCTGGCTCGTCGTGGTCGCCGCCGTGGCGGCCTTCCAGATTCAGTCGACGTACCAGATCGACCAGATCGCGGTCCCGTTCGGCGGGGTCGTCTCGATCGATCCGTGGGTGTTCATCCTGTTCGCGGCCTTCGCGATCATCGCCGCGAGCAACGGCGTCAACCTGACCGACGGTCTCGACGGCCTCGCCGGCGGGACCCTCATCTTCGCGTTCGTGGCGTTTCTCCTCATCGCGCTCCTCAACGTCGTGCCGCAGCCCGACGGGACGCTCGGCAACCAGCCGAACGTCGCCTTCCTCAGCGCGCTGATCATCGGTGCGCTCCTGGGATTCCTCTGGTTCAACGTCCATCCGGCCCAGGTCTTCATGGGCGACTCTGGCTCCCTGGCGCTCGGAGCGACCCTCGCGGTCATCGCCCTCATCACCGGACAGATTCTCGTGCTGCCGCTCGTCGGGCTCGTGTTCGTGGTGGAGACCGCGTCGGACATCATCCAGATCGCCTATTTCAAGCTCACGAAGGGTCGGCGGGTGTTCAAGATGGCGCCCCTCCACCACCACTTCGAGCTGTCCGGCTGGGATGAGGAGAAGATCACCCTCCGGTTCTGGATCGTCGGAATCCTCGCCGGCCTGCTCGGAGTCACGCTCTTCCTCGCGTCCATCGACAGGCTCCAGTGAGGGCTCTGATGACGGACCGCCCCGGCGCCCGGACCATCGATCCCGACGGACTGGTGCTCGCCGACGTCCTCGCCGGTGGCCTGCGCGACCGGCCGGTCACCGTCCTCGGGTTCGCCCGGAGCGGGATCGCCGCGGCACGCTTCCTCGCCGACGTCGGCGCCCGGGTGACGGTCTACGACGGCCGACCGGCCGCGGAGTTCCATGCCGCGATCGCCTCCCTCGAGGGCCGGCACGTGACGCTCCGCCTGGGCCCGGACGTGGACCCCGTGACCACCTGGCAACGGGCGGTGCTCGTCGTGACGTCGCCGTCGATCAACCCGGACTTCCCGACGACGGAGCTGCGGCTTCGCACCCAGCTCGCCGAGCTCGTCGCTGCGCGGGCGGCCGGAGACCCCGCAGCGCCCGCGCTCGTCTCCGAGCCGGATCTCTTCCTGCGGCTCTGCCCTGCGCCGACGATCGGCGTGACCGGCACGAAGGGCAAGACGACGACCGCGTCCCTCATCGCGGCGCTGCTGGCGGCCGATCCCCTGCATCCCGTGGTGCTCGGCGGGAACATCGGGATCCCGCTGGTTGAGCGCCTGCCTGAACTGACGCCGGGACACCGCGCGGTCATCGAGCTGTCCGAGCTCCAGCTGCCGACCCTGTCGCGCGGCACCACCGTGGCGGTCTACACGAACGTGACCATCGACCACCTCGACCGGCACGGCTCCCTGGCGACGTACCGGCGCGTGAAGCGGCGTCTCGCCGAGCTCGTGGACCCGGGCGGCGCGCTCGTCCTCAATGCGGAAGATCCGGTGGTCGGAGCGTACGCCGGCCTCGGGACCGCGCCGGCCCTCATGTACCGGGCGGAGCGGCCGGTGCCGGGCGGCGTCGGGGTCGTGGACGGCTGGATTGTGGGGGCTGGTGTGCAGCGCCTGCCGATCGCCGGCGGCGGCCCCGCGGCGGTGGGGCCCGGGGGGCGGATCATGCCGGTCGACGAGCTCGCGATTCCCGGGTGGCACAACGTCTCGAATGCGCTCGCCGCGATCGGGGTCGCGCTCCTGTTCGGGGTCGCGCCGGACGCGATCCGGCGGGCGGCCGCATCCTTCACCGGCGTGGAGCACCGGCTCGAGACCGTCGCGGTCGCGAGCGAGGTCCGCTACGTCAACGACTCCCAGGGCACGCAGCCGGACGCGGTGATCGCCGCGCTCCGGGCCTTCCCGACGCCCATCGTCCTCATCGCCGGCGGCCGCGATAAGGGCGTCGACCTGTCCGAGCTGGCCCGGGTTGTCGCCGAGCGGGCGGCGGCGGCGGTGCTCATCGGCGAATCGGCGGAGGCGATGGCGGCGCAATTCGGGGCCGCCGGGCTCGAGCGGGTCGAGCGGGCGGGGACGCTGGAAGAGGCCGTCGCGACGGCAACGGCGATCGCCCGGGAGGCGGTTGCCCGCGCCGGCGAGGCGGGCACCGGACCGGCCGGCCGGATCTGCACCGTGCTCCTGTCGCCGGCCGCCGCGAGCTTCGACATGTTCGTCGACTATGCGGCTCGGGGCCGGGCGTTCAAAGCGGCGGTCAGGCACCTGATCGCCGGAGAGGCGGGGTGATGGGCCTGGTGCAACGCTCGCTTCCCGGGAGCCGGGCCGCCAACGCGGTCGTGCGACCGATCCCGGGGCGCCGCGCCGCCGCCGACCGCGACGCCCGGGCCGGGCGCGGGGGGGATGCCGACCGAGCTCGGGCCGGTTCTCGCCGCCAGGCCGTGCCCGCCCGCCCGGACGTCATCCTGCGTCGTGAGCGCCATCAGCCCGACTGGTCAATCCTGGTGGCGGTCGTCACGCTCGCGGCCGTCGGCATCCTGATGGTGTACTCATCGTCTGCGATGCGGGCCTACGTCCAGCAGGACAACACGCTCGCGATCGTGGGGCCGCAGATCCTGTGGGCGGCCCTGGGCGTCCTCGCGATGCTCGTGACCATGCGGATCGACTACCGATACCTCCGGCTCGTCTCGCTCCCGGCATATCTCGCCGCGGTCGTCCTCCTCGTCCTCGTCTTCGTTCCGAGCCTGAACAAGGTGGTTGGGGGCTCGGCGCGCTGGCTCGTCATCGGGCCACTCCCGGCCATCCACCCGGCCGAGATCGCCAAGCTCGGGCTGATCGTCTACCTGGCCCACTGGATGGCGTCGCGTGGCACCCGGATCGCCAGCTTCCGATCCGGCACGATCCCGTTCCTCCTGATCCTGCTGCCGGTCGTCGCGCTCGTCTTCAGGCAACCGGACCTGGGCACCACGACCGTCATCGCGGCGACCGCGTTCGTGATGTTCTTCATCGCCGGGGCAGGGATCTGGCAGTTCGGGGCGATGGGCCTGCTGGGTGTCCTGACCGCGATCCTCGTGGGCCTCCGCGAGTACCAGCTCGTGCGGATCCGGACGTTCCTCGACCCGTGGCAGGATCCGCTCGGCGCCGGCTTCCATACGATCCAGGGGCTCCTCGCCCTGGGCCTCGGCGGGATCTTCGGATCCGGCCTCGGAGAGAGCAAGCTCGCCGGCGGCCTTTTTCTCCCGAACGCCTGGAACGACTTCATCTTTGCGATCATCGGCGAGGAGTTCGGGTTCGTTGGGGCGGCGACCGTCATCGCACTCTTCGTCGTCCTCGCGTACGCCGGGATCCGGACCGCTCTCCGAGCACCGGACACGTTCGGGGCCCTGCTGGCCGTCGGGATCACCGCCTGGTTGTGCCTCCAGGCGTTCATCAACATCGGGGTCGTCGTGGCGCTCCTGCCGGTGACCGGGATCACCCTCCCGTTCATCAGCGCGGGCGGCTCGTCGCTTATCGTCAGCTTTGCCGCCGTCGGGATCCTCCTGTCAATCTCCCGGGAAACGGTGGAACGCACGAACCAGGAGACCGATGCGCCTGCTGATCGCGGGCGGGGGAACGGGCGGTCACATCTACCCGGCCCTCGCCGTCGCGGACTCCCTGCAACACCAGCCGAGCCCGCCTGAGCTCCGCTGGATCGGGGGGCACCGAGGCCTGGAGGACCGGATCGTCCGAGCGGCCGGCATCCCCCTGCGCCGGCTCGCACTCCGATCGCTCCGGACGGTCGGCCGCGACGTCCACCTCGTCGCCGACCCGGTCCGTCTCGGGCTGTCCGTCCCGCAGGCGATCGCGTTCCTCGCCCGCGACCGACCGGCTGCGATCTTCACGACCGGCGGCTACGTCGCGATCCCGGTTCTCGTCGCGGCGGCGATCCTTCGAATCCCCGTCCTTCTCTGGGAGGGCAACCTGATCCCCGGGCGGAGCGTCCGGGCGACGGCCGGGCTCGCCTCCGCGATCGCGGTGTCGTTCGCGGCAACCTGCACGGCCCTCGGCGCCCAACGGCCGTGCCTGGAGACGGGGACGCCCATCCGTGAGACCCGTGACGTGGATCGGCTCGCGGCTCGCGAGCGCCTTGGGATTCCGCCGGGCGGCCGCGTCCTCCTCATGTTCGGTGGCTCGCAGGCGGTCCGCCGGTTCAACGCGGCCGTCGCCGAGGCGCTCCCGCGTCTCGTGGAGCGGATCCATCTGATCCACGTGACCGGCGACGAGGGGTACGCACTCGCGCTCGCCACCCGCGAGCGGCTCCCTGTCGAGCTCCGCTCCCGCTACCGGCCGGAGCCCTTCCTCCGCGACCAGATGCTCACCGCGCTTGCGGCGGCGGATCTCGTCGTGGGCCGAGCCGGTTCATCCACGCTCGCGGAGGTCACCGCGATGGGCCTGCCGATGGTCGTGGTGCCCTACCCGCACGCGGGGGGCCACCAGCGGGCGAACGCCGCTGGTCTCGCTGAAGCCGGGGCAGCCCGCCTGGTCGAGGACGAGGCGTTCGACGCTGCCGCGCTCCTCGGGGCAGCGACCATCCTCGACGATCCCGCGACCCACGCGGCGATGGCCGCAGCGTCGCGGGCTCTCGGGCGACCGGCGGCCGCCGATGCGGTCGCGACGATCCTGGTCGCGCTGGCGGAGCGCCGCCCGCTGCCGGATGCCGCCACGGTCGAACGGATCGCGCGCGGGGCCCGAGCATGAGCCTCGATCGGCCATGACCCCACCCACCCCCCCCGCCTTCGACGCCACGGCGCTCGGCGCCGAGATCGCCCGGCGGATCGGCGTCCGCGCCGAGCGCGACGCAGTGCTCGCGAAGCTGACCACGATGCGGGTCGGCGGCACCGCAGACCTGTTCGCGACCGCCCACAACGCGTTCGAGCTGCGGGGCCTGATCCGGTTCGCTCGGAGCCGCGCCATCCCGCTGCTCGTCCTGGGGAGGGGGAGCAACGTGGTCGTCTCCGATCGTGGCATCCGCGGTCTCGTCGTCCACGTCCGCGCCGAGCAGTCCAGCGTCGACGGCGAGCGCTACATCGCCGCGGCCGGAGTCCAGATGGCGCGCGCCGCGACCGAGACCCAGAAGGCGGGCCTGTCCGGCCTGGAGTTCGGGCTGGCGATCCCGGGCACCGTGGGCGGCGCGGTCTGGGCGAACGCCGGCGCCCACGGGAGCGAGGTCGCGACGATCCTCGAATCCGCGGACGTCCTCCTGGCCGACGGCACGGAGGCACGGCTGGCGGCGGCAGAGCTGGGCTTCGCCTATCGCGACAGCCGGTTCAAGCATCAGGACGATCCGGCGACTCGCGAGTTCGTCCTCGGGGCGACATTCCGGCTGAGGCCCGAGCCTCCCGACGTCATTCGCGGGCGCCTCGACGACATCCGCCGCTGGCGCCAGGCGCACCAGCCGCTCGGTCTGGCCTCGGCAGGGAGCGTCTTCCGCAACCCGGACGACGGTCCGGCCGCCGGCCTCCTGATCGAGCGAGCGGGCCTCAAGGGCTTCCGCATCGGCGGCGCGACCGTCAGCGAGAAGCATGCGAACTTCATCGTGCACGACAGAACCGGGACCGCAGCCGACGTCCGCCGCCTCGCCGACCATGTCCGTGCCACGATTCAGGCGACCGACGGCATCGACCTGCGTTTCGAGGTCGAGTTCGTCGGCGACTGGACCGGCTGGCCCTGGCCGGCCGACGACGCTGGAGGCGCGGACCCCGCATGACCATCCCGGCCGGTGCCCACCCGCCTGTCGTCGTCCTCTTCGGCGGCCCGTCCGCGGAGCACGACGTGTCGATCGTGTCGGGGACGGCGATCGCGACGGCCCTCCGGGCGGACGGCCTGGACCTCAGCCAGGTCCTCATCGATCTCGACGGCCGCTGGTGGTGGTTGCCGGCGGACCACGTGCGCGGTGAGCGCACGGCCGCTGCCTACGACGACCCGGTCGCGCTCGGGGCGGAGGGACCGGTGAGCGTTGGAGCGGCGATCGACCGCCTGGCCGCGGCGAGCCCGGCGCCGGTCGTCTTCATCGCGCTCCACGGGCCGTTCGGCGAGGACGGCACGGTCCAGGCGCTTCTCGACGCCGTCGGCGTGGCGTACACTGGCGCTGGCGTCCTGGGATCCGCGATCGGCATGGACAAGGCGATGCAGAAGCGGATCTGGCGCGGCTTGGGCCTGCCGGTCGTGGACTGGCGCGAGATCCGGATCGCTCGCTGGCGTACGGAACGCGACGCGGTGCTGGCCGAGCTCGAGGCGTTCGCCGCGGGCACGGGCGATCCACGGCTGATGATCAAGCCGGCGCGCCTGGGGAGCTCGGTCGGCATGACGCTCGCCCATGGGCCCCGCGAGCGGGCCGCGGCCCTCGAGCTCGCGTTCCGCTACGACACGCTCGCGCTCGCCGAGGCCTATCTCGCCGGCGCACGGGACCTCGAGATCTCGGTCATCGGGTCGGATCCGCCGCTGGGCATCTATGGGCCGGGCGAGATCGTCGCCGGGCACGAGTTCTACGACTACGCCGCGAAATACACGCCCGGCCTGTCGGAGACCTCCACCCGGGCAGAGGTCTCCGACGCTCTCCGGGCGACACTCCGGAAGCTGGCCCGGGACGCCTATCGCGCCGCCGGCGCGGAGGGCTTCGCGCGGGTGGACTTCCTGCTCCGCGGCGACGAGCCGCACCTCTCGGAGATCAACACGATCCCGGGCTTCACGCCGATCAGCCTCTTCCCGACGATGCCGTCCGAGGGCGGTCTTGACTTCACCGCCGTCTGCCGGCGTGTCCTGGAGCTGGCGCTCGAGCGGCACGCCGGCCGTATGGCGGGGCGCCTGACCCCGGGCGACCTGCCGCGATGAGAACCGCCCGGTGAGGCTTCTCGGGCGCAGCTCCGGTCCACGCTCGGTCGCCACGCGCTCCGGCGAACACCGGCCGGAGGGTCGGGCGGAAGGTCGGACCGGAGCGCGACCGGTCCGAGGCGGCCCGGTACACCGTGAGGGCGGCCCCGCCGTTCGGCTCCCGCGGCCGAGCAGGGTGCCGCGCTTCACCCCGGCGCGAGCCGGAGCCCTGCTCGGGATCCTCGCCTCGCTCGGTTCGATCTACGGGCTGGCCGCGACGCCCGCCTTCACGTACATGCGGGCCGAGATCCCCCAGCTGCGCTGGACCCCCCGCGACGCCGTCGAGGCGGCGATCGGCATCCCGACCGGCACCAACCTCTTCCGATTGACGGTCGAGCCGCTCGCGGACCGGATCAGCGCGCTCCCCGGGGTCGCCGACGCGACCGTGGTCGTCTCCCTGCCGGACACCCTCGTCGTCGGTGTCACCGAGCGGGAGGCGATCCTCGCCTGGTCGGTCGGAGAGGCCCGGTTCCTCGTGGACCGCGACGGCGTCCTCTTCGCGGTCGCCGAGCCCGGCGCGGTGACGGTCGCCGGGCTCCCGGTCATCGACGACGCCCGCGCAGCCTCGACCGAGCTCGCCCTCGGCCGCACGCTCAACCCGGTCGATCTCGATGCCGCGAGGCGCCTGGGATCGCTCGTCCCGACCGACGTCGGCAGCGTTGCCGACGCCCTGCTGGTGACCGTCTCGGACGCCAACGGCTTCGTCGTCGGGACGTCCCCCGCGTCGTGGGTCGCGGTCTTCGGGCTCTACACGCCGAGCCTCCGGACGCCTGACCTCATCCCGGGCCAGGTCCGGCTGCTGCGCAGCCTCCTCGACGGCCGCGAAAGCGGGATCGCGGAGGTCATCCTCGCCGACGCCGACAACGGGACGTTCATCCCGAGACCGACGCCGAAGGGCCAGCCGCCGTGATCCCGGCCGGCGGCTCTTCCTTCGGCGCGACGACCGGAACGCGCGAACCGGTTGCCCCGCCCCTCGCGCGTCGGGTAGCCTTGCCGAAACGTACCGCACGAGGACGACCCACGGTGTTCCTTCCCCTGGCAGGCCTGCTGCTGGGCGTCCTGCTCGGGCTTGTCCTCAATGTCAACGTCGGCTTCGAGTTCACCCGCTACTCGGCGGTGGCGATCCTCGCCGCGCTCGACTCGGTGCTCGGGGCGGTGCGGGCGGAGCTCGACGGCGTCTACGACAATCGGATCTTCATCTCGGGCTTCGTCACGAACGCGGTGGTTGCCGTGATCCTCACGTTCATCGGCGACCGGCTGAGCCTCGATCTCTACCTAGTGGCGCTCATCAACTTCGGGTTCCGGATCTTCAATAACGTCGCCCTGATCCGGCGACACTTCATCTGACCCGGGCAGCCGGGAGGGAGCAGGCGATAACCGTGGTGGAAGGAGTCCTCGTCGGGATCGACGTCGGCACGAGCAAGGTCTGCGCGCTCATCGGCGAGGTGAGCCGCGACGGGAGGGTCACCGTGATCGGACACGGGACCGTGCCCTCGTCCGGCCTGAAGAAGGGCGCCGTCGTCAACATCGACCAGACCGTCCGCTCGATCGCCGACGCCGTCGAGCGTGCCGAACGCCTGTCGGGTTGGAAGATCGACAAGGCGTTCGTCGGCGTGGGCGGCGCCCAGGTCGAGAGCCTGAACTCGACCGGCCAGGTCGCCGTCACGGCCCACGACCGCGAGATCAGCCGGGAGGACATCCTCCGGGCGATCGAGGTCGCCCGGGCGGTGGCGATCCCGTCGAACCGGGAGGTCCTCCACGTCGAGCGGCGGGGCTTCATCGTCGACGGCCAGGAGGGCGTGAAGGACCCGCTCGGGATGAGCGCCCTCCGTCTGGAGGTCGAGACCCACATCGTCACGGCGCCCGCGACCGCCGTCCAGAACCTCACGAAGTGCGTTGCCGCAGCCGGTGTGAAGATCGACGAGCGGGTCGCGAACGCCCTCGCCGCCGCGGACGCCGTGGCCTCTGAGACCGAGAAGGATCTCGGCGTCGCGATCGCCGACATCGGCGCGGGAACGATCGACCTCGCGATGTTCAACGAAGGCTCCCCCTTCCACACGAGCGTCCTGCCGGTCGGCGGGAACTTTGTCACCAACGACGTCGCGATCGGGATCAAGACCTCGCTGCCGGTCGCCGAAGAGCTGAAGATCCGCCACGGCACGTGCGATCTGCGCGGGGTGGGGGAGAACGAGGAGATCGGCGTCTCCGTTCTGGGCGAAGAGGCCGGCCGGTCCATCAGCCGTCTCGAGCTGTGCCAGATCATCGAAGCCCGGATGCGCGAGACGTTCGAGCTCCTCGGCGCCGAGATGCGCTCGGCCGGCGCCGGCATGCTGCCCGCCGGGATCATCCTGACCGGCGGCGCGGCGCAGCTGTCGGGCATCGCCGAGCTGGGCCGCGAGGTTCTCCAGATGCCCGTCCGCGTCGTCGCCCCGACCGGCGTCGGCGGGCTCACGGACTCGATCCTCACTCCGGCCTACGCGACCGCGATCGGGCTGCTCCAGTGGGGTGCGCGGTCGCTCGCCGAGGGGGAGCCGGCGCGTTACGAGTCGGCGCCCGCCTTCGGGATCCTCGGCCGTCTCCGGGACGCTCTCCGCAGCATCTTCCCGTAACTGTGATTCCCGGGGAGGTCGTCCACACGGACCTCCCGCCGGCTGATCAAGGTGGCGCATCAGACCGGGCCCGGCCACCCTCGGCCGAGCCGCGGAATCAACCGACGTCGTGCGCGGCTACCCTCGTCCGCAGCGATTCCATACCCGGCGGTGCGCCCCGGGCGGTGCGCCCACGCCACGCGTTCGCGGCTACGGCCGGAGTTTGCACGCTCGGCGACGGATTCGGGGGCACCCATCGAGATTCAGGGGGCACGCCGGGCGCCGCCAATGATAGACTCGCCCAACGACCCCGAGCGCGCCAAGAGACCGCTCCAGGACGGCTTTGGGTCGCCAATCCAGACGGTTCAGCCCCGGCCTCCCCGGGAGGTCATTGGAGGAGAACGGTGGCCCTGCGTTCCGATTCGGAGAATTTCGCGCTCATCCGCGTCATCGGGGTCGGTGGCGGTGGCAGCAACGCCGTCAACCGGATGATCCGCGCCGAGATGATGGGCGTGGAGTTCATCGCGCTGAATACGGACGCGCAGGCCCTTCTTCAGTCCGATGCGCCGCACAAGATCCGGATTGGCGACAAGATCACCAGAGGCCTCGGCGCGGGCGGCGATTCGTCCATCGGCCAGCGCGCCGCCGAGGAGGACGCGGACAAGATCGCATCGGCCCTTGAAGGCTCTGACATGGTCTTCATCACGGCCGGCCTCGGGGGAGGAACAGGCTCCGGCGCCGCCCCGGTCGTTGCGGAGCTCGCCAAGGCCGCCGGCGCGCTCACGATCGGTGTCGTCACCAAGCCGTTCACGTTCGAGGGTGCCAAGCGCAGGCTCAGTGCGGAGAAGTCCGCCGAGGAGCTGAAGGGCAAGGTGGACACCCTGATCACGATCCCAAACGACCGTCTGCGGGATGTGGTCCAGAAGAACACCAGCATCCTCGACGCCTTCCGTGTCGTGGACGACGTTCTCCGCCAGGGCGTCCAGGGCATCAGCGACATCATCACCGTGCCCGGCCTGATCAACCTTGACTTCGCCGACGTGCGGGCGATCATGAAGGATGCCGGCTCGGCGCTCATGGGGATCGGCCGGGCGAGCGGCGAGAACCGCGCCGTGGAGGCCGCCCGCCAGGCGATCTCCAGTCCGCTCCTCGAGGTCAACATCAACGGCGCCCAGGGCATCCTGTTCAATGTCACCGGCTCTCAGAACCTGTCGTTGTTCGAGGTCACGGAGGCGGCCGAGGAGATCCGCGCCGCGGCGGACCCGGAGGCGAACATCATCTTCGGAACGAGCTTCAACGAGCGCCTCGGTGAGGAAGTGATGATCACGGTCATCGCGACCGGCTTCGATGGTCGCCGCACGACGAGTCGCTCCGCCGTGCACGCGACTTCGAGCGCACCGCTGGACGCCATCACCCGCGCCCCGCGCGATTTCCTTCAGGAGCTCGAGCGGCAGCGGACGCAGCTCAACGACGCCGGTGTCCCAGACGCCCCGGCCGCACGTCCGGACGAGGCCGCCGCGAGAACCGGGAGCCGCTCGGTCGGTGAGCCCGTCCCGGTGAAGCGGGCTGCCTACGACGCGGACGACCTCGAGATTCCGAGCTTCCTCCGCCGCCCCAAATAGGGGCGGCGTCGTCCATGAGGGCCGCGTGATGCGCCCGCGCGCCGGCGTTGTCGCCTGTGCGCGCTCTCTCACGCACGTTCGAGTGCGCTCGTTCGCGTGCTCGGCTCCGCCTTGGCGCGAGGGCACCTGACGCGGCCTGTGGCGGCCCATGGACGCTCGAGACCCTGACCGCGGCGCGCCGCCCAAGCCGTTCCGGATCGATCCGGCGGACGTGGCGGCCCTCGCCGTCGCGCGCGCCCGCGTCCTGGAGCGGATCGAACACGCGGCCCGGCGGGCCGGTCGCGACGGATCCGGGGTGCGACTGGTCGCCGTCTCGAAGGGGGTCTCGCCCGAGCGACTGCGCGCCGCCGTCGCGGCCGGCCTGGACGTCCTTGGCGAGAACCGGGTCCAGGAGGCGCTCGGCAAGATCGGCCAGGTCCAGGGCGCCTCGTGGCACCTCGTCGGGCCCCTCCAGTCGAACAAGGCCCGCCGGGCGGTCGAAGTCTTCGCGATGATCGAGTCCGTGGACTCCACGGAGCTGGCGATTCGCCTGGACCGGCTGGCCGGCGAGCTCCGGCCGGCCCGGCCGTTTCCGGTCCTCCTCCAGGTCAACGTCGATGCGGATCCGGCGAAGGCCGGGTTCCGCCCGCCCGAGCTCGCGGCGGCCCTGCCCGACATCCTTGCCCTTCCGAACCTGGAGATCCGCGGCCTGATGACCGTGGGCAGGCTCGTGGCGGCCGCTGAGGCGGCGCGGCCCACGTTCGTGGCTCTTCGCCGCCTGTTCGAGGCGTTGCGACGCGACCACCCAAGCCTCGGTCCGGAGCTCTCGATGGGGATGAGCGACGACTTTCCGGTCGCGGTGGAGGAGGGGGCCACGATCGTTCGCGTCGGGCGCGCACTGTTCGGCGAGCGACCGCACGTCTACGAAGGCGGCCACGGGCCCGCCCATGGCGAGGAGACTCGGGTCCACCGGCCGGGCGACCGGGCCGTCCCGGGCACGTAGGCTAGACTCGTGCTGTGGGTGCCGCGTTCGTCTACAACTTCCTTCGCTTCCTCCTCATCGCGTTCGAGCTCCTCGTCATCGGGCGGGTGCTGATGTCGTACATCGAGCCGACCGGGCGATCGGGGCTCACGCAGTTCCTCGTGGGGGTGACGGAGCCGGTCCTCGGGCCCGTGCGCCGCGTCCTGCCGAAGGGCGGGATGTTCGACTTCTCACCGCTCATCGTCATCCTCGTGCTGGGAGCGATCGTCCAGGCCCTGCCGTGAGACCGCGGGACCGGGGCGAGCTCCGGATTCCCGTCCGGGTCACGCCACGTGGCGGCCGCGACGCGATCGACGGCGTCCGCGACGGCCATCTCCTCGTACGCGTGGCAGCGGCACCCACCGACGGCGCCGCCAACGAGGCCGTCCTGCGCATCGTGGCCGAGGCCGCCGGTGTCCACCGGCGCGCGGCGCGCCTCATCGAGGGTGCCAGAGGGCGGCGTAAGCTCGTCGCCGTGGAGGGCGCGGATCGGTCCCTGCTGGTCGCTCGCTGGCCGGACCTCGGTGTATGATCGGCACCCTGCTCCGGCCGGCGGCCGGTGCGGGCCGGGGGCGATTGGCTCAGTCGGTTAGAGCGCGCGGTTCACATCCGCGAGGTCACTGGTTCGAATCCAGTATCGCCCACCATCTCGACCCATTCACCAGGGCTCGCTCGGATTCCTGTTCCCCCGGGCGGTTCAGGGAACGATCGTCAGCTTCAGGGAACGATCGTCAGCGGCACCGGCTCGGAGAGCAGGTACGAGATCTCCGTCGGGGCGTTGTCGCGCATCGTGTACTGGTCCACCGGAACCCGGACATCGTAGCGCCCCGGCGGGAGCGCGTACCCAAGGGCTGGATCGCAGCTGGCGGTGCCGCCGAGCACGCCGATGTCGAGGCTGTCGCCGGGCGCCAGCGTACCTCCGGTGCCGACGCCACCGATCGCGCCTGTGAAGCCGCCGACGGGCCGGTTCGAGCCGGCCCGGAAGACGACCGCTGTCATCGGATCGCCGGACGCGAACTCGACGATTTCGGGGCCGGTGTTGGTCACGGTCACGGTGCCCCGGAAGTCCGCGCCCGGGCGCACCGCGGCGACGTCGAGCGCCGCCTCGGCGACGAGCGGCGTCTCGCTGATGATCGGGTCGGGCAGGAGCGCACAGCTGGCGTCCGCCGGCAGGGACCGATCCGGATACCGGAGCATGCCGACAGTGATCGTCACGATTTCGCCGTACGCCGCCTGGATCCGATCGGCGATTGCCTCTCCATCCGCTCGGAGCTGGATGTCGATCGTCCCCGCGCCGATGCCCGTGCTCTGCATGCGATCCCCGGCGAGCACCATGATCTCGCGCTGGATCTCCTCCAGCCGGGCCGCCGTCGTTGGCTGACGGATGATCTCGAACTCGTCGGGGTACTCGAGGATCGAGCGCAGGGCGGCGCAGTGCTCCGCTAGGCGGGTCGTGAACCCGATGACGATCCGGACCCGCGGCCCGTTCTCGAACCGGATGGAGGCGAACTCCCCGGTGTGGGCGGCGCCGTACGCAGACGCGGCCTCCACGTCCGCGCGCAGCCGGTCCTGCTCGCGCGCGACCGGGCCGTCCTCCGCCCCATCGTCGCCGGGCAGCGGACCGGTCTCGACGACCTCGACGAAGTTGGGACAGTCGGCCGGCGGTGTCGCGCTGGGGGGTGGAGATCCCGAGGCGGGCGGTCCGGACGGTCCGGCCGAGGAGGGGAGGGGTCCACCCACCCCACAACCGGCGACGACGAGGACCGCGACCGTGGCCAGGGATGTCCATCGGAGCGACGGCAACGTCAAGGTCCTCCTGCTGTTCGACGGGGAGACGTGGGCCGCGGGCGTCTGGTTACGCCACGGGCGAAGATTCGAGCCTGTTGCGCCAGCTCGCGACGGCCGGCCTCCTCCCACCGACCGGAGGACCGTCACACCAGCCGCGGCCGCGGCGAGCGCTGGTTGAGCCGTCCGCGAACCTCGTCTCGTCGGGCCGTCACGCGCCGCGCCGCGCGGGCGTCCAACGGACAACGCGGGCGCGGGCCCGCGCGATCCTCCTCCAGGTCAGACGCCCCCGGCAGTCCCGGGGGCGTCTGACCGTCCGGGTCCAACGATCAACCAACGCCGGGTCGGCGTGCGTCAGGCCGTCCGGCCCATTCGGGCGCGTCAGGCCGTCCGGGACTCCGCCGCGATCCGCCGAAGGACCGCCGGCAGGATCCCCCCCTGGCGGTAGTAGTCGACCTCGATCGGGCCATCCAGGCGGCAGTCCACCTCGAAGGTGGCCGTCTGCCCGGTGGCGTCGTCCGTGGCATGGACGGTGAGCCGGTTCCGCGCCTCGGGCCCGCCGGCGACACCGTCGATCGTGAAGGCCTCGCGGCCGGTCAGGCCGAGGCCGTCCAGAGTCACGCCCGGCGGGAACTGGAGCGGCAGCACGCCCATCCCCACGAGGTTGCTTCGATGGATCCGCTCGAAGCTCTCCGCGATGACCGCGCGGACGCCGAGGAGCGCCGTGCCCTTGGCCGCCCAGTCGCGCGACGATCCGGACCCGTACTCCCTCCCGGCGATGACGAGGAGCGGCACACTCTCCGCGGCGTACTGCATCGCAGCGTCGAAGATCGTCATCTCCGCCCCGTCCGGGAGGTGCCGGGTGAACGGCCCCTCGTGGCCCTCGACGAGCCGATTCCGGAGTCTGATGTTGGCGAACGTGCCGCGGATCATCACCTCGTGGTGACCGCGCCGCGAGCCGTACGAGTTGAACTCGAGCGGTGTGATGCCGCGCGACTGGAGCCACCCGCCGGCCGGGGATGACGCCGAGATCGTCCCGGCGGGCGAGATGTGGTCGGTGGTCACGCTGTCACCGAGGACCACCAGCGCCCGGGCTCCCTCGATCGCGCGGACCGGCACGGGCTCCGCCGTCATGCCCTCGAAGAACGGCGGTCGGGCGATGTAGGTGGAGGCCGGGTCCCATTCGTATCGATCGCCGTCGGGGATCGGGAGGGCGCGCCAGCGATCGTCACCATCGAACACGGTCGCATAGGTGCGCCGAAAGAGCTCCGGATCGATCGAGTCGCGAATGACCGCCCGAATCTCGTCCGCGGCCGGCCAGAGGTCGGCGAGGAAGACCGGCCTGCCGTCGTCCCCGATGCCGAGTGGCTGGGTCGTGAGGTCGACGTCGACCCGCCCCGCGAGGGCGAAGGCGACGACGAGCGGTGGCGACGCGAGGTAGCTGGCACGGGCCAGCGGATGGATCCGCCCCTCGAAGTTGCGATTCCCGGACAGGACGGCGGCCGCGACGAGCTCACCGTGCTCGATCGCCTCCGCGACGGGGACGTCGAGTGGCCCGGAGTTCCCGATGCAGGTCGTGCAGCCGTAGCCGGCCAGGGCGAACCCGAGCTGCTCGAGCGGCCGCATCAGCCCGGCGGCCTCGAGGTATCCGGTGACGGCCTTCGAGCCGGGTGCAAGCGATGTCTTCACCGTCGGCGCAACGGTCAGGCCACGGGCGACCGCGTTCCGGGCCAGCAGTCCGGCTCCGACCATGACCGTCGGATTGGACGTGTTGGTGCAGGACGTGATCGCGGCGATGACCACCGATCCATGGCCGACCTCGCCGCGCTCGCCATCGACCTCGACCGGGATCGTCGCGGCCGGTGCATCGGGCGGGCCGGTCTGCGGGAAGGCGAGGTGGAAGCTCGCGGGCAGGGCGGGCAGGACCACCCGGTCCTGGGGGCGTCGAGGGCCGGCCACCGACGGCTCGACGGACGCGAGGTCGAGCGTCAGGAGCGCGTCGAAGTCCGGGCCGGGGCCGGGCTCGCGCCACAGGCCCTGCTCCTTCGCATAGCGCTCGACGAGGGCCACGCGTTCCTCGGGCCGGCCCGTGAGGCGGAGATAGGTCAGCGTCTCGTCGTCGATCGGGAAGAGGGTGGAGGTCGCCCCGAACTCGGGGCTCATGTTGGCGATCGTCGCCCGGTCGGCGAGCGACAGGCCGGCGAGGCCGTCGCCGGCGAACTCCACGAAGGACTCGACGACCCCGAACTTCCGGAGCATCTCCGTGACGACCAGGACGAGGTCGGTCGCGGTGGACCCCCGGGGCAGCTCGCCGGTGAGGCGAACGCCCACGATTCGAGGCATCGGCTGGTAGAGCGGCTGACCCAGGAGGACCGCCTCCGCTTCGATCCCCCCAACGCCGTACCCCAGCACCCCGAGGCCGTTGATCATCGTGGTGTGGGAGTCCGTCCCGACGAGGGTGTCCGGGAAGGCGACCCGGCCGTGCGCGTCGGGGCGGTCGGCGACGACCGTTGCGAGGAGCTCCAGGTTGACCTGGTGGATGATCCCCGTCCCCGGCGGCACGACCCGCAGGTCCCGGAACGCCGTCTGGGCCCAGCGCAGGAGCTGGTAGCGTTCGCCGTTGCGCTCGTACTCGCGGGTGACGTTGAAGGCGAAGGCCGCCGGGGTGCCGAACGCGTCCACCTGGACCGAGTGGTCGATGACGAGATCGGCCGGGACGAGGGGATTCACACGCGCGGGATCACCGCCGAGGTCGGCCATCGCGTCGCGCATTGCGGCGAGGTCGACGACGGCCGGCACGCCGGTGAAGTCCTGGAGGACCACGCGCGACGGCATGAACGGGATCTCCGCCTCACCGGTCGCGCCGGGACGCCACGACGCGAGGCGCTCGACGTCCTCGGCCTCCACGATCCCGCCGCCGGCGTGGCGGAGGACATTCTCGAGCAGGACCTTCAGGGTGACCGGTGCCCGGTCCAGGTTGATCCGATCGCCGATCGCGCTGAGGCGGTAGCGATCTGGGAGGCCCGGGCCGAGCGGGCCCCGAGCACCGAAGGGATCGTGGGTCGGCACGTGGTCCGTCCTTCGCTCTGCTGGATACACTCGTTGCGTGCAAGCGTACCGCGCCCGACCCGACCATCTCCGGCGGGCCGCCGCGTGAGAGCCTGGCCCGATCCGGAGGAGGCGCGCGAGCCCGTCCCGGCCGCCGATGCCACACTCCGCGAGCTGGACGACCGCGGGATCGACCTGGACCCGGTGCCTCCCGGGCACCATCGCCACGGCGACGCGGCCCACGCGTCGGACCATGCCCACCCGCACGCCCACTCAGATCCGGAGGAGCCGCCGGTCGTCGGGATCGTGGGGGCCGGCGCGGTCGGGACGGCCCTCGGAGTCGCCCTCACCCGCGCCGGCTGGCCGGTCGGTGCGGTCGCGTCCCGGGACCCAGTCCGGCGGGAGCGGTTTCGCGGGCTCGTGCCCGGCGCGCGCGGGTTCGCCGAGGCGACCGCGCTCCTCGACGAGGTCGAGCTCATCGTCCTCGCGGTGCCGGACGACGCCATCCCGTCAGTCGCTGGCCGGCTCCGGATGTACAGCGGCCAGGCGATGATCCACACCTCCGGGGCGCTCGGCGCGGAGGTCCTCGAGCCGGCGATGGCGGCGGGGACGCAGGTCGGCGCGTTCCATCCGCTCGTCGCCTTCGCGGACACGGAGCTCGCGGTCACGGCGCTTCACGGCGCCACGGTCGCGATCGAGGGGGACGACCAGCTCGCGGATCTCCTCGCCCGGATGGCCGAGGCGCTCGGCGCCCATCCGGTCCGCCTGGCACCTGGCACGAAGGCGGCCTACCACGCGGCCGCGGTCCTCGCGGCCGGGGGGTTCGTCGCGCTTCTCGACGCGATCGCGGAGCTCGGACAGGTCGCCGGGCTGGACGAGGCTGGCTCCCTGGCGATCTACGGCCGCCTCGCGGAGCAGACGCTTGCGAACGCCCGTGCGCTGGGGATCGCCCGCGCTCTGACCGGCCCGATGACCCGCGGCGACATCGGGACGCTGGAACGGCATCTCGCCACGCTCCACGCCCACGCGCCAGCCGTCCTGCCGCTGTACGCCGCCGCGGCCGAGCGGGAGATCGCCCTGGCGGAAGGCCGGGGCGCGCTGGCACCGGAGGCTGCCGCCGCGATGCGCCGTTCCCTTGCGCAGCGGGACTGACGCGGTACCATACGGCCGATGGAGCACAGCATCGCCGCGAAGTACGCAGCGCGCCCCGCGGCCCGGTTCCCCCGACCCTCGTCCCGGACCCGCGAGCGCCGCCTCGGCCTGCGGTCCGCCATCGCGTTCCGTGGAGCCGGCTGGCGGCCAACCGTGCTTCGGCAGCCGGAGATCTCCGCCCTCGCGCGGCTCCGTGCAGGCTCCCGTTCCATCACCCCGACGCGGACGCGCCGACCGGCGACGGGTCGGCCGCACCCGGTCGTCTCGATGACCTGGTCGCGTTCCGTCCCGCTGCCGGGGCGATCGAGCGCCGCCGCGGCGCCGTGGCGCGCCTGAGGTCCGCCACCGCCACCTCCGCCGGCGGAATCGTCGTTCGCCTCGACGGGGGCCGCCCGTCGCTGGTTGCCGGGCTCCGCCGACGCGACGGCCACCGGCGCGGCGGGACGTGGACGCTTCCGAAGGGGACGCCGAACCCGGGCGAGACGCATCAGGAGACCGCCGTCCGCGAGGTCCAGGAGGAGACCGGGCTGCGCGTCCGGATCGTGGCCCCGCTGCCGTCGATCGAGTACACGTTCATCCAGGGCGGCACGCGGATTCACAAGACCGTCCACTACTTCCTCATGGAGTCCGTCGGCGGCGACCTCGCCCGCCACGACCAGGAGTTCGAGCGGGTCCGCTGGGTCCGCTTCGAGGACGCCCGGAGTCTCCTGACCTTCGACACGGAACGGGCGCTCGTGGAGACCGCGGCAAGTGCCCTCCGCTCGGTCGGCCAGGGATCGGTCGCCCCCGGAGCCGTCCCCACACTCGGCCGGGAGGCGACCGCCGGATGACCGACACGGAGGCGTTGCCTCTCCACGAGACTGCGCTCATCGATGTCCACCGGAGGCTTGGTGCCAGGCTCATCGAGTTCGGCGGCTGGCTGATGCCGGTCCAGTACGCCGGGATCCTCGAGGAGCACCGTGCGGTCCGAGAGCGGGCGGGCCTGTTCGACCTGTCGCACATGGGCGAGCTCCATGTCGAGGGGTCGGCCGCGGGCGATGCCCTCGCGGCGGCGGTCGTGACAGACCCGCGGGCGCTCGCCGTGGGGCGCGCTCATTACTCGATGATCTGCGCACCCGACGGCGGGATCATCGACGACCTGATCATCTACCGGCTCGCCGAGGATCGATTTCTCGTCGTGGCGAACGCGGGGAACGCCGCGATCGTGTCCGACGAGCTCGCCGCCCGGCTCCACGGTTGGAGCGCGGTTCTCGACGATCGCTCGCTCGCCACGTCGCTCGTCGCGATTCAGGGCCCGGCCGCGGCCGGCGTCCTCGCACCGCTCACCGACATCGACCTGAGCGCCCTCCGCTACTACGCGATCGCCGAGGGTCACGTTGCCGGCATCCCCGCGCTCGTCGCGCGCACCGGCTACACCGGTGAGGACGGCTTCGAGCTGTTCGTGGACTGGGACCGGGGACCCGAGGCCTGGGACGCGCTCGAGGCGGCCGGCCGCGGCGCCGGCGTCGCCCCGTCCGGGCTCGGCGCCCGCGACACCCTCCGGCTCGAGGCAGGCATGCCGCTCTACGGCAACGACCTCGACCGCGGGACGAACCCCTTCGAGGCCGGCCTGGGCCGGGTCGTGAAGCTTCAGAAGCCCGGCGCCTTCGTCGGCCGCGAGGCGCTTGCCCGCGTGGCGCGCGACGGCGTCGCGAAGCGGCTCGTGGGGCTGACGGTCACCGGGCGCGGGATCGCCCGCCACGGGCACCCGGTCCTGCGTGACGGGCGGCGCACCGGCGTGGTCACGAGCGGGACCCACTCGCCGACGCTCGGACGTGCGATCGCGCTGGCCTACGTCGCCCCCGCCGACGGCGAACCGGGTACGATCCTCGACGTGGAGATCCGTGGTCAACGAGTCTCCGCAGAGGTCGTCCCGATGCCGTTCTATCGGCGCCATCCTCGGACCGATGGCTAGGAGGGCGTCGCCTCGATCCCCGGAGAGCCTCGTTCCGGCTCGTCGGGGAAACCCTCAGCAACCGCTCAGACACCGAACCGCCCGCCTGTGAACGGGCGCCCAGAGGAGGAAGCTCCCGCGATGGTCCCACCCGAGCTCCGGTACACGAAGGACCACGAGTGGGTCCGCGTCGAGGGCGACACGGCGACCGTGGGGGTCACGGCCTATGCGGCCGAGCAGCTCGGAGACGTCGTGTTCGTGGAGCTGCCCGACGCTGGCCGCTCACTCGAGCAGCACGCCACGTTCGGTGTCGTCGAGTCGGTCAAGGCCGTCAGCGACCTCTTCGCCCCGATCACGGGCGAGGTCGCCGAGGTGAACGCCGCGCTCGCCGGCTCCCCGGAGCTGGTCAACAGCGATCCGTACGGCACCGGCTGGATGATCCGGGTGCGGGTGGCGGACGCGGGCCAGGTGGACGAGCTCCTCGACGCCGCCGTGTACGAGCAGCTGATCTCCGAGGGCTGACGGCCCGATGCCCTACGGTCCCCATACGCCTGCCGACCGCGAGCGGATGCTCGCGACGATCGGCGTCTCCGGCATCGACGAACTCTTCGCCGACATCCCGGCTCCCCTCCGTGCCAGCCCGCTCCGACTGGACCCGCCCGAGCCCGAGCAGACGCTCGCCCGGCGCCTCGAAGGGCTGGCCGACCGCAACCGGACCGATCTCGCGTCCTTCCTCGGCGCGGGGGCCTACCGGCACTGGTCGCCGGCCGCCGTCGACCAGATCCTCCTTCGGGGCGAGTGGTACACGGCGTACACCCCGTACCAACCCGAGGTCAGCCAGGGAACGCTCCAGAGCATCTATGAGTACGAGTCGCTGATCGCCGAGCTCGTCGGGCTGGACGTCGTCTCGGCATCGCACTACGACGGGGCGGCCGCGACGGCCGAAGGCGCCCTCATGACCTGTCGAGCCACCCGTCGCGAGCGGATCCTCGTCAGCCGTGGGATTCATCCGCACTACCGGGCCGTCGTCGAGACATACTTTGCGGGCGCCGGTCTCCGGGTGGACGAGATCCCGCTCGTTGCGGCGGGCCCGGCCGCCGGCACGACGGACCTCGAGGCGCTCAGCGCGATGCTCGCCGACGGCACCGGACCGGTCGCCGGCGTCCTCGTGGCCCAGCCGAGCTTCTACGGGCTGCTCGAGCCGATGGCCGAGGCGACGGCGATGGCCCACCGTGCCGGGGCGCTCTCGGTCGCGGTCGTCGAGCCGGTCTCGCTCGCGGTGCTCGCCCCGCCCGGCGCGTACGGCGCGGACATCGCCGCCGGTGAGGGCCAGCCGCTGGGCATCCCACTCCAGTACGGCGGCCCGTATCTCGGGATCCTCGCCTGCACGGACGCGCTTGTCCGCCAGATCCCCGGCCGCCTCGTGGGCATGACGACCGACCTGGACGGCCAGCGGGCGTTCGTGATGACGCTCCAGGCCCGGGAGCAGCACATCCGGCGTGAGAAGGCCGCGTCCAATATCTGCACGAACCAGGCGCTCCTCGCGCTGGCCGCGAGCGTCTGGCTCGCCACGCTGGGGCCGCACGGCCTGCGCGACGTCGCAGCGCTCGGCGCGGTCCGTGCCGCGGAGCTGGAGGCCGCCCTCGGGGCGATCGGGGCGCCGCGCCTCCATCCGGGCGCCTACCTCAACGAGTTCGCCGTCCGCGTTCCCAACGCACGTGCGGTCCACCGTGCTCTCCTGGACCGTGGAATCCTCGCCGGCCTCGTCCTCGCCGACGCCGTGCCGGATGAGCCGTCCGTCGCCGACGCGCTCCTCGTCTGTGCGACGGAGGTCACGACGAGCGAGGAGATCGCGGCCCTTGCCGGCGTCCTCGGCGCGCTCATCGGCGGCGGCGGCCGCGTCCCGGCGGGAGCGGCCCGATGACCGTCGCCGGCTCGCGCCTCCAGCCAACCCTGTTCGAACGATCCCGACCCGGCCGCGGCGGCGGGAAGATCCCGCATCCGCCGCCCGACGCCCTCGACCGTATCCCGGCAGCGCAGCGCCGTGAGGTGCCGGCGGGCCTCCCGGAGCTCAACGAGCCCGAGGTCGTCCGGCACTACGTCAACCTGTCGCAGCTCAACTACGCCATCGACACGGGCTTCTACCCGCTCGGCTCGTGCACGATGAAGTGGAATCCGAAGCTCAACGAGTGGGCGGCCCGCCTGCCCGGCTTCACGGAGCTTCACCCGATGGCCCCCGACGCCGTCGCGCAGGGGACGCTCCAGCTCCTCTGGGAGCTCGAGCAGATCCTGTGCGAGGTCAGCGGGATGCGGGCCGTCACGCTCCAGCCCGCGGCCGGGGCGCACGGTGAGCTGACCGGGATCCTGATGATCCGCGCCTACCACGAGGGCCGCGGCGACCTGGGCCGGACCGAGGTCCTCGTGCCGGATTCCGCGCATGGCACGAACCCGGCGACGGCCACGATGGCGGGGTTGCGGACCGTCTCCCTCCCGGCGGCGCCGGACGGCGGCGTGGACCTCGATGCCTTCCGGGCGGCGCTCGGGCCGCAGACGGCCGCGATCATGATCACGAACCCGTCCACGCTCGGGATGTTCGAGTCGCGAATCGGGGAGCTGCTCGACCTCGTTCACGGCGCCGGGGCGCTCGCCTACA
Organism: Anaerolinea sp.; assembly: GCA_013822395.1. GTDB lineage: Bacteria > Chloroflexota > Limnocylindria > Limnocylindrales > CSP1-4 > UBA5189. The sequence continues at coordinate 41,493 of PNKK01000003.1, read as the reverse complement.
TGGACGGCGCGAACCTGAACGCGATCCTCGGCCGGTTCAAGCCCGGCGAGGCCGGCTTCGACGTCATGCACATCAACACGCACAAGACGTTCTCCACCCCGCACGGCGGCGGCGGCCCGGGAGCGGGCCCTGTCGGAGTGGGTGAGAAGCTCCTGCCGTTCCTGCCCGCGCCGCGGGTGCTCCGCGAGCCGGACGGGTCGTTCCGCATCGAGGCGGTCGGCGAGCGGCCCTCCTCCATCGGCCGGATGCGCTCGTTCGTCGGGAGCACCGGCGTTCTCGTCCGCGCATTCGCCTACCTGCGGACACATGGCGACAGCGGGCTGCGCGAGGTGACGGACGACGCCGTCCTGGCGGCGAACTACCTCAAGGCGCGGCTCGCGGCGTCGGGGCTGTACGACATCCCGTTCGAGGGGCCGTGCAAGCACGAGTTCATCGCCTCGGCGTCGAGCATCAAGAAGCGCACGGGCGTCCGGACCCTCGATATCGCGAAGCGTCTGCTCGATCACGGCTTCCACGCCCCGACGATCTACTTCCCGCTGACGGTCGACGAGGCGATGCTCATCGAGCCGACCGAGACCGAGTCGATCGAGACGCTCGACGCCTTCGCCGACGCGCTGATCACGATCGCCCGAGAGGCGGAGTCCGATCCCGACATGGTCACATCGGCGCCGCATACCGCCCCGACGAAGCGCCTGGACGAGGCCGGCGCCGCCCGCAACCCGAACCTTCGCTGGCGGGCCGCCGCGACCGGCAGCTGGACGCCCTGCCCGGACTGAGCGGGTCGTCGGTGAACTTTCTCCGGCGGCGGCCGGTATGGTGTGGGTGAGGCACCGGCGTCGAACTCGACCAGCTGGAGGAGCCGCACGTCGTGGACGATACCCAGGCGTCCGAGCCGCTCGCGGCCGGACGGCTCGCCGATGCCGAGCTAATCCGCCGGCTCCAGGCGGATGATCTCGGCGCGTTCGAGGCGTTCTTCGAGCGATATCGCGGCCTGATCCACCGGACCGCCTACGGCTTGACCGGCGATCCCGGCGCGGCCGAGGAGATCCTCCAGGACACGTTCATCCGAGCCTACCGGCACCGCGCATCGCTGCGCACCGACGTCTCGCCGGTCCCGTGGCTGCATCGAGTGGCCTTGAACCTCTGCTACTCCCGCCTCGGTCGGCGGCGCGTGCAGACCCACCCGATCGGGGAGGCGGAGCTCGCGACACTCGGCGACGCCGCGGACGAGCCGCCCGAGTGGGCCGAGCGAGCGGAGCTGCGGCGGACGGTCCGCGAGAGCATCGCCCTCCTGTCGCCCAAGCACCAGAGCGTCGTCGTCCTCTATTACCTGCACGGTCTGTCGCTCCAGGAGACGTCGGCGATCCTCGGCGTCCGCCTCGGCACCGTGAAATCGCGGTTGCACTACGCGCTCGAGTCGCTCCGGTCGCATCTGGAGCCGGAGCCTCGCCCAACCGGGCGCCGCGGTCCCGTGCTCGCCGTTGAGTCGGAGGGCGGGTCGTCATGAACCTTCCCTGGAGGTCGTCCTGCGCCGCCAATCGAGCTGCGCTCCTCGACCTGGTCGACCGGCGCGGGAAGAGTCCCGGGACCGACACCGCGCTGGCGCATCTCGACCGCTGCAGACGGTGTGAGGAGGAGCTCGCCGAGATCGCCCTGACGATCGCCGCGCTCCGCCGCCTTCAGGCGGAGCTCCGGACGCTCGAGCCACCGCGCGAGGCGTGGGTTCGCGTTCAAGCGCGCGTCGGCCGCCAACCGGCCGCAACAATCTGGCGCTGGCGACTGACGCTCGGCGGATCCATGCTTGGGACGGTGTTCGTTGTCATCCTGACGCTGCCGCTCGCCTTCGGGCGCCTGTCCGCCCCAGGGGCGCCGTTGTTGGGCGAGGCGGCGCTGGCGCCGTTCGGTGGCTCGCCGGCCGAAGGTGCTCCGGTCATGCGGGTCTACGACCCACCGGCCAGGTCACTGACGGCAGAGCTCGTGACGATCCTTGCGGGAAACGACCGGATCAACCGCCCACGGGGGGTCAGGGCGCTCACGATCCTGCCGGCGGCCACCGACCGGGCCGAGCTCGAGCGCCCGCCCCAACCGTGGACGCCTCACGCGGAGGTGACTCCGCCACGCACGGCAACGCGGTCGTGACCGATCGACAGCCCCACGACACACCCGAGAGGCAGTCGTCATGTCGACGGCAGAAAGGAGGCCAGCCAGACACGTGCGAGGAGATTCCTTGACCCGAATCCCTTGACGTGCACCCTGAGCACGGTACCTATAATGCGGAAACGCCAGCGTCTCTCGGACATGCGATCGGGCTGCCGATCCGGTTCGTTTGGCGCGGACAGGAGCGGATGGACGCCGACCCGGCGTCGTCCGTGGAGTAGGAGGAGACTGCGAATGATCTCGTTGAAGCGTCGCACGATCGCAATGCTGGGCGTGGTCGCCCTCGTGGCGAGCGCGTGCGTCGGCCAGACTCCGTCGGCCAGTCCGCCGCCCGCGGCGAGTGGCGAGCCGACCGCTCCGCCGGCCGCTGAGGTCGGTGACTTCACATTTGTCGTCGACAGCGAGCCGACCACCCTGGCCGGCCCCCCGGACGACCTCCCGACCTCATGGATCACGGGGCTGCTCTACACGGCCCTCTATCAGCCGAACTACAAGCTCGAGTACGTCCCGCTCGCGGCCGATGGCATGCCGGAGACGTCGGCTGACGGCCTGACCTGGACGGTCAAGATCAAGAAGGGCATCCTGTTCCACGATGGGACGGAGCTGACGGCCGACGACATCAAGTTCACGTACGACCTGCTCGGCTCGAAGAACTGCCGGGTGAACCCGGACAGCTGCTCCTCGATCGCCGACAACGTCGAGTCGGTCACGATCCAGGATCCGAATACGGTCGTCTTCCAGCTCAAGCAGAAGTACGCGCCGTTCATCTCGAGCGGCCTCGGCGCGTTGATCTTGCCGAAGAAGGCGATCGAGGCGTCGTTCGCCCGGTTCCAGGCGGCTGCGGGCGCGGTCACGAAGGAAGAAGTTGCGGCCCTCGTCGACAAGATCACCAGTGCGACGGCGACGGCGGACAGCGCAAACAACCCAACGCCGTGCGCGGGCGAGACCCCGCCGGACAGCTGCAAGTTCTCGACCTACACGTCCGAGCTCGAGGCGCTCCTCGCCAAGGCGAAGATCGAGCCCGCCAACAAGGCCGGCTTCAACACCGGTGGCGAGACCGGCGACCAGTTCGATCCAGAGGCCTACGCGCAGGCGCTCCTCAGGCAGGTCGATGACCTGAACGCGACCCTGAATGCCACGGCGATCGACCAGATCGCAGCAGCCCAGAAGATCATCGACTTCGGCAAGAGCCCGATCGGCGCCGGACCGTACAAGTTCGTCAAGTACAACGCCGGCCAGAACGTCGAGCTCGCCCGCTGGGAGAAGTACTTCGGCGGCACCACCGGTGTCGATCCGAACAAGATCCCGGCGAAGGCCTTCGCCGTCGTGATCCGCAGCTCGGCGGCCGCAACCGCAGCCCTCGGCAACGACGAGATCCAGTGGCAGCAGAAGATCGAGTCCGACGCCTACCAGACGATCAAGGACAATCCCAACGTCCAGTTTGCCGAGTACCCGGACAACGGCTACTTCTACATCGCCTTCAACCTGCGTGAGGGGCGCCTCTACGCGGACAAGGCACTCCGCCAGGCGTTCTCGATGTGCATCGATCACGACAAGACGGTCGAGGTCGCCACGAGCGGCAACGGTGTGCCGGTCTTCGCGAACATCCCGCCGTTCTCGTGGGCGTACAACCCGAACATCAAGCCGTACGTGTACGACGTGGCTGCCGCCAAGGCAAAGATCGAGGGCGCGGGCTGGACGCTCGGCTCCGACGGCGTCTACGCGAAGGACGGCAAGCGGCTCTCGAGCACCCTCTACGTCCGCGTCGGACGGCCGCAGCGGCTCGCGTTCGCGCAGCTCGCCCGCGACCAGCTGAAGGATTGCGGCATCGAGGTCAACGTCCAGGAAGGCGACCTCAACACGGTGCTCATCCCGAAGGTCCTCGACTACCCGAACGAGTTCGACACGTACCTCGGCGGCTGGTCGACCGCACTCGATCCTGACGACTACTCGATCTTCCACAGCTCGGAGATCCCGTCGGCGGAGGTGAAATCGGCGAACAACTTCCCGGGCTGGAAGAACGCTCGGGCCGATCAGCTTCTCGAGGCGGGCCGGCAGGAGCTCGACCAGGCGAAGCGCAAGCAGATCTACTTTGAATTCGGCACCCTCATCAACGAAGAGCTGCCGTACTACTTCCTGTGGGCCGATCGGGCACGCACCGGACTGTCGAAGCGGGTCGTCTCACAGAACGAGCCGCTCGACCTCACCAGCGTCGGGATCAACTACTACAACACGGACGCCTGGACGGTGCTCCCGAAGTAGTCGCTGATCTCGATCCGACACCGGCAGTCACTGACTCGGGCGGTGGCGACGTGACGTCGCCACCGCCCGAGCTTCCTCGCCGGACGATCCGACGCCCGGCGTCGGTCCCCCGCACGACGTTCGCACGCTGAGAAGAGCGGAGCACGATGGCCACGTACGTTCTGCGTCGTCTGATCCAGGCGATCCCGATCCTCATCGGGATCAGCGTGGTGTCGTTCGCGATCATCAACCTCGCGCCGGGAGATCCGACCGATCGGTTCCGTTCCGGTCGCGTCTCCCAGGAGACGATCCAGAACCTGATTCGGCTCTATGGCCTGGACAAGCCGCTGCCCGAGCAGTTCGTCAGCTGGTTCACGGCCTTCTGGCAGTTCTGGAAGCCGGAGGCATGGGGATACTCCTTCGTGGACGGTCGACCGGTCACGGAGAAGATCGCCGAGAAGATCCCAACCACGCTGCTTCTGATGGGCACGTCGCTCTTTGTGACGACGATCATCGCCGTGCCGCTCGGCGTCCTCGCCGCGGTCAAGCAGTACAGCTGGGCGGACAAGATCATCACGACGCTGGCGACAATCGCGTACGCCCTGCCGTCGTTCGTGCTGGGCATTCTGCTCCTCTACATCTTCGCCATCAAGCTCAACCTCTTCCCGTCGTTCGGCATGCAGTCGCTCGGCCAGGAGGGCAACGTCGCCGACGTTGCCTGGCACATGGTCCTGCCCGTGTCGAGCCTGGCGCTCCAGCAGATCGCCGGCTGGAGCCGTTACATGCGCTCGTCCATGCTGGAGGTCCTCCAGCAGGACTACATCCGGACGGCGAGGGCCAAGGGCCTCGCCGGCTCTCGCGTCCTCTTCAAGCACGCCCTGCGCAACGCGCTCATCCCGGTCGTCACCCTGCTCGGACTGACGCTGCCCAGCCTGCTCGGCGGCGCCGCGATCACCGAGTCGATCTTCTCCTGGCCGGGCCTCGGATGGCTCGCGGTCGACAGCGTCGGGACAAATGACTACCCGGTTGTCCTCGCGATCATCATGATCGGCGGCGTGATGGTGCTCCTGGGCAACCTCCTGGCCGACGTGCTGTACGGCCTCGTCGACCCGCGGATCAAGTACTGAGGCAGGTCTGATGGAACGCCTCGACAAGCTGGTCGCCATCCCCCGCGAGACCCCCCCGGCCGACGCCGTGGACGAGGTGGACCTCATTCCCGTCCGCACGTATTGGCAGCTCGTCCGCCAGCGCTTCGTCCAGCATCGCCTGGCGGTCATGGCGCTCTTCCTGATGGCTGCTCTGGTGGCCTTGGCAGTCGTCGTTCCGACGCTGACCGGCGACGCCTACACCAAGACGAGTCTCTCAAAGACGATGCTGCCGCCGTCGCTGGAGACACCGCTCGGCACGAACCAGATCGGCCAGGACATGTTCCTGCGCCTGATGAAGGCCCTCCAGACCTCGCTCTTCATCGGCTTCATGGCGGTCATCATCATCGGAGCCGTGGGCGTGACCCTCGGCTCGATCGCGGGCTACTATGGCGGCTGGGTCGACAATCTGATCATGCGAGCCGTCGACGTCATTCTCTCGCTGCCGATCTTCTTCCTGATCGTCATGATCGTCGCCTTCTTCGGCAAGGGTGACGCGTGGGTCGTCATCATTGCCATCGGCCTGACCGGCTGGACGCTCGCCTGCCGGCTCGTCCGGGCCGAGTTCCTCAAACTGCGTGAGGCGGACTTCGTGCAGGCGGCGCGGGCGCTCGGGGCGAGCAACCGGCGGATCATCGCGCGCCACATCCTGCCGGCCGCGCTCGCGCCGGTCGTGGTCGCGGCCACGCTGGGCATCGCCGATTCCGTCGTCACGGAGACCGCTCTCTCATTCCTCGGGTTCGGGATCAGTCCGCCCGAGGCGAGCCTGGGCAACATGCTCAAGGGCTTCCAGGAGGACCTGATGGTTCGGCCTCACCTGCTCATCTACCCGGCCGTGACGATCGTCCTCATCGTGCTCGCCGCCAGCTTCCTCGGCGACGGCCTGCGCGACGCCCTCGATCCTCGCCAGCGGATCGAGAAGAAGTGACGGCGGCAGTCCGGGACACCCGGCAGGTCCGCCGCGCGTCCGACGGGCCGCTCCTCGAGGTCAAGAGCCTCAGGACCCATTTCTTCACCCAGGACGGGGTGGTCAAGGCCGTCGACGGAGTGAGCTTCTCGATCGACGACGGCAGAACCCTCGGTATCGTGGGCGAATCGGGTTGCGGCAAGAGCGTCGCTGCGATGTCCATCCTGCGCCTGGTGGCCCGGCCCGGCCGGATCGTCGACGGCGAGGTCCTGCTCGACGGCCGGGACCTGATCAAACTGTCCGAGGACGACATCCGGGACGTCCGGGGGAACTCGATCTCGATGATCTTCCAGGAGCCGATGACGTCGCTCAACCCCGTCTACACGTGTGGGGATCAGATCGCCGAAACGGTGTCGCTCCATCTGGGACTGGGCAGGCGTGAGGCGATGGAGCAGGCGGTCGAGATGCTGCGTCTCGTGGGCATCCCGGACGCGAAGCGGCGGGCGAACGAATACCCGCACCAGCTGTCGGGCGGGATGCGCCAGCGGGTGATGATCGCCATGGCCCTGTCCACCAACCCCGCCCTCCTGATCGCGGACGAGCCGACCACCGCGCTCGACGTCACGATCCAGGCACAGATTCTGGAGCTGATGATGGAGCTCCGGAGCCGGAATCGGATGTCGATCATGCTCATCACCCACGATCTGGGCGTGGTCGCCGAGATGGCGGACGACGTGGTGGTCATGTACGCGGGCAAGGTCGTGGAGCAGGCGACGGCGACGACCGTCTTCGAGCAACCGCATCATCCCTATACGAAAGGGCTGCTCCACTCGATCCCGCGGCTTGGCGAGCGACGCCGGCGCCTCGAGGTGATCCGCGGCGTCGTCCCGAATCCGCTCAATCTCCCGAGCGGCTGCCTGTTCAAGCGGCGCTGCCCGAGTGCCATGCCCATCTGCGATACGGCGCCACCCTTCCAGGAGATCGCACCCGGTCACCTGTCGCGCTGCTGGCTCACCCCGAACGGCGAGCCGCCGGCGATCGGTGCGGCGGCTCCGTCGGCCGTGGCGGAGGCCGCCGCGGCCGACCTCTCGGTGGAAGCATGAGCTGGAGGTCCGCCGACGCGATGGAGGGGACGGTGAGCGAGGGGCTTCCGGTGGGCGGGACCGGAGATGGCCAGCTGCCCTCTGGCGACGAGCTCATCGGTGTTGAGAGCCTCGTCAAGCACTTCGAGATCCGTGGCGGGCTGCTCGGCGTCCGGAGGATCGGGGCGGTCCGCGCCGTGGACGGCGTCTCGTTCAGCGTCCGGCGCGGCGAGACGCTGGGCCTCGTCGGCGAGTCTGGTTGCGGCAAGACGACCCTGGGCAAGGTCATCCTCCGGCTCATCCCGGCGACGTCAGGCCAGGTCCGGGTGAAGGGTCGCCCGATCTTCGGATTGAACGACCGCGAGATGATCCCGATCCGGCGCGACATGCAGATCGTCTTCCAGGATCCGTATGGGAGCCTCAACCCGCGGATGACCGTCGGTGAGATCGTGGGCGAGGGTCCGTACGTTCACGGGCTTCGGAGCAGGCAGGAGCGCGAGGAGCTCGTCCGCGAGCTGCTGGCACGGGTGGGGCTGAACCAGAGCCACATCCACCGCTATCCCCATGAGTTCTCCGGCGGCCAGCGCCAGCGGATCGGGATCGCGCGCGCCCTGGCGCTCAACCCGGAGTTCGTCGTCTGCGACGAGCCCGTGTCAGCGCTGGACGTGTCGATCCAGAGCCAGGTGCTCAACCTCCTCGACGACCTCCAGCAGGACCTGGGCCTGACCTACCTCTTCATCGCCCACAACCTCGCGGTCGTCGAGCACATCAGCGACCGGGTGGGGGTCATGTACCTCGGCAAGCTCGTGGAGCTTGCCCCGGTGGACCCGCTCTACCAGCAGCCCGCCCACCCGTACACTGTGGCGCTGCTGTCGGCGGTGCCGGAGACGGACCCGCGCAAGCGCAAGAAGCGGATCGTGCTCAAGGGCGATGTTCCCTCCCCGGCAGCTCCGCCGCCGGGGTGCCGGTTCCACACCCGCTGCTGGCTCCGTGAGCGGCTCGGCAATCCCGAGCGCTGCGCGACGGATGAGCCCGCGCTGCGCGAGGTTCGGCCCGGCCAGATGGCCGCCTGCCACTACGCCGAGGAGGTTTCGCCGGCGGCGATCGAGGCCGCCAGCCGAGCCTCCGAGTCCGGCATGACCGCGGAGCTCGCAGCAGGCTGATCATCGAGACCGACGATCGAAGCTCGCCACCCACGCGCCCGTCGATCGACGAGCGAGCGGCGCGGCGTGATCGGCTGGATCAGGCCGGCTCCGATCGGTACCGGAGCCTGCTGCACGCCCTCAGGGCCGGTCAGGAGTTTCCGTGGCGGCGTCGGCGAGCCAGGCGGCTCGAGTGGCACCCGATCGCGTGGACACTCCTGCGGGCGGGGATGCTCGCCGTTCTGCTCTACATCGTCGTGACGGCCGGCCTGAACCTCTGGCGCGACTACCGGGTGGACACCTGGTCGGGGCCGGACGCCTCGGTCAGCTCCGGTCAGCGTCTCCCTGACTGCCCGATCGTCCTCGACTTTCGCGACCCGATCTTCCCGGCCTGGGTTCGTTTCGAGGGCTCGATCTACCGCGGGACTCAGGCGATCCGGCCGATCGGCTCCAACCGCGACAATGCCTACCCGGATACGGGCTACCGCCTGGGGCCCCTGAGGCTGATGCGTGCGGCGAACACACCCGAGGGGCGGGCGGGCGAGATGATCGTGCTCAAGCTCGACACATCGTTGACGGGACAGGTATACATCCGGACGCCGGAGTGTCCGTGAGGCACGCCGGCGTCCGGCGGCCGGTGGGGATGAGATGACGCACCATCGACGGCGCGAGGCGGCGCGAGGCGGCGCGAGGCGGGACGGTTCATCGGATAGTGCGACACAGGGTGTGACACAGGCCCACCCGACTCGCTAGCATGGGAGCCGACCACGGGTCCGCGGAGGACTCTGACGGCCCGTGACCCCGGCCGCCGGCCGGGTCAGCTGGAGGAGCAAGCGCATGAGACCCTTGCGGAAAGGCGCCGTCCTGATCGGTGTCCTGGTGGCGTCCGCAGCCTGCGGTGGGGCGTCCTCCCCCTCGCCGAGCGCCGTGACGTCGCCGCCGGCCGATGGTGCCACCCCGACTCCACCGCCGGCCAACCAAGCCAAGGCCGGCGGTACGCTGGTCGTGGCCCTGCCCGGCGACATCACCCGGACCGACCCCGCGCTCATCGATGACAGCAACAGCTCATACGTCATGCAGCAGGTCATGGAGGGCCTCGTCGCGCTGGCGCCGGGCTCCACCTCCGAGGTGGTCCCGGCGCTCGCAGAGAGCTGGACCCTGTCGCCAGACGGCAAGACCTATACGTTCAAGATCCGCCAGGGCGTGAAGTTCCATGACGGTACGCCCCTCGATGCGGATGCGGTCGTCTACAACTACCTGCGCTGGAAGAGCTTCCCGACCGAGCTCCAGGACTACAGCTACTACGCCGGCGCCGTGTTCGGCGGCTACGGGGAGAGTTCGAATGTGGCGTCCGTCGTGGCGGTCGATCCGGCCACCGTCGCCATCACGCTGAAGTCGCCGAGCTCGAGCTTCCTGCTCGCCCAGACCCTGACGGTCTTCGCGATCTCCAGCCCGACGGCCCTCAAGGCCGGCAAGGCTGACAATACCGAGCTCGACATCAGCAAGGTCGAATACGCCCAGGGCGGCCCGACCGCGATGGTCGGGACGGGGCCGTTCAAGTTCAAGAGCTGGGTCGTCGGTGACAACGTCACGATCGAGAAGAACCCCGACTACTGGAACAAGGACGCCACCGCCTACCTCGACGCGATCGTCTTCAAGCCCGTCGCCGAGGAGGCGCAGCGCCTGAACGGCCTGGCCACGGGCGAGATCGACTTCGCCCAGACGATCGCTCCGGTCGATATCGCGACGATCAGGGCGAACAGCGAGCTCGCGGTCATCGACCGGGGTGAGAGCTGCAACACGATGCAGATCTCGATCAACCAGAACTACGTCCCCGTCAACAACCTGAAGATCCGGGAGGCCATCGCCTCGGCGGTCAACCGCGACTACCTCATCGAGACCTTCTATGCGGGCCTTGCGGTCCCGGCGGACAACTGGATGCCGGTGAACACCCTGTATGCCAAGCCGCTCAACCTCCCGACGTACGATCCCGAGAGGGCGAAGCAGCTCATCGCCGAATCCGGCGAGACGGACCTGACGATCGACTTCTACTATCCGTCGGACGTCACCCGCCCGTACATGCCGGACCCGAAGGGGATCTTCGAGGCGATCACCAGCGACCTCGAGGCGGTCGGGCTCACGATCGTGCCCAAGACCGAGACGTGGCGGCCGGACTACCTCGACGACGAGTACGCCGGCAAGTTCGAGATGTGGTTGCTCGGCTGGACCTGCGACTGGTCCGGGCCGGACAACTTCCTCAAGACCGCCTTCTTCGGCTACGTGGACGGCGCCCCGTCGACCGAGTTCGCCTACAGGAACGACGAGCTCGAGAAGACGATGAACGACGCCCTCGCGGCCACGGACGAGGCCACGGCCAAGGCGCTCTGGGAGAAGGCCCAGGACCTCATCCGCGCGGACATGCCGACGGTGCCGCTGATCAACAGCACCCCACCGGCGGCCGCTCGCGCGGACGTCATGGGCTTCGTCGGCAGCGGCGGCCTGAACGAGTACTTCCACTCGGTCTGGCTCGACCGCTGATCGGCATCGCCGTCGCACCGCGGCGGCGACCGCTGGACTGACCCGCACCCCCGGGGCCCGCTCGGCCCCGGGGGTGCGTCACACCACAGGGACGGCACGGCCCGCTCGATGCTCAAGTACATCGTCCGCCGCCTGCTCGCAACGATTCCAGTCCTGCTGGGACTGTCGATCGTGCTCTTCGCGTTTGTTCACCTTCTGCCCGGCGATCCGTGCACGGCCATCCTCGGCCAGCGCCAGACCCCCGCGGCCTGTGCCCGCCTGCGCGAGAACCTCGGGTTGAACGACCCCCTCTATGTGCAATACCTGGACTATATCGGCGGCCTGCTCCGGGGCGACTTCGGCGCCTCGGTCATCAACAGCAAGCCCTTCTTCGATGAGTTCAGCGTCCGGTTTCCCGGGACCGTCGAGCTGACCGTTGCGGCTCTCATCTTCGCCGTCGGGGTCGGAATCCCGCTGGGTCGCCTCGCCGCCCGCCACGCCCAGGGCTGGATCGACGGGCTCGTCACCGCGATCAGCCTGTTCGGGATCAGCATCCCCGTCTTCGTTCTCGGCCTCGTCCTGGTCCTCATCTTCGGGGTGACCCTGGGCTGGCTCCCGACCCAGGGAAGAATCGAAGCCCGGGCCGGTTTCGAGCCCACCACGAACTTCCTGCTGCTCGACACCGCGCTGGCCGGACGGTGGGACCTGTTCGTCGACGTGCTCCGCCATCTCATCCTGCCGGCGATCGCCCTGGGCTCGATCCCGCTCGCGATCATCGCCCGGATCACCCGCGCCTCGGTCATCGAGGTCTCGAACGAGGACTACGTCCGGACGGCGCGCGCCAAGGGTCTCACGGAGCGCCGGGTGGACGACCGGCACATCATGCGCAACGCATGGCTCCCGGTGACTACCGTCGTCGGCCTCCAGGTCGGCGGCCTCCTGGGCGGCGCCGTGCTGACCGAGACGGTCTTCGGCTGGAACGGGGTCGGCCGCTGGGTCGTGGATGCGATCGGCAACCGCGATCTCACGATCGTCCAGTCCACGATCCTCGTCTTCGCCCTGATCTTCCTCATCGTCAACCTGATCGTGGACGTCGGGTACGCGTTCCTGAACCCGCGGATCCGGTATTCATGAGCCTGGAGACCCCGGGCGTGACCGCCGTCGCCGCCGCGCCGCGCCGCGCCGAGGAGCGGGTGAGTCGTGGACTGTGGAGTGACGCGTTCAGCCGGCTGCTCCGCAACAGACCCGCGCTGGTGGGCCTCATCTGCATCACCGCGTTCATCGGCGTCGCGATCCTGGCGCCGGTCATCGCGCCGTACGGCCCGTACGAGCAGCGCACCGGTGGCCGCCTGGAGGCCCCGAGCGCCGCGCATCTGTTCGGCACGGACCTCCTTGGCCGCGACATGTTCAGCCGGGTGCTCTACGGCGCCCAGATCAGCCTCCAGGTCGGCGTCATCGCCGTTCTCATGGCGCTGGTGATGGGCGGGCTCATCGGGGCGCTGGCCGGCGGCCTGGGCGGCTGGGTGGACTCGGTGCTGATGCGGGTGACCGACGTGCTCCTGGCCATCCCGGGGATCCTCCTCGCGATCGGGATCATCGCCTGGCTGGATCGCGGCATGCTCCAGCTGATGTTGGCGATCGCCGTGACCTACGTTCCGATCTTCGCCCGGCTGCTCCGGGGCTCCATCCTGGCCCTGCGCGAATCGGACTACGTGATCGCCGCGGGCGCCGTCGGAGCGTCCCGGCTCCGGCTCCTCGTGCGGCACATGCTCCCGAATGCTCTGACGCCGCTCATCGTCCAGGCGACGCTCATCCTCGCGACCGCGATCATCGACATCGCCGGGCTCGGCTTCCTGGGCCTCGGACCCCCCGATCCCCGGACCCCGGAGTGGGGCACCATGCTCGTGGATGCCCGGCGCTTCCTCCAGACGGCGCCCCACATCGTCTTCTTCGTCGGCGGCGCGATCGTCGTCTCTGCGATCGGCTTCAACCTTCTCGGCGACGGTCTCCGGGAGTCGCTCGATCCGCGGTTGAAGCGGTAGGGCGGCCAATGTCGCTCCTCGATGTTCGCGACCTCATTGTTCGATTCCGGACGGCCGACGGCACGATCCACGCGGTGAACGGCGTCAGCTTCGAGCTGGAGGCGGGCGAGACGCTCGGTCTGGTCGGCGAGTCGGGCTGCGGCAAGAGCGTCACCAACCTCGCCCTCATGCGCCTCCTGCCGAAGCCGGCCGGCCGGATCGAGGGCGGGCAGGTCATATTCGACGGGCTCGATCTCCTCACCCTGTCCGAGGCCGAGATGCGGGACCTCCGGGGCAAGGAGATCGCGATGATCTTCCAGGACCCGATGACATCGCTCAACCCGGTCCTGACGATCGAGGAGCAGCTCGTCGAGACGATCCGCGCCCATCGCCGGGTCTCGAAGGCCGACGCGCGGCGGCGCGCGATCGCCCTCCTCGAGATGGTCGGCATTCCGACGCCGGAGATACGCCTTCGAAGCTTCCCGCACCAGTTCAGCGGCGGGATGCGTCAGCGCGTGATGATCGCGATGGCGCTCGCGCTGGAGCCGAAGCTCCTCGTGGCGGACGAGCCGACGACGGCGCTCGACGTGACGATCCAGGCGCAGGTCCTGGACCTGCTCGGGCGCCTCACGACGGAGGGCGGCACCGCGCTCATCCTCATAACCCACGATCTCGGCGTCGTGGCCGGGATGACCCAGCGGATCAACGTCATGTATGCCGGCTACATCGTCGAGACGGCGCCGACGCCCGAGCTCTTCGGCCACCCCTCCCACCCGTACACCGTAGGCCTCCTGCACTCGATCCCGAAGGTGACCCAGCGGGACGACGAGGAGCTCATCCCGATCGAAGGGCGGCCACCGGACATGCGCCAGGCTCCCGTCGGGTGCCCGTTCGCGTCGCGCTGCACCTGGCGGCTCGAGGTGTGCTGGACGGACAACCCGTCCCTGCGGCCCGTCCAGGCAGGTGCCCGTCTCGTGACGACCGGGCCGGAGGCGACGCACCAGATCGCCTGCCACAACCCGCCGACGGCCGAGGAGGCCACCGCGGGACGGCCCGTCCGCCCCGGCTTCCGGCCTGCGCCTGCGCCAGCCGGTCGGATGGACGAGCTCGTCCTGCTCGCGGAGGGTCCTGCATGACGATGGCGCCCGCACCGGCTCCGGGTGACGAGGGCGGTGCTTCGATGCCGGCCGCAACGCCCGGGGCCGTGTCGCCCGCCTCCCGTGCCGGGGTCGACGGTCGCCCGCTCCTTCGCGTGGAGGGCCTGAAGGTCCACTTCCCGATCAAGGAGGGGATCATTCTCGAGCGCCACATCGGCGATGTCCGGGCCGTGGACGGCGTGACCTTCGAGCTCCGGAAGGGTGAGACGTTCGGCCTCGTGGGCGAGTCGGGCTGCGGCAAGAGCACGACGGGCCGGGCGATCGTCCGGATCTACCGGCCGACGGCCGGGCGGATCGATTTCGACGGCGTCGACATTGCCAGCCTGGAGGGCGCGGCGCTGCGCCAGATGCGCCGGCGGGTCCAGATGATCTTCCAGGACCCGTACGCGTCGCTCGATCCGCGGATGACCGCCGGCTCGATCATCGCCGAGCCCCTAGAGATCCATGGGATCGGGACGCGGAGGGAGCGCCAGGACCGGATCCGTGAGCTCCTCCCGCTCGTCGGGCTGGATGCAGCGTACGGTGTCCGCTACCCGCACGAGTTCTCAGGCGGCCAGCGCCAACGGATCGGCGTGGCGCGGGCGCTCGCGCTTGACCCGGATCTCATCGTCGCGGATGAGCCGATCAGCGCCCTGGACGTGTCGATCCAGGCACAGATCCTGAACCTTCTCCAGCGGCTCCAGGGCCGGCTCGGCCTGACCTACCTGTTCATCGCCCACGACCTCGCGGTCGTCCGCCACATCAGCGACCGGATCGCCGTGATGTACCTCGGCCAGATCGTCGAGGTTGCGTCGTCGCGCGACCTGAACACCCGACCGCTCCACCCGTACAGCGTGGCGCTCCTGTCCGCGGTCCCGATCCCGGATCCCGCGGTCGAGATGCGGCGACAGCGGATCATCCTTCGGGGCGACGTGCCGTCCCCGGCGGCACCGCCGTCCGGTTGCCGGTTCCATACCCGGTGCTGGCTCCGCGAGCGACTGGGCAACCCGGAGCGGTGCTCGGCCGAGGAGCCGGTCCTCCGCGAGCTCGAGTCCGGTCACGCGGTCGCCTGCCACTTCGCCGAAGACGTGGCGGGATCCGTCGAGCAGGCGCTGGTCACCGGTCGGCGTGTGCCACCCACGGCGATCCCAGCGGGTGGAGACGCGACCGGCGGCGAGGTTTTCGTCCCGGGAGATGCGACGTCGGAGGTCCCGCCCGGGACCCCCGTCCTGCCAGAGGCCGCGCCCGGCGCCGAGTAGACTCCCGGCATCGTGGAGACCCGCCGAATCATCCTCGCCCAGCTCGGACCGCACCTCGGAGCGCTCGAGGAGAACCTGGCTCGTCACGTCGAGGTCCTCGGCGAGGCCCGCGACACCGGCGCCGACCTCGTTGTCTTCCCCGAGCTCGGCCTGACCGGCTACCAGCTCCAGGACCTCGCCGGCGAGGTCGCCATGCGTCTGGACGACCCGCGTCTCGCCCGACTCGTGGCGGCGACCGGCGACCTGTCGGCGGTCGTCTCGTTCGTTGAGGAGTCTGCGGATCACCGGCTGTTCATTGCGGCTGCGCTGCTCGAGGACGGCGAGATCCGCCAGGTCCACCGAAAGCTCCACCTGCCGACGTACGGGCTGTTCGACGAGCGGCGGTTCTTCGCCTCCGGGGACGTCCTTCGTGCCATCCCGTCCCGACTGGGCGTGGGACTCGGGATCGCGATCTGCGAGGATTTCTGGCACCTGTCCGTCGCGCAGATGCTGGCCCTCGACGGAGCGCAGGTGCTCGTCAACGTGTCGTCGTCGCCGGGCCGCGACCTCGCGGCGACGAACGAGGGGGGGCTCGGCACCGCCACCTCGTGGCGGACGCTGATGCGCGCGTATGCCCAGTTGACGACGTCGTTCGTCGTCTTCGTGAACCGCGTCGGAGTGGACGAGTCGATCTCGTTCTGGGGCGGCTCGGAGGTCATCGGGCCGGCCGGCGACACGGTCTTCTCCGCACCTCTCTACGACGAGGGCGTCTTCATCTGCGAGGTCAACCTCGCCGACGTCCGACGGGAGCGGATTGCCCTGCCGCTCCTGCGCGACGAGCGCCTGGAGCTCCAGCACCGCGAGCTGGGCCGCATCATCGCGGAGCGAGCCGGACTCGCTCCCGATTCCATGGTCGAGGAAGGGGCGGAGGGCGGCCTCGACGTCACGGGCCAGCCCGGGAGGGGTGCGACATGAACCGACCGGTGCCGGCCGTCCCGCTGGGCGCAGACGGCGCGCCCCTGTTCGAGCTTCCGGTCGAGCTTGCGATCGACACCGACGTCGCCCGCCGGGTGATCGCCGCGTTCATCCGCGGCCAGCTCCGTCAGGCGGGCTTCGAGCGGGCCGTGCTCGGCCTGTCCGGCGGGATCGACAGCGCGCTCGTGGCCTACCTGGTCGCCGAGGCGATCGGCGCGGAGCGGCTGCGCTGCGTGCTCATGCCGTACCGGACCTCGTCGCCCGCATCGCGCGCCGACGCCGAGGTCGTCGTGGCAAGCCTCGGTTGCGTGAGCGAGGTCGTGGAGATCAGCTCGATGGTGGACGGGTTCTTCGGGTCCGGCGATGTCCCGGGTGCCGCCGGGCCGGAGGGACTCGCGGCGAGCGCGCTGCGGCGCGGCAACTTCGCCGCCCGGATGCGGATGGCCGTCCTCTACGACCGGTCCGTGACGTGGGGCGGGCTCGTCGTCGGGACCGGCAACAAGACGGAGTCGCTCATCGGTTACACGACACTCTTCGGCGACAGCGCCTGCGCGTTCAACCCGATCGGCGACCTCTACAAGAGCCAGGTTCGCCAGCTTGCCGCCGTGATCGGCGTCCCGGAGCGGATCATCCGGAAGGCCCCGTCCGCCGATCTCTGGCCGGGCCAGACCGACGAGGGTGAGGCGGGCTTCAGCTACCCGCACCTGGACCGCCTGCTCTTCTGGCGGATCGACAAGCGGCGCTCCGTCGAGGAGGTCGTGGCGATGGGCTTTGACACCGCGCTCGTCGCCCGCGTGGACCGGATGGTCGCGGCGGCCGAGTTCAAGCGCCAGGTTCCGCCGATCGCCAAGCTCGGGCCACGGACGGCCGGCATCGATTACCTCTACCCGCGGCGTCGCCCGGGCTCGGCGCGTTCCTGACGCCGCCGATGGCCGGCGGCACCCTCTACCTCGTCGCGACACCGATCGGAAATCTCGGCGATGTGACGTTCAGGGCGATCGAGGTCCTGCGTGCCGTGCCGCTCATCGCGGCGGAGGACACGCGGATCACCAGGCGGCTCCTCGCCCGGTACCATATCGGGACGCGCCTGACGAGCTACCACGCGCGGAGCGGCCCGGGCCGCGCGGCGGAGCTGCTGGCGCACCTGCGCAGCGGTTCGGACCTCGCGCTCGTGACCGACGCCGGGACGCCCGCCGTCAGTGATCCGGGGATGGAGATCGTGACGGCCTGGGCGGTCGAGGGCGGTCGGGTGGAGGCGATCCCTGGCGCCTCGGCGGTCCTCGCGGCGATCGCGGTCTCCGGCATCGCCGGACCTCGCTGGGCGTTCGAGGGGTTCCTGCCCCGAGCCGGCCGCGAGCGCCGCGAACGGCTGGAGCGCGTCGCGGCCGACGAGCGTGGGTCGGTGATCTTCGAGGCCCCGGGCCGGACCCGGAGGACGCTCGAGGACCTTGCCGCGGCGTGCGGTCCGGAGCGGCCGGCCGCCGTCTGCCGGGAGCTCACGAAGCTCCACGAGCAGGTCGTCCGGGGGTCGCTTGCGGATCTGGTGACCGCCTGCGCCGACGGCTCGATCCCGGAACGGGGTGAGGTGGTGATCGTGGTCGGCTGGCACGCCGGCGCAGCCCGGCCCGGCCGTGGGGCGGCGGCCGGCGGCGGGCGCGTCGTCGAGACGGGGCCGGACGCCGCCGCGACGGCGGCCCTCGCCGAGGTCGAGGCCCTCGTGACCGGCGGGATGGGGCGCTCCGAGGCCGCCAGGCGGGTCGCCGCGACCAGCGGGATCC
This sequence comes from Anaerolinea sp., assembly GCA_013822395.1. Lineage (GTDB taxonomy): Bacteria > Chloroflexota > Limnocylindria > Limnocylindrales > CSP1-4 > UBA5189. The sequence continues at coordinate 23,154 of PNKK01000003.1, read as the reverse complement.
CCCGGCGGCGGCTCTACCGGGTCGACGCGGGTCGGTAGGATCGGCGGATGCAGACCGACCGCCGCGCTCCGTCACGCCTCCCGATCCTCGGCGCCCTGAGCCCGCTCGGTCAGGGGATCCTCGCCGGGACGGTCCTCGCCAGCGGCGCGGCGATCGCGCTCGAGTGGCTCGTCCGTGCCGACGAGACCCTCGTCTTCCTCGTCGCGGCCGGCGCCATTCTCGGGCTGGCCTGGGTCGTGGGCCTCGCCACGGAGCGGCTCGGGGCAGTTGCCGGACCGCAGGCCGGCGGAATCCTCAACGCGACCTTCGGCAACGTGGCCGAGCTGATCATCGCGTTCTTCGCGCTCCAGGCCGGACTTCTCGACGTCGTGAAGGCGTCGCTGACCGGGTCGATCATCGGCAATCTCCTGCTCGTCCTCGGGGCCAGCGTCCTCGTCGGCGGCCTGCGCCATGGCACCCAGCGGTTCGACGCCCGCGTCGCGGGCTCCAACGCGGCCCTCCTCGTCGTGGCCGCGATCGGGCTGTTCGTGCCGGCGATCTTCGCGATCACCGTCGGTGGCCGGGCGACCGATACGCTCCAGGAGGAGTCGGTCCTCGTCTCGGTCCTCCTGATCGTCGGCTACGGGCTGGCGCTGGTCTGGCAGTTCACGAACCCGGACCGGACGCTCGGCGGCCACGAGCCGGCCGCAGGCCACGAGGGCCCAGGCTGGAGCGGGCGAACGGCGGTCGCCGTCCTGCTCGGTTCGGCGGTTCTCCTCGCGGTGACCTCGGAGATCCTCGTCGGCGCGATCGAGCCGTTCGTCGACTCGGTTGGCCTGTCCGCCTTCTTCGTCGGCGTCGTCATCATCCCCACGATCGGCAACCTGGCCGAGCACCTCGTCGCGGTCCAGCTGGCGGCGAAGAACCGGATGGAGTTCGCGATGGCCGTCGCCTACGGCTCGTCCCTCCAGGTCGCGCTCTTCGTCGCACCCGTCCTGGTGATCGCCGGCGCGCTCATCGGCCAGCCGATGGACCTGGTGTTCAGCCCCCTCGAGGTCGTCGCCGTGGGCGCGGCGATCGGGATCAGCGCGCTCATCGCTCTCGACGGCGAGTCGAACTGGCTCGAGGGCGCCCTGCTTGTGATCGTTTACCTGATCCTCGCGGGCTCCTTCTTCGAGTTGCCCGCCTGAGCTTTCGAGTTCCCCGGCTGAGCTCGGCTGAGCCAGCGGCGGCCGGTAGCTGATCCGGCTCAGCCCAGTCGTGCCGCGGCGAACCGCTCCTCCCGTCGTCCGTCCCACCTCCGAGTCGGCAGAGGACGCATCTGCCGTCGACCGAGCGTGACGCGCTGCGCGATCTAACGTTGTGGACCGCCTGTCATGCGTGGTCGTGCACGGAATGCCCTCGGATGCGATGCAATCGGGGGCGGCGCGACGACGGAACCGGGGCGGCGCGACGATGCAATCGGGACGGCGCGGCGATCGCCGGCAGGCGGTTCGTTCCGGTCTCAGCGCGCACCCGGCACGACCCGGCCCGGCAGCGCACGCAGACGGGGACGATCAGCCGGGTATCTCGAACGCGCGCTCCCGGCGGGATCCGAAGCGATACACGGCGAAGTCGGCGTCGAACGTCGCGGCTCGCAGGACACCGAGTCGCTCCATCACCGCGAAGCTCGTCCGGTCGACGATGGAGAGATCCTGGTCGGCGAAGGCCTGGCCGATGATCCAGGCCGACTCCAGGTCAGCCGAACCGACCGGCTCGAGTGCGGCGGCCCCACCGCGGATCGCCGCCCAGAACCGCTCGGCGGCGCTTCGTCCCAATCGGTGGCGGATCAACAGCCATGACTCGACGAGCACGTGGTCGCTTGTCACCAACGACTCGCCCGAGCTGAGAAGCCTTGTTGCGCGGCCATGGCTCGCGTCGCCGACATCGGCCGCGGCGTAGAAGGCCGACGAGTCAACGAACAAGGTCATCGTGATCGGCGAGCGCTGGCGACCGCCTCGGCGATGTACGCATCCTTGGCGGTCGAGACATCCGACCCGCCCGAGTCGCCGAGTGCGAAGAGGCTCGCTGGGTCACCATTGATCACCGGGCCCTCGAGGTCCTGTCGCACGAGGCGCCGGACGTACTCGGCGAGCGAAATTCCAAGTTCGGCGGCGCGCCGCCTGGCGCGTCGATGCTCGGCCGAGTCGAGGGCGATCTGGGTGCGCTGCATCATGATGGCTACATCATAGCATCACTCGACATGGGTGCCAGCGTGAGGAGATTGCCTATGGCACCAATGTCCGGACACGGCGGCACCTCACCAGCGGGCGCGGTCCGGCGGCGCCGAAGGGGGCGGCGCCGCCGGGCCGCGAGGGAGGGGAGGAAAGGTTCGGGTCAGGCGGCCGCCGCCTCGGGGATGGGGTCGTCGGCCGAAACGTCGTCCGCGTCGGCGTCCGACGTGCCCTCGAAGCGCGTCGCCTGTGCCTCGAGGCCGTCCGCCGCCGACTCGGCCGCGTAGTCCTTCTTGCGCCGGCCCGAGAGCATCTCGACGGAGCTCGCCACGATCTCCGTCTTCCAGTGCCGGGCACCCTTGTCGTCGTCCCAGGTACGGGTCTGGATCCGACCCTCGAGCGCCACCTGCTGGCCCTTGCCGAGGTACCGCCCACAGATCTCCGCGAGCCGGTCCCAGGATTGACGTATACTTGGTATTACTCGCTAATCCGTCACGAGGCCCGACCGATGACCGCCTACGGCTACATCAGGAAGTCCGTCGTCCACGACGCCGCAAGGATGCTCTCTCCCGAGATGCAGGAGGAGGCCATCAGGCGCCTCGCATCCGCCGACGGGCACGCGGACGTCGTGATCCTGTCCGACCTCGACATCTCGGGCCGCAAGGGGCGAGAGAGGCGCCCTGGGTGGGACGAGTTGCTGCGCGCGGTGGAGGACGGCGTCGCTACCGGGGTCTACGCCTACTCGCTGTCGCGGTTCGCCCGGTCCGTCTCCCAGCTCGCCGACTTCTTCGAGCTTTGCGACAAGCGCAAGATCCGCGTCCGCGTGGACCGGGACCACATCGACACCTCGACCGCGACCGGGAAGCTCACGAGCAACATCCTCGCGTCGCTCGCGCAGTTCGAGGCGGACGTCGCCAGCGAGCGAGTCAAGGACGCCTTCGCGGCGAAGCGGGCGCGCGACGACGGTTGGGACGGTCCCGGCCAGCCTGCCTACGGCCAGCGGCCGGGCGAGGACGTCACGATCGTGCTCGACGCCTTCCGCGAGCGTGGGTCCTACGACGGCGCGGCGCGGTCGCTCAATGAGCAGGGCGTCCCGTGTCGCGTCCGTGGCGCCGCGTGGTCGGGAACCGTCGTTCGCTCGATCATCCAGCGCGAGGCGCCGAACGAAGTGCTCCCGACCTCCGGTCGGGGCGCGCCCGCCGGGAAGCGATCGTTCCGGTTCTCCGGGCTCGTCCGGTGCTCCACCTGCGAGGCCCGCGGCGTCCGGGTCGGCTCGAAGGCGAGCACGTTCCTCACGGGCTCGTACAACAAGCGGCACGGCGATGTGCGCTACGCCTGCTCGCGAGCCCGCACGGTCCCGCACGCTCGCGGCTGGGTGAACGAGACGAAGCTCCTGCCCGTCGTGAAGGCCGAGGCCGAGCGAGCGCTCGTGTCGATCCGACGGATGCAGAAGGGCACGGCCGCCGACGAGGCCGAGCTCCGGCGCCTCGCGGAGAAGCGGCGGCGGGTCCTCGTGAACTTCGAGGACGGGCTCTACGACAAGGCCGAGCGCGACGTGCGCCTGACGAGCATCGCCGAGGAAGAGTCGAAGCTGAGCGCCGTCCATTGGATCAAGCTCTTGACCATGCCGCCCGACATCGAGCACGACGACCCCGCCAAGGTCAACGCCTACCTCCGCCGCCTGTTCTCGCACGTCGAGGTCGACATGAGCGAGAAGGCGTACCGGGGCCCGTCGAAGTGGGTCCCGGCAATGACCTTCGAGTGGCGCGATCCGGCGATGCGCGGCGACGACGAGGACGACGCCGCCTGACGCGCTCCGGGCCACCGAGAGCGCCCCGCGCCGCATCGTCGCGTCGAACGTCGCGCGCCATGCTGGGCGGGCTCTCGGAGGCTCCTACGACGAAGTCGCCGCAGCATTGGACATTGCCGGACCGGCTCGTTCCTATCGACTCGACCGGCGCGACGGACGCGCCGACCGAGACGAAAGGGAACACGCGATGAAGGCCACGACCACCCGCCCGGCCGAGGGGATCTGCCGCCACCGCAACGCCGCGAAGCTCTACGACTGCGACCAGCGCGTCGGGAAGCCCGGATGGACGTGGTGTGCTGCTCATGTCAAGGCGCACGCGGAGGCCAAGCGGGCCACGGCCAGGAAGGCCACGAAGGCGACCACCGCAGCGCGATCGCCGCGCACGACCAACGCCAAGCGCCCGCCCCGCGGAAAGGTCGTCGCGCTCAAGGCCGACGAGGCGCCGCTCGACCCGACTGCCTCCTGATACGCTCGACCTCACGGGCTCGTTCGCTATCCCCCAGCGGACGGGCCCGCCTCAGTGTCGAGCGGGCTTCCGTAGGAAGGCCGGTGCGTGGCGGATCAGCTCGACGGGCAGGTTCTCGGCGTACCGCGTCCCCTCGGCCCAATCGAGCCCTTGCGTCCGCAGGTACTTCACGAGCAGGCGGTTGCCTCCGGAGCTGTAGCCCCCGCCGATGGGTGGTACGCCGTCCCGGTACAGATGCGCAGGGGGCGGCTCGTCCTTCCGAGCCTTCTTGTAGGAGCCGCCTCGTTCCCGGCGACCCTTATTCCACTCGCTCCATCGCAAGTTGTCCATCGCCGTTTCGTCGTCAGGAGCGGCAGCGCGCAGGACTCGGCCGTGCCAGGTCAGCGCGTCCTCGCCCTTTGGGCGAACCGCGAAGACGTGCTCGATCACGCGCGACGTGTGCTCGAACGACTCGCGCCAGAAGGCGCGCTGCTCCTCGGTGGCCGCCGGGGTCGGGTCCGCGTCGTCGATGCCGCTCCAGATGTGGTCGTCTGGCCGTCGCTTGACCCACTGCCGTTCGAGGTCCTCGATGTTCGGGAGGACACAGACGCAGGCGCGCGCCCAGTAGACGCAGACGGGGCACGTGGTGGCGTCATGGCCGGGACGGACTTCGAGGTCTTCGGGGATCTCCAGCTCCGGGACCGCCAACGAGCTGCGACCGTCTTCGAGCAGAACGTGCGTCGGGATGATCTCCTCGTCGTAGTCCAGCCAACGCCAGAGCGGTTTCATGTCGTCCGGCACCCAGGCCGGCGCCTCGGTAGGTCGAGATGCGATCGCCGCCGCTCTCTTCTCGCCGCGGCCCACGAACTCGTCCATCGCCGCCACGTCCTCGGGGTAGGAGAGGTGGCGACCTACCGCCCGACCTGCGAACACCCGAACGTGGCGCACCAGACCGTCGCGGTAGTGAGCCTCACCGGCCTTCTTGGTCCAGGTGTTCCGCCACCGCCGGTCCCTGAACTCCCAGCAGGCGTCGCAGTCCTTCGGGTCGTGGTTCGCGATGCGCTCTCGGACGTCTCCCATGCGCGCCAGCGTCGCATACGCCAGCGGCACGCGGATACGGTCCGAAGGTCCCGTCGGAGGCACAGCCTGAGCGCGTAGGGGCCACCGAGAGCGATCGCGGCAGCGCGCGCGACGACGAACGCGCCCGACGTCGTGGGCGCCCTCGTAGTGGACCGGGAACAGCAACGCCGCCGGGCGTCCACATCGGCTGCCCGATGATCGGTCTGGACGTGATCCCGACGGCGCCGCCGCGACTCACCCGCCGTTGGCAACGTTGCCCCGAAGGGAACGTCGCGCCCCAGGACTTCCGGGGCGTCAACGACGAGGCGACGGTATCGAGTTCCGTGCCTCGCGTCGATCGTTGCTACTGGCCGTCCCGGAGGTTGACCAGCACCTGGCCCGGCTCGACGCCCGCCGCCTCGCACAGGGCGAGGCCCACGGAGGTCCAGTAGCGGGCGCGGGTCGTGTTGCCCTCGCGCTGCGCGGTGGCCGCGCGGGTCGATGCGTGGGCGATCGCCAACGTGGGGTTGTCCGTGAAGCTCCACGCGGGGTCGGCGATGATCGCCGCCGCCTGCTCCTCGGGTGTCATGCCTCCTCCTCGTCGTAGCTCTCGGAGCCGCACGAGCGACAACGCCGCTCCTCGGCGATCCGGGCGTTGTGGTCAGCGATGAGCGACCGTTCGGCGTTGACCTGCTGGCGCCTCCGGCCCACTACCGGCGTCAGCCAGCCCGCGAGGCGCGACGCCTTCTGCGGCTTGGCCGTCGCGATCGCGACCGGGACGTACCGGACCACGCCGCAGCGGCGACAGGTCCGGCGGTACTCGGTCACGGGGCGGCGGAGCCGGTCCGTCCAGTCGAAGGCGGTCACGAGACGAGCGACGGCGCGCCCGTCGCCTCCTCGACCTTCGGGTCCGAGAAGTCGCCCCCCGCGTGGAACGCCGCGAGCTTCCGCGCGATGTTCGCCCGGACGAGCGCCTCCTGCGTGCCGGTGCCCGCGCCGCCGTCGTGGTTGAGGCCGACCCCGGCCGCCGCCAGTGCGCGGAGGCGCAGGACCTCAAGCTCGCGGTAGTTCTCCTCGGCCTCGTCCTCGATGGCCCGAGCCTGCGATCGCTTCTCGTCCACCTCGTCCAGCGCGTCATCGACGCGGTTGGGAAGGTCGCCGAGGGCGACTCCGCCCATCGAGCGGGCCACGTCCACGAGGAACGCGGCGCGACGCGGGCGGTCGGCCTCCAGCGCCGCTTCGGCCTGCGCGAGCAGGTCGCCCGCGCGGACGCCGGAGGCGAGGAGCTGCTGCCGCTCCATCATCTCGGCCGTGCGGTCGGCGGCGGGCCGGTCGGCGTCGGCCTGCACCCGGAGCTTGTTGGCCTCCGCTCCCATCGCGCCGAGGTAGTCGTTCATGGCCCCCATGACGGCCGAGTCGTGGTCGCGCGCCCAGCGGATGAGCCGCTGGCGCTCCTGGTCGTAGAAGGTCTCCGGGTACTGCTCCCGCTTCGCCTCGAGGTCCCGGAGCATCTGCCCCGGCTTGACGATGTGGTCGGCCAGCGCGTTGATGGCCTTGTCGTAGAGCGGTCGATGCTTGCTCATGGTGCTCCTTGTCTTGATTGCGGTGTCCATGCGACGGATCGTCCGTGCGCCGTACTGGGTGGTGTCGAGGTCAGGCACGGAGCCTCCCGACGAGCGTCTTGATGCGATCGAGCAGCGATCGCGGCCGGGGTTCCGTTGTGGTGGTGGGGGTGGCCGCGGCCGGGACGTCCACGTCGGCGCTCAGGGCGCAGAGTGCGACGGCCGCCGGGACGGGCCGGTACGCGAGCCATGCTTCGAGGTCGGCCGGGTCCTCGAAGTACACGAACCCGATCACGGCCGGGCTCCGAACGTGAAGCCCTCGGACCCGCCGCGACGAGCGACGGCCATCGCCTTCGAGAGCCAGACGTCGCCGCTGCTGTCCTCGTAGCGGTACTCGCCGTAGCCGCGGTTGCCCGCCGCGATGACCGCGAGCATGAGCGCGACGACCGCGTGGTCGTAGTCGCTCATGTCCTCGTTGCCGAAGGCGAGCGAGCCCGACTTGGTCTCGACCGGGACAAAGGCGCCCATCTGGGCGCGCAGCTTCGTCAAGCCGTCGGCGAACTCGACCCGACCCGACTTGAAGGCCGTGTAGAGCGCGCCGGCGAGCCGGTTCGGCGCGACCTTCTCGACGCGCGGGTCGAGCGACGTCACGTAGCTACTGATGCCCAGCGGCTTGCGGGGCATCAACGGCCGGACGCGGCCCGTCCTGCCGTCCTCGTAGAGCATCTCGTAGAGCGCGCTCCCGTAGGCGGTGCTCGACACGACGACGCGCGGGTGGTCGCCGTCCCGGTTCTCGGGGTCGGCCAGGATCACCCGGCACGCCTCCAAGACCGTCTCCCGCGCCTCGTCCGGGCCCGCGGACGCGGGGACCTGTCGCGTGTAGCGCACGACGCTCACGGGCTTCAGGAGCCCGCTGCGCTCGATGGTCTCCAGCGCTACGACGGAGACCCTGCCGCGACTGTTCGCCGCGGCAACTGTGGTGTTCATCAGCCCTCCTCGGCGCCCCACGCGCCGAACTTCTTGTTGACCTTGGCGTCGTACTCGTCCTCGGGGAACCAGCGGGCCGAGGACCCGACCGAGGCGAACACCCCGGCGTACTCCTGGAGGTAGAGGTGCGGGTCGAGCCGCGCCTTCTCGCGCGCGAGGAACTCGGGGTCCACGGTCGGCGCCTGCTCGGACGTCACCCGCATCTCGTGCCAGCCCTCGGGGACGTCGCGGGTCAGCTCCCAGAACCACCCGACCGGGACGCCCGGCGTGGACTGGACGATCGTCCGGCCGCGGGTCGCGCTCGTGATGGGGCGCGCCGCCGTCCACGTCTCGTCCGTGATCCACGCGGCCTCGTCGAGGATGAGCAGGTCGGCCGAGTAGCCGCGCACCGCTCGCGCCGTGCCGGGCAGCGAGAGGATCCGGGACCCGTTCTCCAGCCGGATGAGCGACGTGCTGTCCTGCACGAGCCGCTCGCCGAGGTCCCAGAGCCCGACGCGGGCGCGCTGGGTGACCTCGGTGCTCTGCTTCATCGAGGGCGAGATGATCGCCGCGAGCTTCCCCGGCGCCGACCGCGCGACGTGGATGGCGAGCCCCGCGGCGGCCTGCGTCGCGCCAACCTGGCGCCCCTTCAGGAAGCACGTGTCCGCCGTCTCCGTCAGGTACTCGCGCTGGTGGTCCATCGGCGGGCTGCCGAAGGCCAGCTCGAACGTCTCGCACGGGTCGTCCGGGACCGGCGCGGCCGGGGTCGAAGCGCCCGTACCGCGCGACGGGCGCGACGTAGCGCGCGACGGCGCGGGGGCCTGCTGGACGCGCCGGGCGACGTGCTGCATGTGCCGCTTGAGGGCGTCGTAGGAGAGCCCGAGGTTCGCCGCGACCGACCGCATCGAGCGACCCTCGCCGACGAGCTTCTCGGCCGCCGGTGCCAGCCCGGAGGTGCAGATGACGCAGACCCGCGGCACGTCAGGACACCCCGCGACGGGCGTTGAAGTGGTCGAGGTAGGCGGCCGCCTGCCGAAGGATCTCGGGGTCGTCCTGCGCGTTGCCGAGCAAGGTATTACAGCGCCCACAGCACAGTTGGCGAACGCATCGCCGACAGCCCTTGTACTCGTTGTGCCCGTGCTGCTTGGCGAGCTCGTGGTCGTGATCGACCATCGGGCCGAGGGTGCCCCACTCGTAGGTCCCGCAGATCGCGCACCGGTTCCCTTGCTCGCGCAAGAGGACGCCCAGTTCCTGCCGCGACAGGCCGTGGCGGCCCCTGTCCGGGACCCGCTCGAAGGACCCGCCCGCGAAGCCCTGGCCCGAGATGGTCCGACGCTGCGGCCGCTGCTTGGGTCGGACGAACTGGCCGCTCATGCCGACACCCCGGAGGTCTCGACGCGGCCGCCTCGCGAGCAGGCGAGCGGCTCGGTGCGAGGCCAAGTAGCAGGCCGCCCGGAGGCGCCTACCTGGCCGCCTCCACAGGCATCGCGGTCCGACGTGGACAGTCCACCTTCACCCGTCGAGGCAGCGTGCGCCACGGTGCACGGAGCCGCGGTAGGAGCCACGGAGAGCCGCGACGATCGCACGGACGACGATCGACACGACAGGGCACCACGGAGAGAGGCGGAGATGCGTGCGAAGCCGCCTGACTCGGCTCCTCGCACGGACGTACCCCTTGCGTGGTTGCGCAAGTACGCAACTACCCGCGAAAAAGAGAGGGGCCTACCCCTCGCAGTACGCCGGACCGAAGGACAGGTCGTGTCCATCGGTCGGGCATCGTGGGTCCCGGGGTGATCGTTCTCGTTCGTGCTCATATCCTCCTCTCGATGACCGATGGACCGATGGACAGGGGTATACGTCGAGTCGATGTCCATCGGTCCCTCGTACGTGGCGACGCCTTTCAGGCGGCGTCGCCCCGGCCGTCCTCGACCGAAGGACAGTGCGCTGTCCATCGGTTGTCCTTCGGTTGTCCTACTGTCCATCGGTGGCCTCCGACGGCCGCGTGAACTTGATCACAGGCAGCGTGGCCCTCCAGTAGCGCCACTCCTGCCCGCGCCCGACCTTGACCAGCTCGTCCGACCGGACGAGGTAGCCCATCTCCAGCAGCTTGTCTCGCGTGCGCTTCCCGTCCTTCGAGTCCCAAAGGGCGTTGAGCGCCGCGTTGTTCACGCCGTCCGGGTCCTCAGCCTTCGAGGGCACGAGGGACGCCTTCGCGAGCATGTCGTCGGCGTACTCGTCGGCCTCGTCCACGAGCGAGTACGTCATCGTCTCGCGGTCGAAGTCGAGCAGCCGCCGCGAGTTCTCGACCAGCCGCCCGTGCATCTCCAGGTGGCGCCGGTCCGAGGTGGGCGACACGTACTTCAGCTCCACCGCGTGGTCCACCGCGCCGAGGATCGCTCCCGACCCGCGGATGCCCTCGCCGTACTCGCCTCCGCCCTTGCGGCTGTGGTGCGCGAGCAGGACGGCGGCGCCGGCCTCCGCGAGCGCGTAGAACGTCTCGATCGCCGCGACGTTCTCGCCGACGGCGTTCTCGTCCTTGATCCCCGCCCACTTGTCGTAGGTATCGAACACGACGAGTGCCCGCGGCCGCTCGCTCGCCCAGTCGAGCGCCTCGGAGACGGCCTCCGCGAGCGACCACCGCGACGGGATGCGGTCGCGGCGCGACACGACGTGGATGGGCAGGTGCCCCATGTTCTGGCGGACGGTGATCGCGCCCTCCTCGGTGAACAGGGCGGCCTCCAAGCCCTCAGCGACCGACCAGCGGCCGAGGAAGGCGTCCTCGGTCCCGCCGACGAGCCGGAAGGCGTTCTCCATCAGCGTCGTCTTCCCGCCCTTCATCGGACCCGCGAGCATCGAGACGGTCCCGAATGCGGCGATGCCCTCGACGGCCCACTCGACGCGATCGCCCTCGTGGGCTGCGAGGTACTCGTCCATCGTCAGGACCACGCCCGTCCCCGTGGGCTCCGGGACGTCCGTCTCGCCGTCGAGGTGCCACGCTCGCCAGTCCTTGTGAGCGCCGGTGAGCGGGTCGTAGCCGGGCGGGACTACGGACGCGACGCGCAGGCCCGCGGCCAGCGCGTCCCTCATCCGCTTGGCGGTGGCCTCACGACCTGCCTCGTCGGCGTCGCCCGCGATGACGGCCCGCTTGAGCCCGCGGGATCGCAGCGCCTCCCAGACCTCGACGCCCGCCGAGTCGCTGGCCGAGCCGAGCGAGTAGGCCGCGATCCCGAGCGATCGCAGGACGATGCAGTCCGTCTCGCCCTCGGTGAACCACGCCTCCTCGGGCATTTGTGCGTCCACGGGCCAGACCGGGCGCGGCTTCACGTCGGCATCCCAGGTGTACTTGGCGCGCCCCGTCCAGTGGCGCCGCTTCCGCGCCCCGGACGGGAACACGACCACGTACTCGCCCTTGCCCCCGTCCTCGACCGGTAGCCCCTCGACCGCTGACCTCTCGACGCCGCAGTAGCGAGCGAGGTTGTCGAGCGCGTCGTCCGTCACGACGAAGTCCGCGGGCGTCCCCGGTGGCTCCGGCGCGTCCTCGGACGTGCCCTCGTAGGCGTCGAGTGCCGCCTCGAGCGACGCGACACCCTGCACGGCGCACCCGACGGTGAAGCACTTGACGCCGAGCCCCTTGTCGTCCAGCCAGACGTGGAGGTTGTCCTGGCTGCCGCACGACGGGCAGCCGTACATGTCCGCGGCGGCACCGCTCGCCGCTTCGAGCCGCTCGACGAGCGCGGCGTAGCGAGCCCGCGGCGTGAGGGAGATCTTCACGGCCGGTCGCCGTGCGCGGGGCAGCGGCCCTCCCTGAGCCCGTGTCGGCATCGGTTCCCGACGAGCGTCGTGGCGTCGCACCGGCGACGAGTCCACTGGAGCCCGCACTCGCAGGTGACGAGGATGTAGTCCTCGTGGACCTCGTTGTACCGACGGTCGCAGCGCGGCTCACTCATCGGGCGACCTCCGCGACCGCGACGTTCCGGCGGTGGCGGAAGCACGCGGTCGCGCCGTTGGTGGCGGCGACGCGGCAGCGCTCACCCGACTTCGTGATCCCGGCGCAGCGCAGCGCGATCTGCTGCGCGCCGCAGGTCGGGCACTCGAAGGTCACCGTGTCGATGGACAGCGCGATCGTGCGCATCCCACGAAAGGCCTTGTCCAGCCCGTGGCTACATGTCGTTGTCGGTTCGGTCATCGTCCCCTCGGATCGGTCGGCGTGCGTGTCGATCCACTTATAACGCATGCCCTCTCGGAGCCTGTAAGTGTCGGGTAAGCGGGGACCCGTAGGATCCGTCACCGGGCCGCGCTCCGCGCCCGGACGCTCGATCTCGGCTCGCCCGACCAGTCCAGTCCGGGGCGTCGCGGCCCATTCCGCCAAGGGTGCGTGGTGCGTGGTACCCTCTTGGCGGAGGTGCCCATGCCGACCCGAGTGAAGTCCGCAGCGATCACCGCGACCGCCATCCCCGCCGCCATCGCGACGCCGACGCCGCCTGGCCTCCGGACGAACATCCTCTACTCGGGCGACAACCTCGACTTGTTGCGCGACGGCTGGCTCCCGCCCGACTCGGTCGACCTGATCTACCTCGACCCGCCGTTCAACTCGAACCGCAACTACAACCTGATCTTCGAGGACGAGTCGGGTCGGAAGAGCGACGCGCAGATCGTCGCCTTCGAAGACATCTGGCACTGGGGGCCCCGGGCCGAGGAGCACTACACCTATCTGACGAACACTGGGCTTCATGGCGGCGCCGTCCCGGTCCAGGTCAGCGGCTTGATCGCCGCGATGCGGCAGGCGCTCGGTCCGAACCAGATGTTCGCCTACCTCGTCGAGATGACCGTCCGGCTCGTCGAGCTTCGTCGGGTCTTGAAGCCGAGCGGGTCGATCTTTCTCCACGTCAATGAGGTGGCGAATAGCTACCTCCGCGTGATGATGGACGCGATCTTCGGCGCGAAGCAGTTCCGGAACGAGATCGTCTGGCACTACACGGGCTGGAACAAGAAGCTGCGCGGGAAGTTCGAGAGCCGGTCGGACACGATCCTGTTCTACGCGAAGGACGGCGTGGAGCAGCAGGTCTTCAACTCCTACTCGCGCCCGTGGGCGTCGAAGGAGGAGTACGTCAAGGTCCGCAAGCAGAAGGTCCGCGTGGACGAGGACGGTCGTGAGTACGTCCTGTCTGACCGTGGCAAAGGTCAGCGCATCAAGCGGTACCTCGACGAGGCCCTCGCGAGTGGCGCCTTCATCGACAACGTGTGGGACATCGACAAGCTCAACAACTCCTCGAAGGAGAAGCTGAACTGGCCGACGCAGAAGCCGCTCGCCCTGTTGGAGCGGATCATCGAGTCGGCGACGAACCCGGGCGATGTCGTCCTCGACCCCTTCTGCGGCTGCGGGACCGCGCTCGTCGCGGCGCAGGCCTCAGCCCGCAAGTGGATCGGGATGGACGTCTCGTACCTCGCCATCGCGGTCATGCGGGCGCGGCTCCAAGACGTGTTCGGCCTCAAGGACATCGAGATCGAGGGTCTGCCGAAGGAGGTCGAGGGCGTCCGTCAGCTCATCGACACGCCACGCGGCCGGTTCAAGGCGCAGGCCCTCGCGCTGTCGCTCATCGGCGCCGCCCCCATCGGCGGGGACGAGGTCAAGATGGGCGCGGATGCCGGGATGGACGGGAAGATCACGTTCACGGAGGAGAACGGGCGGCTGGAGACGATCATCGTCAGCGTGAAGACCGGCAAGGTCCAGAGGAACGACATCGCCGACCTCAAGAACAGCGTCGACCGGGAGAAGGCCGCGATGGGCATCTTCGTGACGCTGGAGGAGCCGACTGGCCCGATGAGGACCGAGCGCGACACGGCGGGCAGCTACGTGTCTGGCCTCTGGCAGCGCTCCTTCCCGAAGATCCAGTTCCTCACGTTCCGCGAGATCCTCGAGGACAAGAAGAAGCCCGATATCCCTGCGTCGGCGCACTCGGCCTACATGAAGGCGAAGCGGTATGTGAAGCCCGCCGACCAACTCTCACTTGAGAGCATGGCCCTCGGCGCGGCCGCCGCGGCCATGACATCCGCCGACGACGCCTTCGATGACGAGGAGCCCGTCGAGGACGACGAGGAGTAGGTCGTGGCGACCAGCGCGGACCTGGAGCGTGTCGTCGCGTTCCGAAACAGGCTCGTCGAGTACGCGAACTTCGTCCGGGACAACGTGATCCGCTTCGTTCCGACCGATGATCGCGCGCAGCAACGCATCGGCACCGAGTCCGCGCTACTCGCCCAGGAATACGGACGCCTCTACAAGGTCATCGCGCGCTACGGCATCGCGCAGATGACACAGTTCGGCGGCATTGCCAGCACAGACGTTGTGCGCGACACGATCGGGAGCCCCGGCCACCCGTCCTACAACGCGATGGCGGGCATGGCCATCCAGCACCTCGACATGGCGATTGGAAGGATGCGTGCAGACGTCGAGGACGGACCAACGCGACCGGTGTCGCGCGACGAGCTTTACCGGCTTACGAGCCCCTTGTTCTGGCTCGGGCAGCTTGTCGTGTTTCTGCGGTGGTTGATCGGGACGACCCGCGGGCGGATCGCGGCTGCGCTTGGTGTGCTCATCGTCGCCGTCATTAGCGGGATCGTCAGCGGTGTCGCCCAGGGCTGGTTCGAGAGCCTAAGCCGATAGTGCGACCAAGTGGACGCTAATCCCAGGTGACGATGTTGTGGTACTCGGGACGCTCCTTGCCGTTGCCGGCATACTCGTTTGTCGCCACGCTGAACTGCGTGACGTGCTTCCCGGAGGCGAGCGCGCGCATCTCCGGGTCCCGCGTGAGGCGGCCGGTCAACAGGACCTTGTTCACGGTCCAGGTCTCCTTGTCGGTCGGCCGACGGGTCACGGGCCGACCCTGCGTGCGGCGGGCGGGGCTGTCGGCGGGCGGGGCTGTCGGCGGGCGGTGCCGCCGACGGGCGGTGCCGCCGACGGGCAGTGGCCGCCGGCGGGGACATCGGAACCCTACAGCGACGCGCTTACCGCGCGGTCATCTGGGGCTGCATCGCAACTTGGATGCCGGTCACCAGGGTGCTGCCGGCGCGATCGCCGGCTTCGACTCGCCGCGGCCATTGACACCGCTTCGGTCCACGCCGGGCTGTCCCGCGAGCGTGCCGCCGGGCCGTGCCGGGCCGGGCCGTGCCACACGCGCTGGCGCTTGCCTCGTCAGGAGGTGCCTCGCCTCGCCTCGCCGACCGGCCCAGGCTGTTCGGCTGGTCCATGGATCGACCATGCGACGAACGTGGCAGTGGCCGAGCCCCTTCCTTTGTTCAATTGGCGCATCGATCGACCAATCCGGGGCGGAAGCGCCGCGTTTGGTCCACCCGGGCGTGCTCCTTCGTCGGATGGTCGATGGATCGACCAGGCGCGGCCCCTGATCCGGCCAGACGCCCGGGACGACCAGGCGCGCCCTGATCCGGCCAAACCCCCGGGACGATGATTGGGGCGATCCGCCCGACACTCGGCACGGGGCTCCGCAAGCCGGACCACCCTCGGCAGGCCCCGCGGCTGTCAGCGATCGGAGGTCCCAGCCCGCCGCGCGGCGCCTCGCCGACCGGCCTCGAGTGGTGCACGCCCGTGGCTCTGGGCGGCGGCGATGAAGCCGAGCGCAGCCGGATCGGCCTGCGGGGCATGAGATCCGTAGATATCGCAGAAGATCTCGACGAGCTCCGGGTCGAACTGTGTGCCGGCGTGTTGGCGGAGCTCGTCCACGGCAGCCTCGTGCGAGATCTTCCCCTTGTACGGCCGGTCCTGGATCATCGCATCATAGGCATCGGCGATCGCCACGATCCGGGCGCCGAGCGGGATCTCGTGGCCGCGCAGGCCGTACGGGTAGCCCGCGCCGCCGAACCGCTCGTGATGGTGGAGGATGATCGGGACCGCGTCCCGGAGCATCGTCGCCTGCTCGAGGATGACCTGGCCGATCCGCGGGTGCTGGACCACGGAGCGCCACTCCGCCGGCGTCAGCGATGACGGCTTCTCGAGGATGTCCTGCGGGATGCCCACCTTGCCGACGTCATGAAGGAGTGCCGCAACGCGGATCTTGTCGATCTCATGCTCGGGCAGGCTCAGCTGCCGCGCGAGCGTCGTGACAATCGTCGCGATGAGCGCCGAGGGCTGACCGCGATAATGGGGGAGCGGCGAGATGATCGCCGCCAGTGCGTCCGCGGCGGCGCCATGGGCGCGCCGCCCCAGATCCATCGCCTGGCTCCGGCCGGCGGGCGAGATCGGCGATCGGACAACGGTCGAGTCGTCGTTCGGCTCCTCGAACGCGTACACCTGGTCGCGTCCGAGTGCCTTCGCCGAGTACATCGCGGCATCCGCTTCGCGGACGAGGGAATCCATGCTGAGCCGGTCACCGACCCCGCCGGTGACGCCGAGGGAGACGGTCACGCCCATCTCACTCCCGTCGGGCAACCGGTAGAGCTCGCCCGCCACGAGCAACCGCAGCTTGTCGGCGAGTGTCGCGGCGTCCTCGACCGACGTCTCGGGCAGGATCACCATGAACTCCTCGCCGCCGTAGCGACCGATGCGGTCGGACCCGCGGAGGTTCTGACGGAGGACGGCCGCCACCCCGCGAAGGACGACGTCGCCGGCCTCGTGGCCATAGGTGTCGTTGATCGTCTTGAAGTGGTCGATGTCCGCAAAGGCCACGGAAAGAGGGCGCCGGTATCGAATGGACCGCTCGACCTCCGTGAACAGCGAGCCGATGATCGCCGGACGGTTCGTGAGCCCCGTGAGGCGGTCCGTGGTGGCGTCGGACTGGGCCGCGGCCATGCTCGAGCCGAGGGTCGTGATCGCGGCCGCGAGGCGTTGCCCGAGGGAGTCCCATCGGGCGGGGATGCTCACTCCCGTCTCGCCGGCGGCCAGGCGCTCTGCAATGGCGACGAGCGGCTCGATCCGGGATCGAACGTAGGCCCGGGTCACGGCGACCGCCAGTCCCACGGCGATGAGCGAGACGATCACCGGCCGAGCGAGCGGGCCGATGGTCTCGGGCGTCGCCAGGAGGAGGATCGCGGCGACGGCCGGCACGATCGGCCAGAGCCCCCAGATGCGCCTCATGTCCGGTCGAGGCTACGGCTGCGGCGACCGTCGACAACACGCACCGGAGGTACTACGGCTCGGCTGCGAATGGTCCCGGTCCGGACAGCGGGCCGTCCGTCCGCCGTCGGCCAACGGCGGTCCCTCGCCTGATCCTCGCTGGCGCCTTGACAGAATCACGGAGCATCGAGACCAGCCCCTCGCCGGCCCCTCTGACCGTTGCTATACTCGCACGGTCTCCGGGACGGTACCGCAGCGGCCCGGACAGGGAGGTTCAGCGATCGCGCGAAGAGGGCGCATCGGTCGTCCCGTTAGGCGTCCGAGCGGCCAGCAGCTGTGGCCCCGTCAGGGCGGCGGGCGAGCGACACGGGAGATTTGCATCCAGGTCCCCGGGCGATCAGCCCGGGGCCTATTGATTCCGGCCCGATCCAGCCGCGCCCACCAGACGGGTCAGGCCAAGGCGCCGGGCGAGCAGGCCCGCGAGCGCACGTACGGAGTCGGTCGCACCCCCGAACCGGTCCGCGCACGCCAGACGTGGCCCGAGATGGCGGGCGCCCACTGATGCCGGCAACCATCATCGTCGGGCTGCAGTGGGGCGACGAGGGCAAGGGTAAGACCACCGACTTCCTGGCGGAGCAGGTCGCGATGGTCGTACGCTACCAGGGCGGGGACAACGCCGGCCACACCGTCGTCACCGGCGACGAGGTCTTCAAGCTCCACCTCGTGCCGTCCGGCGTCCTCTATCCGCACATCACGTCGGTCATCGGAAACGGCGTCGTGGTGAACCCAGCCACGCTCATCGCGGAGCTGGACATGCTCACCGCGCGCGGGATCGACGTCTCGCGTGTCAGGGTCAGCCGGAGCGCGCACGTGATCATGCCCTACCACGTCGCCCTGGACCGGGGCAACGAGGCTCGCCTGGGCGGCGCGAAGGTGGGCACGACGGGGCGGGGGATCGGACCCGCCTATGGCGATCGCGCCTGGCGGCTGGGCCTCCGGATGGAGGACCTCCTCGATCGCGCGGTCCTGCGCAGCCGCCTGGAGCGCGTCCTCCCGGACAAGAACCTCGTTCTGGCCGGAATGGGCGTCGACGCCTTTACGATCGACACGCTCGTCGATCAGGCCGCCGCCTGGGGCGAGCGCCTCGAGGCCTGCCTCGACGACTCGACATGGCTGGTCCAGGCCGCGCTCGCCCGGGGTGAGCACGTCCTCCTGGAGGGAGCGCAGGGGACCCTCCTCGATCTCGACCACGGGAGCTACCCGTTCGTGACGTCGTCCAACCCGGTTGCCGGTGGGGCGTGCACGGGTGGAGGGATCGGGCCGCTCCAGGTCGACGAGGTCATGGGCGTCATGAAGGCCTATGCCACGCGTGTCGGCTCGGGGCCGTTCCCGACCCAGCTGGACGACGAGATCGGGGTGGGGATCGCGGCGCGTGGACACGAGGTGGGCACGACGACAGGCCGGCCCAGGCGCGTCGGCTGGTTCGACGCCGTGCCCCTCCGCTACGCGGTCGCCGTGAACTCGATCAGCAGCATCATGCTGAACAAGCTGGACATCCTGTCCGGCATCCCCACGATCCGGCTGTGCGTGGCCTACGAGGTCGACGGTCGGCGGGTGGACCACTGGCCGTCGAGCGCGACGGCGATCGCCAACGCCGTGCCGATCTATGAGGACCTCCCGGGCTGGGACGACCCGATCCACGACGTCCGCTCCCTCGCGGACCTGCCGGAGAACGCCCGGCGTTACGTGACGGCCCTCGAGGAGCTGGCCGGCGTCCCGATCGTCCTCGTCTCGGTCGGGCCGGAGCGGACGCAGACGATCGAGCGGGCATGGCGGCCGATGCGCCACCGCGGGGGGCTTTCGCTCGGATGAGTCTGGCGATGCCGACCCGGATCCTCGTCCTCGGGAGCGGCGGCCGCGAGCATGCGCTGGCCTGGAAGCTCGCCGGGGAGCCGGGCGTCAACGAGGTCGTCGTGGCGCCGGGCAGCACGGCGATGGCCACCGAGCATCGCGTCCGCATCCTCCCCGGGGTCGATTCGCTGGACCCGGCCGCCGTGATTGCCGCGGCACGCGGCCTGGCCGCCGAGCTCGTCGTCGTGGGGCCGGAGGCGCCGCTCGCAGCCGGGGCGGCCGATGCGCTCGACGCAGCCGGGTTCGCGGTCTTCGGGCCGGCGCGCGCGGCGGCGCGGCTGGAGGCGTCCAAGGCCTTCTGTCACGAGGTTGCCGCGGCCGCCGGCGTGCGGATGGCCCGCGCCCGGGCCTTCACGGGCGCGGATCGAGATGCCGCCGGGGCGTTCATCCGCGAGCTCGATGCCGCCGGGGCCGGGGCGGTCCTCAAGGCCGACGGCCTCGCCGGCGGGAAAGGCGTGATCGTCACCGAGTCCCTGGAACAGGCCGTTGAGCTCGTGCCCGGCTTTCTGGCCGGCCGGCCGGTGGACGCACCGGCATTGGTCGTCGAGGAGCGCCTGACGGGCCGGGAGGCCAGTGTCATCGCCGTCTGCGACGGCACCCGCGCCGTGGCTCTGCCCGCCGCACGTGACCACAAGCGCCTGGGCGACGGCGACCGTGGGCCGAACACGGGTGGGATGGGCGCCTACTCGCCGCTCCCGGACCTGGACGATGCGATCGTGGAGCACCTGCTCGAGACCATCCACCGCCCGCTTCTCGCCGAGATGACCCGCCGCGGCACGCCGTTCCGGGGCTTTCTCTACGCTGGCCTCATGCTCACGGTCGACGGTCCGGCGCTCCTGGAGTGCAACGTCCGGCTGGGCGACCCGGAAGCCCAGGTGATCCTGCCCCGGATCGCCTCCCCGCTCGGCCCGCTGCTGCTCGCCGCGGCCCGCGGCCGGCTTCCCGAGGGTGGTCCATCGGTCGTTCCGACGATCCCCGGAGCGGCCGTGGGCATCGTCCTCGCGGCGAAGGGGTACCCGGGCGACCCGGAGCGGGGGCACCCGATCGCCGGCCTGGACGACGCCCGCGCCACCGGCGCCCTTGTCTTTCACGCCGGCACGGATCGATGGCCGGACGGCAACTACGTGACCAACGGCGGCCGGGTGCTGACTGTCCTCGGCAGGGGTCCGACCCTGGATTCGGCCCGCGCCGCCGCCGAGCGTGCCGCCGACTCGATCTCCTGGGAGGGGATGCAGCGCCGCCGTGACATCGCGGTCGATGCCCCGCGTGCTGCCGACCATCCGATTCCCGCCGGAGCCGCCCGAGGAGCCGCCCGAGGAGCCGCCCGATGATCCGCCGCTACACGCTGCCGGAGATGGGCGCGATCTGGGCGGATGAGGCCCGGTTCGAGCACATGCTCCGCGTCGAGATCGAGGTCGCCCGGGCCCAGGCCCGGCGCGGCAGGGTGCCGGCGGAGGCGCTGACGGCGATCGAGGCGCGCGCCCGAATCGACGTCGAGCGGATCGCGGCGATCGAGCGGACGACGGACCACGACGTCATCGCCTTCGTCAGCCAGGTCGCCGAGTCGGTCGGGCCGGAGGGCCGCTACCTCCACCTCGGGCTGACCAGCAGCGACGTCCTCGACACGGCGCTCGCGCTCCAGCTCGGGGCGGCGGGAGACCTGCTGCTGCGAGACGCGGCTCGGCTCGTCGCGGCGCTCGTGACCCGCGCTCGTACCGAGGCCGGCACCGTGCTGATGGGCCGAACCCACTCGGTCCACGCCGAGCCGACGACGTTCGGGCTGAAGCTCGCCGGGTGGGCGTTCGAGGTTGACCGCGGACGGCGGCGGCTCGCCGCGGCGGTTGACGAGATCCGGACCGGCAAGGTCTCCGGTCCGGTCGGCACGTACAGCCACCTCCCCCCCGACCTCGAGGCGGAGGTCCTGGGTGCGCTGGGTCTCCGGGTGGACCCCGTCTCGACCCAGATCGTCCAGCGCGATCGTCACGCGGCGCTGCTGACGGCGATCGCGATCCTCGGCGGGAGTCTGGAACGCTTCGCCACGGAGATCCGGAACCTGGCCCACACGGAGATCGGCGAGGTCATGGAGCCGTTCCGACCCGGCCAGAAGGGCTCGTCGGCGATGCCTCACAAGCGCAACCCGATCCTGTCGGAGCGGATCGCCGGGATCGCCCGCGTCCTCCGCGGCTACGCCCACGCGGCGATGGAGGACCAGGCCCTCTGGCACGAGCGCGACATCAGCCATTCGTCGGCGGAGCGGGTGATCCTCCCCGATGCGACGATCCTCCTCGATTACGCGCTCCAGAAGATGGCCGGGCTCGTGGAGGGTCTCATCGCGCGGCCGGACCGGATGCGCGAGAACATCGAGCGGGGGCTCGGTCTCCACGCGAGCTCCCGCGTCCTCGACGCGCTCGTGGATCGTGGGGGAATGGATCGCGAGGGGGCCTACGCCATCGTCCAGCGGGCCGCTCTCGCCGCCGCCGACGAGCGGCGGCCGCTGCGCGACCTCCTGGCGGTCGAGCCCGGCCTGGCGTCACGCCTCTCACTCGCCGATCTCGACGCCTGTTTCGACGACGCCCGCCACCTGGTCCATGTCCCCGAGGTCATGGCTCGTCTCGACCGGCTGGCCGCTGGGTCCGCGGCGACACCGATCACAGCGAAGGCGACGGCCGATGCTGGCTGAGTCGTATCTTCGTTCGGGCAAGGTCCGCGATCTCTATTCGATCAACGATGGTCGGATGGTGCTCGTCGCCTCGGACCGGATCAGCGCCTTCGACGTCGTGCTGCCATCCACGATCCCGGACAAGGGCCGGGTCCTCACCGGCTTGTCGAGGTTCTGGTTTGCCGAGACCGCCTCGATCATGCGTAACCACCTGCTCGACACGGATCCGTCCGTCCTGGCGGACACGCTGCGCGCCGAGATTCGCGCCGCCGGCCACGAGCCGCCGGACCTCGGGCCGCTCGATGCCATCCGCGGTCGGATCATGATCTGTCGTCCCGCGTCAGTCATCCCGATCGAGGCGGTCGTTCGAGGCTACCTGGCTGGGTCCGGCTGGAAGGAATACCGGGAACGCGGCACCGTCTGCGGCATCCGCCTGCCGGCGGGACTGCGCGAGAGCGACCGACTGCCGGAGCCCATCTTCACGCCGGCGACCAAGGCGGAGCAGGGCGAACACGACCAGAACATCACCTTTGACGGGATGATCGACCATCTCGCCGCGTGGCGGCGTGGGATGACGGGCTTTTCCGGTCCGTTCGCCGAGGCGATCCGAGACCGGGCTCTCCGTCTCTACCGCTACGGCGCGGCGGTGGCCGAGCGGAAGGGCATCCTCCTCGCCGACACGAAGTTCGAGTTCGGGCTCGCCATGACCGGAGATCCCGATGCGCCATTCGGTCCGCCGGAGGAGCGGATCGCGCCGATCTCACGCGTCGGACGGCGGCCTGAGCCGATCCCGCCCGGCCCACCGGAATCGATCATGATCCTGATCGACGAAGTCATGACCCCGGACTCCTCGCGCTTCTGGGACGCCGCCACGTATGCGCCCGATGGACCCCAGGCGAGCTTCGACAAGCAGTTCGTGCGCGACTGGCTGGAGGCGCAGCGCTGGGACAAGACCGCTCCCGGGCCGGAGCTGCCGCCCGACGTCATCGAGGGCACCCGGGCACGGTACGTGGAAGCGTTCGAGCGGATCACCGGCGCGAGCTTCACCAGGTATCTCGAGGAGGACGTGATCGCCCGATGAGCGCCGAGTTCCGTTTCGCCGTGAACGTTCTGCCGAAGCCCGGGATCCTCGACCCGCAGGGGCGAGCGGTCGAAGGCAGCCTCTCCCACCTCGGCGTCGAGGGCGTCTCGGCCGTCCGCGTCGGCCGCCGCGTCGAGCTGACGGTCAGCGCAGCCGACGAGGCTGCCGCGCGGGCGATCGTGGAGCGCCTCGCGGCCGAGCTCCTCTCGAACCCGTTGATCGAGGCCTTCGCCGTCGAGCTCCTCGCGGCAACGAGCTCGACGACATCGACAATAGCGGCGGGCTCGACGACCTCCCGGGAGCCGGTCGGGCGATGAGCGTCCGGATCGGCGTCGTCGTCTTTCCAGGGTCGAACTGCGACCGGGACACGACCCACGCCCTCACGCTCGCCGGCGCCGAGCCCGT
>PNKK01000002.1 GCA_013822395.1 Anaerolinea sp. | reverse complement strand
AGGGTCTGCGCCGAGGCCGCTGAGCGCGTCGGCAAGGAGATCGGCCCCGAGCTTCGCGGCACAGCCGCCGCACTCGGTCAGCGCCGTGAGGCGGATCTGTGGCGGGCTGGCGCGGGTGGGGATGTCCGGTGACACTCACGGGATGATAGGGAGTCCGCGCGGACGGGCTAGCATCATGTCGGGAGTGGGTTCGGGCCGGTGCCCGGCCCGGTCTTCAAAACCGTGCGCGCTGAGCGTGGAAAAGGCGGGCGCGCAGCAGAACGCGCAGCAGAACGCCCATCAGCGGCCGGAGGTGAGTCCTTACGAGGAAGGCTGGACGATGGCGGTGGCCGTCATGCCGAGGGCGCCATCCGCCCACCAGGCGATCGGCAGATAGCCGTCGTAGAGCTGGGCGCGGACGTACTGGCGGCCGAGCGCGAGTGCGATCCGGGCGCGCCGTACGCCGCCGGCCGACTCATGCACGGCGATCACGGCCCGACCGGTGGCCGGATGAAACATCAGACCCCCGATACGGGGGGGGGGGCGAGGCCGATCTCGGCGGCCAGCGCGCCGAGATCGAGCAGGCGCGCCGGCCGGAAGGCGACGCCGGCCATGCCGGCGCGGAGCGCTCCAGCGACATTCACGAGCACGATGACGGCAAGCGCGAGTTTCATGAGTCCCTCCCTGAACGAGAAGCATGTCAGTGAAGAAGCGAGACGCAGCGCGCCGATCTATGTGTCCCGACCGCCCTCCCCCTTCCGAACCGTGCGTCGGTATGCCTCGATGAGGAACCGCTTGTCCTCATAGTCGAGCCCTCGGTCACCGAGGATGGCCTGCTCGATGGTGACCTCATCGGGCAGATGCGAGAGGTGGCCGGCCCGCGCGAGCATCGTTTCTTCGCTGATCCCGATCACGGGCGCGAGGCGCTGGATGTGGAGCGGGGTGAGGCTGTGACGCCGCCCCCGCTCGCCGCGCAGGAACTTGCCCAGGGCGTTGCCCGGGATGCCCGCCTCCTTCTCGATCGCGTTGATGCTCTTGGGCACGCGCTCGAGCCTGACTCGGAGCCATTCCCTGAACTCCGCGGTCCGTGGGTCTTCCGCGGTGTCAGCGACCTTGCGCCTGTGCCCGGCCCGCTCTCCGGCTGTCGCCATGTTCGACCGCCTCCTCTCTGCGGGGTTCCCCCGGAAACATGAAGAAACCTACACGATCGTGCTTGACATGTCAACCCGACTGGGGGTAACATACGGTCGTATTGATGCAACAGCCCGCACGCATTGCGGGCACTGAAGGAGGTTGACGATCTTGAGTCGAGCAACGCCGGCTGAACGTGCGACTCGGCGGACCGAAGGCGAGCGAGCCTGGCAGCTCGTCCGGGAGTCCGGGGTCAAGCGGCGCTACGTCGCCCGCGCGCTCGGGATCAGCTATGGCTACCTGAACCAGGTCACCTATGGACATGCCCCGCTGACACCGGCGCTCCGCGACCGGCTGGCCGAGTACCTGGGCGTTCCGGTCGCCGAGCTGTTCCCACGGTGATGCCCAGTTAGGCGGGAGCGGGTCGTCACAGTCGACGGCCTGCTCCCCCGAGGGCCCGAAGGAGGTGGTGTGAGAAGCGCGTGACGCAATACAACCGTGAGAGGGCAAACACACGCAAAGGAGCACAGCCATGCCCATCGAGGTCCGCAATCGCGGAGAGCTGACGCCCGAGCTGAGACGGGCGGCCGAGCGGCTCTGGCGGCGCGTACGTCGCAGCCAGGGCTGTTGGGAGTGGACCGGCTATCGCAACCCCCAGTGCTACGGCCAGCTCGGCCGTGGCCGTCGCGCTGCGGGCCTCGCCCTAGCCCACCGCCTCGCGTGGGAGCTGACCATCGGTCCCATCCCAGAAGGGTTGTCAGTCCTGCATCGCTGCGACAACCCGCCATGCGTCAGGCCCGACCACCTGTTTCTCGGGACGCGGCCCGAGAACTCCGCTGACATGCGTCGCGAAAGGCCGGTCCACCCGGGGTGGACGCAACCCGAACGCTCGCCTGACGGCCGGGATCGTCACCGACCTGCGCCAGCGTGCCGCGCGAGGCGAAAGCCACGCGTCGCTGGCGCTCAGCTACGGAGTCTCCCGACCGACGGTCAGCATGGCCGTCGCCGGCAAGACATGGAAGGAGGTCTCGTGAGCACCGAGCAGCGCACGCTGCACTCCAAACTCGCCGCCATCATGGCGGCGGTCGGCTACGTGCCGAAGAACGGGAAGGGCCCTGGCTACAACTTCGCGGCGGCGTCAGATGTCGCCGACCGGGTCCGCGACGAACTGTCGAAGGCCCACGTCAGCCTGCTCCCCATCGCCGTCGAGGAGATGAGCGAGCGTGGGGCAACCACGCTTTCGGGCAAGCAGGCGCTCCTCACCCTCAGGGTGACTTGGCAGTTCACCGACGGCGACTCGGGTGAGAGCATCACCATTCAGAGCGTCGGGACGGGCGCTGACTCGACCGATAAGGCGGCCCCGAAGGCGCAGACCAATGCGCTCAAGTACGCCCTCCTCATGGCGTTCAGCATCCCGACCGGAGATGACCCGGAGGCCGCGCCCGAGGAGCGCCCGGCTGCTCGGCAGCAGGCTCGACCCCCCGCCCAAGGCCCGTCACGGCGCGCGCCGGCGCCGGTCGAGGAGCCGGAGCTCGGGTTCGAGGAGCTCGAACCGGTCACGCCCTTCGTGCGTGCCATCGCGGATGCCGCCGACCGGGGGGCGCTGCGGACGGTCGGGAGTGCGATCGCCGCCGAGGCGTCGCTCTCAGAGCGCCAGCTCGCCTACCTCCAGGTGCGCTACGTCACGCGGCAGGGAGAGCTGCTGCGGGCCGCTGAGGGGCCGTCCGATGACCGCGCCGCCTGAGCCGACGGCGCTGACAGTCAAGGAGCGCAAGCACGTCACGGTCTCCGAGTTGAAGGAGTGGCTCTCCTGTCCCCTCCGTCATTGGTATCGCTACAAACTCGGCCTGTGGTCGGACACCACCACGTCCTTCTTCGCGCTGGGCAACGCGACCCATGCCGGGCTGGAGCGGTTCTACAGCCCGCTCGATCCGCGCAACCTCGACCTCGCCCGCGAGGTTGTCCGGCGCGCCTGGGCCGACGAGCAGGCGAAGGTCAACTGGAGCGAGGAGCGCGACGGACGCGATCCGTTCATGACCGGCCAGACCGCCCTCGCCCTCCTTGACGCGAGCTGCGCCGAGCCCGAGGACTGGCGGCCGGTGGCCGTCGAGAAGACACTCTACGCGGACATCGAGCACAGCCGGCTGGGCAAGCTGCCGGTGCCGCTCAAGACCCGGGTGGACCTGCTTATCGAGTCGGCGCAGGGCCCGGGGGCGCCCGATGTCGTGGAGCACAAGACGGCCGACAAGAGTTGGCCGGCCGGCAAGGAGCACAGCGAGGTGCAGCCGGTCGCCTACACCATGGCCGTGCGGGCGAACTACGGCCATAACCCGGTGACCACCCACAACATCCTGGTGGCCAACAAGGCGCCGAAGGTGGACCGCCGGTCGTCGGTCCGGACCCAGGACCACATCGACCGCCTGTACGTGCAGATCCGGGCGCTGCTCGACGCCGATGAGCGGGGCGGGGTGTACCCGAACCCGACCTCGTGGGCCCACGAGCGGTGCGAGTTCCGGGCGATCTGCGACACCTGGGAGGCCCATCCCCAGCCGCTGCCGACCGGCCGTCGGCTCCAGCTCCTCGTGCCCGGCCTTGGCGACTACGCGGCGCGCGTCCCGGGTGCCACGTGGCATGGGAAGCATGGATGACCGAGGCGTGAACCCCCGGGGCATCCCCATCGCCCAGATTGAGTCGACCCTGGAGGGCGACCCAAAGTTCCTGCGCCTGGTGCGCGCCCTCCCGGGCGCCGCGTACTACACCGCGCTCGGGGTCTACACCAGCATCGCCCTGCGCGCGTGGGCCACGGCGTCACGAGAAGTCGACGCCGACCTGTTCGAGCTGCTCCCAGCCGAGAGCGTGGATGCCCTCAAGGCCGTCGGGCTCCTCGACGAGGGCGGGGCGCTGCCGGTGGCTGTGTTCGACCGTTGGCCCGGGTCCGTTCTCCGCTTGCGGCAGGCGGACGCCGACCGAAAGCGCGGGACTCCGAAAGTTTCCGCCGGAGTCCAGCGGAAGCCGACGGACTCCAACGTAGAGGAGAGGAGAGTAGAGGAGAGTAGAGAGACGGAGGGTTCGACTATCGTCTCACCCTCCGGCGCGCTCGCCGCCTTCGGCGACAGCGCAGCCTCCCGCAACGACCGCCAGTGGGTGGAGTACGTCGTGGAGCACGGCGTCAGCTCCCGTGATCGGCTGACCAGGGTCGCCGAGTTCTACGCCGCGCGCTTCGGGCGGCCACTCCCGCCGGATCGCTTCCCACGGCTCGCCAAGGCCGTCACCGCCCACCCCGGCGGTCTGCCGGGGCTCATGGCCGACCTCTCCGAGGCGGCCCTCCGCGGTGTGGCCGGCGACCCGCTCGACTGGATCGCCGGGAAGCTCAGGCGCTCGGGCGGCCGACAGGCCCAGGGGATCACACAACCAGGAGGCTACGATGCTGTCGCTCGATCCGGAGACTAGCCGCGCCGCTCGCATCGAGCGGCTCATCGGGTACACGGGGCTGCCGGCGCGCTACCGAGCGGCGAGCTTCGAGACATGGGTCGAGCGCCGCGGCACCGGTGCTGCGCTGCGTGCCGCGCAGGCGTGGGCTGCGGCGCCCATCTTGGAGCGGGGGCTGTTCTTCGTCGGCCCGCCTGGGACGGGCAAGACGCACCTCCTGGCGGCGGCGGTGCTCGCGAAGGTGCAGAGCTCCGTGGCGGGCATCCGCTGGGCGAATGTGCCGCTCCTGCTCGACAGGCTCCGTGCGGCGCAGCGCTACACGGACTCCGACAGCATGGAGTCGTTCGCCTACATGCGCGACGAGGCCCGGGTCGTGGTCCTCGACGACCTCGGCAAGGAGCGCGCGACCGACTGGGCGACCGAGCGGCTGTACGTGCTCGTGGAGGCGCGCTACGGGGCGTTGCGCCCGACGCTGGCGAGCACGAACCGGTCGCTCGACGAACTGGCCGAGGCCGGCTACGGCGCCCTCGTCTCGCGGCTCACCGAGACCTGCGAGGTGGTCAGGCTCGAGGCGAGCGACTACCGGGTGACCGGCAGATGAGCGGCCGCTGGACCCGCTGGGATCGGGCGCCCGTGCTCGTGCCCCCCAACCACCAGCGCGAGCCGGTGCTGCCCGACGTGCCCGGGCTGCGGGTCGATGTCCTGGGCCGGCCGCCGACCTGGAACCACGCCTACCGGCGCCTCCGGGATGGGCGGGTCGTGCTCACCCCAGAGGCTCGGTGGTGGAAGGAGGGCGTCGCAACCCTCGCGCTCGATGCAGTCAACCGGACGGGTTGGCGCCCCGTCGGGCCGCTGCACGGGGTCTATATCTGGCTCTACATCGGGGCGGAGATGGACGGTGACAACGCCACAAAGTTGACCCTCGATGGGCTCGCCCGGGGTCTCCGGGTCAATGACCGGACCTTCCTGCCGCGCCTCATGGGCAAGTGGACGGGCGAGGCCCACGAACGCGTTGTGCTCTATGTCGTGAACGAAGGGAGAGAGTCGTGCTGAAGATCATCGCCACAGGCAACCTTGGGGCTGACCCCGAACTGCGCTACGCGCCGTCTGGCAAGGCCGTCTGCAACTTCAGCCTCGGCGTCCACTCCGGTCGCCGCGACCCGGACGGCAACCCGGTCACCGAGTGGCTCCGTTGTACCGCGTGGGAGGCGAAGGCGGATCTCTGCGCCGAACACCTGCGAAAGGGGTCCAAGGTGCTCATCGAGGGGCGCCCGTCGGCGCACAGCTGGACTGACCGAGCCGGTGACGCACGGGCCTCGATCGAGGTCACGCTGCTCAGCGTCGAGTTTCTCAGTCCGCGCCCCGACAGCACGCGCTCTCATGAGGGCGATCGGCGGGGCTCGGCGCCCGGACCCGACAGCCGCGAATGGCGCCGTGGTGACGCTCCGGCAGCTCCGGCAGCTCCGGTAGCCACTGAGCTCGACGACCTCCCGTTCTGAAAGGAGACCCCTGATGGCTAAGAAGCAGACGCAGACGAGGCGAGTGGTGATCGATGCGGGGATCATCACGCGGGACGCCTATCGGACGCTAATCGACGGCGGCCGCTACGGCCCGCGACGGGCCCGACTCATCGCGGGCGACCGGGATCTCGGCGCCTTCAGCCAGGACCAGGTCGGCGACGAGGGCGTGGTGCTGACGTGGCGGGTAGAGCTCGATGAGCCATACGCCGGCGACGCCGCGCTCGCGTACGGGCACGAGGACGGGCGGGTCGTCGACCGAATGCTCCGCGTCGAGCTGCCGGCCGGCCGGCTCGACCTAGAGCTCGCCCTCCGGTACACACGAACGTATTGACACGCTGACACGATCGATGTATGCTGTCATACGAACGCATGTGATACTCGCTTGCGAGAGGAGGACGCGATGGACGACGGAATGCTGACCCGCCGGGCGGGCGAGTCACAGCTCGACTGTGTGCGCCGCCTGCTCGTGGAGCGCGGCAGCCTCGGCGGGTTCGAGGTGATCTTCCGGCTCCGCTATCCGGACGGATCGCCAACGAGCATCACCCGGCTCGGGGCGCGGGTGATGGACCTACGGGCCGAGGGGTTTGTGCTCGAGAACCGGGCGCCGGCCGGGCACCTGGCGGACTACCACGTGGTCAGGAGCCCGTACCGCGTGGACGAGACAGGCCGTCTTCGCCGGGTCGCCGCGTGAGCGCCGCGTACAAGTTCAGCCGCCGGCTCACCGCCGCCATCGCGGCGCGCGGGACGAGCCATACGCAGGTCGGCGAGGCGCTCGGCGTGTCACGCCAGCGGGTGCGCGAGTGGACAACCGGCGCCCTGCCGACGGTGGCCAACGCGGCGCGGCTCGCGGAGGCGTTGGCGGACGAGAGCCTGCTGGTCATCTGCCGAGAGGCACGGACGCGAGCCTGCCTCTCATGCGGCCGGAGCTTCCTGGCCGAGAACCGTAGGCGTCGGTTCTGCGGGCCGGTCTGCGGCTCGATCAACCTGGCGCTGCGCGGGCGCGTGAAAACGGCCTCGCTCGGTGAGCGCCGACTGGGCCTCCTCGAGGGGGCGGTCGAGTCGTTCTGCGTGGCCTGCGAGCCCGCCCTGGTCTGTCGCGACGCGGGCTGTCCGCTCCGGCCGGTGAGTCCGCTGCCGCTGGCCGCCGGCGCCACCGAGGTCAGTCCGCGGAGGACGTGCTGGAGCAATCCGGGCCGGGTGGCAGGGGCTCGGGCGCGCATGACCGAGCTGTGGCGCGATCCCGAGTGGCGGGCGCGTCGTGTGCGGGCCATCGCCGCCGGGCGTCGGGCGGGCTGACGATGGACCTGCCGCCGTACTGCCTCTTTCTCGACCTCGAGACGACGGGGACCGACGAGGGACGTGACCCGATCATCGAGATCGGCTGCATCCTGACCCGCACGACGCCGGCCTTCCCCGAGCTGGCGTCGTGTTCCTTCGTGGTCACCAACTATGCCCCCTGGCTCCGGCCGCAGATGTCCGGAGAAGTCCTGGTGATGCACGCCTCGAATGGACTGCTCGCTGAGCTCGACGCCGGCGCAGGCGTCTCCATCCACGAGGCCGAGCGCCTCGTGCTCGACATGGTCAACCGTCACGCCGGGGACGAGCGGGTCATCCTCGCCGGCTCCGGGGTCGGCCACTTCGACCGCCGGTTCCTCCGGGCCCAGATGCCCGGGCTCGATGCCCGGCTGGTCTGGTACGTGCTCGACATCGGGGTCGTGCGGCGGCTCGCCAGGCTCGCCGGGGTGCGGGCCGGTTGGGCGGGTGACGCCAAGCCGCATCGCGCGCTCGCCGACACCCGACTCCACCTCGCCGAGGCGCGCGAGCTCGCGGCGCTGATCGGCGGCCATGAAGCATTGGAGGTAGCCACTGATGGACGAACTGTCTGACTGGCGGGTGTGGGTCGCCGCGGCCGCCGCCCTTGCCCTCGCCTGGGCCGCGCTGGTCCTGTTCCTGGTGGTGGGCTCCGGTGGCTGAACAGAAGGAGAAGGCATGGCCCATCTGGCGGTGCTCGCGATGTCAGACGGAGCGACGGCTTCAGCCCGACGCGCCGACCCTCCATCCGAAGTACGGCCTGGGTCCTTGCGACCAGTGCCACCGCCGGACGTACTGGCTGCTGGTCAAGTGAGCGCTGAGGCGCTGGCGCGTGCCCTGTTCGCCGGGACCCTCGGGGCACGCCGCCTCGGCAGCTATGAAGACGGCGCAGGGTTCTACCGATCCGAGGCGGACCGTTTCTGTCGGGCGGTGGAGGATGCCGGGCTCGCGCTCGTGACCCGCAAGGAGCTCGACGCGCTGCGCGCGGCGGGGCTCCTCGACGACTACCAGCGCCACGCGCTTCGGACGGCGGCCCTCGCTGAGGATCTCGGCTTCCGCCGGACCATCCTGGGGCTCGGCGTCGCGGGCGAGGCTGGCGAGGTCGCTGACTTGGTAAAGAAGGAGGTCGGCCACGGGCATCCGGAGGACCGGGACCGGATGCGCGCCGAGCTCGGCGATGTCCTCTGGTACGTCGCCGCCCTCGCCGACGCGTACGGCCTCGCCCTCTCCGAGGTCGCCGCCCACAACACCGCGAAGCTCACTCGTCGGTACGGCGCGGGCTTCTCGAGTGAGGCCAGCATCACCCGGGTGGACGAACAGTGACAACCGATGATCGGCTGGCCGTCTACCTCGCCGGCCCGGTGCGCGGACCGAACGCGCTGTGGCGCGACGAGTTCGAGTTGGCGCTGTCCACGGCGTGGCGGCAGCATGGCGGGCTGAACTGGCCGTATCCGCTGACCATCCGGCCGGGCGCGAACATTCCGGGAGCGCCCGCGGCCGATGACCGGCCCGATTTCTACGTGCCGGCGGACCTCGTGTCGATCGGGCGTGCCGACCTCGTGGTCGCCTACCTCCTGGCCGATGAGAGCGGCCGCGGCACGGGCTTCGAGATCGGCTACGCGACCGCACGTGGTATCCGCGTGCTGCCGGTCGCGGGGACGCCGGCCGACCGCGAGTCCTGGCGGTTCGCGCTGGCCAATGTGGCGTTCGTCTATCCCGACCTCGCCACGGCCGCCGCCGCCGTCGCCTACGCCGCGGCCCAGCTCGCCGGCGCCCGGTACGACCCGGCGCGGCCGGGGTAGCCCGCCCGCCCTGCCAATACAAACGTATTGACATAGTCACCCTATGGTGGTAGTCTTTGGACATGAACGGAACCGCCTGCCGGCCAACAGACTTCCCACCCTACGAGGAGACCGAGTCGTGACCGACCTTCGTGCGCTCCCGCTCGACGCCATCGATCCCGACCCGGATCAGCCGCGTCGACACTTCGACCGCGCGGCCCTGGCCGAGCTCGCCGACAGCATCGCCAGCCTCGGGGTGGTCGAGCCGCTGGTCGTGCGGCCGGTCGGGGATCGGTTCGTGCTCATCGCCGGCGAACGCCGCTGGCGCGCGGCGCGGATGGCCGGCCTTTCCGAGGTGCCGGTGGTGGTGAGGGGCGATCTCGAAGGCACCGACGCCTTCATGGTGGCCCTCGTCGAAAACGTCCTGCGACACGACCTCAACCCGGTCGAGGAGGCCGACGGCTATCAGCGGTTGCTGGACACGGGCATGACCATTGAGGAACTCGCTGCCCGGATCGGCAAGTCCGAGAGCGCCATCCGCGCCCGGCTCAGGCTCCACAGGCTCGCGCCCCAGCTCCGTGATCTCGTCGCCAGTGGGCAGCTCGATGCCTGGAGCGCGGGCCACATCTCTCGGCTCTCGCACGAGGGCCAGTTCCGGGTCATGCGCGCCATGAGCGCTGGCGATCTCCGCTACCAGAATGACCTCGACCGGCTGACCGGGCACCTCGCGCTCCAGGAGCAGCAGGGCGCGATGTTCGGCGAGGACGAGGTCGAGTCCCTGTCGGTGGAGCGGATGCGCTCCGCTCGGGACCTGCTGGCCGAACTGGATCGCGCCGCGCAGGCGCTCAGCCGGGTGGCCGAGCTGTTGCCGACCGGCGTCCACGCCGGCAACGCCGAGCTGGTCGGCGCCAAGGCAGAGGCCCTCAAGGGAATGGTGTCGCGGGTCGCGTCCGAGGCCCACTTCCATCGAGCGCACCACATGGCGCGCCAGCTCACGGTCGCCTGAGAGGAGGACGTCGATGATAGCAGAGCGCCGGCAACGCGGACCGCGCTGCCCCGTCAAGCCCGAGCATGGTGTCCTGCTGGGTTGGCTCGGGAGCCCACGCTGGGGCTGGTATTGCCCACACCAGGAGCACGACGGTCGCGGCAAGGAGGCACCGACCCGGGCCTTCTTCACGACCCGCGAGGCGGAGTCGGGGACGCTCGCCGGCTTGACGTGACACATACGTCCGTGTGAGACTATGCCTGTGATGGTATGGACTCCCGACAGCCCGCGGTGCGCTCCCCCCGGCTCGCCGCGGGTTCCCCGTTCGGCGCGTGCGTAGGGCGCCGCTCCGGCGCTCTCCAGGCGCCCGTCGAACGGACCCGGTGACCCCCGAGCTCCGGCTTGCGGTCCTCGATCGCGACCGCGGCTGCGTGGCGGTGGCGCTCGGTGAGGACCCGGCGACGTGCCGTGGTCGCCTCACCCTCGACCACGTCAAGGCGGCGCCGGCGATGGGCAAGCGTGCCCCATCGCGGCCCAACTCGCTCGTCTCGCTCTGCGAGTGGCACCACCTGTACGGCTGGGCGACTGGCCACCGCCCGGCACTGCGAGCGTACCTAGCCACCCAGGAGAAGTCACCCGATGCCGATCAGCCTGCTCCCGGTGCTCTACGTGGCGATGCTCGTGTCCGCGATGGCGCTGGTCCTCTGGATGGAGTGGCGGGATGACTGAGCTTGACCTGACCGACATTCCGATTGGCGGAACTAAGGCCCTGCCAGATGCAGTGGTCAACCAGCGGGTCCAAGCGACGCTCTACATGACGAGCGATGGCGCCCGCGGTGGTCTCCTGAACCTGGCGGTCTGGATGGACGACGAGCAGGGCGGCGGGCCCGGGTTCGTCCCGCCCGAGTCAAGCTGGCGCGGCTGGGACGGGGCCGGCCTGTCGGCGGACGAACGGCAGTACGTTGCGGCGGCGCTCTATGTCCTCGCGCTCCGGGTGGCCGACCATGGCTAGCCTGCCGACGCTCGACATTCTCCCAGTCCCGGGCGGCATCATCGTCCTGTCGCCCGTGACGCTGCCTCAGGCCGAGGGCGAGCAGCTCGTGAACTTCCTTCGCGGCCGCCACCCCGGGCTTCAGGTGACGCTCATCGGCGGGGCTCGCAGCGTCAGCTCCACCGACGCTCTGGGGGGCGCCGAGTCGCGCGACACGTTCGTCACCGCCCTGGCCGACGCCATCGCGGCGCGGCTGCGCTGTTCATGCGCCGAGGGAGGCGACCATGTATGAGTATCGCGCCGAGGTCCTGCGCGTCCTCGATGGCGACACGATCTATGCCCGGGTTGACCTCGGGCTCGACGTGCAGACCACGCTCACGCTACGGCTCGCCGGCATTGACGCGCCAGAGCTGCCAACGGTTGAGGGTGTGGCGGCGAAGGCGCATCTGGCCGGGCTCATCGGCCTCCCCGAGAACTCGCAGGTCATGATCCGCACGCAGAAGGACAAGCGCGAGCGCTATGGCCGCTACCTGGCGACTCTCATTCGGGCCGATGGGCTCGACATCAATGCGCAGATGATCACGGACGGTCACGCGGTCGCCTACGACGGTCACGGTCCGAGGGTGCCATGAGGACCGCGGCGAAGGCGCAGCGCGACCGGGATGCAGCTCGCGCTTCCTATTGGCGCGATCCAGTCGCCAGTCGCAAGAAGTCACGCGAGAAGGTTGCCCTAGTTCGCGCCGAGAGGCTCACGGCGATCAACGGGATCAAGCTTGAGCGCGGGTGCGTCGATTGCGGATACCGAGAACACTCGGCAGCTCTCCACTTCGACCATGTGGACCCAGCGACCAAGTCATTCGACATCTCGAAGGCCCTGACCTGCTCGTGGGATCGGCTGCTCGCCGAAATCGCGAAGTGTGAAATCCGATGCGCGAACTGCCACGCCATTCGTGGTGTGCGTGAGGGCCATCTCGGACGCCCAAGACTGGACATCGTGGCATGACCGAACTGCGCGACCCGACCGACGGCACGAACGTGAACGACCAGATGGTCGAGGACGGGTTCGCCGTCACCTGCTCGGGAGGGGCCCGGTGATGGCCCTCGCGCTCGCCTTCGCCGTCCTCGTGGGGGTCAGGTTCGTCCTGGGCCGTCGCTCGGTCCGGTCCGCTGCCTGGCGCGACGAGGTTGGCCTGGCGGTCCCGTACGGCGGTGGTGCGCGATGATTGCGCGGCTGATCGGCCTCCACGACCGGCTGCGCCACGGGAAGCCGCACTGGGTCGCGTACGGCGTCGGGGGGGCGCGGCGGGTGTACGGCGACGGCTTTGAGCGGCGGTTCACTCCGCCACCACCAGCGCCGCGCTACCAGTGCGTTCGCTGTGCCCATCGCCTGAACACGTCACCCGACGAGTTGTGCTACAGGTGCGCCGGCGATGACCGGCTGACGACGCGCCAGCAAACCTACCTGGCGGCCGCCGAGCGCCTCGATCTGCCGGCCTACCCGCACTGCGATCCGAACGTGCTCCACGCTCCGGTGACGTGCGAGGTGTGCGCCCTCGGCGGGGTGCGCCGGCTGCACGCGCTCCGCGCCCAATACAAGATCCGCTACACGGGCGAGCAGGAGCCCGCGGCCTGGGACGCCTGTCCGTCCGAGGCGTACCGCCCGGTTGCCCTCATCGAGAGCTGGTCGGGCAACCGCGCGCGGCGATGAGCGAGCGGATCGCGCTGGCGTCGGCGGTGGACGCACCGCCCGAGCCGGAGCCCGCCCCCGTTCCTCATCTCGCGGAGGCGGCGGCCGCCCTCCATGACTTCGATGTCCTCCGGCTCGTCTGCCTGCGCTGCGGTCTCCGCCTGATGGAGACGTTCCCGGCCAAGCCCTGCAATGGGCCGGCCGATCTGGAGGCGAGGCGATGAGCGTCGAGCGGATCGCCGAGGAGTTGGCCGGCTTAGTCGTGCCGATCGACAGCATCCGGCCCCACCCACAGAATGCCCGTCACGGCGACGTCGAGCGGATCGCCGAGAGCCTGACGAGGTTCTCGCAGGTCAAGCCAGTTGTGGTCCAGGCGTCGACCCGCTACGTGGTCGCGGGTAACCACGTCTTCCTGGCCGCCAAGTCGCTCGGCTGGAAGAAGGTCGCCGCGGCGGTCGTCGAGCTGTCCGACGAGGACGCCGTCGCCTACCTCTTGGCCGACAATCGCACGAGCGACCTTGGCAGCTACGACCGGGACGCGCTCGCCGAGGTGGTGGGGCAGCTCCGCGACACCGATGCCCTTGCCGGCACCGGCTACGCGCCCGACGAGGCCGACGCGCTGATCGCTGAGCGGGTCAAGGTCGAGGTTGACCAGTGGGTCTCCGAGTCGTTCACCTCGACCCTCCGGTTCGAGACGATCGCGCAGTACGAGCGCTGGATCGCCTTTCTCAACCACCTCCGCAACCGGGACCCGGACGCGCCGACGATGGCGGCCCGGATCAGTGCCTACATCGAGCAGGCGGCACCTGACGCCGGCAAGCCCCGGCCCAACAGCAACAGCCGCGGCTACGACTCGGCCTGGCGCCGCGGTCCCCGAGCGCGCCAGTTGGAGGCCCACCCGACGTGCCAGTGGGAGACCGACGGGGTGGGGTGCGGCGAGCCCGCGACCGACGTCGACCACCGCGTTCCCAAGCGCGCCGGCGGGACCGACGACGAGGACAACCTCCAGAGCCTCTGCCATAGCCACCACAGCGTGAAGACGAGGGCCGAGTCGTGAGTGCGGCGACCGACTGCGCCTACCTCGCGGGGCTGATCGACGGCGAGGGCTCGATCATGGCGAACCAGAAGCACGAGCGCAGGCCAGGCCACTCACCTGCGACGTGGTCAGAGCTGCGGGTCGACATCTCGAACACGGATCGAGGGCTCATCGACTGGGTGAATGAGCGGTGGCCCGGCAAAGTCCGCGTGCAGGTCCGCCCGGGCGTCAAGGACACGTGGCACTACTACCTGAACACGCAGCAGGTGGTACCGCTGCTGGAGGCCGCGCTGCCCTACCTCGTGAGCAAGCGAGAGCGCGCCGAGCTGGCCCTGGAGCTGGCCCGTGGGACCCGCAACCCGGGTCGCGCCGGCTACCCACCGGAAGTGCGCGAGCGTCGACGGTGGATCGGCGAGCGCATCCGTGAGCTGAACCGGAAGGGCAGGGCGGCCTGATGGCGCTGATCGCAGATGATCTCCGCGGGCTGGTGGTGCCCATCGAGTCCGTCCAGCTTCACCCATCCAATCCTCGTCAGGGCGATGTCGGGGCGCTGTCCGAGAGCCTCAAGCGGTTCGGCCAGCTCCGCCCGATCGTGGTCCAGCGCTCGACTGGCTACGTGGTGGCTGGCAACCACCTCCTGCGCGCCGCCAGGGCGCTCGCTTGGACGCACATCGCGGCGCACGTCCTCGATCTCGACGACGTCGAGGCGGCCGCCTACCTCGTGGCCGACAACCGCCTCGCCGAGCTGGCCTGGTATGACAACAAGGTCCTGACCTCCCTCCTCACCGAGCAGGCCCAATCGCGCAACCTGACCGGGACCGGCTACGACGGCGAGGACGTTGACGACGTGGTCCTGTCGGTCAAGGGCGTGCCCCGTCCGGCGATGCAGACGGTCAATGTGAGCGACACGATCGTGTGGGACGACGCGGTCCAGCTCCAGCGCTGGCGGGCGTTCGGGCGATGGCTCAAGACGCGCTACGAGGACCTCGACACCTTCCCCCAGCGGCTCGATGCCCTGGTCCGGGAGGCGCTCGATGGGTAGGCGCAAGCAGTACGTGGAGACCGACATCCTGACCGAGGCGCGCAGGCGGCTCCACCACATCTACGACCTCGCCGACTGCGTGGTGGTCAGCTTCTCCGGCGGCAAGGACAGCCAGGTGGTCCTGGAGCTGGCGCACGAGGTGGCGATCGAGCGCGGGCAGGATCGGGTCAACGTCCTGTTCTACGACGAGGAGGTCATCCCGTCGGGCGTCATCAGCCAGGTCGAACGCTACCGGGCGCTGCCCTGGGTGAACCTGCTGTGGCTGACCGTTCCGCTCGCCTCGCGCAAGTTCATCCTCGGCCGGACGATGCGCTACGTCCAGTGGGACCCGGCCCGCGAGTGGGTCCGCCCTAAGCCCGAGGGGAGCTGGTCCCTGCCCGATGGAGATACCCGGGTCCTAGAGCAGCACGACCTCAACCCGCTGATCGCCGACCACTTCGCGCCGGGCCGGGGCCGCGTCGCGGTGCTCCTGGGACTGCGCGCCCAGGAGAGCATCTACCGCTACCGCGGTGTGGTCTCGCGGCTGCACGACAACTACATCGTGCCCCGCAAGGGCACCCGGGTGTTCACCGCGAGCCCCATCTACGACTGGCTGGAAATGGACGTCTGGCGGTTCATGTGGGAGCACGACCTCCACTACGCCCCGACCTACGACCACCAGCTATGGGGTGGGGGAGGCAACGCGCTCCGCGTCTCGACGCCGCTCCACCCGCAGAGCGCCAAGCGGATCGACGTGCTGCGCGACTACGACCCCGAGTTCTTCGACGCCATCCTCGGCGTCTTCCCCGAGGTCGCGGTCCAGGCGCGCTACTGGTCCGAGTTCAATCAGGAGGCCGGGCGGGCTGCGCTCCTGGCCGAGTATGGCCAGTCGATTGAGGGCATCCGGCGCTACATCATGGAGTGCATCGAGGACCCGCTCGACCGCTCCGAGGCGCTCAAGAAGCTGCGCGGCGTCGAGCCTCGGGTGCGGGCCCAGCCCGACTACTTCCCGCTCGATCACCTGCTCGCCATCTTCGTCGGCGGCTCGTACCACAAGGGCATCTTCCCGGTGAGCCTCGCCCGAGATCAGGCCGCCGCCATGCTGAGGGACCAGGATGTTTGACGACCCGATCAACCGCATCGAATGGCGACACGTCGACAGCCTCAACCCTAACTCGTACAACCCGAACGTGGTGCTGCGCCCCGAGCTGAGGCTCCTGGAGCGCTCGATCCTGGAGACCGGGTGGACTCAGCCGCTACTCGTGTCGCCGGATGGCACGATCATCGACGGCTATCACCGGTACCGCCTGTCGAAGGATAGCCCCTACCTCCAAGGGCGCTACGCCGGCATGGTGCCGTGCGCTGTGCTCAACGTCGATCGCGCCGAGGCCATCGTGCTGACGGTGCGAATGAACCGGGCGAAGGGCGTCCATGGTGCGGTCAAGATGCACGCCGTCGTGCGCGAGCTGATCGATGACCTCGGCATGAGCGCCGAGGCCGTCGGGATCGAGCTGGGGGCTACGCGCGAGGAGATCGAGACGCTCTACGCCGAGGGCGTGTTCGCGGCGAAGCGTGTCGGCGAGTGGACGTACAGCAAGGCGTGGTATCCGGTCGAGTCGGGCACCGACCAGCAGGGCCGCAAGCGGGCGCGGCTCGAAGACGTGCAGGGCGAATGATGGAGCTGCGCCCGATCGCCCACGACGATGTCCGGCCGTACGCCTCGCGCGCGGCGAAGGAGCACGTCTCGCTGTCCGAGGGCGCCACGCCGACCGACTGGTGGGGCGTCTTCGACGGCGGCCGCCTGGTGGCCTTCGCCGGGCTGCTCCCGCTCCGCAACGGCTACCGCTTCCGCGGCGCCTACACCCTGCCCGGTGAGCGCGGCAAGGGCTACGGCACCATGCTCCTGACCGGGCTGATCGACCGGGTCGCGCCGGCCCGGATCGAGGCCATCGCGCTCGACCCCCGGATCTACGACCGGCTCGGCTTCCGCCGCGCGAGCGAGAGCCGGACCCGCTCGGGGACAACCGTGACGCGCGTCATCTTGGAAGGACGCCGGCATGTGTGGTAAGATACATTCGTATGAGCATCCTCGCGACGTACAACGGTTTCACGGGCGACCAGCGGATGCGCGCCTACAACTGGCTGAAGCGCGAGTACGTCGCCGGGCGACGTGCGAGGCCGGTCCGCTGCCAGGCGTGCGGACAGACCGCCGGGCAGATCATGGCCCACAGCGAGGACTACTCGGCGCCGTACGGGCCTCATATTGGGGCGTTCGAGCTGTGTTTCCGGTGCCACATGGTCATCCACTGCCGGTTCAGCGGGGCTCGGACCTTCTGGCGGTACGTCGAGTGGCTGGAGGCCGGATGGACGGTCGCGCCGGCGTGGAAGGGCTTTGCCGACGTGCGGCAGATGCTCTGGCACCCCGATGCGCCGCCGCCGCCGGGCTCGCTCCAGCACTCGGTCCCGCCTGGCGACCCGGGCATCCTGCGTCGGATCGCGGCCGGGGAGTTCGCCCCGTCGCACCGCCCGACGCCACCGCCGCCCACGTTCAGGCAGGGCACGCTGGAGTTCTAAACGTCTCAGTGGCGGGGGGTGCCTGATGGCCCTCGTGCTGGTCCCGCTGACCCTGCGCGAGGCGCGCGCCTACGTCGATCGAATGCATCGCCATCATCGAGCGCCCCAAGGCGGGCTGTTCGCCATTGGCCTCGCTGAGCCGCCCGCGCTTGTAGGTGTCGTGATCGTCGGCCGCCCTGTCGCGCGGGTGCTCGACGACGATTGGACGTGCGAAGTGACGCGTCTCGCCACTGACGGCAGCAGGAACGCGTGCTCGATGCTCTACCGCGCCGCGTGGCGCGCGGCGCGGGCGATGGGCTACCGCCGGCTTGTTACCTACACGCTCCCCGAGGAGGGCGGTTCGTCGCTCCGCGCGGCGGGGTTCCGGCTGATCGGCGAGGCGGGCGGTGGCACGTGGTCTCGCGATGGGCGCCCGCGCGTCGACATGCACCCCACCCAGGAGAAGCTCCGTTGGGAGGTCGCCTGATGGCTCGCCCGACCGAGGCCAAGCTTCGCCGCACCCGCGAGCTGATCGAGCGCTTCCACCTCGCCGGTTACTCCGCCGAGCGCATCCGTGTGCTCCTGGCCGGCGCGAAGAACGAGAAGGGCGAGCCTGACCCCATCCACATCGGTGCGCGGCAGGTGCGGGAGCACATCAAGGCGATCCGCGATGGCCACCTCGCCTATGTCAGTCCGAATGAGGACATCCGGGCGGACATGATCGCCCAGGCCCGGAGCGTGCTCGCCGAGGCCACCCAGGGCGCTGCCGCCAAGCGCGGGACCGTCCTGGAGATCGCGAACCAGAAGCTCCGCCTCGACGCAGCCAAGCGGATCGCCGAACTGGCGGGGATCGACGTGCGCAGGGTCGAGCTGACCGGCGCCGCTGGCGGGCCCGTTCGGGTCGAGAGCAGCCATCCGCTCGACGCCCTCTCACCCGAGGAGCAGGCGCGCCGCTTCCGGCTCCACGCCGATGAGCTGGAGGCCGCCGCGCGGGACGACACGGAGGAGGCATGAGCGTGGACCACGAGTTCGTCTGCCGCCGCCACGAGCCGCCGGCTGTGCGGACCACGACCTCGCCGATCGGCTACGCACCACCGGTGCCGCGCTGCGCGCTGTGTGGCGAGCCGATGTCCAAGGTGTTCGGCGCGCTGATCCTTCGTCCGGCGTGGCGGCGGTGAGGCACGTCGGGTGCCTCGCATAAGCTACCGGCGGGAGCTGCGCCGGCTCGCCATGACCAGCGACGCCGCCTTCGCAGAGTACGTCTCCGACCTCGTCTTCCCGGCCCATCTGTGGGAGCTGTCGCGGTTCCTCGATCGGCACCCGAAGGGTGTGGTGCTGGAGCCGCGCGGCCATGCCAAGACGACGGCGCTGCTCCATCGTGCGGCTCGGCTGGTCGGCGTCCACCGGGGACAGAAGCGGATCGGTGTCCTGACCTCGGTCGGCGGCGATGCAATGGCGCGCTCACGGGCCATCCGCAGCATGGTCGAGTCGCCGAAGTTCGCCGAGGTGTTCGAGTGGGCGCAGGACGGGGTCACGGGCGACAAGTGGACCGACGCCGAGTGGACCGTCAAGGGCGTGGCCCTCGGCAAGGACCACTCGATGCTGACCGATGCCCTGCTGTCGGCCAAGCCGGGGCCGCGCCTCGACATCCTCATCGGCGACGACATCGTGGGCCGGACCGAGAACACGACGGCCGGCCAGCGCCAGCGCGCGTCGGAGGCGTACTGGCAGGTCGTCGACCCGATGGTCGTACCCGACGGGGTGCGCTGGTTCGCCGGCACCCGCTGGCACGAGGACGATTTCTACGCCGAGCTGATCCGCAAGGGATGGCCGCACCTCGTGCGCAAGGCGCTCGGGGACGACGGCTCGACGCTGTGGCCCGAGCTGTGGGGGATGGAGGCGCTCCTCGCCAAGCGCCTCGACATGGGCTCGGCGCTGTATGACCTCCAGTATCAGAACGACCCCTCGGGGATGGGCGGCAACATCTTCAAGCGCGAGTGGTTCGGCTGGGTTGACAACGTGCCCGAGGGCGGTCGGCGGTTCGGGCTCGACCTCGCCAGCTCGACATCCGAGCGGTCCGACTACACCGCCGGGGTCGAGGCGATCGAGACGCCCGAGCGCGACCTCTACATCGTCGGCGCCTGGCAGGCGCGCCTCGATGAGGGCCACCGGCTGTGGCTCACCGGGCGGCAGGACGACGGGACGTACGTCGAGACCGCCGGCAGCAACCCGGCTGGCCCGCGCCTGCTCTGGCCGATGAAGCTGCTGCCGGCCGGGTTCGTCGGCTGGCGGGCACCACACCCGGTCGCCGCCGAGCGCGCCCGGGAGCTCCAGGCACTCAACATCGAGGCGACCCAGCACCAGGGCACGTTCGTCCGCGAGGTGCTGCGCAACACCCGCCTGCCGGCCATGCCGGTCTACCCGGACAAGGACAAGGTGACCCGGGCACGGGCGCTGGCGGCGCGTTTCGAGGGGCGCAAGGTCTCGTTCCTGCGCGGTGGTCCGGGGCTCGGGACCGGCCCGACCGACCTCGGCGAGCTGCCCTCGCAACTGCTCGCCTTCCCCAACGGCGAGCATGACGACCTCGTGGACGCCGCCGTCTACGCCGC
Organism: Anaerolinea sp.; assembly: GCA_013822395.1. Taxonomy (GTDB): domain Bacteria; phylum Chloroflexota; class Limnocylindria; order Limnocylindrales; family CSP1-4; genus UBA5189. Next base: position 112,489 of record PNKK01000002.1, on the reverse strand, counting down.
CGACCTCGGCGGCACCGAGTTCTACTTCACGAGCGCGAGCCGGTGACAGACTTGCGTCTCGCTTCATACGCACGTATGATGCAGCGAGCATGACGAGCCTCGCCCTCATCGGCCCACAGGGGAGCGGCAAGACGACGCTCGCCCGGGCGCTCGGCCAGTACGGCTGGGAGCACCTCTCGTTCGCCGACCCGCTGCGCGAGATCGCCGCCTGCGCGTATGGCCCGATCGACAAGGCGGCGCACTACGAGGTCAGGCGGTCGGGCGCGACGGTCGAGATCACGGGTCGCGAGCTGCTCCAGGCGCTGGGCACAGACGCGATCCGCCGGCAGCTCGACGAGGATTTCTGGGTCAAGTCGCTCGTCCGCCGGCTGGCGCCCGGGCGGCACTACGTCGTGGACGATTGCCGGTTCCCGAACGAGGAGCGCGCGCTCCGCGAGCACGGCTTCCGGTTCATCCGGCTCGTCGGTCGCGCGGGCCCGCAGCGCGACCACGAGTCTGAGTTCCACTGGCCGGCGTTTCGCTACGACGCGACCGTCGACACGTCCGCCGACACACCAGAGATGGCGGCCGATCGGCTGGTGGCCGTCGTCGATGTCCTCGATGTGGTCCATGCCGGCGAGTAGCGCAGCCGTGCGTGTCGAGGTCCGAGTACGGAACCCTTGGCTGGCGCCGTGCGAGACGCCGTGATCGATTGCGAGACGTGCCAGCAGGTGGACTCGGTCGGCGGCGACCTGCGGGCGGTGGGCCGTGAGATCGCCCGTCTCCAGGCCGCCTTCGCGCCGCTCGCGAAGGACTACCGCCGCCTCCGACTCGCCCACCCGCGCTGCGCTGCGTGCGGCGTGCTCGTTGGGCCGACACACCACGAACAGCAACTCGCCCCGGAGCCGATGCGCCCGCGGGCGCGCGGGCAGAAGCGCTACGACGTGTGCGCGAGCTGTTATCGCCGGCTCCACGCTGCGCGGCGCTCCGTGCCCCAGCAGCGGGCTTACGAGGTGAGCCAGGCCGAGCTGCTCGGTGACGATGCGGGCGCCGAGGACGACGTAGACGCCGGAGGGCTTGCCGCGGCGCCCAATCGGACGTGAGATGACGCCGGACACGTACGACACGCTGGTCATGCGGTTCGCGGACGGAGACTTCGTCGTGCCGCGCTGGTGGGCCTCACTGGCGCCGTTGCGGCGAGGACCGGAGTACGGCGACCTCGCGCCGCCGCTGCCGTTCACGCTGGCCGAGGCGCGCGAGATCGTCAACAAGGAGCTTGAGCGAGTCGTCATGGCGGATGTCATCGGGCGCTACATCGCCGAGCACCGGGCGCGCCGGTGAGTCCCCGCCGGGCCGCTCGGCGGGCGGCGCCGATCATCACCCGCGACCACACCCGCTATGGCGGCCTGTTCGGCTGGGACGGCGACATCGCCGTCCGCGGCGCCGCCTTCACCGGCCCGCTGCCCAAGCCCTCGGTCGCGCACCTCCGGCGCTGGTCCCGGCGCAATCCGTGGGTCCGCGCCGCGATCGACCTGCGCCGCTCACAGGTGGGCCGCGGGCGCTGGGACATCGTGCCCGTCGAGTCCGGGGTGGATGTGCCAGAGGGGGCGATCGCCGCCGCCAAGGCGCTCCTGCGCAACCCCAACCCGAAGGGCGAGAGCTTCCGGACGCTGATCGAGCAGGTGGTCGAGGATCTGCTCGTCCTCGACCAGGGCTGCATCGAGAAGGAGCTCACGGTCGGCGGGCGACTGCGGGTCGGGGGCGTGCAGCCGATCGCCTACCTGTGGGGCGTCGATGGCGGCACGATCCGCTTCGATCCGGAGTGGGACGGCAGCGACACGAGCGCGCCGCGCTACTACCAGTTCGACCTCCAGGGGCGCGAGGTCCAGCGCTTCCGCAACGATGAGCTCGTCTGCATGATGGAGCGCCCGGTGACGTACAGCCCGCTCGGGCTCTCCGCGCTCGAGGTGCTCGCCGATACGATCGAGGGGGACCTCGCGGCGGCGGAGTACAACCGGCGGGCGGTGCGCCAGGCGACCCCGCCGGGCCTGCTCGACCTCGGCGAGGGCATCCGCCCGGACGCCGTGGACAGCTTCCGGGCGTATTGGGACGCCGAGATCGCCGGCCGCAGCCAGATCGCGATCATCGGCGGCGGCAAGGGCGCGAAGTGGACGCAGCTTAGCCAGTCGAACAGCGACATGCAGTACATGGAGTGGCTGACCTACCTCGCCCGCAAGATCTGCGCGGTGTTCCACGTCCAGCCCCAGGACATCGGGATCGCCTTCGACGTCAACCGCAGCCAGGGCCAGGTCAACGCGGAGTTCACCGAGGAGCATGGCTACGCGCCGCTCATGGAACTCGTTGCGGAGTACCTGACGCGCGAGGTCGTGGCGAGCTTTCACCCCCTCCTGACCTTCCGGTTCAGCGACCTCGGCCGCCACAGCAACCAGGCGGCCGCCGAGTACTACTCGAAGGCCCTCGGTGGCCTCTCCTGGGTGCGCCCCAACGATGCGCTCGCGGAGCGCGGCGATCCGCCGCTCGACAGGTACGGCGACGAGCTGTGGGTTCCCGTGCCCAAGGCCGGACCCGTCCCGATGAGCCTCTACCTCGCCGGTCTCGAGGCCCCACCGCCTGCTCCCGTCGCGTCCGGCCCGCCTGCGCCAGACGAGGAGGCCGCGGCGACGGAGGCGGGGGCAGAGGACCAGGCCGTGGCGACGGAGGCCGGCAAGGCCACCCGCCCTTTCGACCTCGCGGCGTTCTACCGCCGCCGCTAGCGAAGGCACACGACCCGTTCCCGCAGGTCGCCGCCCTCTCGGCCACCGAGCGCGCCTTCATCGCGGCGCTCGACGGGCTGTTCGCGACCTGGCGGATGCACGCCGGTGGCCGGCTCGGGCTCCTCAAGGCCCTGCCGTCCGAGTGGCTCCCCCAGAACGCCGACGAGGACTTCGCCCGCGAGCTGGAGCGCTACATGTCGCGCGCCGCGATCATCGGCGGCGAGTGGGGCGAGGCGCAGCTCGGGTCACGGCCGACAATGTCGGTGCCGTTGCCGGTGGCCGTCGCCTCGTTCATCCGGGGCTACGTGCGCACCTTCGCCGACGAGTGGGTCACCGAGCGGGCGCGGGAAATCAGCGATGCGGTCGCCGCCGGGCTCGACGCCGGCGAGCCGATGGACCGGATCGCCGCTCGTCTGCGGGACGTGTTCGAGGGCACGATGAGCCGAGAGCGGGCGACGGTCATCGCGCGCACCGAGACGATCCGCGCCTCGAGCGCGGGCGCCCTGGAGCGCTACCGCGAGGCGGGCGTGACCGACAAGGAGTGGAGCGCCGACGGCGAGGGGACGTGCGCGCAGTGTCAGGCGCTCCATGGTGAGCAGCGGCCGATGGATCGGCCGTTCACCGGTGGCATCGACGCGCCGCCGGCCCACCCGGACTGTCGTTGCGCGACGTTGCCCGTCCTGCCGGAGTACGGCGAGCGGGGTGGCCTGAAGGTCTAGGCAGGCGATACGAACGTATTGTCCTTACGGTACGATTGTGGTATGCTCGTGGAGCGGGAGCGCCGCGGAGAGGAGTAGTGATGGACGAGCTTCGGCGTGAGGGCAAGGTGGTCGTCCAGTCCAGCACCGACCCCGGTGGCGAGGAAGCGGGACGCGCAACCATGACGCGATCGAAGGGCGGCGTCGTGCTCCTCGACGGACCGGCGGCCGGGCGGTACTCCGTGGGCCGCGCGCCGCATTGGCTCCGCGCTGTCGTGTCGCGGACCGACGGCACACGTGACCTGCTCGACCAGCTCCACGATACGCCGCGGCCGGTCGAGGCCGTCTACGTCTACGAGACGGCCGGGCCGACGTGGAGCGCCGAGTCGGCGCGCCTCATGGGGATGATCATCTGCCCGCCGCCGGGCGCGATGGGGGAGTACCGCCACCGGGCCGACGTGGATGGCGAGGCCCTCCGCGAGACGGCGGCGTGGCGGTCGTGGTGTCGTGCCCAGCCGCTCGACCACGAGTCGTACGACCCGCTGACCGGGCGGACGGTCCCGGCCGGCGAGGTGTCTGCGTGACCTCTACGCCACCCCGGTATGCGGACGGCTGGCTCACCATCTACCAGGGCGACGCCCGGACGGTGCTCGCCGCCCTGTCCACCGAGTCGGTTAACTGTGTCGTGACCTCGCCACCCTATTGGGGACTCCGCAACTACGGCGTCTCCGGTCAGCTTGGCCTCGAGCCGACGCCAGAGGGCGAACGCGGCGAGCGACCCTTTGCCCGAGGCTGGCGACAGCGCGCCATCGCACGGGCGACCGAGCAGTACGCCCGAGCACTGAGCGGCGCGGCAGCGCGGAGCGCGACGATCCGGGTGGCGCGAGCATGACTCGCCTCGCGGCACTCGTCCTCGCCTTCCTCGCCGTGTTCCTCGCCGCCGTAGCCTACGTCCTCCGCCCGAAGTGGCGCTGGGAGGAGCCAAAGAGGGCAGGTCCTATCGGTGCAGCGGAGGCCGCCGAGTGGATGGCCGCGTGGCAACGGCGCTATTCCACCAGCTCCCCCTACTCCGTGACCAGCAGGGCTGACAACGGGACGGGGTTCGACCCGAGGTTGATGGGCGCATGAACGACATGTCCCTGCTCGGTCGTCTCGTCCGCGATCGGAGGAGTGGGCTCGTCGGCCGCGTGGTGGGGATTGTCACGTGGGTGACCGATTCGCCGTCAGTCATTGTCCAACCGCCGGTGCGTGACGATCGGACCGTCCCGCCAACGGTATACGTGTCGCAGGGCTCTGCCGAGATCATCCCCGAGCCGGCCGAGCCACCGCGCCACTTGTCATGATCCGCATCGCGACGGCAAGTGGCGGCCAACTCAACCCGGCCCTACTCGCGGCACAGGGTGGCCGAGATGGCTGACCGCGTGACGTTTCTCATCCAGCCCGACTTCGACCGGCTGGAGGACTGGTGCCGGATGGTCCGGGTGATCTTCGGTTCGACGCCCTATCTCGTCGGCTCTGCGACCGAGCGCGCCGATTACCGCGACGTGGACGTGCGCGTGGTGCTCGCCGCTGATCGGTTCGCCGCACTGTCACGTGGGCGGCTCGACTCGATCAGGTTTCTCAACCGCGCGCTGTCCGTGTGGGGTCGGCAAGAGACGGGTCTGCCGATCGACTTCCAGGTCCAGTGCGGCGCTGAAACGGAGGCGTTCCCGACCGCGCGAAACGCGATGGGCGTCCGCGACTGGTCGCTGATCCCGACGAGCGGCGTGCCATATCCGGTTGCAACACAGGATGGGCGAGAGGAGGCCGGGAGGTGAGCGGACATATGACCTACAAAGCGCCTACATGGAGATCCGACAGTGACTGAGCCGACACCGCTGAGCGAGGAGGAAGCGCGCAAGCGAGGAGGTAGATCGGCGTGAAGCCCCGGTTCACCGTCGAGGAACGAGCCGACCGCTTCCAGCGGCGCTACACCGGGCCGTGGCGGACGGCTCAGCATGTGGTCATCACCCACCGCTACCGGCGTCGTCAGCGGATTGACGCAGTGCGACTCAGTGTAGCCGGCCATGACCTTTGGACGCATGCGATCGAGCGCGAACTGATCGTGCCGTTGCTCCGGCGCATGGTTCGGGTCCTGGCCCGCGTGGGGGTTCGCAGCACATGATGGGCGAGAGGAGGCCGAGCCGTGAGCGTCAGGACCGGCAGACCGCGGAAGGACGCCTAGCGCCATGTCCGTGGCGCGGGTGACATTGGCGTACTTGGTATGAGACGCCTCGCCATCGTCATCCTCGCCGCCTTTTTCGCGGGCTACGTCGCCGGCCAGGCCGACGCGGCTCCGCGCTCTGTCCCTGATGCTGCTGTGCAGCAGGTACAGAGCGGGGCGCCGCCGTCCGAGCGGCATCCAGCCCGACCGGAATGGCATCCCTACCCTGACCCAGTGCCCGGCGGCGCCCCTTCCCTCAGCCCTCCGCCTATAGCGGTGTCTGTGCAGGGTGTCGCGTCCTGGTACGCCACCGGTCCTGACGGCGCGCATGCCGCGGCTGGCCCGCCACTCCGTATCGGCGCGTGGCGCGGGTCGACGGCCCTCGTGACGGGTCGGGCCGGCACGGCAACGGTGGCCCTCGACGACTGGTGCGCCTGTTCTGGGCGGATCATCGACCTCTCAGACGAGACGTTCGCTGCGGTCTGCGGCGAGCTGGCGCGGGGGCTCTGCCGTGTGTCCGTGGTCATACAATAGTATTGACACCACCACCTGATGGTGGTAGGCTTTGCTCATGGACACTAAGCTCGACGTAGACTTCCTCCGCGACCGGTGGGGCGACACCTCACCGTGCCCGTGCGGCAACCCGGACCCGGCGCGCCTGGCCGTCGGTGATGACGGTCGCATCAGGTGCGAGCGCTGCACGTCGTTCCCGCGCTGTACCATCTGCCGGCGCTGGATCGACCTGCCAGCGCCCTTCGCCCACAGCGAGAATGACCACTGGCGACAATGAGGAAGAAGGCCGCCGCCGTCCGCGATGAACTGCTGCTGCTCGGGCTCGACACGAGCACGGTCGACCCGGCCGAGATCGAGTGGGTCTGCGAGGAGCTGGCGGCCCTGGCCGCCAAGCACCACCTTCCGCCACGGGTCGTGGCGCGGCATTTCGCCTACGCGCGGGCGGTCCATGGCGCGGCGGCCGCAGGCGAGCTGGCCCGCGAGATCTGCGCGGCCTTTCACGTCCAGCCCGAGGAAATCGGGATCGCGGCCGCAGGTCCGGTCGTTGACACAGAGCCCCGCGGGTAAGGCACCGTGATCTGCTCCGTCTGTAGTAGCGGAGACATCGAGTCCACGATGCGGTACCGGGCCGGTGATCCGACGCGCTGGCGAGTCATCTGTTGTCGTAACTGCGGCAGCGGCGAGGCGACGGCATTCGTCCGCGGCATCCCGACGCGCCTCGTCCGGGAGGCCCCGAACGGGCAGCCGGCGACGCGCTCGGTCTGGCAAGCCGGCCGGCGCGTAAGCGTGACCCAGGAGCAATGAGTGATGCCGTGGGCACGCTGTCCCCGCTGCGGGCGTGAGGTGCACTTCCTGGGCGCGCTCGTGGCCGCCCGCTGCTACCACTGCGGCGGACGGCTCGCCACCAGGCTTCGGCTCCAGCGGATCGCGCTCAGACTCCTGCGCGGCGGCCGACGAGATCCCTATGATGAGCAGGCACCACCATCGGAGGGAGAGTGATGGATCAAGCCGCACCCCGCGCCCGGGACCTGTTCCTCGCCATCAAGGGCAACCGCGCCGTGCGAGTCGCGATCGCGGTTCCCGTATGGATCGTCCAGTACGGCCTCTGGGTACCGCTGGTCATCCTCTGGTGGGCGGCGCTGTGGCTGGTCAGGGCCGCCGGCGCCGTGGTGGCGGGAGCTCTCCGGCTGGGCTTTCTCGGCATCGCCCTGCTGTTCGTGCCGATCGTTGGCTGGCTCGTCATCGCCTGGCTCCTGTTCCGCCGGCCTGACTACAGCCGAGAAGTGCTGGTCGAACTGCGGCGCCGCAATGATGCCGCGGAGGGGGGCGTCTCGCGGTGGACGATCCTGCGGCCCTGGCTGATCGACTTCGTCCGCGGCTAACGCTCTAGGCGTCTCGACTCCGCAACAGGCCCGTCACTCGCGCAGACTGCGGGCCTGTTGACCCGTCGTCGCGGATGGTGCCTCATACGCTGGTATGAGCGACCACACCGCAAAGCACGCCCAGTTCCGGCTGTTCACCGGAGTTCTGAAGTCCTGGCAGGACGAGCAGACCGGCGAGCGGTTCGTGTCGGGGACCACGTCGAGCACGATCCGCGACCTCCAGGGTGACGAGCTGACGCTCAACGCGCTGGAGTCCATGCGCCAGAGCGCCCTCGACAACATGACCGTCTTCCTCAACCACGGTACGAGCGTGCCGGAGGACATCTTCGGATCGGTCACCGGTGCCGCGATCGTGCAGCGCGCCGACCCGGAGGCGGGCGATGTCTATGACCTCGACATCACGGTCCGGGTCGCCGGCGACGACGAGAACCCGCGCGCCGGCAAGGTCTACCGCTCGATCGCGGCCGGCCGCAAGCTCGGGCTCTCGATCGGCGCCTACGTCACGAGCGCCAGTCGGAGCTCAAAGGGCGGCGAGGAGACGTTCGTCATCGATGGCGTGCGGCTCCTCGAGTCGAGCGTCGTGGGCATCCCGGCCAATCAACGCAGCTACGTCCTGACGCGGGCGCTCAAGGCGCTCCGTGGGCAGCCCGCCGATGCATCCGAGGAAGGCGTCGCCGCCGACCTCGAGGAGCGCGGGCTCGGTGACCGCATTCGGGCCGGCATCCTCCGCAACGAGGCTGCCGCCCGGGAGCGCCTGATGGCCGCTGCGACTGACAAGCCGATCAGCGCGGAGGGCGACGTGGACAAGACGGCCACTGACTCGGGCGAGGCGCCCGAGGAGACCACCGAAACCGAAACCGAAACCGAGGCACCCGAGGCCAGCGTGGAGTCCGCGGAGGGTCAGGCGACCGAACCCGCGGAGTCCGCTGCCCCCACCGGGGAGACCGCGACAGAGCCGGCTGAGACACCGGCCGACGAGCCGGCCAGCGGCGAGTCCGCTGCCGACGATCAGGAGGACGAGGCGAGCGTTGTGCTCGCCAGCCTCATGCCCGTGACCGAGAAGGCCACCGAGGCGCTCCGGGCCGCCCTCTCCACGAACGCCGACCTGCGCAAGCGGGTCGGTGAGCTGGAGGGTGATCTGGAGGCGCGGTCGGCCGAGCTCGGCAAGGCGCTGGAACTGCTCACTGAGGCGCTGAGGCTCCCTGTCGGGCGCAAGGCGGCGGTGGCGGCAGTGACCCAGAAGGCCACCGCCTATCCGTGGCTCGCGCCGGCCGTGGCGGCCGCGCTCGACGCCGCCCACACCCCGAAGGAGAACGTCAAGTGAGCGCAATCATGGAGAAGCTCCAGGACATCGCCAAGGCCCTGGAGTCGCTGAACACCGAGAAGGTGACCGCCACGCCGCAGGGCGTCGTGGGCAAGGATGGTGCCGCCGCGCAGGCCGAGATCGACGCCGGCGCCGTGCGCATGAAGCAGCTCGAGCTCCGCAGCAAGTTCAAGGCGCTGCCGACGAACCAGATCATGGAGATGCTCCAGGTCCAGGCCGGTGCCGAGGCTGGCAAGCAGGCCGACAGCGGCCTCCTCAACATGGTCGCCGCGTCCGACCCGGGCATCCGCAAGCTGCTCGACACGACCGGCGGCGCGGCGCTCATCCGGCAGGACCTCGAGCCGCTCCTCTACGCGCTGTTCGTCAAGCGCTTCCCGTTCTGGGACCGCATCCAGAAGGAGCCGGCGAACGGCCTCGTCCACGCCTACAACCAGATCACGTCCTACGGTGACGCCGCCTTCATCACCGAGACGGGCACCGTGACGGACGACACGTCAGCCTACGTCCAGAAGACGAGCAACATCGGCGTCATCGCCACCCGGCGCGGCGTGTCGCTCAAGCAGCAGTTCGCGGTCTCCCAGGGCGGCGCCCCGTACAACAGCCTCGCCCAGGAGCTGAACGGTGGCGTGATCGCCATCAGCTCGAAGCTCCAGCGGACGATCTTCCAGGGCAACGCCACGACCGCGGCCAAGACGGCGGCCGATGAGGAAGGCGCCTACGACGCCAACAGCTTCACCGGCCTGCGCTTCCTGCTCGGCACCCCGAACGCGGCGGCCAACCCGGTCGTCGTCGAGAAGGGCGGCAGCAGCTACATCGCCGCCTTCAACACCGCCATCGCGGGCGTGCTCGACAACGGCGGCCTGCCGACCGCGATCGCGATGCGGCCGGGTCGCTACAGCGACTGGGTCAACGAGCTGCTCGCGACGATCCGCCAGAACCCCGGCGCCGCCGGTGCGCAGGGCCTCGACTTCGGGAGCGTCCTCACGGCCGCCGGCCCGCTGCCGATCGTGACGGTGCCCGGCAACGGGATCGGCACGTACACCCTCGTGTCCCCCAGCCGCGAGGACATCTACGTCCTCGACGAGGACACCCTGTCCGCGCCGTGGCTTGGCTCGGACAGCATCACGACCCTGGAGATCCCGGTCGGGGTGAACGGCGCCCTCACCCGGCTGTACGTCATGTTCGCGATGTTCGGCCTCGCCGTGAAGGCGCCGCTGTTCAACGCCAAGGTGCGCATCTAACCCTCCTCAATGTCGTCTGGGGGCGGGCACCTCCTCCCCGCCCCCAGACGGACGCATGACACAAAGGAGCACCAGAAAAGATGCCTCCGACGCCAGTCGTCTCGGATAGCCCGAGCCGCGTGATCAGCGTCCTCGTGGCGCAGGTGAACGCGCTCGTCGCCGACGTGACCGAGCTCCGCAGCAAGCTCAACGCCCACATCCACTCCGGCGTCACGGCCGGCGGCGCCAACACCGGCGTGCCGACCGTGCTGGCCGCCGCGCAGACGAGTGCCGGCGTCACGGTGAACAAGTGAGCCGCAGCCGGGCCGCTGCGCCCATTGACGAGACCTCGGCTGCGGTCGAGCCCGAGTCGGGCGAGACGCCCGACGAGGAGACCGCGGCCCAGGAGGCCACTGCTGAGCCGGAGATCGCCCCGCCTGCCGAGGTCGAGCCCGAGGTCGAGCCCGAGGTCGAGCCCGAGGTCGAGCCCGAGGTCGAGCCCGAGGTCGAGCCCGAGGTCGAGCCCGAGGTCGCTCCTCCGCCGTCGGGCTCCGTCCAGGTCCGGTTCCCATTCCACGTGACCTCCGTCGGACTCGCCGACGGCTCATTCCTGCGCGTCGACGATGGCATCGCGACGTGCTCTGAGGCGGAGGCCGAGGAACTCGCGGCCACCCGGGGAGCGACCATCCTGTGAGCTACCTGCGGGTGTCGGCGTCGTACCCCGCGGGCGAGCAGGTCGCCGTCGCCATCCCCGGTGGTGGTGTCGGCGCCTCGCTCGCGTTCACCACGCGTGGCGGGGTGAGCCAGGTGACCCTCATCGCCACCGTCGCCTGCTTCATCCGGATCAACGGCGCGGCAGCCAACGCGGCCGGGTCGACCGGCTTCCCGCTGCCGGCCAACGTGCCGCTCACCCTCACCGGGCAGGCCATCACCAGCATCGGCGTCAACGGCGCGACCGCCGGCACGCTGTGCGCGTGGGGAGCGGCCTGAGCATGCGGCGTGTCCTCGGGCTGGCCACCGCACTCGCCCTGCTCATCCCCATCGGCGCCCGCAACGGGCCCCGCTGAAAGGACTCCCCGATGCTCACCGACGCCGCCAAGAACACGATGCTCGATGCCTTCGCGGGGGCCTACGGCTTCCTCTCGCTCCACACCGGCTACTCGGCGACCGGGGCGAACGAAGTCGCCGGCGGCAGCCCCGCGTATGCGCGCAAGGCGCACACGTGGAACGCCGCCGCGGCCGGCAACCTCGACAACAGCAACGCCCCGGTGTTCGACGTGCCCGCGGGCGCGACGATCGCGTGGGCCGGGTTCTGGACCCTCGCGAGCGGCGGGACGTTCGGCGGCATGATCCCGCTCGGGTCCGACACCCCGAAGCGAATGAGCGTCGACGACATCGCGACCAACGTGATCGACTGTCCGGCCCACGGCTACACGCTCAACCAGCCGGTCGTCGTGTTCCCGGACGGCGGGTCGATCCCGGGCGGCCTGACGGCCGGCACGATCTACTACGTCCGCGATGTCCTGACTGACTCGTTCACGCTCGCCGCGACCAGCGGCGGCGCGGCGATCGACATCACCTCGATCGGCCACGCGACGGTCCAGAAGATCACCCCCGAGACGTTCGGAGCCCAGGGCACGTACACCGTCTCTGACCTGGACGTCGCGCTGCCCGCGTAGCCGGCCCTCCGGGCGAGGAGGGCGGCCATGTTCACCCGCCGCTGGGGCGTGGCCTACGGACCGTGGTGGATGGTCCAGTACGCCTTCGACCGGACGCTCAGCCTGGGCGTCCACGTCGACCCTTGCACGCGCGTCGCCGAAGCCGGGCCCTACGGCCCGTATCTGGACCTCCACCTGGGCCCCTTCGGCCTGTCCCTCGGGCGGCACCCGGCCCGGGCGTGGAACCACAGCCTGATGCGCCCGGAGCTGGCCCATGCCGACCGTCCAGAAGGCCGCTAACGCCCACGCCGTCGTCGCGACCGGCTGGACGAACCCGGCCAACGCCTACGCGCTGACGGCCGACGCGGTCTATGCCACGATCGCGTCGAGCACGAAGAACACCACCCTCTCGGGCGACTTCGGCTTCCCGGACCTCGCCGCGTCCGACATCCCGGACGGGGCGACGATCACCGCCGTCCGGATGTTCTGCCGGATCGGCGCCACCGCCGCGATCACCGGCCTCGTGCTCGGCATCCAGGGGCGCAACAACGGCGCCACTTCGGGCACCGAGGCGACGTCGGGCGCGACCGCGCAGACGACGATCACGACGACGCTCTCGGGCGTCACCCTCGCCGACCTGCGGTCCGCCTCGACGCTCCTCAAGGCGCGCGTCCGGTACAGCCGCGGCAACACCACGACCGCGTCCACCGCGCGGCTCGACTTCGTGTACCTCGAAGTCGACTACTCGGTGCCGCAGAACCTCTCGGGCGCGGCCGCGGCCGCAGCCGTCAGCCGGGCGTCGGCGCTCGGCGGCAAGAGCCCGGCCCGGGCGTCCGTCTCGGCGATCGCTCCCAGCGCGGCCGCCTCGGGCGGCAAGTCACCTGCGAGGGCGAGCGCCGCGGCCCAGGCATCACGCGCCGAGACGGCCGGCGCCCGAATGGCCTCCTCCGGCTCGGTCGCCCGCCGGCCCGTCGGGGCCGCGGCGTCGGGGGCGAAGTCCGCCACCGGCCCGGGCAGCGCCGCCCCGGTCGCGCGAGGGGTCGTAAGCTCGGCGATCGCGATCAGCCGCCCGTCCGCCACCGCGGTCGTCGCGCGCGCCCTCGCTGCCGGCACCATGACCGCCACTGGAGTGGCCACCACGGGCGTACCGCAGGGCGCCGCGGCTTCCGGCACTAGGGGCACCACCGGAGCGGCCACGACGGCCCCGATCGGCCGATCGTCCGTGTCCGGCGGCAAGTCTCCCGCGCGATCGAGCGCGGCCGCGGTCGTCCCCCGCGCGGCCGCCTCGGGCGGCAAGTCCCCGTCCCGGGCAGCGGCCGCCGCGGTCGCGGTCCGCGGCTCGGCGCAGGGACAGCGGGGCGCCTCCGGAGCGGCCATCGCCGGCCAGGTTATCGCCGCCTCCACGATGGGCCTGTCGGCCGGCCTCTCGGGCTCGGCCCGGGGCGCTGTGGTCACGCGCGCCACAGCCGCGGGCTCACCGGCCCGGTCGGGGTCGAGCGCCGAGCTGCGGCCGGCGGGCGGCGTCGACACGGGTGCCAGCTCGCGCTCGGGCGGCTCGGCCGGCGCGCAGCCGGCGGGCGGGGCCGGCGCAGGCGCCCCGGCCGCAACCGGGGCGACCGCGGCCGGGGCGGTCGTGCGCGGCTCCGCGTCAGGCAGCAAGACGGTCATCGGGCCGGCGATCGCTACCGTCGTCGGCCGGCGCGCCTCGATCGGGACCGCGGCCAAGCTCGGGCTCTCCCGCGGGGTGGGCGTCACCTGGACGTCTATCAGCCGGCAGGCGCCGGCCGCCACCGGCGCGGCGCAGGCCGTCACCGTCGCGGCGGCCCGGGCCTCCGGCGTCCGGTTCACCTCCGGCGGCGCACGGACCTCGCTGGCGGCCGCCGGCGCCACCGCCGGCATCCGGGAGGCGCTCCTGCGGCCCGCGATCGGCTGGGCCGCGACGGGACTCGGGCGTGGTCGGGCGGTCGTCGAGGAGTCGGCCGGGGTCGGGTCAGGCGATGCCCTCGCCGGCTCGGGCGGCTCGCTGACGCCCGCCGGGCGGGCCGGCAACGTGGGGCGGCCGAGGGTCGGCTAGAGGCGCAGACCGGCGCGCCATCGACACCCGCGCCGGGCGTGGCGAGGATGGACACGTGATCAAGCTCCGGATCTTCGTCAGCGACATCGCGACGGTCCTCGCCCAGGGCTACGACCGGGTCGAGGTCGGGCGGGCGGCGACCAGCGCGGACGCCGCCGCCCAGTCGGGCACGTTCACCTCGCTGGGCAACGTCGTCGTGCTCACCGCGGGTGTCGAGGCGTACAGCTACACCGATCTCACCGGCGCCTCGGGCCAGTGGTACGTGACCCGCTATGTGCGCGCCGCCGGGTCGCCGCCCAACCCGGGCGGCTGGAGCGACCCGTTCGCGGGCGACGCGATGGGCTACCTGAGCGCCGTGGAGTTCCGCGACTACGACCTCACCGACCTCACCGATATCGATGGAAGCCTGCTCACGAACGACCAGCTCGACCGCCACATCCTGACCGCGAGCCGACTGGTGGATGCGCATCTCGGCTGGTCGCCCGTGCTTACGCAGCGGACCGAGCGCCACCGCTGGCGCGACAACGGGCGCCTCTATCCGGCCCGCCGGCCGATCGTCGCGGTGGTGGCCCTGACGCTGTACGTCGGCACGACCGCGAAGGTCCAGGTGCCGCCCGCCAGCGTGTTCGTCGCCGACCGGCTGGGCTACTTCGAGGTCACCTATTCGCTCGCCTCCACGTACGTCGTGACGCCCGCGCTCATCCCGCTCGGCGAGCCCGTCTGGGAGCTCACCTACACCCACGGCCTGGCGCGCATCCCGGAGGCCATCCGGACCGCCGCCGCGCTCACGACCGCGGAGGTGCTCGCGGATGTCAAGCTGCGCAAGCAGGGCTTCGGCGGCCTCAAGAGCGCCCGTGCCGGGGACGCGAGCCTCACCCGCGACCAGCTCGACGTGCCGGCCGCCGCGCAGGCGCTGCTCGCGGAGTGGTCGAGCCAGCGGCTGACGCTGCGGTGATCGGCCTGCGCGAGTCGGCCACGCTGACCCGCAAGACGCGCGCCGGCAACGCGTCAGACGGCAGCCCGACCTTCACCGACACGTTCCCGTGGGCCGGCCGCACCGTGCGGGCCAAGGTTGATGCCGAGCGCGGCGGGTCGCGCACGCGCTACGAGCCCGTCGGGCCGACCGGGGAGGAGCGGGTAACGGTCTACCTGCCGTATCTGGGAGGTGCCCTGCGCCCGGTCTCGCAGGACATCCTCACCGTGGCCGGCACGGGCTACCTCGTCGAGGCGGTGTCCGCAGATGGCTGGCGGACGCAGCTCATCGTGACGGCGCGGATCATCCGGCGAGGACCGTGATCGGCGTCGAGATCAGCGTCGAGGGACTGGACCGGCTGCTCTCGGCGGTCGATCGCCGCGATGGCGACGCGGCGGCCGCCATGGAGCGCTCGATACTTCGCCTGGCCCTCCTCATCGAGCGCCTGGCCAAGGACAAGTACGTGCCGGTCGTCACGGGCCGGCTCAAGAGTTCGATCGGCGGACAGCTCGCGCCCCGACCCATGCGCCCCGGCGATGCGGTGTTCGAGCGGCGCGAGCGGGGCCGCGAGTTCGAGGTGCTGGTGGGCTCGAACGTCATCTATGCCTCGATCATCGAGTTCGGGACGCGCCGCAGTGGTGGCCGGCGCCGGGGCACGCGTGCGGTGCGCGAACTCGCCGCGGACGCGGCGCGCACGGGCAGCCGCAGCAACAGGCGCCGGACCGGCAACGGTCGCCACGGCCCGTTCCTGCGCCCGGCCCTCAACGAGGCGATCCCGGCCGCCCTGCCGGTGCTGCGCCGGGAGTTCGAGTCGCTCCGCTAGCGCAGACGGGCGCGATCTGGACAGGCGCTCTGCCGCCAATACGATGGTGGGACCAAGATGGATGGACTGTATGACCTCACCTTCAGCCTGCTCGCCGGCGACCCGACGCTCCAGGCCCTGCTCGGCGGTAGCGCCTCGGACCGCAAGGTCTACCCGGTCGAGGATCTCGGTCGCGTGGCGCCGCCGGCCATCGCGGTGGCCGTCGTGGCCGGGCCATCCGACGTCGCCTTCGGCGTCGATCGGCCGACGCTCGTGCTGACGATCGCGAGCGCCGTGAGCGCGACCGAGGTCGTGGCCATCGCCTCGCGGGTCGAGGCGCTGCTCAACCGCAAGCGACTGGCGGGCAACGGACGGCTCGTCCACCTGTGCCTCAAGGACAACGACACCGACGACTTCGACCCCGACGCGCGCGAGTTCGTCCGCGACGTTCGGTACCGGCTCATCGCGCAGTAAGGAGACGGGTCACATGCTCACCCTCGGCTCGGGCACCATCCAGATCGCCGCCTACGTCGCCGGCGTAAACCCGGCGAGCATCGCCACCTCGTATCCGTCGCCGATCACGATCGGCGAGGTCGGTGGCGACATCGAGTTCGACATCAGCTTCCAGGACAAGGACTTCTTCGGCCAGAGCGTCTTCGCGCTTGCCCGCGGGTTCTACGGCGGCAAGGTCGCCATCCGGGCCAAGAAGGTCGAGCTCTATCCGGCCAACCTGGCGGCCCTCACGAACATCGTCCAGAGCTCGGGCGGCGGGAATGACATCTGGTCGGTGACGAATGCGAGCAAGCCCGTGCCGGTCTACGTGAAGTTCGTTCACGCCCGGAGCGACGCGACCGGCAAGGTCGTCAACGTCCACCTGTTCAAGGCATACAGCGTCCAGCTCGCCTTCCCGTTCAGCCGCGAGGACATCGGGACCCAGGACTGGGAGTTCACCGCGCTCGCCGATGCCTCGATGGCCGCCAAGGACGTGATGCGCGTGGAGGCGACCCAGTAACATGCTTACCCTCGGTTCCGGCGCGATCTCGGCCGCTCCCTGGTATGCCGGCGGGCAGGTCCAGCCGCCCACCGGCGTGGTGCTCGCCCAGGCATCCACAGGCGGGGCGCTCTCCAACGGCACGTATGTCGTGCAGGTGACCGCCTACAACGCGGCGGGCGAGAGCACCCCGACCGCCGAGCAGACGATCGTCCTCAACGGCGGAACCGCCACCCAGCGCATCACGGTGACCTTCACCGCGCCCGCGTCCGGCCCGGCCCCGACCGGCTACCGGATCTACATCGGGACCGTGTCCGGCTTTGCGACCGCCCAGGGCACGACCGCCGCGAGCCCATACAACCAGACCGGAGCGCTCTCCACGGCGGGCGCGCAGGCCCGCTTCGTCGGGCTGGTCACGATCGGCGAGATCGGCGGTGACGCCGAGTTCGACATCACGTACCAAGACAAGGATTTCTACGGCCAGAGCCTGTTCCCGGTCGCCCGCGCGTTCTACGGCGGCAAGGCGACGGTCCGGGCCAAGAAGGTCGAGCTGCGCCTCGAAGTCATCGAGCACCTGCTCGCCGCGGCGCAGTTCAGTCAGTCGGGCACGCTCGGCTCGGGCACTGACGTGTACGCGGTCGGATCGTCTGTCGGGCCGGCCTTCCTCTACGTCGTGTTCACCCACCAGCGCTCTGATGCGACCGGCAAGACCGTCGTGGTCGAGGCGTTCAAGGCGTCCTGCAAGCAGCTCGCCTTCCCGTTCAGCCGCGAGGACATCAGCACGCGGGACCTCGAGTTCGACCTGATCGTCGATACCAGCCTGTCGAACAGCCTCTTGACGGTCAAGGCGACCCAGTAATCCGACAACCGGTGTGTAGCCGATGGGGGCAGGCCGTCAATGGGCCTGCCCCCATCGCAGAGAGGAGTGGAGCGTGGCAGGAGCCAAGCGGCTCACTGAAATCCGGCCCTCGGAGATGGATGCCGAGGTGCTGGACCTCAACGACCTGGCCGACCTGGAGGAGTCGTTCGGCGACCTCGACAAGATCGACTGGAGCCGGCTCGCGGTGGTCCGCTGCGTCCTGTGGCTCGTCGCCCGGCACGAGGAGCCGGAGATCACCATCACCGAGGTCGGCCGGCGGTTCACGGTCCGCAACCTGCTCGCCACGTCTCGGCGGGTGCTGACCAAGAGCGGGGTGATCGGAGAGGAGCAGGACCCGGGAAACCCGGTCCCCGCCGCGGAGGCGGGGTGAGCTGGGCGAGCATCGATTGGGGCGAGATGATGGCCGCCGTCGCCGGGACGTACGGCTACACGCCGGCCCAGTTCATGCGATTGACGCTGCCGCAACTGGCCGCGTTCTCCGGCTACCTCTCGCGCCAGGCTGAGCGGACCGACCGCGGGCGCGCAGGGCCGGCCGGCGGCGGGAGCGTCAACTCGCTCGACGAGCTCGTCGCGATGTTCGGCGACGAGGCGTCCCGGGCGGCGCTCGCCGGGGGGCGGCTCTAGATGGCCGAGGTCGGCAACCTCGTCGTCCGCCTGCGCGGCGACCGGAGTCAGCTTAGTTCGACGCTGGCCGCCAGCAAGAACGAGCTGCGCGGCTTCTCCGACTCTGCGCGGGCGACCGGCGGGGTGCTCAAGACCGCCCTCGGGACGGCGATCGGCTTCGGCGCCGCGACGCTCGGGCTCAACGCGATGGGCGATGCGGTCGGCTTCCTCAAGGGCGCGTTCATCGACTTCAACAGTCGGCTCGAACAGGCGCAGATCGGGTTCACCACCCTGCTCGGCTCGAGCTCGAAGGCGACCGCGTTCATCGCCGAGATGAAGGACTTCGCGGCCCGCACGCCGTTCGAGTTCCCGGGCCTCCAGGACGCCGCGCAGCGGATGCTCGCGATGGGCTTCTCGTCCGAGGAGGTGCTGCCCAAGCTGACCGCGGTCGGCGATGCCGTGGCGGCCCTCGGGGGCAGCGGCGAGACACTCAACCGGGTGACCTACGCCCTCGGCCAGATGAAGACGGCGGGCCGGGTGAACGCCCAGGACATGATGCAGCTCACGAACGCTGGCATCCCGGCCTGGCAGATGCTCGCCGATGCGATCGGGGCCTCGGTGGCCCAGACGCGCAAGCTCGCCGAGCAGGGGTTGATCCCCGCCGACCAGGCGATTGCAGCGATCACGACCGGCATGGAGCAGCGGTTCGGCGGGATGATGGCCAAGCAGTCGCGCACCTTCCAGGGCGCGATGAGCACCGTCAAGGACTCGCTCAACAACGCCCTGGCGACCGCGTTCAAGCCGTTCTTCGAGGAGATCAGCAAGGGCGTTGACGGCCTCGGCCAGGCCCTCTCATCGTCGGAGTTCCAGGCGGGTGCGGCGCGGATCGGGAGTTCGGTCGCCGGCATCGCCCGCCAGTTCGGGTCGCTTGTCCGGGCCGTCGTGCCGACGCTTGCGGATGTCGCGCGGAGCCTCGGCGCCACCCTCGGTCCGGCGCTCGCTCGCAATGCCGCACTCATCGGTGGCTTCGTGGGCAAGCTGGTCGGGATCGGTGTCGCCTTCGCGCGGGACGTGGCCCCGGCGATCGGGGCTGTCGCCGCCACGCTCGCTGACCTCGGCGCGTCGATCGTGAAGACCCTCGGTCCGGTCGTGCTCCGCATCACGTCCGCGCTCGCCGGGTTCGCGGCGGTCATCATCAAGACGGTCATTCCGATCGTGGTCGACCTCGCGAAGCGGGTCTTCGACGGCGGACTCGGCAAGGCTCTGCGCGCCGTCGGCGAACTCGTTGGCTGGCTCATCGGGAAGCTCGCCGCGTTCGTCGGCTGGATCACCTCGAACAAGGTGCTCATGGCGGCCCTGGGCGCGGTAGCGGATCTCATCGGAGCCGCGTTCGGTCGCGTCGCCGATGTCGTCGGGGCGCTTCCCGGGGTCGTGGAGTGGGCCTTCAGGGCGGTCGGCGTCGTCGTCCGTGGCATCGTCAACGCCTTCATCGACGGCATCAACACCCTCATCGCGGGCTACAACATGCTGCCCTTCGATGACATCCCCAAGCTCGCCCGCTGGGTCGACGAGTCCGTCCGCAAGATGGCTGGTGCGCTCAAGGACGACGACATCCGCAAGTGGCGGGTGGGGATGGACGGAGCGGTCCGGAGTACCGCGCAGTTGGCCAGCCAGGCCGGGCGCCTCAAGGATGACATGGTGGGGCTCCGGGGTCAGGTCGGTGGCGCCACGGGCGACACAGACAGGGCCAGCAAGAAGGCCGACCAGTATCGCGTCAGCCTCGACGGGGTGGGGAAGGGCGCGGCCGGCGCCAAGACGAAGCTGCGTGAGCTCGCGACCGACATGAAGGACCGGCTCTCGCGGGCATTCGATGCGGTGCGCGAACGCGCTGCCGTCTTCTTCAAGAAGCTCAACGAGGAGAACCTGCGAGCGATCCGCGCTGCCCGCGACCTTGCGAACGCCCAGATCGACGCTCAGATCGCCGCCATCGAGGGCCCTCTGTCAGAGGCGCGTCGGGCCATCGAGGAGAAGCGGCGCGCTCGCGAGGAGGAGCGCCTTCAGCGCGGGGTCGCCGATGCTCGTGGCGCACAGGTGGACCCCTCGGACCCGAACGCGGTGCGCGACAGCCAGCGCGCCATCGAGGAGGCGGAGCTGGCGCTCTCGGACTTCTACGACGACCAGCGGCTGCGCCGGATGGAGGAGGAGGCGCGGTCCCAGATCGACCGTCTCGAACAGCAGCGCAAGGCCAACGATGACCTCGCGAGGATACAGGAGGAGGCCGAGGCCAAGCGATACGAGGCCCAGGTCAAGGCGTTCGACAAGGAGCTCCTGTTGCTCCAGCAGTACCTCTCGAAGCACCCCGAGGAGTGGCGCAAGACGAACGCGCAGGTGCTGGAGCTGCTCGATAAGTACGGCATCAGCTTCTACAACAGCGGAGCGACGCTCGGCGAGGCGTTCGCCGAGGGCCTGCGCTCGCAGGCCAAGGCCGTCGCCGCCGCAGCAGCCGCGCTCGCGGCGGCTGCGACGAAGTTCCTGAAGGTCAAGAGCCCCGCGGAGGCCGGTCCGCTGGCCGAGGATCAGTCGGCGTGGGGAGCGAACCTGGCGTCCTCGTGGCTCCGTGGGCTCTCGAGCGGGCTCTCGAACGTGACCCTGCCGGGCCTCTCGGTCATCGCCGAGACGATGCAGGGATCACGTGGACCGGCGCCGGTCAGCGCTCCGGGGCCGGGTGGCCGGGAAGTCCACCTCCACGCCCATCTCCACGCCGGAACGGTCATCGCGACCGAGGGTGAGCAGCGCAACTTTGTGCGTGGTGCGATGCGGCTCATGCAGGAGGAGCTCTACCGGCAGGGTCAGCAGACGCTCGCGGCAGCGAGGATTGGGGGCTGACGTGGCCGCAACCATCGCCTACGGCCCCACGACCATCACCCTCCGGCCCGAGTCGCCCTCGAAGGTCGAGGTGGCGAGCCAGGTCGAGCGTGAGACGCTTGGCGGTTACCGGCGGCTTGGGCTCCTGTGGCGCAAGTACCGCTACTCGTTGACCCTGGAGCCCCTCGCCCCGGCGGAGTACGACGCGATCCGCGACCTCTGGGTGAGCGCGCGCGCGGGCGGGTCGTGGCTGACGTTCGCGTGGGCCGACTGGTGGGCCGAGACGGCTGGCGGGGTGCTCGTGTCGGCCGAGCTCGGGTCACAGGACAACGCCTACGCGGATCTCGTGCGCACGACGCTCGTGCTCACCGAGGTGAACCCACGATGACCTACGCCTTGCCAATCCCGGCGCCGGCGCTCGTGGTGGCTGCGAAGGCCGCCGTGCGGACCGTCACCGCGAAGCTGTGGGTTGACTGGGACGGCGACGGGGTGTTCACCGATGAGTCGGCCTACGTCACCGAGATGCGGGGCATCGAGGCCGCCGACACGCAGACCCGCTACCTGTCCGCCTCGGAGGTCGTCATCGAGCTCGACAACAGCACCGGGCGGTACGGCGCGGATAACCAGTCGAGCCCCATCTACGCCTACCTGACCCGGACCGGCCAGAAGGCGTACGTCGAGCTTGGCTACAACGGCGTCGTGGCGCGCATCGGGACGTACTGGATCGAGAAGCTCGACACGGCCACGACCAGGAAGGAGGCAACTATGCGCCTCCTCGACCGGGTGGGCCAGCTCGGGGACGTGCGCATCTCCCTGGCCCCAGATGCCAACAAGCTCACCAGTGCGGTGTTCGTCTCGATGTGCGCGGCGGCCGGCCTCGCCGCGTCGGAGTATGGCTACGACACCGGGACGCGGACGGTCGCCTACGTCGTCGCTGGGGCGGAGCGGGCGATTGGCGAGCTCATGCAGCTCGCCCAGGCCGAGGGGGGGCGCATCTTCGTCGATGGGAACGGGGTTCTCCAGTTCTGGAACGCCGAGCACCACGTCGCGGCCCTGCGGACGCCGCTCATCACCCTCACCCGGAGCGCCCACGTCTACGACATCGCCTACCCGCGCCGCAACGAGGACACCATTACCCGCTTCGTTCTGGAGTACGACACCCGGGAGAGCGTGGCGGTGGACGAGATCGTCTATGACCAGAAGCAGAACATCGTGCTCGCGGCCCCCGGGCTTGACGCGGCCGGCAAGGTCATCTTCGCCGCGCCGTTGACGCTGGAGCTGCGGGCGATGGATATGACCCGCTGGGAGCGCTACCTGCCGGTCCAGTTCACCACAGTCAACACGCTCACCGCGAAGGCCGGTAGCGATGGGTCCGGGGCAACGCTCGCGAATGTCGCAGCGGCGCCGCCGCGGAACGGAACGGTGAGCCCTGGATCGAACCTCTACTACACCTGGACTGCCTCTGGTCCGACCGGCGTCCTGAAGCTCTGGACGGACAGCGTGACCGGAGCGGCGGTGACCGTCCTGCGGCTGAACGGCAAGCCACAGCGGTCAGTGGCGCCGTACAGCGTCGTGGCTGACGATCCGACCGCCGATCCGGCCAGGGCTCCGGTCGAGCAGAAGATGACGAACGCCTACCTGCCGTCTACCGATGTTGCCGCGGAGCAGGCGGCGACCGAGCTGTTCTTCCGATCAGGCCAGCTCGCCACGGTCAACCTCCCCGACATCGACGGGATGCCGTTCCTGCGGGCCTTCGACTGCCTCGCCATCGATGACGACTCACAGAGCCCGACGGTGCGCTACTTCCTCCAGGTGCTGCGCAACGAGTGGCGCGTCTCGGAGAGCGATGGCTACCGCTGCGCGCTCACGACCGCGCCCGCCCTGCCGACGAACGAGCAGGTCGTCTCACAGGTCATCCCGACCCCATCGCCCGGCGCTCCGGTGACGGGCGGCAATCAGGTGCCGCCGTGGTATTGGGGACCGACCGCATCGCAGGTGCTCGTGTGGACGTACTCCGACTGGGGATGAGGCCGCCGAGCGGTCTGGTGACGTTCGAGGAGCGCGACCCGTCGGGTCGCATCTCTCGGCGGTTCAGCCTGCGCAACGCCTTCACCGACGCCTATGCTGACATCCTCGCGCAGGCCCTCGCGGCGTATGCGAACCCTGTGCCCTCGGTGCCCGTGAGCCACATCGGGCTCGGGACCGGGGGGGCGACCATCAGCGACTGCGAGAGCGCCACGGGATGGGCCGCTGCGCCCACTCTTGATGCCGCGACGTACACGACCGGGACAGCCTCCCTGAAGGCGTCTCAGGGAGCCTCGACGACCGGCACCTACGCCAATCCGACCCTCATCGCCGCGTACGATGCCTCCGCCTCGGGCACCTCGATCGAGGTCGCGATGCGCCTGGCCGCTCGGGGCACGTTCGACCTCGCCGCCTCGCGGTTGCGCATCTACACCGGGGGCTCCACGGCTAACTACTACGAGGTGAGCTTCGCCGGCATTGAGACGGCGGTGGGCTCGACGTTCCAGGACGGAACCTGGAAGGTGGCCGCACGCATCCCCATCACGAGCTTCACGGCCATCGGATCGCCATCCTGGGCGCAGGTGACCGGGGCGGGCTTCGTGGTGACGGCGAACGGCACCGGGACCGCGACGCTCAACTTCGATGACCTGCGCGTCTATCCGCCGTCGATCAGTGCCCTCGCTACCCAGACCGCGACGAGCGTGGCGAACGAGAAGTCCAAGCAGGCCCTCTCGACGCTCTCCTTCACCTCGCCGGGCCTCGTGACGGCCTCTGCCTACTGGAGCGCGAATGAGCTGGCCGGGACGTTCTACATCGTCGGGCTGTACGGGAATGGCGGGGCAACCCTCGCCGCTGTCCTCCCGCTGTCGTACACGAAGCCGCCCAACTACACCCTGTCGGTCACCTGGTCGGTGACCATGATCGGAGGCTGAGATGCCGACTCCAACGTGGGCTCCGGCGGTCGCTGGCGGGCAGGCTGCCGCGGATCAGCTCAACCAGCTCCTAGGGACCCACCCGACCCAGCTTGTCTACGAGGGCAGCGCGGTCGCGACCGGCAACACGGTCGCCCAGGCGAGCCAGTACGGCTCGAACGGTCAGTACCTCGCCCAGCCGTTCGTCCTCGCGACCGGCACGGCTGTTGACCGGGTGCGGCTGTGGGTTGCCGATGCAGGCGCGGGCGCGGATGTCACCGTCAGCCTGCGTGCCAACAACGCCGGCAACCCGTCAGCGGCGTCGCTCGCCTCTATCGTGCTACCGACGGAGTTCGTCTCGGGGACGGCACGCTGGGTGGACCTTCCGCTCCGCGCCTCGGGGCTCACGAACGGCGCGACGTACTGGATCGTGACGACTGCTGCCGGCGATGCCACGAACCGCGCCCTCTTTGGGGCCTCGGGCGCAGCCGCGCCGGTCCTCAAGACGAGCACGAACGGGACGACCTGGGGCGCGACCGCCACGCAGCTCCTCCACCGGGTGTTCGCCGGCGCGACGGGGCTGCTGGTCGCCGCGTCGGAGGACTCTGGCGCTCGCTGGACGGAGCTGACCTACGACGGAACGGGGACGCTCACCGACGTGCGCGAGTACGTCGGCGTCTTTCGAAACACCCGGACGCTCACCTACTCATCCGGCATCCTCACAGGAGTCTCCTGATGGGCCTTGCAGACCTTCTCGCTCCCGGCATCGCCGCCAAGGTGCGAAAGCAGAAGTACCAGGAGTTCACCTCCTCGGGCACGTGGACCAAGCCCGCCAACGTGGATTACGTGGACGTGCTCGTCATCGGCGGGGGTGGTGGTGGGGGCGGCGGCGGCTCAAACAACATCACCGGGGGGTCCTACTACATCTTTGGTGGTGGTGGGGGCGGAAGTGGGTACGTGACGTTCGCCACTCATGTGCGCGTCACCGGGGACACCACCGTGACGATTGGCGCGGGCGGGACGGCTGGCGCGGCGTCTGTTCCCAGCGCCGCTGGCGGGAACGGGGGAGATGGAGGGCAATCGGCGTTCGGGAATGTTCGGGCCAATGGTGGCAACGGGGGCGGCGGAGGGTCGCCGGGCGGCAGCACGCCCGGCAGCGGCGCCAATGCGGCCGGAGGCGCCTCGGGCGGCGCCGGCGGTGCCGCGTCGGGGGGAGCCTCGGGGAGTTATGGCTTCACCTCCACGGCGAACAACATAGGCCAACAGGCGCTGTTGCAAATCCAGGGTGGGGGCGGAGCCGGGGGGGCTGACTTTACGCAGCCCCGCTCGGGGGATGGAGGAGCAGCCGGAACCCCCACTGGCAGCAGCGGCACCGGCGGTGCCGGCAACGTCGCCGATAACACCCCCGGCGCCGGGACGAGCGCCGGCGCCAACACTGGCTGCGGTGGCGGAGGCGGCGGCGGCGTGAACTCCAACCCTGCCGTCGCGTCGGGCGCTGGTGGCGCAGGCGGCTCCGGCAAGGTCATCGTGTTCTGGTGGGAGTAGGGAAATGGCTGAGTACGCGCTCGTCAGGGGCGGCAGGGTCGTCAACGTCATCGTCGCCGATGCCGCGTTCGCTGCGTCGATCGGCGCGGAGTTCGATGGCGTCGTCCGGGTGGATGTCCTGCCCGTCAGGCCCGGGCCGGGCTGGGGCTACGATGGGGCGGCATTCGCACCGCCCGCCGCTCCCGCCCCGGTCGCGGATCGCCTTGCGGCAGCCCGAGCGAAGTGGGCCGCCGCCCCAGCGCTCGTCAAGAACGAGGCGATGCAGGCGCTCGCCATCGCCCTCGGGCTCCAGGATCAGTAGGCGCGCAGATGGTGGTTCCATCGACTGCTCCGCGATCCGCGGTGACAATCACGCTCGATGAGCGATGACCTGCGCGGCTCCGCCCCGATCCTCACGGCCAAGGATGTCCTGCTCGAGGTCCGGGCCGACGTGAAGGCGATCGGGCGGCACGTGGACATCATCATGTCCCAGAAGCTCGATGAGCGCCTGAGCGCCGTCGAGGATCAGCAGCGGCTGTGGACGGGCAAGGCGGCGGGCATCGCACTCGCGGTGTCGGTGGCCACCACCGTGCTGGGGGTGTCGGCCACGCTGCTCGCCATGGGCGGACGGATCTCTCCGTGACCGTCATCATGCTTACGCATTGGTGGGCTCGCTTCGGTGGGCGCACGTCGCAGGAGGCACCCTGATGGCCTACTCGCCGTCCTCTCCGGTCTTCGGCAAGAGCATCACCGCCGCCCAGTTCGGCGCGTTCCTGCGCGCCAAGGGCAGCCCCGCGGCCTCCGAGGCGGCCGCCATCTTCACCGCCCTCGGCGCGGTCGATCCCTCCGTGGCGCTCGGCCAGTTCGGGGCCGAGAGCTCGTTCGGGACGGCGGGATACGCGAAGACCACCCGGAACTGGGGCAACATCGTCATCAGCCGCCCGGCCCTGCCGCACTGGACCCGGGCCTTCGGCGGGACGCCCTGGAAGGCACCAAACGGGCGGACGTACGCGAAGTTCGCCACCTGGCGCAACGGCGCGCGCGCGTATGCGGCGCTGCTTTCGACCTATCGCGTTCGTGGCTGGGCTAGCTCCATCGAGGCGATGAGCCGGAAGTGGCTCGGTGGGGTCGGCACGGGATACATCACGAACATCGTTCGGATCGCCAATAGCGCGGGCGGCAAGCCGCCGACGCCGCCTCCACCACCGAAGCCGGCACCGACGGCACCGAAGCCGGCACCGACGGCGTCACCCCCTTCGTCGCCGCCGACCGCGAGCCCCGCGATCAATCTTGTCCCCGAGCACCTGCCGTCTCGCCAGCCGGACAGCTCGTTCGCCCTGTACGCCTACGCAGGCGCCTGGGAGGATGGCTGGAGCCCGTATGGGGCGTGGGTCGCGAGGCCGGTGTCGCTTCCGGGCTTACCTACCCCGCCGAGCAAGTCGGCCGTCTACGTCCTCGTCCATGGCGGACCGCAAGGGCTCGACAACCTGGGCGGGATGGACGGTCTGGCGGCCTGGATCGCGACCCAGGGCGGGATCGGCGTAGCGGTCAAATACCCGATGCTGGCCGAGGACGGGTCTTGGCGTGATGCCGTCGGTGCGATCCAGGCGGCGATCGCCAAGGGTCGGTCCACCGGCGCGCGGGTCACACTCGTCGGCCATTCCGCGGGCGGACTGTTCCTGTCACTGGTGGCTTTCAGCGTACAGGCCGGACCGGTACCTGATCGAGTCGTCTACATCGCGGCTGACGATCAGGTTGGAAACTGGCCGCAACCCACGCAGCCGCCCAACCCGCGCGCCCTGTATGGCGCCAACGCGATCCCTGTCTCGGTCATCGTCGGCAGTGGTGACATGGTGACGACCGTCGAGGAGGGCCAAGCGATGGTCATCGCGCTCAATAAGGCCGGTCACCCGGGCCGCTGGGTCGTCATCGACCCCGCCGGCCACACCGACCTTCTGAGTGACACCGGGACAATCAGGGAGGTGCTCTGACTTGGACATCCTCATCGGCTGGGCTCGCGACACGCTCGGGAGCCCTGAGTTCACGGCCCTCATCATCGCCACGTTCACGACCGCCGTGACCGCGCTGGTCGGCTGGGTCGGACTCGTCGTCCGGCGCAACATCCTCCGCCAGCTCGACGAGCGGGAGCTCGCGCTCCTGCGCCAGATCGCGTCGATCGCGGTCACCTACGTCGAGCAGACGTACCGGGACCTCGACGGTCCGGCGCGGCTCGCGAAGGCGCAGGAGGCGGCCGACGCACTCCTCGCCAGCTACGGCCTCCGCGTGACGAGCGAGCAGCTCCGGGCGGTCATCGAGGCCGCGGTCTATACCGAGACGACCAAGGGCCTCGTACCCCTGGAGCTCGCCCCGTAGGTGGTCAGGGAACGGGTCATCGTGCCGTGGTCCGACGACGAGCGGGCCGCGGCCCGCTCGCTCGGCTGGGCGGAGTTTCACGCCATCTATCCAGAGCGCAGCTATGACGGCTGGCGGATCAAGCGGCAGCTCCGTAACCGGGTCGTGCCAGCAGGGAAGGGGTCTGGGGTGGGGTTGATCGACGAGTTGCGGGCCGACCAGGACCCGCGCGCTCAGTGCAAGTTCTGCGCCTGGCTGGCGGGCCGGCCCAATGGTGAGCGCGCCGAATGGGCCGATGCGGTCGGCGACCGCTCGTTCACACACATGAGTCTGGTGCGGGCTGCCCGCAAGCGCGGCTACGCTGGTGGTCCGGGCTCGGTCGAGAGCCACCGCAAGAACAGCCACGCGACATGAGCGTCCGGGACGATCTCCACGCCGACGCACAGCTCCAGGCGGAGGTCGAGCGCCAGACGCGCTACCTCCGCTCGCAGGTGGCCTCCCAGACCGACGAGATCAAGGAGCTGCGCCGGTTCGTTGGTTTCTACAGTTCCACCGAACGGGCGACGGTCCGACCGCCGACGTGGACGGTCCGTCCGCGCAAGGGCGGGCACGCCGGGCTTGTCGTCGCCCAGCTCACCGACACCCACTTCGATGAGGTGGTCAGGCCGGAGGAGATTTTCGAGCTCAACGCTTACAACCGCGAGATCGCGCTCGTCCGCTTCCGGACCTGGGCAGAGAAGGTGGTGTCCCTGCCTCGCGACTACTTCTCGGGCGTGCGCATCGAGGGCCTCGTGATCCTCGCCACCGGAGATGTCTTCTCGGGCGATATTCACGCCGAGCTGCGGGAGTCGAACGAGGAGAAGCTGCTCGTGTCCCTCCTGTTCTGGGAGGAGCAGGTGCTCGCCGCTCTGGAGCTCCTCGAGCGTGAGTACGCGGGCCACGTCTCGGTCCATGCCGTGGTCGGCAACCACGGCCGCACGACGATCAAGCCCGTGTTCAAGGGCCGCGCGCACTCGAACGTCGAGTGGCTGTTCTGGACCAACGTCCGCAACCGGCTCGCCGACCGGGGCTCGAAGGTCAGCGTCGAGGTGTCGAGCGCGATGGACCTCAACGTCCCGATCTACGGTCGCAACCACCTCATCACCCACGGCGATCAGTTCAAGGGCGGCACGGGGATCTCGGGCGTGCTCGCCCCGCTCATGCTCGGCACGCATCGCAAGGGCCAGCGCCAGGCGGCGACGCGGATGCCGATGGACCTCATGGTCATGGGCCACTTCCATCAACTGCTCGACCTGCCGGGTGTCGTGGTCGGCGGCTCGATGAAGGGCTACGACGAATATGCGTTCGGCCTGAACCTTCGGCCGGAGCCCGCCCGGCAGGCGATGTGGATCACGACTCCTGAGCGCGGCAAGACGCTCGCGATGCCGATCGAGCTCCAGGATCGGGCCGCCGAGGGCTGGTGATCGCCTCGCTTTGCTAATACATACGTATTGACATTGCCGCCCATCGGTGGTAGTCTGTGCACAACAGATCACCACACGGAGGACGCCAATGATCGACCGTGCAGCATCCGGCGAGGCGAGGAGGAACGCATGGGCCTCGCCACGCGGTTCGGTGTGGGTACCTGAGCCCGACCCCCGCGACCAGATGGCCGCCTACCGCGAGCGCCACGTCATCCGGCCCATCGGCCAAGACGGCCGCGAGTGGCCGTTGCCGGCCGAGCCCGTCTGCGCCACGGACCGCATCCGCGTCATCGAGCGCCGCGGCGGCTGGCGCCACGACCCCGACGAGGTCCGCCGCCTGGCCCGCGCCGATGCCAGCGTCATCTGGAGGTAGGGCATGGGCTGGACCGGGACCACGCTGCAACCGGGCGAGACCGTCCGCTCGCTGGTCATCCGCGCGTACGAGGGCGACCCGCTGGGCTGCGCGTCGTGCGGCTGGCACCAGGAGTCGCACCCGCGCGTCCGCTTCTCCGAGTACGACGCGCTCTACGGGCCATCGGATCGTGCCCCGGACGAGCCCCACGACTTCGAGCCGCGCACCCCGACCTACCGGGTCATGGACTACGCGAGGTCCGGCGGAACCGCCTACCTGGCCGTCCAGACCATCGCCACGGGCGAGGTGTGGGCGGGGGTGTGCATGGTCAATCAGGGCGGCGGGCAGGTGACGTACAAGGAGATGGAGGAGAGCATGGGCCCGGTCGCCGAGTGCCCCGCGCGCATCCTCGCCCTGCTCACCCCCACCGACGACGAGTACCGCAACAAGTGGCGCGCCGAGTGCCGGGCCTACCTCGCCCGGCAGGCCGCCAAGCCGAAGCTCCGGCCAGGGATGCTGGTCCGGTTCGCGGAGCCCCTCACGTTCTCCAACGGCGACGAGCTGAGCGAGCTGGTGTTCGAGAATGGCTCGACCTTCCGCCACCCCGAGTACCGGAGCCTCCGCTACCGGGTGGGCGGGCTTCGCAACCGCGACTACAGCCTAGTCGACGGTGCCCAGACAGACAGGAGGGCTGAATGAGCGCTTTCATCGTCGGCCGTGCCCACATCGATGTGCTCGTGGACCTCGCGGTCAATGGACCGAAGGGCTTTCACCCCAACTGGAGCGTCTACTACGTGGTGGCAGACGCGACCTCATCGGCCGGCTACCGCAGTATCCACACGCGTGAGGACCCCGATGCGATCGGCCGGATGCTTCTCGCGGAGAACATCCGCAGCGTCCGCTACCGCTACACGGACGGCCCGACGGACGACCTGCCGGGCTTCGAGGCCGCGACCTACCGCTACCGCCGGCCGACGGCTCGGCTCACGGTGGTCGAGGGGCTGAGGCGACGTGAGTCCAGTCGAGACGATGGCCCTGGCGTTGCGCTGGGGCCGCGCGATGGGAGCCATCTGATGGGCGAGGTCATCCCGCACCTGTCCATCAGGGACACCCGAACGGAGGGCCCAATGGACCACGAACTCGTTTACGCCCACACCGCCGACCGGGCGGTTAGGGACGGGCTGCTGGTCCGGGTGCCCGACCACATGGCGAAGGAGGCTGGCTTCAAGGTGCCGGTGCTCCTGACCGCGGCCCTCAATCGCGAGGTCGAAGTCCCCGAGGGCATGGAGGGCCTCCAGGACTACACTGGCCGCCTCTGGGACGTGCTCTGGATTGCCAGCTACTGCTTCCGCTCGGGTGACCCGGGCGACAGGATGAGGACGAACATCAAGGTGCTGTTCGCGAACCGGCCATGCCAAGCGGATCTCGTGACTATCTGGGGCGTCATCGACGGGGCCGGGTTGACCCTGATGCTGCCCTCTGACTACTAGGCCGGGGCGCCGGCCTCACCCTCTAGTCACAATCGCAGCCGTCACACACCTCGCCGTCGCAGACATCGGCCCGGATTGGGATCGCGTCGAATGCAGATGCCGAGTGGGGCAGCCTTGATCACGAGGTCGATCTCACGACCGTTGACGGTGGCGATCTGTTCCGCAGCGACCTCTATGCCGCGGTCAACGACTGGCTCCTTGACGATGAGGCGTGGATGGCGCGGGCATGAAGTCGGCGCGCGGCAGCGACCTCGGGCGATGGCACGAGGGCGAAAGCAGCACGGTCGAGTGTGAGGACGGCTGTGAGCTAGTTGTGTCGAACGTGACCTATTCGCGCGCCCTGCGCGCGGCCCGCCGTCATGCTCGGGCGTGGCGGCATACCCTGACCATCGAGCGCGCGCGGTTCCTGGTTGTCTACCCGCCGAACGATGACCGCCCGAGGTAGCCCGCCAGCCTAATACGCTCGCACTGCCTCTGCCTCCTGCTCGTGGTAATCTCAAGGACGTGACCCTGCTGACCGTCGCCGACGCCGCCCGACGGCTGGGGATGAGCCCCAAGTTCGTCCGGGCGCGCTGCGCCTCGGGGGACCTGGCCCACTACCGCCTGGGGCGCGCGGTGCGCGTGAGCGACCGCGACCTCGACGAGTTCCTCGCCCGGAGTAGACTCTCCGGCGATGCGCGGTCACCACGAGGGCAGCATCTACGGGCGGACCATCCGGCGCAAGACGCGGACGACGAGGTGCTGGGTCGCCGCTGTGTCCACGCCCTACGGTCGGCGCACCGCCTACGCCGCGACCGAGAAGGAGGCGAAGGCGAAGCTGGTCGAGCTGCTTCGGGCGCGCGACGCCGGGCTCGACCCGCGGGGCAACTACAGCCTTGGCAGCTACCTCGCGAGGTGGCTCGCTGACATCCGGCCGACCGTGCGGCCCCGGACCTACGAGCACTACCTCCTTATCGTCCGCCACCTGACCGCGGAGCTGGGCCGACAGCGGCTCTCCACCCTCTCGGTGTTCGCCGTCAACGACTACCTCCGCTCCCTCCAGGCGGCGCCGCGGACCGTGGCTCACCATCGCGCGGTCCTGCGCAACGCCCTCAACGACGCGATGCGCCACGGCCTCGTGGCGCGCAACGTGGCCGCCCTCTCGCGGTCCCCACGGGTGGAGAAGCCTTCGCTCTCCACGCTGACGGCGGATCAGGCCGCGGCCCTTATCGAGGGCAGTCGAGAGGATCGGCTCCACGCCCTCTGGACCCTGGCCGTCACCAGCGGCCAGCGACAGTCGGAGCTCCTGGGGCTCGCCTGGACAGAGCTCGATCTGGACGGGGCGACGATGCGGGTCGAGCGTGCCCTCGCCCGGGTCGCGGGTGAGTGGCGGCTGGTGGCGCCCAAGACGGCCGGCTCGCGCCACGTCATCCCCCTGACCCCCATTGCGGTGGAGGCCCTGCACGCGCACCGGCTCCGCCAGGCCGCGGAGCGGAACGGCGCCCCGGAGGGCCTCGTGTTCACCTCCCAGCGGGGGATGCCGCTGCACCGCCGAGAACTGAGCCTGGAGTGGCACGCGACGCTCGACCGCCTTGGCCTGCCGCGTGTCCGCTTCCACGACCTGCGGCACACCGCGGCGACCCTCATGCTCGCCGCGGGGCACAGTCTGGAGGACGTGAAGCAGATGCTCGGCCACTCCACCATCGCCCTCACCTCGGACACCTACTCCCACCCCGTCGCGGAGCGGCTGCGAGAGGTGGCTGGCGGCGTGGAGGCGATGTTGGCGCGCAGCAGAACGCGCAGCAGAATGGGGGGCGATCAGGTCCCGTAGGGGCTCCTGGGAGCCCGTTTCACGATCGTGGGAGCGGGTGGGTCCCGGTGGGCCTCCCGGTCTTCAAAACCGGTGGCGCGGCGCCCGGCGTCGCGCGGTGGGTTCGACTCCCATGCGCTCCCGCCAGCAGCATCGAGACGAGGAGGGCGAGTGTCCGCGAGCGACCGGCCGAGGCCGCCGAGCGTCGAGCGGGTGCTCGCTGTGGCGCGACGGGCCGCCGGCGACCGGGATCCGGACGCCGTGCTCGCGGTCGCACGCGAGGTCGTGGACGGGGAGCGGGCGCGGCTGGCATCCGGGGGGGCGCCGCGGGACGTCGCCGCGCTCGGGGCGGCGACGGTGGCGACGCTCGAAGCCTTCGATGGGTCCGTCGGCGCCGGGCGAGTGCCGGACGCGGGCCCCACGAGGGTCATCAACGCCACCGGGGTGATCATCCACACCAACCTCGGTCGGGCCGCGTGGCCTCGTGCTGCAAGCGAGGCCGCCCGGCGGGCGGCCGAGGGCTCCATCCTCCTCGAGCTGGACCGGGCCACCGGACGCCGCGGCGTCAGGTACCGCGCCGCCGAGGATCATCTCGTGGCGCTGACCGGCGCCGAGGATGCCCTCGTCGTCACGAACAACGCGGCGGCGGTCGCCCTCGCCGTCGGGTTGACGGGGCGCGGGGGAGGCGTGGCCGTCTCGCGCGGGGAGCTCGTGGAGATCGGCGGCGGCGTGCGGATCCCGGAGATCCTGCGCCGAGCCGGCGTCCGCCTGGTCGAGGTCGGAACCACGAACCGGACCCGCGTCGCCGACTTCGAGGCGGCCCTCGCCGACCCGAAGGCTCGCATCCGCATCGTCCTCCGGGTCCATCCCTCGAACTTCGTGCAGGCGGGCTTCGTGGAGTCGCCGGATCTGGCGGCGCTCGCCGAGGTCACGCATCGGCACGGCGCGATCGTGATCGACGATCTCGGGAGTGGCGCGCTCCTCCCGACGGAGCGGGTGGGCCTCGCCCACGAGCCGACCCCACGCGAGCGGCTCGCAGCCGGGGCGGACCTCGTCACGTTCTCCGGCGACAAGCTCGTCGGCGGCCCGCAGGCCGGGCTGATCGTGGGCCGGCACGATCCGATCGCGCGGCTCCGGAAGGACCCGCTGGCGCGGGCGATGCGCCCGGACAAGACGATCCTCGCGGCGGTCGCGGCCACGCTCGCGCTCTACCGCGCCGGACGAGCGATGACCGAGATCCCCGTCTGGCGGATGCTCGCCACGCCGGTCGATGACCTGCGACGGCGGTCCGAGGCGCTTCTGGTCACGCTCTCCGAGGGATCGGCCGAGGGCATCGAGCTCGAGTCGACCGTAGGAGGGGGATCCGTTCCGGGCGAGACGCTGCCTTCCCGAGGTGTCGCGCTGGGGGCAGCGGCTGGCCGCGCCGCAACGGATCTCCTCGCCCGCCTTCGCGCCGGCGATCCGTGCGTGATCGCCCGAATCGAGCGGGATCGAGTGGTCATCGACCTCCGGACGGTTCCACCCGAGGACGACGCCGCGCTCGCGGGAGCCGTGGCGTGCGCCCTCGCACGCCGACCCGCCGATGACCGCTGAGCGGCCGATGACCGTCGTCGTCGGCACGGCTGGGCACATCGACCACGGTAAGACGACGCTCCTGCGCGCCCTGACCGGGATTGACGCCGATCGCCTCCCCGAGGAGAAGCGGCGGGGGATGACGATCGACGTCGGGTATGCGCACCTCGATCTCGAGGACGGGACCTCGATCGACTTCGTCGACGTGCCGGGTCACGACGCGCTGATCGGCAACATGCTCGTCGGCGCGGGCGAGATCGACGCGGCGATGCTCGTCGTGGCGGCGGATGATGGACCGCGGGCGCAGACGCTGGAGCACCTCGAGCTCCTCGACGCGCTGGGAATCCGGGACGGCCTCGCCGTCGTGACGAAGGTTGACGTCGCGGGGGAGGAGCGGGCGGCCGAGGTCGCACGTACCGTGGCCGAGCTCCTGGCACGAACCTCGCTCGCGGGGGGGCCGATCCTCGTCGCCTCGGCGACGAGCGGGGAGGGGATCGCGGCGGTTCGCGACGCGGTCATCCGGCTCCGGGATCGCGTCGCTGTTCGGACGTCGACGCTCCCGGCGGGACCGCGGCGACTCGCGA
This sequence comes from Anaerolinea sp., assembly GCA_013822395.1. Taxonomy (GTDB): domain Bacteria; phylum Chloroflexota; class Limnocylindria; order Limnocylindrales; family CSP1-4; genus UBA5189. The sequence continues at coordinate 77,488 of PNKK01000002.1, read as the reverse complement.
TCGATCGCGCGTTCGCCGTCCGAGGGCGGGGCGCGGTGGTGACCGGGTCGCTTCGCGGCGGCGAGATCCGAACGGGCGACGTCCTCAGGCTCGAGCCGGGCGGGCTCGATGTCCGAGTTCGGGGCCTCCAGGTCCACCATGGCGCGGTCGAAGCCGCGGCGGGCGGCCGGACAGCGGTGAACCTGGCAGGCGTGGAGCTCGACCGCCTGGCGCGCAGCGCCGTTCTCACGTCGGGGCCGGGCATCACGGCCTCCAGCCGGCTCCTCGTGGCGCTGTCGCGCCCGGCGGATCTCGGCGCTCCCGGCCCGAGGGACGGCCGCCGGGGCTGGCCGCCGGCGGACGGTGCGCATGTCCGACTGCACCTCGGGACGGCGCAGGTGGACGGGACGGTCGGCCGCCGCGGGCGCGAGGGCGTCGAGCTGCCGGATGGCCGTGTCTGCTCGATCCTCCGCCTCGCGGAGCCGGTCGCGACGTTCAGCGGCGATCGGGGGGTGCTCCGGCGGCCCTCGCCGGGCGACGTGGCGGCGGGCCTGATCGTGCTGGACCCGCGGCCCGCCTCGGGGGCCGTGCGGCGACGGGCCACGCCGGAGCGACTGGCCGCCCTGGCCGCGGCCGTCGGCGAGGGTGACGTCGACGTGGCCGCCGACGCGCTCGTCGGGCTGCACGGGGCGGTGACCGAGCGCGCCGTCGCGGCCGTCACGGTCACATTGGCACGTCCACGGACCGAGCTCCCCACGATGGGCCACGGTCTCGTGCTGGCGCCCGACGTTCGGGACGTCCTGGAGGCCGCGGCCCTGGGGGTGGTGGAGGCGTTCCATCGCGACCATCCGATCGAGTCAGGCCTTCCGTTGGCGACGCTCCGGCCCGTGCTCCGGACGGCACTTCGGCGCCTCGTCCAGATCCGCCGTGAGGACGCCGATGCCGTCGATGCCGCGATCGGGGTCGTCATCGAGGATCTGGTGGCGCGCCGCCGGGTCGTTCGCGATGGCGACCGCCTCCGCGATCCCGCGCGCGACGCCGGTCCGCCGCCGGCGCTCACTGCCGCGATGGACCGCCTCGTCGCCCTGCTCGACGTGCCCGCGCCGCCGGACCTCGCGGATGCCGCTCGGGCCGCCGGCTGCCCACCGGAGGGGATCCGCGTCCTCGCGGATGGGGGGCGGATCGTCAGAGTTGAGGCCGACCTGGCCTGGGCCGCGCCGGCGTTCGACCGTCTCATGGGCACGGCCGTCGCGTTGGCACGCCGGGGACCGCTGGCGCCGGCCGTGCTCCGTGACGCGACCGGGACGAGCCGGCGGGTCGTCATGCCGCTCCTCGAGGATCTCAACCGGCGCGGAATCCTGGCTCGAACCCCGGCAGGCCACGTCCTGGGTCCGCGCGCGCCACGCGAGCCGGGAGGTCCCCCGTGACCCCGGTCCGCCCCCGGTTGCCGGCCCGGCGACCGGCCGTTGCACCCGGTGCAACCAACTTCGAGGTCGACCGGTCGTCCACCCGGCAACTCGTCGGTTTCTTGCATCTGCTGCCACGATGGCCCTCGGTTCGGCATTCGGCGAGCACCCCCGGGCCCCTCGGTCGCCCGTTCTTGGCATCCGATGCAACGAACGACGCCGACCGGGTCCGGAATCGGGAGTTGGTTGCACTCGATGCAACGGCGATCCTGCCCTTTGCTCCCGCTGCAATGAATCGGCGATGTGGCGGCGCAGGTCTCGATACGGCGGGACGGCGGGCCGATACCATCGTCACCCCCCGCGACGCTCCGCTGCCCGCTCGTCGTGCATTCCTGCTCGACGGTGTCACCGGGATTCTCCTCGCCGGAGGGCGCTCGTCCCGCTTCGGGTCGGACAAGCTGGCGGTCGATCTCGACGGCCGACCGCTCCTCCACCACGCCATCGAGGCCGTCGCCACCGTGGCGAGCCGGATCCTGGTCGTGGCCGCGCCCGGCGTCGAACCGCCGATCCCAGGCGAGCTCGCGACCCGCGTTCGAGTCGTCCACGATCCGGAGCCGTTCGGCGGCCCGCTCGTGGGCCTCGTGGCCGCACTCGCCAACGTCGAAACACCCACGGCCCTCGTCGCCGGCGGGGACATGCCCCGGATGGTCCCGGCCGTCCTCCATCGCCTCGTGGTGACCGTCGGACCGGGTCGCGGCGCCGCCGTTCTCGAGGTCCCCGGGCGGCTCCAGCCGCTGCCGATGGCGCTCGATGCCCGGGTCGCCCGCGCGGTCGCCGACGAAATCCTCGATCGTGGCGGCCGCTCCCTCCGCGACCTGCTCCGCGACCTCGTCGTCGCCTCGATCCCCGCGCCCGTCTGGCTCAGCCTGGATCCCGTGGCCGCCACCATCGCCGACATCGACCGCCCCGCCGACCTTGCCGCGGATCGCGATTCCGCCTCGTCGGATTGAAGCGACCGCCAAGTCACGAGCGGGCTCCACGTGCCTATGATCGACCCTCCGGGGGCCGGCCCGGTCGGTCGCCGAGAGTGGGGATTGCCGATGCGCGAGCCGCTGACCATCGCCGTTGCCCAGCCGCCGTGCGTGCCGTACGACGTCGCGGCGAACGCGGCGACGCACGCGGCGATCGTTCGCGCGGCGGATGCTCGGGTGGTGGTCTTTCCGGAGCTCTCGCTCACGGGCTACGAGCTGGATGCCCCGGCGGTCAGCCTCACCGATCCGAGAATCGCGCCCATCGTCGAAGCCTGCGCCGAGACGGGGTCGCTGGCGCTCGTCGGCGCTCCCGTGGAGGGCGAGGCCGGCCGGTCCCACATCGCGATGCTGGCCATCGATGACGCGGGCGCCAGCCTGGCCTACCGCAAGCTGTGGCTGGGCGGGGCGGAAGCCGACCGGTTCAGCCCCGGCAACGGGCCCGCCGTCATCGACGTCGACGGTTGGCGCCTGGGCCTCGCGATCTGCCGCGACACCGGAATCCCAGAGCACGCATCGGACACGGCCGGCCTGGGGATCGACGCCTACGTCGCCGGCGTCCTCGAGGCGGCCGCCGACGTTGCCGTCCCGGAGGCGCGCGCCCGCCGCGTCGCCACCGACCTCGGGGTCTGGGTCGCGATCGCCAGTTTCGCGGGGTCGACCGGCGGGGGATACGATCAGGCCGCCGGCCGCTCGGGCATCTGGGGCGCGGATGGGTCGGAGGTTGCACGGGCCGGGCCCGGGACCGGTGCGATAGCCCGCGCCACGTTCAGCTGACCCATCGCTCATTCCCCGGATCCGTTGTCCCATTGAGGGTGCGGCTCGGGGCCCCACCGCCTGGAGGAGTTCCCAGATGACCACGACCGTCCACCTGCTCCACGCGGGCTCGGTCTGGTCGGCTTTGGCGATCGAGCTCGTCGCCTCGGGGGGCGCTGACGAACCGCCGGATGCGGGCCCGCGCGTCCGGTGGTGTGGGAGGGGCGGTGTGACGCCGCCCCCTACCCGATCGCTCAGCCGGCCTCGAGGGCTGGCGACTCGAACACGAGCTTGCCGCCGACCGTCGCCGCCACGACGCGCGTGTCGCCGATCGGGCCGCCATCGGGGGCGTCGATGTCCCGGTCCAGCACCGCGAGATCGGCCAGCCGACCGACGCCCAGCCAGCCAGCCTCGTCCTGGCGGTTCACGAACGCCGAGCCGACCGTCGCGGCGCGGAACGCCTCCTCGAGGGAGATTCGCTCCGAGGGCAGGAATGGCTCGGCGTCCCGGTTCCCCGGCCAGATTCGCCGGACGGCGACTTCGATCTGGGGGAAGGGATCGGCGGTGCTCACGGTCCAGTCCGACCCGAACGCAAGCCGCCCCCCCGCCCGGAGCAGCGACCCGAACGGGTACTGCCACGCCGCCCGCTCCGGCCCGAGGATCGGGATCGTGAGCTCGTCCATCTGCGCCTCGTGGACGGCCCACAGCGGCTGGGCGTTCGCCACCGCATCCAGCTCCGCGAACCGCGGCAGATCGTCGGGGTGAATGAGCTGGATGTGGGCGATGTGGTGGCGCGCATCTCGCGGTCCGTTCGAGCGTCGTGCCGCCTCGATCGCGTCGAGCGCCTCGCGGACGGCCCGGTCGCCGATCGCGTGGTAATGGAGCTGGAAGCCGCGCGCGTCGAGCTCGACGGCCAGCCGGTTCAGCTCCCCCGGGTCCCGGTTCGAGATCCCGGTCTCGCCGGTTGGGCGCCCGTCGGTGTCCAGGTACGGCTGCAGTAACGCGCCGGTCCGGTTCTCGAGAACGCCGTCGACGAAGAACTTCACGGCCGAAGCCGTCAGCCGTGCCGGCCCCGGAGCGCCGGCCGGGGACTTCCGCGCCGCCGCGGCGACCGCCTCGCGGACGGCGACCAGCCCGTCGATCCCGCCGAAGGCATCGAGATCGTCGGCCCCGAGCGCAAGCACCACGCGCGCGGTGAGCGCCCCGCGTTCCGCGACGGCCCGGTACGCGGCCAACGCCGCCGGACGGACGTTCGCGTCCTGCCAGCCGACGATTCCGAGGGCGTGCAACTCTGCCTGCGCATCGAGGATCGCCTGTTCCAGGGTCTCCCCGTCGTGGGGCGGGATGAGCCGCTCCACGAGCGACATCGCCGCCTCCTGGAGCGTGCCCACCGGCGTCCCGTCGGGGTCGCGCTCGATCCGGCCGAGCTGAGGATCCGGCGTCCCGGCCGTGATCCCGGCGAGCTCCAGGGCGCGGCTGTTCACCCACGCCCCATGGCCGTCCCGGTTGGACAGGAGGACCGGCCGGTCGGGAACCACCCCGTCGAGCGCCTCGCGCCGCGGGATCCCGCCGGGGAAGGTCTCCATCGACCAGCCGTCGCCGACGATCCACTCGTGCTCCGGATGCGCCGCGGCGTACGCAGCGACCGCGGCGAGATAGCCGGCCTCCGTGTCGAATCGGTCGAGGTCGCACTCCACGTGGCGGAGCCCGCCCGAGACAGGGTGCGTGTGGGCGTCGGTGAAGCCGGGCACGACCGACCGGCCGCGGAGGTCCACCAGCCGGGTCCGCAGGCCGCGACGGGCCAGCACGTCCTGATCCGCGCCGAGCGCGACGATCCGGTCGCCGACGATCGCGACGGCTTCGGTGACGGTGCCCTCCGGGCTCATCGTCCGGACGCGACCGCCGTGGAGGATGAGATCGGGGATCTGGATCGAGGAAGTCATCGGCAGCATCCTACGGCCCGCCACGACTCCCGGGCGCTACGATCCCGTCATGCGGACCGCCGTCCACCTGCTCCACGCCGGGTACGTCCGCGACGGCGGTCGAGTCGGCGGCTCCGTCAGCCTGATCCGCGACGGCGACGCCCTCATCGTGGCCGACCCCGGGATGGTCGCGTCGCGCCGGGCGATCCTCGATCCGCTGGCGGCGCTCGGCGTTTCACCCGAGGCCGTCACCCACGTCTTCCTGAGCCATCACCACCCCGATCACACCATGAACATCGCGCTCTTTCCGAACGCCGAGGTCGTGGACTTCTGGGCCCGCTATCGTGACGACCTTTGGCTGGACCACGAGGGCGACGGCCACCTCTTCGCCCCACACAGCCGGCTCTGGCTGACGCCCGGGCATACCGAGGAGGACGCAACGCTCATCGTCGAGGCTGACGACGCGACGTACGCCCTGACGCACCTCTGGTGGCGCGGCGACCGGACCCCGGTCGTCGACCCGCTGGCCTGGGACCAGGCTGCCCTCGAGCGCGGCCGCGAGCGGGTCCTCGCCGCGGCCGACATCGTCATCCCGGGTCACGGCGAGCCGTTTCGCGTCCGCGACTGAGATCGAGGGCCACGGCCGACGGCACCGGAATCGAACGACCCCGCGCCGGCGGGGTCGTCGGGTGCCTGGCGGTCGAGCTCGGGCCGACCGGAATGGGAATCGCTCAGACGTCTTTGACGCGGCGGTAGAGGGTCACGCCCGCGCCGAAGCCGAACGCCGACCCGAGCGTCTGCGTGAGCGCCGGGCCGACCAACGGGATGAGATTCAGCGCCAGGCCGACGACGAACGTGATGACGAAGATGACGAGCGCGATGACGATGCTCCAGCCGACGATCAGGAGCATCTTCCGGTTCGTGATCTCCCAGGACGACTTGACGCTGTCCAGTGCATTCGTTCCCTCGGCTGCGATCCAGCCCGCCAGCGAGAGCCGGATGCCGATGTAGATGATCACGACGATGCCCACCAGAAGAAGGAGCACGCCGATCCCGCCGAGGGCCGCGGCGACGCTGCCGACAACGATGAGGGAGCCGAGCGTGATCGCCCCGACGATGATCCCGGCACCCAGGACGCTGATCCACCGATCGCGAACCCGCGACAGGGCCTGCTCGATCGTGGGCGGCTCACCGGTGCTGGCCATGACCGCCCAGATCTGCCCGTACAGGTTCAGGACGATGCCGCCGATAATGGCGGCGATGACGGCACCGAAGAGTCCCGCCACGAGCCCGCCGATCGCGACGGTCGCGTCGGTCACGTCCCCACCCACGAGTCCCACGATCAACGGGACGAACGCGGCGATGACGATCAGGTTGATGACGACCCCGATGACGAGGATCGGGATCGAGAACGCCGGTTTCAGGAGAAACCGGTAGCCCGTGGTCAGCGCATCCGTGATCGTGAGCTGCGCACCCGCGCGTCCACCGTACAGTCCCACCGCTTCCTCCTTCCGGGGCCATGGCGGCCCCTCCCGCCCTGATGATGCGCGGCCGCGGCGACGCAGGTCAATGGGGTCGGCGACCTGCCGTCACGGATGCGGTCGACCCGCGCTGCGTCGAGGTCATCCGTCGAGTGGAGAGGGGAGGCGGACCCGAACGCCACAGGCGCTAGACTCCTCGCCGTGCCCGGACCCGTGACGCTCGTCGGCGCCGGTGAGTTCCTGCCGGGGATGGCGGCCTTCGACCGCGATCTTTTGGCGTCGATCGGCCGCGCCCGTCCCCGGGTCGTGATTCTCCCGACCGCGTCCGCCCCGGATGGGGAGTCCGTCTTCCGGCGCTGGGCGGACATGGGCGTCCAGCACTTCGCGGCCCTCGGGGCGGAGGTAGAGCCGGTCCTCGTCCGGACCCGCGAGGAGGCGGGCGACGACGGCGCCACCCAGGCGATCGGCGAGGCTGACCTCATCTACGTGTCAGGCGGCAAGCCCGGCCACCTCCGGCACGTGCTCGACGGCAGCCGCGTCGGCACCGCCCTGCGCGACGCCCACGAGCGCGGAGCGGTGATCGCCGGTTGCTCGGCCGGTGCGATGGTGCTGGCCGAGTGTCAGCCGGAGTTCCGCCGCGGCCGTCTGCCCTGGCCGCTCCGGTGGCCCGACGGGCTCGGCCTCGTGGGAGGCCTTGCCGTTCTACCGCACTACGATGCGTGGCCGGAGCCCGTCATCGCGCTCATGGCGCTCCAGGCGCCGCGGGGCGTGGCCGTCCTCGGCCTGGACGAGGACACGGCGGTCGTGGGTCGAGACGGGGTCTGGCAGGTCCACGGTCGCGCGAGGGTCACCATCTGGCGCGGGCGGCACCGGGAGCGCTACCGGCGCGGAGAGGCCTTCAGGCTCTGACCACGGGCAGCCCGGGACGAGGGGCCGTCCCGATCCGGCGGTCGTGGGCCGCCTACTCGGGGCGGATCTTCCGGAAGCAGTCCGAGCAATAGACCGGCCGATCCATCCGCGGCTTGAACGGGACCTGGGCCTGGTTGCCGCATTCGGAACAGAGGACCGCGAAGTATTCGCGGCTCCCGCCGGTCTCGTAGCCGCGTGGGCCGCCGAGGTCGCGGGCGTCAGGGCCGCCGTCGCGGGCCGCCCGCCGGCTGGCCCGACAGCTCACGCAGCGCTTTGGATCCGAGGAGAACCCCTTCTCGGCGTAGTACTTCTGATCGTCGGCGGAGTGGATGAATCCAACGCCGCAGTCGACGCAGGTGAGCGTCCGATCCACATAGGTCACAGGGTTTGCCTCCCAGGCGCGATGTCCGCTGGGTGCGCTCCGCCAGGATCGACGACGAGATCGCGGGGACGGCATGAAGCCGGGGCCGCAACCCGTGGTGCCGATGTGGAGTCCCTTGGGCGGGGCGCACCGATGTTCGTTCGTCGGAGGATACACCGGATCGCCGGAGGGCCCGCCGGGTGCCCGCCGCCCCGGATTCGCGGGGAAGCGGCCCAGTTGTGGCAGGCGACCTGTCACAATGCTCGGCGACAGTTCCGGACGACGGACGGATACACTGAGGCCGCTTCGTTCATCGGGACCCGTGGCTCGCTGGCGTCGCCGATCCGGTGGCACCCGCGGCCCGAAACGGGTCGGGCACCCGGGAGCGTTCCTCGAATCGGGATCCACCTGGAGGGCCGGCACACCGAATGCTCCGAGTGCTCCACACGGCCGATGTTCACCTGGGTGCCCGCCACGCGGACCTCGGCGAGCAGGCAGCCGCACAGCGCGAGCGCCAGTTCGCGGCCTTCCGTGCCACGATCGACCTCGCCCTCGCGGAGCCGGTCGACCTGGTGCTCGTCGCCGGGGATCTCTTCGATTCCAACGTCCAGCCGCGCCGCTCCGTGGAGCGCGTGGTGGGCGAGTTGCGCCGGCTCGTCGACGCCCGGATCCGGACCGTCATCATCCCCGGGACGCACGACGTGTACGACCGGGCGTCGATCTACCGCTCGTACGACCTCCCCGCCCTCGCCGGCGCGGTCGGGTCTGACCTGCTCACCGTCCTGACGCCGGACCGCGAGTCCGTTGTCCTCGAGGCGCTCGACGTCGTCGTCCACGGCCGCGTCTTCGCCGCCAAGCGTGCGCCGCACTCGCCCCTCCAGGGCATGGACGTCCGCAGGGATGCCAGCGCGACGTGGCATATCGGGATGGTCCACGGCTCCGTCGCGATTCCCGGTCAGACGGACGGGGACGAGGTCGTCGTCACGACCGAGGAGATCGCCGCGACCGGCCTGGACTACCTGGCGTTGGGGCACTGGCACTCCACGAGCCGCGGACGTGCCGGCTCCACCGTATACGCGTACTCCGGTGCCCCGGAGCCGGTGGCGCTGGATCAGGATCGTGCCGGCAAGGTGCTCCTCGTGACGCTCGACGAGCACAACGGGAAGAAGAAGGTGGAGCTCGACGAGCGGCAGGTCGGCCGGACGCGGTTCGAGAAGGTGGAGCTGGACGCGGCGGGGGTGGCCTCGCAACCGGCGCTCATCGACCTGCTCGCGACCCGCGCCGATCCGGACCTCGTCCTCGACGTCCGGCTCATCGGCGTGCGCCCGGACGAGCTGGACCTCCACGTGGAGGAGATCGAAGCTGCGATCGGCGGTCGATTTCTCAAGGTCCGCGTCCGGGATCGTTCGGTACCCGCGCTCACGGAGGGCGCGATCCCGCCGCCTGACACCGTCCTCGGCGCGTTCATCCGCGACGTCGAAGCGCAGGTGGCGGAGCTGGAAGCTGCGGACGACGAAACGGCGGCCGGCGAGCTGCGGGACGCGCTCCGTCTGGGCCGACTCCTGCTCGCCGGCGAGGAGGTGACCCTGTGAGGATCACCCGCCTTCGCCTCCAGGACCTGCGTCGGCACGGGGACCTCGACCTCGAGCTGGCTCGCGGCCTCACGATCGTGCGTGGCCCCAACGAGTCGGGGAAGACGACGCTCCAGCGAGCCGTCGAGCTCGGGCTCACGCGGCGGGTCACGTCGGCGTCGGCGGACATCGAGGGGCTCCGAACATGGGGCGCTGCCGAGGACGCCAGACCGGTGGTGCGGATCGAATTCGAGCAGGACGAGGAGGACGGCGTCCACACCGGCTTCGTCGAGAAGGCGTTCCGGGGCGTGAAGGGCACCGTCCGGATGGAGTACGACGGCCAGGCCATCAATGACCCGGCGCTCGCGGACCAGGTGCTCGCCGAGCTCACCGGCGTCCCGACCGAGGCGTTCTTCCGTTCAACCGCGTCGGTCCGCCACCACGAGGTGGCCGACCTTGCCCGGGACGAGGGCGCCCTGCGAGATCGACTCCAGGCATCGATCTCCGGCGCCGATCGCGGCACGAGCCGAGCCCGGAAGAAGCTGGACAAGGCGCTGTATGAGCTGAGCACGCGCGGCGAGAAGAATCCCGGGCGACTGAAGGTCGCCGAGGCCGCGGTGGCGCAGGCGGGCGCGGCCCTGGAGCAGGGCGAGGCCGCACTCGCGCGGCTGGAGCGGGATCGGGACCGGCTGGCTTTCGCGCGCGGACAGCGGGCAGAGGCGGACGCGGCGCTCACCGAGCGCCGGTCGCTTCTCGACAAAGCGCGCCAGGCGGAGCGCCTCATCGCCGACCGCGACGCAGCCCAGGAGCGATTCGAGCGCTACCGCACCGCGGTCCAGGTCTCGGACGAGATCGCCAGACTCCAGGACGCCCACCCGGCGCGCGATCCGCTACCGGTCCTGCGGTCGGTGATCGCCCGGCTCCGCGAACTGGACATGCGGATGCGCGAGCTCCGCGCGATCCTGTCCGGCGAGGTCGAGGTCAAGTACGACCTCGAGGTCCCGCAGCCGCGCTCGTGGCGTCCGACCGCGATTGCGGCGATCGCCTTCATCGTCGCGGGCGCAGCAATCGCAGCCGCCGGCCAGTTCGAAGTCCTGGCGCTCCCCGGCGGCTTCGGGGTCCCGCTCGGGCTCGTCCTCGTCGGACTGGTGCTGGCGCTCGTCGGCCGACGTCAGCGGATCTCGGCCACCAGCTTTGCACGCCAGAAGGAGCTCCGGGACGTCGAGATCGATCGGCGGCTGCGCGGCCGATCGCTGCTCGAGCAGGAGCTCCGGGAGGCGGAGCTGGCGATGGCCAACCAACTGTCCAGCCTCGACCTGCCGGACATGGCCGCCGCCGAGGCGCTGCTCGCCGCCGAGGAGGCCCACGTCGCGAAGATCGACGTGCTCTCGGCGCAGCTCGAAGGGCTCGTGGGACGGGAGCCGCCGGACGTCCTGCCGTCGTTGCGCGACGCCGCGGCGCTCGAGATCGACCAGAAGAGCGGCGCCCTGGAGCAGCTTGGCCCGATCGCCAGGGAGCCGCGCGCCCGAGAGCGGCTCGAGGTCGAGGTCAAGGATGCCGAGCGTGCCGTCGAGACGGCACGGGACGAGGAGGCGAACGCCCGGGCGAAGGTGGAGCAGAACACCGTGGACGCCGAGGAGGTCGCCGGCCAGGCCGAGCGGTTCGCGCTCTGGCAAGAGCAGCTCGCGACGCTCCAGCGGCGAGCCCGCGTCTATGACCTCACGCTCAAGGCGATCGATGCCGCCGAGCGGGCGACCATGCGCACCGCCACCCGCTACCTGGAGAAGCACATGGTCGGAGACCTCGAGCAGGTCACCGGCGGCCGGTACCGGCGCGTCCGCGTCGACGACGCGACGCTCGGGATCGAGGTCTTCGCCCCGGAGCGCGACGACTGGGTGGATGTCAGCGCACTCAGCCAGGGCACGTTGGACCTCGTCTACCTCGCCGCGCGGATCGGACTGGTGCGGCTCGTGACCGGCGATCGGCGGCCGCCGCTCGTGCTCGACGACCCGTTCGTGACGCTGGACGACGAGCGCGCCCAGCGCGCCCTCGAGCTCCTCCGTACCATCAGCGCCGACTTCCAGGTCATCTACCTGACGACCTCGGAGCGGTACGACGCCGCCGCGGACGCGGTCCGGGTCCTCGATGGTCCCAGCGCCGTGGACCGGGAGCCCGTCGGGGTCGCCTGACCGGCGCCGTCCCCTCGTCGCGTCGCGCATGCCCGAGATCGTCTTGTCGCAGTCGCTCAGCGTGGTACTGCTCGCGCTCGCCTCGGCGGCGGCATGGGGCATGTCCGACTTTGGCGGCGGGTTGCTCGGCCGGCGGTCGCCCGTCGTCGGAGTGCTCGTCGTGACCCAGGGCGTCGGTTTCCTCATCGCGCTGGCGGCCACCGTCGTCCGGGCAGAGCCGGTCCTGGGCGTCCGTGACCTTGCCCTTGTGCTCGGTGCAGGCCTGCTCGCATGCGCGGGGGTGTCGTCCCTGTATCGAGGTCTCGCGGTCGGCCGGATGGGCATCGTGGCACCCGTCGCGGCGATCCTCACGGCAATGACGCCGGCGCTCATCGGGATCGCCCTGGAGGGCGTCCCGTCGGCGGTCACCCTGAGCGGCATGGGCCTGGCCCTCATCGCCGTCGTCATCGTCTCAGCGGTCCCGGATCACGGCTCGAATCGTCCGTCCGGGCTTCCGCTGGGGATCCTCGCCGGGCTGTCGCTCGGGGCTCTCAGCTTCGTGCTTTCGCGCGTCGATGGCGCCTACCTGCTCGCGCCGCTGGCCGGCATTCGCGGCGTCCAGGTCGCCGTCTTCGCCGCGGTCATCGTCGCCGGGCGGCGCGCCTGGCGGTTGCCGCGGGCGTCATGGGCTCTGGCGATCGGCATCGGGGCGGTGGACCTGATCGGAAACGTGGCGTTCCTGACTGCGGCGCGCGGCGCGCTGGCGACCGCCGCGGTCGTCTCGTCGCTCTACCCGGTCGTGACGGTGCTCCTCGCGGCGACGATCCTGCGCGAGCGCGTCACGCGCTCGCACGCGGCGGGGATCGTCCTTGCCGCGGTCGCCATCACGATGATCGCGGGTGGCGCCCGTACGTGACGGTTGCCCCCGGCGTGCCAGTGTTCCGGCGTGCCAGTGTTCCGGCGTGGCGACCGTTGACGTGGCGACAGTTGATGACCACCGGACCGGTACCCTGTGGGTGAGCACCACCGCCACTGGAGTGAACGTGCCCGAGCCTACCGCACCCACCCCGATCGAGACTGTCTGGCACGTCCAGGCGACATACGCGCCAGACGCCGCCGAGACCCGGGCGCCGTTCCGAGCCGAGCACATCGCCCGAATGCAGGCGCTCAAGGCGGCCGGGGTCGTGCTCGAGGTCGGAGCGTTCCTCGACGTATCGGCGACGGTGGCGATCGTCCGTGCCGCGTCGGAACAGGACGCGATCGATCTCTTTCGCGAGGACGTCTACATGCGCAACGGCGTCTGGGTGGAGATCCGCGCGCGCCCGTTCGGGCGGGTTCGCGACGAGTAGGTCGGCCCGTCCCAGTCTGCCCGTCCATTCCTGCTCGCGCATGGCAGTCGCTGCGCCGATATTCCCGGCCGATCGGGCGCCGATGCCCGTCCGCCCGAGGAGAACACCGCTCGATCGAGTAGCGAGTATTCCGGCTGACGCCGGCCGAAGGTCGGCCGTGCGATCCGGCCTTGGGACTCAGGATACGATCGCGCTCGTCGGCATGGGCCGTGGCGCCGAGGTCAGGCGGCGAAGGCCACTCGACTCCACGACGTAGTTGTCCTCGACCTTGAGGAGGATCGAGACTCCGTCGAGCTCGACTTGTGTCTCTGGCTCAAGTGCGATGGTCATCCCTTCGATCAGCGTCTCGTCGCGCGACGTTCGATCGCGGCGGTGGATCGTCGGCGGCTCGCACGCCCGGAGCCCGATCCCGTGGCCGGTCCCGTACGGCGTGATCGGGAACCCCTGGCGGTGCAGGTATCCGTTGATGGCAGCGTGCGCGTCGGCAACCCTCACTCCCGGTCGAGCTGCCTCTTCGCCGACTCGATGAGCCTCCAGGAGATGGTGGTATGCCTGCGAGACTCGGGCGGGCGGCTCTCCGACGAATCCGACGCGCGCGATGTCGGATGCATACCCGCCCCGGCCGTAACAACCGATGTCGAAGAAGTAGGCGTCCCCCTCCCGGAGCGTTTGGCCCACGGCGAACCAGGTCCCGGTCCCGCGCCGGATGTTGCACAGCGAGTGCGTGAGGTACTCGACCCCGGCCGACTGAAGCGATGCCATCGCGATTGAGAGGACGTCGTAGTCGGTCATCCCGGAACGCGCACCATCGATCGCCGCGTCGGCGGCCACGCAGTTCACGGTCGATGCGGCCTCCAGGAGCGCGACTTCGGACGGGAGCTTGATCGCCCGGAGGTCGTACAGGTCTCGAGCGACGCCCACGAACTCCACCTTCGGGCACCTTCCACGCAGCGCTTCCAGGAGCGTCCCATCCACTAGGTCAAAGCCGACCCGCCTTGCCCCGAGGCGCGAGAGCGCGGCGGCGACAGCCTCCGACCAGTACTCGGTCTGCGAAAGCGCGGGCGCCCATGACGGAAGCGGATGCGCGATCCGGACCGCGGGCGCGTCCGGGTCCGGGCCGATGACGTCCTCGTCCACCCAGGGCACGAACACCTCGCCTTCGCCAGATCCGTCAACGATGGCGACGAACCAGTCGAAGCCCTCGGAGATGATCTGGAATCGGGCATCGAGGGCGTATCGGATCGAGTCGAACCCGGTCAACAGGAGGTGGTCGAGATGACGCGCGCGCATGAATCCAGTGACCCGCTCGGCACGGGCGGCGCGGAGGGCCGGGGCGTCGTACTGGGGCCACGAGGTCATGGATACCTCCGATGGTGCCGGGCTCACGCCCGAGCCGTTGGGGAAGTCGCGCCTGGCATAGGCCTCGAGATGACGTCGTTGCGCTCAGGCTGCAACGAACTGAACGTCCTCGACGTCCGATCCGCGCAGGCGGACGATCACGCCCTTCAGGATCCCTGTGTTGTAGTCGCTGCCGGGATTGAGGCACACGGTCGGGCCCAGCCGGGCGCTCCCCCTCGATTCGTGGATATGCCCGTGAAGGCCGAGCATCGGGGTTCGGCGCTCGAGGACGCGTCGGACGGCAGTGCTCCCGACCGGCACCATGGTCGCGCTCGACCCCCCGACGAGCGAGAGATCCTCCCTGATCTCGGGCGCATCATCGATCCGGGTCCCGTATGGGGGCACGTGGAGGTTGTAGATCGCAGGCCGACCGGATTCGAGGTCGGACGCGAGGGCCTCGATCCGTGCCTCGAGCTGATCTTCTGGCAGTTCGCGGGGGCTCTTCCAGGGGGTGATGTTCGACCAGCCGTAGCTGAGCATCTGATACGGCCCAAGCTCGATCGTGCGGCTTTCCGGGTTGATGAGGTTCCTCCCTTCCGAGAGAATCTCACCCACGAATTCGCCATCGTCATTGCCGGGCATCACGAGGCATGCGATCCCTGTGCCATCGAGTCGTTCGTCGGCCAGGGTCACCCAATGACGGACTGCCGCGCTGATGACCCCCTGAAAGTGCTTCTCGCGACGGACAGGATCAGCCGCAATCTGACCGAGCTCCTCCGCGTCGGTCCGGAATGGGTAAAAGCCATTGAAGCGGATCTGCCCCTCCACGATCGCGAGCTCCTTCTCGTCACGGGCGATCTCCGTTCGGCCGAGGAATCGCGCCTCGTACGATCCGTCTTCGAGGCGCACGAGGGGCACGAGCGCCTTGCCCGTGACGTCGCCGCCGAGGATGAGCGCGTCTACCCGGTAGAACTTCCCGGCGTTCACGAACTTGCGGAAACACTTCTCCGACCCGTGGAGATCCGCGACGTAGAACAGGCTGTAGCGCCGTGTCGAAGAGCGGTTCCAGAACGGCATGATCGACTCCGAAGACGGACGGCTGTGCTAATCGACCCCGACCGAACTGCGCGGGCCTCCGGTCGGGAGCCCGTGCGGTCTTCGCGAGGAGTGCGAGATCACTCCGGAGGGATCTCGCGATAGGCGAGATCGATGTTGACCCCGCGTGTCTTCTGGATGGCCTTGATGATGAAGTAAGCCACGAACCCGATGATTGGCACGACCAGGGCGAGTGCGACGCGCTCTGGGTTGACTGCCAGCGCCGTGCCCGAGTTCTGGTCGCTCAGCAGCACGTACGAGATCAGGAACATCCCGATGAGGCTGAGGACGCCGATGATCGAAATGACCGGCACTCCGCCGACTCGAGCGTTGTACGGAGACGCCTCGAACGTGTCGCGCTGCCGGTAGGGGAAGAAGATGCCGGCGACCGATACGAAGAGGTACGTGATCGTCAACCCGAACAGGCCGACGATGAAGGTCAGGTTCGGGTTCGTCCCGACGATCGCGACGCTGATGAGGCTCGTCACGACGATGACGATCATCGCATTGACAGGCGAGTGTGTCCGCTCGTTCACCTCCGCGATCCGGTCGGGCATGAGCCGGTCGAACGACCACGCGAAAAGGTTCCGGCTGAGCAGGATCATCGTCTGGGGCACGAACAGGATGAACAGCAGGAGCATTCCGACCGTGATGAACAATCCGACCAGCAGGTTGCCCGACGCGATCGCGGCGAGCTCGGTGTAGAGGGGGGCGAACGTGAACCCGGTCGCGCTGAGGTCGGTCCCGAATAGCTGCGCCCCGGTCCCGGCGAGAAGACCCGCGCCCGCGTTCGGCAGGAAGACGGCGATGCTGGCGAGGATCAGCAGGACCGCGATCAGCTGGGCGCCGGGGATTGACAGCAGCGTGTTCCGCTTGCCCTGCTTGATCTCACCGCCGAAGTAGGCGGACTGGAAGATGAATCCGAGTGTGTAGAAAGCGAGCGTCAGGGTAAGGAAGGTCGCTCCGAGGTCCATCGCGACGCCCGCGTATGCGCCGCCGGCAACGTACGCGTCGTACGCCTCGGGCGCGCCCCCGAGCTTCTGCGCGTAGCTGTCGAAGTTCGCCTTGAACGTATCCTGGCCAACCAGCGCGAGGATGACGATCGGGAGGAGCACCGACCCGATGACCCAGACGACGAACGCCCAGCGCTGGAAGCGCATGAACCCGCGAAGCCCGCGCCCGAAGGACAGGACGAGCGCCGACAGGACCACGAGGATCGCGCCGGTGATGACGACGCCGCCCGTGCTGAAGAAGAAGTCCGAGACGCCCAGGATGTCGCTATTGCCGGTATAGACGGCGGCGATTCGGAGGACCGGGCCGATCCCATAGAACCCGAGATAGACCGCGTAGATGCCAATGAAGAACGTCGCCCAGAAGCTGAAGGCGAGATTGCTCGCGAATCCGAGCGAAGGATGCAGGGTCCGGCTGACCCAGGTGTAGTCGCCTCCGGAGCGCGGTATGGCGGCGCTCAGGACTGCGTAGAGGACGGCGCAGGGGAGAGCCAGGACGAATGCGAAGACCGTCGCGATCATCAGGTCGCCGCCGACATAGAACGCTGGACCGAACGCGAGAATGAAAGCGATCGACAAGGGGACCGACGACCAGATCAGGTTGTAGATCGCCGCATCTACCCAGGAGACCTCGCGCACGAGGCCGGTCGCTTGTCGTGTGAAGAACCGCTCGTTGCCGCCCGGCGCCTGGCCCGGGACCGAACTCCCGCTCACGTCACTCCTCCTCTGCTGGTCCCAGCGGCGACGCCGCTGTCTCGCCCCTGCTTGAACTGGCGGTGGCGACCCCTTCCTGGAGCCGAGCCGCGGACCGTCCGGCCTTTGTCGCGTTCCCTGCGAGGTCGGCCGGGAGCTTCCAGTCGTAGTTGATCCTCCCCGTTCGAAGCACGTGGTAGGTCTCGGTGCTCACGATCGAGCCGAGCGCCGGGAGGCGCTCGTCAAGGAATTCGAAGAGCGCTTCGTTGTCGCGGAAGAGCATCTCGACGAGGATGTCGTGCCGGCCTGTCGTGTACCCGAGATAGACGACCTCATCACGTCTCGAGAGGGCCTCGCCCACGGAGAGGAGGCTGCCGGGCTCGACGCGAATTCCGATGATGACGTCGGTGCGATAGCCGGTCTTGCCGGGGTTGAGCACCGCGACGACCTTGATGATCCCGTCCACGGTGAGCCGGTCGATGCGCTTGCGGACGGTCGGCTCGGAGACGCCGAGGACCCGGGCGATGTGGGCGTTCGTGGTCCGGCCCTGCTCCTGCAGGAGTCGGATGATCGCGAGGTCGGTCGAATCGACGTCGTCAAGGACGCGACCGTCAGCGCTCACGAGCCGATCGCCTTCACGCCGTCCTCGGCGGCGAAGGCCGGCGCGAGTCCCGCGGACCCTCGAAGCCACTCGCGGGCGTTTCGCCCGAGGTTCGCGACGTCGTAGCCGCCTTCCTGGATGATCACGAGCGGAAGGTCGAGTGCCCCGGCGCGACGGCCGATCTCATGGTAGACGGGCGTGGTCAGGGCGAAGTCGCCGATCGGATCCTGTCCGTACGTGTCGAACCCAAGGCTCACGACGACGACCGCTGGCCGGAACGCTTCGATCCGAGTGAGCGTGCGCTCGATCGCCTCGAGGTACTGGGCGTCGTTCGTGCCCGCTGGCATCGGCTGGTTGAACGTCGTCCCTGTTCCCGCGCCCGCTCCCGTCTCGCTGGCATGCCCGGCGAAGTACGGGAACGTCCGCGAGGGGTCGGCGTGGATGCTCGTGTACAGGACGTCCTCGCGATCGTAGAAGATCTGCTGGGTGCCG
Source organism: Anaerolinea sp. (assembly GCA_013822395.1). Taxonomy (GTDB): domain Bacteria; phylum Chloroflexota; class Limnocylindria; order Limnocylindrales; family CSP1-4; genus UBA5189. The sequence goes on along the minus strand of PNKK01000002.1, from coordinate 59,329 downwards.
TTGCCGTGGTGGTAGTCGACATCGAGCACGGCGATGCGGTCGTGCGTTCGCCCGGCGAGCCACTCCACCGCAACCGCCGCCTGATTGAGGTAGCAGTAACCGCCGAACACAGCGCGAGCCGAGTGATGCCCCGGGGGGCGGGTGAGCGCATAGACACTGCGCTCACCACTCAGCACCCCGTCCGCTGCCGTGAGTGCGGCGTCACACGCGACCCGCGTGACCTCATAGGTGCCCGGGACGATCGGTGTCGCGGTGTCAAAGCAGTAGTAGCCTGCTTGGCCGCACGGCGAGCTCGGCGCCGGTGCGTCGCCCATCCCAGCCCTTGCTCCGGGGTGGAGGAACGCATCAGGCATGATCGCCGAAGCTCCTGTCCCTCGTGCTCGCCAGTCCTGCCACGCGCTCTCGAGATACGCGATCAGTCCGGCGTCGTGCACTGCCCGGATCGGGCCAATCCCGAACGTGCCGGGTGCCTCGAATGAGAAGTCGGGGTCACTTTCAAGCGCGTGCCGGATGGATTCGACGCGCGCTGCCACCTCGTAGCCTGCGATCCGCCGCCCGCCCGTCACCTCGAAATCGGGATCGTGGAGGTGATGGCGCGGGCTGTAGACGACGCGCATCGAGTCGACCTGCTCCATGGAGTTTACTTTCGGTTGCAGATACTACCCTGTAATGTTAGATACCGTCAAGGCTTTCTTGTTTATCGACGAGAAACGTGCTACTGTTCCGTCTGAGCTTCAGAAAGCGCACTTCAGCTCGTGCGCGGCGAGGAGGACGATGAGATGAGCGAGGCCGACGTCCAGCCGAAGATCCCTCCCGCGGAATTCGCGGAGCGCCGGGCGCGGGCCGCGGCCAGGGCGCGGGAACTCGGCTATCGCGGCCTCATCGTCTGGTCGCGCGGCGGAGCAACCTACGACAACTTCGGGGATGTCCTCTACCTCACGAATCACTACGGGCCGTTCCCGTGGATCAACGACAAGCCCCCGCTGTGGACGGGTCGTAGCCATTCCGTCGTCGTGGTCACGGCGGACGGCGCATCGGAGCTCGTGACCGAGATCACGGACTGGCGCTCGGATCTCGTCCACGTCGACGCCGTCCACGTCGACCGGAACCTCTACCGGGGCCTCATCGAGGTCGTGCGACGGCACGGGCTCGATGAGGGCGACATCGGGGTCGTCGGGCTCGAGGCGATGCCGGCGTCTGCCTATCGAGTCCTCGCCGCGGAACTGCCGAAGGCGAACCTGTGCGATGCCGACGACCTCGTCATGGGCCTGCGGATGCACAAGAGCGACGCCGAGATCGAGATGCTGCGCTACTCGGCGAAGGTGGGCACGGCGATCACCCGCGCGATGATGGAGCAGATCGTTCCGGGGAACACCGACGGCGATCTCGCGGCGGCGGGTCTGTCCCTCGGCGCGAGGATGCCCGGGGTCGCCCAGTGGGACATCCCGCTGGCCTCCGGCGGGTGCTCCGGCCACTTTCAGTACGGGCGCCTGCCGAGCTGGGACGCGGCCACGCCCTACCGTCCCGGCGACATCGTCCACCCGGACAACTACGGCTACGCCAACGGGTACATCTACGACATCGTCCGGACCAGGGTGGCCGGCGACCGGCCGGAGGAGTGGCAAAAGGAGGTCATCGACGGCGCCGCGGGCTGCGTGCGCGCGGTCATCGCGGCGATGAGGCCCGGGATCACCGCAGGCGAGCTCTTCGACGTCGGCAAGGGCTACCTCATCGCCAACGGCTTCACCGACGAAGTCGCATTCAACACCAGCTTCCCGTGCTTCGGCCACCAGGACGGCCACGCTTTCGATGACCCCTGGCTCGCTCGAAATACGCCCGATGAGAACGTGCCGGTCGTTGCGGGAACGGTCTGGTCGATCGAGATCCAGGTCGGCAAGAACGGTCATGCCGCTGGCTTCGAGGACATGGTCGTCGTCAATCGCGACGGCACCGTGGAGATCCTCACCGAGGACCTGCCGATCCGCTGGGGTTACTGACCCAGGGTCCGTCAGCGAGGGGCAGGATGCGGATTGCAGTCTTCCAGTTCGCGCCGGTGCTCGGGGCGTTGGAGCCGAACCTGGCATCGATCCTCGCCGGGGTCGATCGAGCGGCGGCTGCCGGAGCCGACCTGTTCGTGACCCCGGAAATGGGTCTCACAGGCTGGACGCTTCGTGACGCAGAGCTCCGAGCGCAGATGGCCGCCGCAATGGAGGCGACGGCGCTGCCCGCCCTCGCCCAGGCCGCCGCCAATTGGCGCCTCGGGATCGTGGTCGGCGGACCGCTGCCTGTCCCCAGCGAGCCATCCTGGGCAGGGGGCAGGCCGGCGCTGGCGAATGCGGTGCTCGCGCTGGCACCCGACGGATCCCGGGCCGTCTATCGGAAGATCCATCTGTTCGGCGAAGAGCGCAGCTGGTGGCTGACCGGGGACCGGCCCGCCGTTGGAACGATCGACGGCGTCCGCGTCGGAGTGACGATCTGCTACGACGGGGAATTCCCGGAGATCCCGCGGATCACCCGTCTGGCGGGAGCAGAGCTGATCGTCGTGCCATCGACCAACATGACCCCCTACCAGGCCGACCAGGACCTTGTCTTTGCGACGCGCGCCCTTGAGAACGAGTGTCCGGTGATCGTCGCCAATCGCGTCGGTCGCGAGGGCGACTGGACGTATTTCGGCCGGAGTCTCATCGCCGATCAACGCGGACGCATCGTCGCGCAGGCCGGATCTCAGGAGGAGTTGCTCATTGCCGACATCGAGCCGGCCAGGTCCGGCGACCCAGCCCTGTCATACCTGACCCGACGCCGACCAGAGGTGTATCGCTCCCTCGTTGAGCCGTACGCGCAATCGGATGCGGCCGCCTCCGGGGCTGCGGGCAGGTAGCCGTTCAAGGAAAGGAGTCTTCGCGATGGCCGCTCGGAAGCCGTATGCGCTCGGGCCTGATGGTTGGGAAGGGCCGGGACTGCCACAGTCGACCCTCCCGTCCTTCATGGGCGCCCCGTGGGTCCCATGCCGGACCGAGACCATCCGCGACCTGGGCGCGAAGGCCGTCTTCCTGGGCGTGCCATTCGACCAGGCGACCGTCTACCGCTCCGGGTCGAGCCACGCTCCGCGCGCGTTGCGGTACGTCTCGGAGATGTTCCTGCCGTACCTCGGTGACTTCGACATCAACGTCTTCGACGAGTTTCACATCGCGGATGTCGGTGACGTTCCGATGATCCCGGCCGATGCCGCTCGGTCGCGGTCATACATCGAGAAGTACGTTGACCAGATCCTCCAGGCGGATGCGATCCCGATCTGCATCGGCGGCGACCACTCCATACCGATTCCGATCGGGGCCGCCCTGTCGAAGCGCGTGTCGGGCAAGTTCGGCTACATCCACTTCGATGCGCACATCGACTGTCAGCCGAACTTCGCGGGCGAGCGGTTCACAAACTGGTCGCATGTCGCGCGGATGATCGAGCTCCGCAATGTTGACCCGAAGAACGTCGCCATCGTGGGCGCTCGAGGTGCGCTGAATCCCCCAGAGCAGTGGGACTTTGCCGAGAAGCACGGGATCCGGGTCTACCGGATGATCGAGATCGAGGAGCGTGGGATCAGGGAGGTCGTCAACGAGGCGCTCGACATCGTTACCGACGGGACGGACACGTTCTATTGCAGCCTCGATAGCGACGTCGTCGACGCGTCGGCGATGCCGGGCACCGATGCTCCCGAACCGGGTGGCCTGACCGCCCACGAAATCCTCCGCGCCTGCGAGCTCATCGGGGCTCGAAGGCCTGCGGTCCTCGACATCGTCGAACTGATTCCAGCCTACGACAACCCCGCGATGATCTCGCTCCGGCTCGCCGGCTATATGATCATGCACCTCCTGGGTGGCATGGCCACGGGTGGGGAGCGGGTGCGGTCCCGACTTCGCGATGGGATCTAGCCGCGCGGCGACGGACTGTCTCGCAGAGGAAGCGAGGGCGTGATTGTTATGGCCGACCGGACGCTCGAGGATCCGCTCGCGGAGGCGCTCCGGATCATCGGCCTTGCAGACGGAGCTGGGTTCCAGGTCCGGCTGATGGGCGGCCTCGCGTTCCACGCCCGCGCCCCGGAATGGACTGCCCGGATCGACCGGTCCGGTCGCGACATCGACCTTGCCACCCGCTCGAATGACCGGAAGGCGCTCTCGGCGCTCCTCATCGCCGACGGTTACGTCCCGGACAGGCAGTACAACGCGGCCTTTGGCCACAAGCAGCTCTACTTCACTGACCCGGCCTGGGCACGCCCGGTCGATATCCTCGTCGACCGGCTGGAGATGTGCCACCAGTTCGAGTTTGCCAGTCGGCTCTCAGTTGACCAGCCGACGCTCCCGCTCGCCGAGCTCCTGATGTCCAAGCTCCAGATCGTGAGGATCAACCGCAAGGACGCCCTCGACGTCCTCATCCTGCTTCAGGCGTACCCGCTCGCGGTTGACGACCGGGGTGGCATCAGCCTCCCGCGGATCGTCGCCCACACCTCGACCGACTGGGGCTGGTGGCGAACGATCACCGAGAACCTCGACAAGCTCGACCTCTACGTGGATGTGGAGCTGGGGGACGACGACCTCGACACCGGCCGACCACCGCGCTTCGACCTCCACGCTCAGATCGCCGCCCTCCGAACCGCGATCGACGCTGCGCCGAAGTCGACCCGCTGGAGACTCCGGGCAAAGGTCGGCGACAAGGTCGCTTGGTACGAGCTCCCGGAGGAGGTCGGCCACGGCCGCTGACCGGTCCCGACCGTGGGGGTTCCGATGAGAGGAGCGTCCGCTCCGCCGGTCCTCGACGGGCTGAAGGTCGCCGTCGCCCAGGTCGGGGCGCGGGTCGGTGACGTGGCCGCGAATCTCGCTCTCGCTCGCCGGTATCTTCGCCGGGCGGCCGGCCGCGGCGCAGACCTCGTTGTCTTCCCGGAGTGTTTTCTCCAGGGTTACACGGTTCGGCGGGACGGCCTCGCGACGGCCGGGGCTGCGGACGACCAGTCGGCCTCGGCGCTCCGGGCCCTCGCGGCGCGTCACCGGTGTCGCCGGGTTCATCGAGGCGAACCCCACCAACCCAGGCCGGCCGTACAACTCGGCACTCGTCATCGAACGCGACGGGCGGCTCGCCGGGGTCTATCGGAAGACCCACCTCTACGGGGCCGAGCGCAATGTGTTCACAGCGGGCGACGCGTACCCGGTCTTCGCGCTCCGGTTCCGGGTCGACCGGCCGCCGCTGCCTGTCGGCGTCGCGATCTGCGCCGACATCGAGTACCCAGAGGCGGTTCGGCTCCTCGCCCTCGGTGGAGCACGGCTCATCGCCGTCCCGTCGGCCGACATGGAGCCGTTCCGCGCACAACAGGCGGCAAACCTCGTGAGCCGGGCGATCGAGAACAACGTCTACGTTGCGCTTGCAAACACGGTCGACCGCCGGCCAACCGTGACGTTCTTCGGCGGGAGCGGGATCGCTGGGCTGGCCGGGAGCCTCGTCTCGGCCGGATACGGGCAGTCGCGGCTCGCCATCGCCGAGCTCTCCGACGCCGAGGTCGAGGCCTCCGGGGGGGGGCCGAGTCCTACCTGCGCGGGCGGCGACCGGACACGTACGCACGGCTCCTCGAGCTTCGCCCACCGGCTCCGGGCGGTCGATGGCCTGGTACGCGAGATGGCTGTTGAGCGCCGCTGAAGCCATCGAGGTCACTGAACATCCCGCTGGCGCTTGGACTGGCAAGCGCTCGAGCGCCACAGCGGATAACTGAGACGATTTGGTGGGGTCACCACACGAGAGGCCACCGATCACGGAAGCACACCGAAGGACGCTCGAGCGCTGGCTTCGAGCGCAACCATCGCGTGGGATCAGGAATGGACGACCGAGCCACAGTCTCTGGTCGGAACGACAAGACATCATCGTCGGTATGGACCGCACGTGACCTCGTAGAGATTGCCGTCCGGGCCGCGGAAGTACTGCCAGGAGAAGTCCTCGGATACCTCGATCTCACCGATGAGCTCGACGCCCGCAGCGGCGAGTTCGGTGCGGGCCGCCGCGACATCATCTACCAAGAAGCCCACCACCGGCCGTCCCTCGTGATGCTTGGCATGGGGCGAGTCGGGCGCGAAGACCTCGACCAGTGAGGTGTCCCGAAGCTCAAGCGCCACGAAGCCGGGCTCCTCCACCACTACTGCCAGCCCCATGACCCCGCGGAAGAAGCGGACCGTCTCGTCGAAGTGCCTGGTCGTCGTGCCCATCCAGACCAGTCCGCGAACCTGCATCACTTCTTCCTTCTAGCCGGATGTGCGTCGCGCGCCGCGAAGGCTCGCGCTCCCGTCGCTCGTCCCTCAACATTAGCCACTGATGACTGCCGCCTCTCCGCAGCTGCGCTTCGCGATCTACGCTCCAAACTTCGGCACCCTCGGGGACCCCCGGCGCGTGACCGACCTCGCCCACCTCGCTGAGCAGGCCGGCTGGCACGGCTGGTTCACCTGGGACAACCTCCTCTGGGAGACCGACGAGCCGCTCGCCGACCCGTGGGTGACGCTGGCGGCCGTCGCCTTGGCGACCCGACGCATGCGATTCGGGCCGCTGGTCACCCCGCTGCCCCGACGACGGCCTTGGGACGTGGCTCGCGCCACGGCCACCCTCGATCACCTCTCGGGCGGCAGGCTCATCTTCGGCGCCGGACTCGGGGGAGACTGGTATCGCGAGCTGTCGGCTTTCGGGGAGGAGCTCGACGACAAGGTCCGCGCCACCATGCTCGACGAGGGGCTCGATCTGCTGGCCCGGCTGTGGAGTGGCGAACCGGTGAGCTTCGACGGCCGTCACTACCACGTCGATGGCGTCCGCTTCCTGCCTGCTCCGATGCAGCGGCCCCGGATTCCCATCTGGATCGCGGGTGTCTGGCCGTATCGCCGGGCGCTGGCGCGCGCCGCCCGTTGGGACGGGGTGGTGCCGATTGCCGCAGAGGGTCTGCTGCCGGCGGCGGACGTGCGGCAGGTCGTCGCCGCGGTCCATGCCGGACGCGAGGCGGCCGGGCGGCCGGAGCCCTTCGATGTGGCGGTCATGGGCCGCCTCCACGACCTGCCCGCCGCGCGACGCGGGGCGGCGGTGGCGTCGATGGCCGAGGCCGGTGCCACGTGGTGGCTCGAGTCGTTCGCGGCAGGCGAGCCCGCCACGGCGATCGAGCGGGCGCTGGAAGCCGGGCCTCCGCGAGGCTGACCTGAGTTCGGGGGCGTCAGACCGGCTCGGTCTCATCGACACATGTGGACCTGGAGCGCCTGCACGGCCTCCTCGACGCTCAGCCAGGGCTGTGGCGCCTGCAGGCGCCGCGCGAGCTGCGCCACCTGGGGCGGCTCGAGGCTGGCCCGGCGCAGCGTCTCGTCGTCGCCGAAGAGCATGGCAGGCTCCCCGTCAAAGATGAGCTCGCCGTCGGACAGCGCTAGGCAGCGCTGCGCGAATTCGCCGGCGAGGTCCATTTCGTGCGTCACCAACAGGATGGTGTGCCCGGTGGCGTGGATCTGACGCAGGAGCTCCATGACCGCCAGGCGCTCGCGTGCGTCGAGCGCGGTGGTTGGCTCATCGAGCACCAGGGCTAGCGGCCCGAGCGCGATGAGCGAGGCGATGGCCACCCGCTGCCTCTGTGCTAGGGTCAGCAGTAACGGGTGCTCGTCGAGGAGCTGGACGATGTCGAGCAGTTCGGCCGCCCAGGTGACCCGGGTCGCGAGCTCGGCGGCAGACAGCGCGCGGGCGCGCGGCCCGACCGCGATCTCGCCGCGCACGGTGGCGCTGACGAGCTGGTGGTTGGGGTTCTGAAACAGGTACCCGACGCGGAGGGCGAGCTCGGCGACGCTCCGCCGGCGGGTGTCGACACCGTCGATCAGCACGCTTCCCTGGGTCGGACGGAGCAGGCCGTTGAGGAGACGGCTAAGGGTCGTCTTGCCCGACCCATTCGGCCCGAGAAGAGCAACGAACTCGCCGCGCCCGATGTTCAGCGAAATGCCACGCAGCGCGACCGTGCCGTCGGGGTAGGCGAAGTGGACGCCCTCGAGCCGCAGCTCGCCCTGGCTCATCGTGGCGTCGCCTCGAGCATCGGTCGAAGGACGGCCTCCGCCTGATCGACCGTGATCGGCCAGGGAGCCGGCAGGCCAAGGCGATGGGTGAGCTGCGCGACCTGCGGCATGCGCAACAGGCCGGTCCCGCTTTCCGCCGGCCGGCCGAACACCTCCTCGGGTGTCCCGAGCGCGGCGATGCGACCGGCCTCAAGCCAGCACACGCGATCGGCGTGGCGCACGAGGCGCTCGATGTCGTGCTCCACGATGACCACCGTGACGCCCTCAGCGCTCAGGTTGCCGAGCAGCTCGTACAGCGCGGTCTTGCCGCGCGGATCGAGTGCGGAGGTCGGCTCGTCAAGGACCAGGATCCGCGGCCGGAGGGCGAGCACGCCGGCGATGACGACGCGCTGCTTCTGGCCGCCCGAGAGTGCGTAGGGCGACTTCTCGAGGACCTCGTGCAGGCCCGTGACGGCCAGGACCCACTCCACCCGGCGCCGGATCTCGTCGGGTGGCAGGCAGCGGTTCTCCAGTCCCAGCACCAGCTCCTCCTCCACGGTCAGCCCGTACAGCTGGGCCTCCGGATCCTGGTAGACCATCCCCGCCGTCTCGGCGAGGTCGGCGGAGCGCATCCCGCGCGTGGTACGGCCGAACAGGAGCGCCTCGCCGTCAAAGGGTCCCTCCACGAAGGCCGGGATCTGTCCGCTCATCACCAGGGCTAGCGTCGACTTGCCCGCGCCGGAGGGCCCCACGATGCCGAGGAACTCGCCCTGCCCGACGGTCAGGCTCACCCCGTTGAGCGCCCGCAGCTGCACTCCGCGGTAGCGGAAGCGAACATCGGTCAGGCGGATCGCCTCCGCGGCTGGCCCGTTCACCGCAGCACCGCCTGCCCGAAGGTGGTGAGCCCAACGAGGAAGAGCGCGAGCAGCGCACCGAGGCTGCCGAGCATGATCGCCCAGTCGACGCCCGTTGGCGTCGGTCGGCGATAGAAGGTGCGGCACGGCCGCCGACTGGTCACGCCGCGACTCTCGATGACCCGGCTCATCACCTCGAGGCGACCGATGGAGACCGTCATCAGCGGCAGCACTACCGAGGCGAGGCCGCGCAGCTTGGTCCGCAGGCCGCCGTGATCGAGTTCCACGCCCCGGGAGCGCTGCGCATCGCGGATCAGCGTCACGTCGCGTTCGAGGGTCGGAATGGTGCGCAGCGAGAGCGCCACGATGAAGCAGACGATGTAGGGCAGGCGCAGCCAGCGCAGAGCGGCCACCAGATCCTGCTGGGGCATGGCGGCCAGGATCAGGGGCACCGTCAGGACGATTGCCGCGAAGCGCAGATCGGTGGCGATCGCCCGGTACAGGCCACCGCTGGTGACCTCGAGCGGACCGATGCTGAAGAGCACCTCGCCGGAGCGGAAGAAGACCGTCCAGCCTACGGTGATGACCGGGATCAGGGTCCTGAGCACCGCCGCGAAGGTGCGCACGACCCCGGCGGGGATGGCGGCGAGGCGCAGGAGCGCCGCGACGAGGACCACCAGCGCGGCGTTGAGGATGGGCTGACCGATGAGGAAGGCGGCGGTCATCACCACCACCGGCACGATGAGCTTGGTCGGCGCGGCGAGCCGCCGATAGCGCGAGCGCCGCGGAACGTAGAAGGAGGCGATGGTCACGGCGCGAGAAACATCGTGAAGCGCCGGGCGGTTGAGGATCGCCCGGCGCTTCGGATCAGGCGCACGCGACGACCGTCACACGGCCTCGTGCTCGGTGCTGCGTGCGAAGAAGTGTTCGTGGTACAGCCCGGTGCGCTGTACGAAGGGCGTGAGGAACCGCAGCAGCGGGATGCCGAGCACGATCGCCGCCACGAAATCGGCGAGCCACCACGGCCAGACGCCGGCCACGACAGCGTCGAGCGGGTAGACGCCCCACAGGACGTAGTTGAGGTTGCCGAGCAGCGCGTTGGCGCCGGTGCCGATGGCGGCCAGGACGACGTAGATCGCAAACGTCGAGATGTTGGGGAGATCCCGACGTAACGCCCAGATGAAGAACGGCGCCGCCACGATCATGCCCTCGAGCATGTCGTGCACGCCGCCGGTGATTCCCACCTGGAGCGCGGTGCCCCACGCGAAGTTACCGATGATGGTCCCGAAGTAGGCGCCCAGCGCGCCCCAGAACCCGAACCACATGGTCATCACGATCGCGATGGCCGTCGCCGGGAAGATGAGCGAGGCGCCCGGCACGACCTGGAAGGCTGCCGAGAACCAGTTGAGGACCGCGTACAGCGCGGTCGACAGCGCGATGATCGCGATCTGACGTGCCCCGAACTCGAACCGCATGCAGGACCCTCCTTACGCCCCCCAAGTGGCGGATGCCGAACACTAGCACTTGTACGCTCATCCGTACAAGATGTAATATTGGAGTAACCAGGGCCCGGCGAGGCTCGGATCGGCGGCTCCGGAGGCAGGCATGACACTCAGCGCGGACATCGAGCGCGGCAGCGGGATTCCGCTTTACCTGCAGATCCGCGGGCGCATCCTGGCGCTCGTCGAGGAGCGCGGACTGCAGCCCGGCGACGCGCTGCCGTCGGAGAGCGAGCTGCTGGCCGCATTCGGGGTGAGCCGGGCCACGATCCGCCACACCCTGGCGCGCCTCGAGAGCGAGGGCGTCGTCGAGCGGCATCAGGGCAAGGGAACCTTCGTGGCGCTGCCGCGCCTGCGGCGCGCCTTGCCCGAGCTCACCTCGTTCAGCGAGCACATCGCCGCCCAGGGGTTGCGCTCCGTCTCGCGTCTCGTCCGCTTCGACCGGCTCCGAGCGGGAAGGAGCGTCGAACGCGTATCACCCGACGAGCCCGAACTCGAGGTCTTCGGCGAGACGTCGGAGGTGGTGCGCTTCGTCCGGGTGCGCGTGGCGAACGACGTGCCGATCGGCGTTCACACCACGGCCACGCCGGGCGACGTTGCCGATGCGATCGGCCTGACCCGCGAGCAGCTCAGCGATCCGGGGTTCAGCTTCTACCGCGCCCTGGCGATCGGCGGACAGCCGGTCGCATGGGCCGAGGAGCACCTGGCCGCGCGCGGCGCGGCCCGACCCGAGGCGCAGCTTCTCGGGGTGAGCCCCGGGACGCCGGTGATGAGCGTCCTGCGCCTGACGCACAACGCCGCCGGTCGGCTGATTGAGACCGTGCGAGCCGTCTACCTCGGGGACAAGTACGACTACGTCATCCAGCTCGAGCGGCGCGCCCAGCCGGCCGCCACCGTGTGAAAGGAGAAACCCCCATGCTTCGCGTCCGACTATCTGCGTTCCTCGCCCTGCTGGTGCTCGTGCTCGCCGCCTGCGGGCAGCCGGCACCTAGCCCGGCGCCGACGCAGGCAGGCGGAGAGACGCCGGGGGCCACCTCGGCAGCTGCGCTGCGGGTGGCGATGATCATCGCCCAGGGCGGCCTCGGCGATCAGAGCTACAACGACCTCGCCAATGAAGGCCTCACCCGGGCCGAGCAGGAGTTCGGGATCGAAGCCCAGCGGGTCGAGTCGCCCGACATCGTGAGTCAGGGCGAGGCGGTGCTGCGGCAGGCCGGAACGGCCGACTTCGATGTCGTGATCGACCTCGAGTGGAGCACTGCGGAGGCGCTCACCGTCATCGCCCCAGAGTTCGCTGACACGCGGTGGACGTTCATGAACTTTCCGGTGAACGGCGACAACGTCACCAGCTTCGTGTTCGCCGAGCACGAGGGCTCGTACCTCGCCGGGGCGCTGGCGGCACTGGTGACCAGCGACACCGCAATCCCGGGGATCAATCCCGAAAAGGTAATCGGCGTCATCGGCGGCACCAAGTCGACCGGGATCGACAAGTTCCTCGTCGGCTTCATCCAGGGCGCCCGCGACGTCGACCCGGACGTGGAGGTCCTGACCAGCTACACGAATGACTTCGGCGACGCGGCCAAGGGACAGCAGGCTGCCGAGGCGATGTTCGAGCAGGGCGCCGACATCGTGTTCCAGGTCGCCGGCGGCGCCGGCCTGGGCGTGATCCAGGCGGCTGCGGATGCCGGCGTATATGCGATTGGCGTCGACACCGATCAGAGTTCGATTGCGCCCGCCGCGGTGCTGACGAGCATGATCAAGCGCACCGATCTGGCGGTGTACGAATCGGTCAAGCGCGCCATCGAGGGCACGCTGAGCGGCGGTGAGACGGTCAACCTCGATCTGGCGGCCGGCGGTGTCGAGCTCGGCACGATCCACCCGTCGGTCCCCCAAGAGTACCTCGACCGGGTGGACGAGCTGCGTCAGCAGATCGTGAGCGGCCAGATCAAAGTCTGGAACGTGATCGAGCAGGGCTACCCGGACTTCCTCTCCGAATAGCCGCCGGTTGACCGCTGACATCGCGATCACGAGCCGATCAGTACCCGCGGCCGCGCACCTCCGCCTCGAGGGCATCACGAAGCGGTTTGGCTCCGTCGTGGCCAACGAGGGGGTCGACCTCAAGGTGGCCGCGGGGACGATCCACGCGGTCGTCGGCGAGAACGGCGCCGGCAAGACGACGCTGATGCGGATCGTCTACGGGCTGGAGCGTCCGGACGCGGGCAGCGTCGAGGTCAACGGGGCGCGGGTCGAGATGCGCTCACCGCAGGTCGCGATCGCTCACGGCATCGGCATGGTGCAGCAGCACGTGCAGCTCATCTCGGGGCTGACCGCGCTCGAGAACCTGGTGCTCGGGCGCGAACCGTCGCGCCTGGGCGCCTTCAACGCGGCGGCCGCCCGCCGTCAGGCGGGCGAGCTCGCCGACCGGCTGCACACCCGGATCGACTGGTATGCGCCGGTCGAGCGCCTCTCGGTCGGCCATCGCCAGCGGCTCGAGATCATGCGCCTCCTCTACCGCGACGCGGGGCTCCTCATCTTCGATGAGCCGACGACCGTCCTCACCCCCGGCGAGGTCGACGATCTGTTCGCTGTTCTTCGCTCGCTTGCCGCCGACGGGCGCACGATCCTGTTCATCAGCCACAAGCTGCGCGAGGTGCTGGCCATCGCCGAGCGGGTGACGGTCATGCGCCGGGGCCGGGTGGTGGCCACCGTCGAGAGCCGAGGGACCGATGCCGGGCAGCTGGCGCGGCTGATGATCGGAGAGGCACCCGAACCCGTACGTGCCACCGGGGAGGGTGCCACCGTCGCGCGCAGGCCCCCGCGCGACGAGGCGGCGCTCGCGCTCGAGGGCTGCGCGGTGGATGGACCCGGCGGACGCCGGCTGCTGGACGGCATTGATCTCGCCGTCCGCGCCGGGGAGATTGTGGGCGTCGCCGGCATCGAGGGCAACGGCCAGCGCGAGCTGATCGACATCGTGCTCGGCATGCGCCGCCCGCGCCCCGGACGGGTCACCCTCGGCGGCCGCGACGTGACGCACTCCGGCGTGCGTGCCCGGCGTCGCCTCGGCATCTCCTACATCCCCGAGGACCGCAACGTCGAGGGCGCCGATCTCGCCGGCTCGATCTCGACGACGGCGATCTGTCTGCGTTACGACCGTCCGCCCCTCAGTCGGGCGGGGATCCTCAGTCTCGGCTCCGTGCGAGCCTTCACCCGCGGGCTGATCGAGCGCTTCGGAATCGTGGCCGCCGGCCCCGACGCGCCGATGCGCTCGCTATCGGGTGGCAACGCCCAGCGCTTGGTCGTCGGGCGCGAGATCGACGCGTCCAGTCGCTGCGTCCTGGCCGCCCACCCGACGCGTGGCGTGGACGTGAAAGGGATCGCCTTCATCCACGAGCAGCTGCTCCGCTTGCGAGGCGAGGGAACGGGGATCCTCCTTATCAGCGAGGAGCTCGCCGAGCTCTTCCGTCTCGCTGACCGCATCGTCGTGCTCTACGAGGGGCAGATCGTGGGCGAGTTCGCCCGCGACGCGGTCGACATCGACCACCTGAGCCGGCTCATGACCGGCGTCGAGACCGGCGGGGCGGCGGCGTGAGCGTGCATGCCAGCGCCGAGCGGGTCGCACGGCCGCGCGTCGTCGGTGGCCATCTCGAACGGACGCTGTGGACCCTTGTCCCGTTCGGGGCGGCACTCCTTGCCGGCGCGCTGGTTCTGCTGCTCAGCGGTCGCGACCCGCTCGTGACCTACGCGCTGCTCGTGGAACAGGCGTTCGGCGGCCACATCGCAATCGGCAACACCCTGGCCCAGACGACGCCGGTTCTCTTCACCGGGCTGGCCACCGCCCTCGCCTTCCGGGCCGGGGTGTTCAACGTGGGCGTCGAGGGCAGTCTCTATCTGGGCGCGTTCGCCGCCGCATGGGTGGGGTTCACGTTCGTCGGCGCTCCGGGGCCGCTCCTCCTCCTCGGCGCGTTCGGCACGGCCGGGCTCGCGGGAGCGGCGTGGTCGTTCCTGCCCGGCCTCCTGCGGGCGCGCTGGCGGGTCGACGAGGTGGTCACCACGCTGATGCTTAACTTCGTCGCCATCAATCTCACCTCGTACCTCGTCAACGGGCCGTTCCTGGCGGTCGGCACCGCGAACTCGATGAGCCCCCTCGTCGACCCGGCAGCACGCCTCGGCTCACTCATCCCGCCGAGTCAGGTCTCGATCGGCTTCGTCCTCGCCCTCGGTATGGCGCTCGGGTTCGGTGTGGTGTTCGGTTTCACCGCGCTCGGCTACGAGCTGCGCGTCAGCGGCACCAGCCCGCGCTTCGCCGCGGCCAGCGGGATCAGCATCTTTCGGGTGATCGTCGTCGCCATGCTCATCTCGGGGCTCATCGCCGGCATCGCCGGGGCGGTGCAGGTGCTCGGCGTGAACGGCCGCTTCATCGACCGCTTCTCCCCTGGCTACGGCTTCACGGGGATCGCCGCGGCGCTACTGGGTCGCAACACCGCGCTCGGCTGCGTGCTGGCCGCACTCTTCTTCGGCGCGCTGAGCAACGGCTCGGCGATGATGCAGCTGTTCACCGACATCCCGCTCGACCTGGTCAATGTCCTGTCCGGGACGGTGATGATCTTCGCCGTTCTCGACGTTGCGCGGCTGCGGCCCCGGCGGCTGCGGGAGGCAGGCTGATGGAGGTGCTCCACAACACCCTCGTCGCCACCGCGCTGGTGAGCACCCCGCTGCTGCTGGCGGCAATGGGCGGGCTCATCAACCGGCAGGGCGGGATCGTGAACATCGGCCTCGAGGCCAACATGCTCGCCGGCGCCCTGGCCGCCGTGCTGGTGACCTGGCAGACCGGCAACCCGTTCCTCGGCGTGCTCGCTGCGGCGCTGGCCGGCACGGTCATCGCCCTGCCCTTCTCGCTGGTCATCACCCGCCTTGGCGCCAACGAAATCATCGCCGGACTCGGGCTGAACGTGCTCGTCGCCGGCTTGATCGGGTACCTGCTGCCGGTGGCGCTGGGTGTGTACGGCACCTTCCGCCCCGCCGGGCTGCAGCGCCTGCCGCGCATCGACATCCCGTTCGTTCACGACATCCCATGGATCGGCCCGATCCTGTCCGGCAAGGACCCGGTGACGTATCTGGCCTGGCTGCTGGTGCCGCTGATCGCGGCTTTCCTGTACCGCACCACCCCGGGGCTGCGGCTGCGCGCCGCGGGCTCGGATCTCGAGGCCGCCCGTGCGGCGGGGATCTCCGCGCACCGCTGGCGCGATCTCTCGACCGTGCTCGCTGGCGCCCTGGCCGGCATCGGTGGGGCCCAGCTATCGATCGGGATCGTGGGCCTCTTCGGGGTGGGCATGATCGCCGGCCGTGGCTTCATCGCCCTGGCCGCCTTCTACTTCGGGGCAGCGCGGCCCTGGCCGACCGCCGCCGCCGCGCTGTTGTTCGGATTCTTCGACGCCGCACAGGTGCGGCTGCAGGGTCAGGGCATCCCGGTTCAGCTCGTCCAGCTGCTGCCGTACCTAGTCGTGGTCGTTACGCTCACCGTCGTCGCCATCACCCGCGCCCGGCGTGAGGGCGGGGTCGCCGTTGCCTGAGGTGCCGCTGATGTCACTGATCCAGCCCGGTTCGTCGCCGCGTCGCGCGCTCCTGCTCGTCGACGTGATCAACGCCTTCTTCGATGAGCGCGGGGCGTTTCACTACCCGGCCGCGGGCGAGGTGCTGCCCGCGCTACGCGGGCTGCTCGAGACCGCTCGCCGCGCCGGACGCCTCGTGGTCCACGCCCGCGAGGCGCATCACCCCGGGCTGGCAGACCACGAGGAGAAGAAGCTGCCGCGGCACTGTCTAGCCGGCGAGTTCGACGCCGCGTTCTTCCCCGGCCTCGAGCCGGCGGGCGTCGAGGTCGAGGTTCGCAAGCGCCGCTACAGCGCGTTCTTCGCCACCGACCTCGCCCTGCTACTGGCCGAGCAGGGGGTCGAGGAGGTACTGGTGGTGGGAGTGAAGACAAACGTCTGCATCCGCGCCACCGTGCAGGACGCCTTCGCCCATGGCTTCCGTCCAGTGGTCGTCCGCGGGGCTTCGAACTCGAACCGTCCGCACCTCCACGAGGCCGTGCTCGAGGACGTGGTCCACTACTTCGGCGAGGTCGTGGATCTCGACGAGGCGGTCCGTCGCCTGGAGGTGGCGGGATGAGGGCGCCGGGTCGGCTCGACGCCGTGGTCAGCGGCTACGCCAGCCTCGACGAGGCGTTCAGGGCCAGCCACCACGCCGGCGGGGGAGAGACGGCGATCTTGCGCGGTCCGGTCCATCCCACCGCGGGCCGCGGTGGCTGCGGCCCGAACGCGGCGCTGGCCCTCGCGCGGCTCGGCCTGCGATCGGGCCTGGTCACCTGGCTCGGCGACGACCCCGACGGCCGCGCGTACTTCGATCACCTGCGCGCCGCGGGGGTCGACCTGACCGGCGTCGAGGTGGGGCACGGCCGCTCCCCGCGAAGCCTGCTGATCTACGACCCCGACGGGGCGGCCGCCTGCTACTTCCACCCGTCGCGCTCGGCCGAGCAGCGCCTGAGCCAAGCCCTGCGCGCGCAGCTGGCGGAGGTGGGCTGGCTGGCGATCACCGTCGGCCCGGCGTCGGTGACCCAATCGCTCCTCGACGCGGCAGCGCCCGATACCCGCCTGGCTTGGAACGTGAAGGCCGACCGCGCCGCCTTCCCGCCCGAGCTTGTGCGACGCCTCATCCGGTCCGAGGTCGTGTGCCTCAACGAGGCGGAACTTGCCTTTGTGGCGCGCCAGGTTGGGAACGGGTTCGCCGCCTCCAGCGAGGCGCTGGTCGATGTGGGAGCGGGTTGCGTGGCGCTCACCATGGGACGCCGCGGCTACCGGCTGGTGAGTCGCGACGAGCAGCTCACCGAGACGGTCGAACCGATCGAGGCTAGCGATCCGACCGGTGCCGGGGATGCCTTCTTCGCCGGCTTCCTGGCCGCCCTAATCCGCGGCGCCTCCCTGCGCGACGCCGGGCGGCAGGCGGCGGCACTCGCCGCCGAGCTGCTGCGGTCGCGACCGACCGCGGCCGGGGGAGGTGCCGCATGAAGAGCACCTGGTATCTCGGCGTCGACGCCGATTTCGTGGCCGACCGCGCGATCCTGGTCGGCGATCCGGGCCGCGTCGAGTTGTTCGCCGAGCGCCTGGCCGATGTCGCAGTCAACGGCGGCGAGCGTGCGCTGCGCACCGTGACCGGCACCCACCACGGCCGACGGGTGACGGTCTGCTCGTTTGGCATGGGGGCCCCGATCGCGGTGGTCGTCCTCGAGGAGCTCGCCTGGCTGGGGGTGCGAACTGTGCTACGCGCCGGGACGGTGATGAGCCTCGGCGGCATCGAGCTCGGCACGCTGGTCCTGGCCGACGCCGCGCTGCGCGGAGAGGCGACCTCGGCAACCTACCTCCCGCCGGACGGTCCCGCGTTGGCGGATCCCGCGCTGCTGGCCTGCGCCGCGCAGGTTCTGAGCCGGAGCGGAGTGAGCTACCGGCGCGGCATCGTGGCCAGCTACGATGGCTTCTACAGTCAGCTCTTCGCCCTGCGCGAGGAGCGTCGCGCGCAGGTGGAGGCGCTGACGAGCGGCCTGCGCGCGCGCGACGCGATCGCCGTGGACATGGAGACCTCGGCGCTGCTCGCGGTGGCGCCACTCCTCGGCGTGCGCGCCGCATCCCTGTGTCTGGCCAGCGTCGACGGATCGAGCCACGCGCGGCTCGAATCGGTGGAGCGTGTCGATGGCGAGCGACGGCTCGTCGAGACGGCGCTCGAGATCATCAGCCAATGTGAACCGGAGGAACCATGAGCGCTACTCGCTACTTCGACCGGGTTCGTGGCCTGCTCGACCAGCTGGCCGAAACCCAATCTGGCGCCATCCGCCGCGCCGCCGAGGCGTGTGCGTCCAGCATCGGCGACGGCAAGCTGGTCCATCTGTTCGGCACCGGGCACGGGGCCATCCCGGCCCTCGAGGCCTTCCCGCGCAGCGGCAGCATCGTCGGCTTCCACCCGATCGTCGAGTTGCCGCTGACCCTGCTCCACCACGTGTGGGGCGACATGGGCGTGCCGCAGTACCGCTTCCTCCATCGGCAGGAGGGCTACGGCAAGGCGATCCTCGAGGCGCATCGGCTCGATCCGGCCGACACCCTGATCCTGTTCAGCCACTCCGGCATCAACGCCGTCATCCTCGACATGGCGCTCACCGTGAAGGCGCAGGGCCTGACCGTGGTGGGCATCACCTCGCGCCCCCATTCCTCGGCGGTGAAGCCGCGGCACTCGTCGGGCAAGCGACTGTACGAGGTCGCCGACGTGGTGATCGACACCGGTGCGCCGCTGGGCGATGCCTGCGTCGAGGTGCCCGGCTTCGACGATCCGGTGGCCGCGGTGTCGACCGTGCTGGTGACGGCGATCGTCAATGCGCTCATCGCCGAGACGGCGGCGGTGATGGTCGAGCGCGGCTCAGAGCCGCACGTCGAGGTGAACCTCAACCTGCCGCGCGAGGGATCGGCGCGCGAGCAGAACAACGCCGGCTACGAGGCGCTGTGGCGGAGGGTCGCGTCGCGGTGAGCGCGCCTGTTGCCGGCACCCGGGCGGATGGATCGCTGCATGCCGACCTGTTCATCGGCGGCCGTTGGGTGTCGGCCGCCGATGGGAGGACGGTCGAGATCCGTGACCCGGCGACCGGCGACCTGGTCGGTCGCGCCGCCCTAGGCGGGGTGGAGGACGCGCGCACCGCACTGGCGGCGGCTCAGGCCGCCTTCGGGGGCTGGTCGCGGACCCCGGCTCTGGAGCGCGCCGCGATCCTGCGCGCTGCGGCAAGCTTGGTGCGCGGGCGAATCGACGAGATCGCCCGGGTTCTGACGCTTGAGCAGGGCAAGCCGCTCACCGACGCGCGCAAGGAGATCGCCTTCGCCTGCGACGTCTTCGACTACTACGCCGAGGAGGGGCAACGCATCTCCGGCGAGTGGCGACCGGCCCGCGATTCCCGGATTCGCAGCCTGGTCCTGCACCAGCCGATCGGCGTTGTGGTGGCGATCATGCCCTGGAACTACCCGATCGACCTACTGAGCTGGAAGATCGGACCCGCTCTCGCCGCCGGCTGCACCGTGGTGGCCAAGCCCGCGACCGAGACGCCGCTGTCGACGGCCATGGTGGTGGGCTGCTTCGAGGAGGCCGGGCTGCCGGGCGGAGCACTCAACCTGGTGATCGGCCGCGGCGGCGAGGTGGGGGACGAGCTGGTCCGGAACCCGATCAGCCGGCTCATCACCATCACCGCCTCGACGCAGACCGGCCGCCACGTCATGCACCTCGCCGCCAACGGGATCAAGCGGCTCACCCTGGAGCTGGGTGGCCAGACGCCACTGATCGTGCTCGATGATGTCGATCTCGCGATGGTCGTGCCCGCCGCTGTCCGGCGCTCGTACTCGAACATGGGCCAGATCTGTATCGCGGTGAACCGGATCTTCGTGGCCAACTCGGTCGGCGACGCCTTCACCGAGGCCTTCGCCGAACAGGCCGCCTCGGTGCGGCTGGGCCACGGACTCGACGAAGGCGTCGAGTACGGGCCGCTGCTGAACGAGGAGACGCGGCAGCGCGCCGTCGCGCACGTCGCTGACGCGGTCCGGCGCGGCGCGCGGCTCGTCGTCGGCGGCAGGGCGCCCCAAGGCGAGGCCTTCGCCCGCGGCACGTTCTACCTGCCCACGGTCCTTACCGATGTCGACACCGAGTCGTTGGTGATGCGCGAAGAGACATTCGGCCCCGTCGCCGCTATCCGCCGCTACGCTAGCCTCGACGAGGCGATCGTCATGGCCAACGACTCGCCCTACGGCCTGGCCGCCTACGTCTTCGGGCGTGACCTGGAACGCTGCCTCTACGTCGCCGAGCGATTGGAGGCCGGCGGCGTCGGCGTGAACGTCAACGACGTCACCGAGCTGAGCGCTCCGTTCGGCGGGTGGAAGCAGTCGGGCTTCGGCCGTGAACTCGGCCCCGAGGGGCTCGCGCACTGCCTCGAGCTCAAGCATGTGCGCATCGGACTCACCGCGGCGGAGGCATGACGGCCGTGGGTGCTTCCAATCGCCACGGGCGCTGTTCGACGACCCAACGTGCCGGACGGCTCGAGCGGTTCTGCGGCTCGCTCCGACGGCGCGCAGGCGGCGACCCGTCGGCTGACGGTGAACTCAAGACACACCGGCGCGGTCAGGCCCGAGCCTGCCGCCTGCTGAGGCCGTCCCGCCATGGAAACCGTGAGGTGTGCGTCTCACATTTGACTAGTACGACGATTCTCAACTTCCATCACGTATGGTCATGCCGCTCGGGCCTGAGCCGAAAGGGCAGCCAGGACACGGTGCAGGTCGAGCCGGGTGAAGCGCCACTCGAACGGGGTGGCGATCCCGCTGTAGCGCCGGCCGAAGGCGAGGAGCGTGGCGGCGAGCGCATCGAGCGAGGCGAAGTCGTCGGGCTCGAGGACCTTGCGCCCGACGACGCTGAAGTAGAGCTCGACCTGGTTGAGCCAACTCGCATGGACGGGCGTGTGGACGACCCGGATCTGGGGCCAGCGCTCACGCAGGCGGGCCTCGGTCTGTGGGCCACGATGGGAGGGACCGTTGTCGACGACCCAGAAGACCCGGTGGGCGCTCGCATAGGGCTCAGAGCGCATGACCCCCTCGACGAGCCGCCCGAACGGCTCGATCCCGGTCGTCGGCTCGCAGCGATCGAAGACCCGGGCCCGGTGGACGTCCCAGGCGGCGAGATAGGCGAGGGTTCCCCGGTGCACGTACTCGTGCTCGATCCGGCCCGCTCGCCCGGGCGCGGGCGGGCTGCCGGGATGGATCCGCGCCCGGGCCCCGATGGCCGTCTTCTCGTCGGCGCAGACGACGTGCTCGTCGGGCCGCAGTGGCTCGCCCTCGAAGCGCCCGGCGTAGAGGTCGAGGATGCGCCCCGCCTTGGGCTCGAAGTCGGGATCGCGCGGGAAGAGCCAGCTGCGGTACGTCCAGGGCCGCAGGGCGTCCTCACGCAGCCAGCGCCAGACGGTCGTCAGGCTGATCGTCTCGACGATCTCGCGCTCGACCGCCTCCCGGGCGATGTCGGCGATCGAGAGGCGGGCCAGGGGCAGACCTCGATCCCTCGGACGCTCACAGGCGAGGGCCTTGATCTCGACGACCACCCGAGGGGGAAAAGGAGCGCGGCCGGCCGCTCCGGGGACGATCGAGCAACCCCGCGTCGCCCTCCTCAAAGTAGCGCTTGCGCCAGCGACTCACGGTCTCGCGGGCCGTGCCAAGGCGCGCCGCGATCTCGTCGTTGCGCAGCCCCGTCCCCGCCAGGAGCACGACCCGGGCCCGGAAGACCTCCCGCTTCGTCGCCGTCTGGCGGCGGACCCGGCGCTCGAGGCACTCACGTTCGGACGCCGGCAGTTCGATCGGGTACGGACTTCGTCTCGACACGACGCCCTCCTTTCGGGAAGAGCGTAGCTGCGACTCTTACGTGATGCAACTTGCAAATCGGTGTACTAGGGTCCGTCCCCGGCCGGACCGGGGCCGTCGACCGTCGCCACGTTGGGCGACGGGACGAGGCGAACCGTCAGGCGATCGAGATCGTCCGGATCCCGCAGGTGGACCAGCCGAACGTACCCCTCGGCGGCCAGCTCCTCGCGGGCCATGGCCGTGGCAAGCAACCGGAGGTGGCGCGTCACGACGGCGTCGGGAACCTGCCGTCCAAGACGCGCGGCGTTCCGCTCCCGAATGAACGCCTCAGGGAGATCGAGCGCGATCGCAACGACCGGGATGCCGCGGCGTGCGGCGATCCGCCGGATCGTCCGTCGGGCCGTGGCCGTGAGGTTCGTCGCGTCCACGACCACCAGCCGGCCCAAGGCGAGGCGACGATCGAGCGCCCGATGGAGCGCCACGAATGCGGGCCGCGTGGCCGCCTGATCCGCCGCGTCGCCGGCGATCGCCTCGCGCAGCGCATCGGAGGACAGCACTGCGCCCGGCGGGAAGTGCCGGGCCGCGAACGTCGACTTGCCCGCGCCCGCAGCTCCCACCAGCAGCACGACCGACGGGTCGGGAATGGCGAGCTCGACCATCGGCTTGAATCATCCCACTGACCGGGCACTCGCCGGCCGACCGAGCGGCGCCGGCTTGAGCCCCGAGTGACACCGGCTTGAGCCCCGAGTAACACCGGCTTGGGCCCGCGCGGGGTCATGCTCAGTTCGAGCGGCGGCGCGCCTCCCAGCCGCCGGCCTCGGTCCGCCGGACCGTGTACGCCGGCTGATCGTAGACCGAGGGTCCGCGCACGACCCGGCCGTCGGTCAGGCGGAATCGCGAGCCGTGCCAGGGGCAGACGAGGCAGCCGCCCTCCACCCTCCCACCCGAGAGCGGCTCGCCGGCATGGGCGCAGGCGTCGTGGAGAGCGAGCACCGTCTCGCCCTGCCGGACGAGCGCGAGGGTGTTGATCCCGAGCTTCGCCTTCACCGGGCGGCCCTCGGGGATGTCGCCGGCCTCGTCCAGCTCAGCGGGCTCGAGGGCGATCCACTTCGCGCCGGCGCCCCGAAACGCATGGCGGCTGACCATGTTCCCGAGAACGTAGACGACGTCACCCCCGACGTAGGCGCCCGCTGACAGGAAGAGAAAGCCGACGATCGACGTCCAGGTCGCAACGGTCCGGTCATCGCCGCCCGACGCACGGACTGCGAGCGACGCTGCGTACACGAGGAGCGCTACGACCATGAGCGCGCTGTGGACCGTGGCCCGCTCGCGCGCATTGCCGTCCGTGTCCGCGTAGTCGGCCGCGCCCGAGATCGCGGCCGCGAGCATCGCGAGGATCCCCACGACGAGCGCCACGTCCGCCGCCGTCCGCTGCCCGACGACGTCGAGGACGATGACGAGAAAGAGGATCCCGACCGGCGCATCGGTGAGAACCGCGTGAAGCGGGTGGCCGAGCCATCGCCCGTTCAGGAAATCCCGGATGACCGGCATCGGCCGGAAGAGCGCGCTCAGCCAGCGCTGGTTGAAGTCGCCCAGCGGCCTCGCCCAGCGGCCCTGGGCATCGATGATCCGAGCCAGCCAGCGATCCATCGTCACCTCCCGCCGTCGAGGGTACCGTGCCTCCGGCAATGCCGCCGATTCCAGTAGGCTGCGCCGGATGTCAACGACCGGCCGACATGGGTGGCGCGGGCTCGTCGCCGTCTTCTGGATCACGTCGATGGTGGAGGGCCTCGGGGTCAGCCAGGTCTTCGCGCTCCTGCCGTCGCAGCTCTCGGCGATGGGCGTCCCCGACGCCGACCGGCTGTCGTTCATCGGGCTCTTCAGCGCACTGCTGTTCGTGCTCGGGATGCCGCTCGTGCCCCTGTGGGGCGTCTGGGCGGACAAGTACAGCCGCAAGGCGGTGATCGTCCGAAGCGCGATCGTCGAGGCCGTCGTCTTCACCGGGATGGCGCTCGCCCGTGAGCCCTGGCAGGTGGCGGTGAGCGTTCTCCTCATCGGCTTCCAGCTGGGCAACACCGGCGTGATGCTGGCCGGCATCCGCGACGCCACGCCGCGCCACCGGCTGGGGACCGTGATCGCCGTGTTCGGGGCGTCCGGGCCGGTCGGGTTCGCGGTCGGGCCGACCCTCGCCGGGATCCTCATCGACGGCCTGGGATGGTCGGTGAGCGGGGTCTTCGCCCTGTCCGCGGCCCTCTCGCTCGGGACCGGGGCGCTCGTGCTGCTCGGGTCGCGCGAGGTGCGGCCGGAGGTCGTGCCGGAGGGCCGGGTGCTCACGCTTGCCTTCGGGGCGATCCGGGGCGTCCTCGGCGATCCCGCGGTCCGGGGGATCTTCCTGATCTTCGGGACGGCCTTCCTCGCCAACCAGATGGCGCGGCCGTACGTGCCCGTCGTCGTCGAGGAGGTCGTCGGGCGCGGGCCGGGGCTCGCGAGCGGGATCGCGCTCGTGGCCGGGACGGCGGCGCTCGCCGGGGCGCTCCTCTCGCCCATCGCCGGGGCGCTCGGCGACCGAATCGGGTTCCGGTCGGTGCTGGTGGCCGCCCTCGTCGGCGGGGCGGTGGCGATCGGGTTGATGCCGATCGTCGCCGGCATCGGCGGCATCCCGCTCCTCGCCCTCGTCGCCGTCGCCTTCGCGGCGTGCACATCGGCTATCAGCGCCATGGTCTTCGGGCTGCTGGCGACCGAGGTTCCGGCGGAGCGCCGGTCTCAGACGCTCAACCTCGTCTACCTGCCGCTCTACGCGGCCGGGATCATCGGCCCGGTGGTCGGGTCACAGGTCGTCAAGCTGGGGCTACCCGCGCCGTTCTTCCTCGGCGCGGCCGTCTTCCTGCTCGGGGCGATCGCGGTGATCCGCCGCGCCCGAGCGACGCCGCGCGTGCTCGTACGCCAGGCGGATGCCGCCCTCCGCCACGAGTTGCACGAGCTGGCGGCGGACACCACCGACGACCTTCCGTTGAAGTGAGCGCTGGCGCAACGCCGCTACTCGATCGGGTCCATGCCCGAACCCCTCGGCGTCCCCGGCACGCCGGTATGCGATGGGTCATCCAGCCAGCCTCGGCGCGCGGCCCATACCGCGAGCTCGCTCCGGCTCCGCACGCCGAACCGCTCGAAGAGCTTGGCGATGTGCCACTCGACGGTCCGGATCGAGATCGCCATCTGCTCGGCGATCTGCTTGTTCGCCAGCCCGGCGGCGACGCCGCCGACGATCCGGCGCTCCTGGTCGTTGAGCGTGGGTCGTTCGATGGGCGCGTCACCCTCGGTCACGAAGGCGATCCCGCCGGCCGCCACGCTCCGCACAGCCTCCACGATCTCATCGATGGGAGCTGTCTTCAGCAGATAGCCGCGGGCGCCGAGCCGCATCGCCGCCGCCACGTACTGGCTGGCGTCGAACGTGGTGAGCATGACGAATGCCGGCGCCGGCCGGTCGCGGGCGCCTTCGAGCAGCTCGAAGCCGGTGCCATCCGGCAGGCGCACGTCGACCAGCGCCACGTCGACCTGCTGGCCGGCAAGCACCGCGCGGGCCTGGGCGATGGAGCCGGCCCGCGCCACCACTTCGAGGTCCGCGTGCGACGCCAGCGCCGTCTCGAGGCCGCTGAGCACCACGGGGTGGTCATCGACGAGCAGCAGGCGGATCACGCGTCGGCCTCCCAGCGGACGGTCACCTCGGTGCCAGGTCCGCCTCGAGGGCGGCCGATCGTGAGCGTCGCCGCGATTGCCTCTGCCCGGCGGCGCATTGAGGCGAGGCCCAGCCGGCCCTGGCGCATGGCCGCCTCCGCCGCCTTGTTGTTGATTCCGATCCCGTCGTCCGCGACCGACAGGGCAACCCGCTCGGGCGACACCACGCCGTGAATCCGGACCTCAGACGCCTGCGCGTGGCGCATCGCGTTGCCGAGCGCCTCCTGGACAATCCGGAACAGGCCAAGCTCCACCAAGGTCGGCGGTCGCTCCTCGCGGCGTAGCGAGGTCGAGTCATCGACCTCAACGCGGATCGCCGCGGCCTGTCCACGTCGCGTGCGGTTGACGAGGAACTCGATGGCGGGTAGCAGCCCCAGGTCATCGAGCACCGGTGGGTGGAGCTCCGAGGTGACGCGTCGGAGCTGCTGGGCCACTTCGCGAAGGGCCTCGCGCTGCGCCTCGGATCCCGGCAGCGCCTCGAGTGACTGAATCACGCCGGCCAGGTCCTGGAGGGGAGCGTCGTGAATCTCGCGTGCCAGCCGGGCACGCTCCGCCTCCGATACGGCGAGCGCAAGCCGTTCGCGCTCCTCAGCGAGGAAGGCACGGTCGAGCAGCCGCAACGCGGAACGCCGGAACGCCGGATAGAGCATCACGACGGCGACGATCCCGGCGGCCACCACGAGCGGGGGCAGGCCGGCCAGCAGGAGGGCGGCGCCGAGCGCAACGATCGCGCCGAGGGTGGCGGCGTCGATGAGCCGCGGGCGACTCACCATGGCCAGGCTGAGCTGCCGCCCACCAACCAGGAGGCCGAGCATCGCCAAGGTGGCGGCGATCGATGCGACCAGCCGTACCTGCTCCACGGTGCCGAATGCCGGCGAGCCGGATTCGCGCAGGGCGAACCAGACCCCGACGAAGGCGAAGGCGAAGACCAACAGGGCGATGAAGGTCCGTCGGCGCAAGCGCGTCCAGCGCACGAGCCAGGCCAGCGGCATCATCGTCGCGAGTCCGAGGGCGGCACTCGACGCCGCACGGTCACCAGCGATCGCGATCGGCAGGCTGGCCAGAACCACAACGAGGGCCGCTCCGGCCTCTGCGAAGCGTCGCCGGCGCGGCAGCTGGGTGACGGCTGCCGCGGCCAGCGCCGCAGCGGCGACGGCGACCGGCCGACTCATCGCCAGAAGCTCGGCCTGGCCCGCGCCCTCCAGCCGGATGACCTCGGGGCCGGCCCGGGCCTCGATCGCCCAGCCGCCCGGCTCATCGGCGGCACGCACGGAGAGCACGCCCTGCCCCGGACGCACGCCGGCGCGCCAGGCGATCCCGGCGGGATCGACGCGCCGGACGACGCCCTCCTCCACGTAGTCGGCGTCCAGCCCGGCATTCACGACGCCTCCCAGGGCGGTGACTAGGGCCAGCACCGCGAACAGCACACCGATGGCGGACATGATGGTGCTCACAAGCCGATCGATGGTCGGACGCCAGCTTCCCCGGCGCGACTGTGGAAAACCCTGGTCGCCGGCCCGTGATCTCCACAGTGGCGTCTCGTCCGTCCCGGCCATAGCCTCGGAAGCGTACCAGCGCCCTGGTCGCTGGCCGCATGGAGGGGACCCATATGAGAAGTTCCACCTGCATGGATGACTCCGAGAGGATGACTCCGATTGGTCGTCCGCGCTCGGTAGACTCCGCAAGGCTCATCCTTGCCTGAGGTGAGACAGTGACTCTGACGGCAGCGGGCTATGTTGTCGCTGGTCTGGTGTTCGTTGTGGGCGTGGCACGTGCGATGCGGCTGCGCGGTGTAAGCCGGGCCGCAGCGCTTGGTGCCGTATTAGCTGTCGCCGTCGTCATCGGCTGGTTCTCGTGGCTTGCAGGGACCGTAGTTTAGCCATCGCGAACCATAAGCACGGCAGCAGACGATCCAATGGGGCGATGGTGTCTTGAGTGATAGCATGGCGTCGTGAACCGCACCACCCTGACCCTGGACGAGGACACCCGCCGACGCCTCCGCCGGATCGCGGCCGAGCGGGGGATCTCGATGGCGGCGCTCATCCGCGAGGCGATCGACGAGACCGTTGAGCGGCACGCGCCGAAGCCCCGCAGCCTCGGCATCGGCGCATCGGGGTCCCGTGACACAGGCCGACTGGCCGGGGAGGTCCGCCCGGAGCCCCGCCCATGGCGCTGATCCTGGACACGGGTCCGCTCTATGCCGCGCTCGATCGCTCCGATCAGGACCACGCCGCCTGCCGGGGGCTCGTCGAGGCGGCCGATGAGCCCTTGGTCATCCCGGCGCCGGTCCTCGTCGAGCTTGACTACTGGATCCACCGGCGCCTCAATTCGGGAGTGCTGGTCGCGCTGCTGGCCGACATCGAGGCGGGCGCCTACGTGATCGCGGACCTCACGCACCCCGACTACACGAGGGTCCGCGAGCTGTGCGACCGGTACGCGGACGCCGACATCGGGTTCGTCGACGCGGCGGTGCTGGCGATCGTGGAGCGCCTGGGCGAATCGAAGCTCGCGACGCTCGATCGGCGGCACTTCGGCCTCCTCCGTCCGCGCCACCGGGAGTCGATCGACCTGCTCCCGGCCTGAGATGCCGACATTTCGACCCGGTCTTCGCCAGCGCGCATGGATGTTGATCCCGCTCGTCGCGCTCGCACCAGGCTCAGGTTGGCCGAGGTGCGCTGAACGACAGGGGCGACTGAACTGCTGGATACGCGTCATTCCGGGTGCCGCGACAAGGACCGCGGGCGAACTGGTCGTGCACCCAGATTCGCCTGAGCCTCAGGCCGGGAGGTTGCGCTCCGGGGGGCCGGTGTAGATCGCGTCCGGCCGGATGAGCCGGTTGGCGCCGGCCTGCTCGAGGACGTGGGCCGTCCAGCCGGCATGGCGTGACAGGGCGAAGGTGGCGGGGAAGAGATCCGGCGTCAGGCCGACGCCCTGGAGGACCGCCGCCGCGTAGTACTCGACGTTCGTCTTGAGCGCCCGCTCGGGGTGCTTCTCGGCGAGGACGCGCAGGGCGACGTCCTCGACCTTGATCGCGAGCTCCAGCCAGTCCGGCTTGTTGTCCATCGCCTCGGCGACCTTGCGAAGCGCGGCGGCGCGCGGGTCGTAGGCCCGGTAGACCCGATGGCCGAAGCCCATCAGCCGTTCGCCGCGCGCGACGGCGTCGCGGACCCACGCCTCGGCGTGCTCGGGTGTACCCACCTTGTGGAGCTGCTCGACGACCTCGGATGGGGCGCCGCCGTGGAGCGGGCCCTTCATCGCGCCGATCGCCCCGGTCACCGCCGATGCGATGTCGCTCCGCGTCGACGTGATGACCCGGGCGGCGAAGGTCGAGGCGTTGAGGCCATGTTCGGCGCCGACGATGAAGTAGGCATCGAGGGCACGCGCCGTGCCGGCATCCGCGAAGTTGCCGGTCAGCTGGTAGAGGAAGCCGGGGACGAGGTCGAGGGCGAGATCCGGATCCACCGGCTCCAGGCCCTGGCGGAGCCGGGCAAAGGCGGCCAGCGCGGACGGGGAGAAGGCAGTGAGCGCGCGAGCCTGCTCGGGGGTCGGCGGCCAGTCGAGCTGCTGCGTGGCCCCCCAGACGGAGACCGCCGTGCGCAGCGCGTCCATCGGCTTGGCGGTCAGCGGGAGCGCCCGGAGCGCCGTCAGGACGGCGGCGGGCACGGGCGCGGTGGGGAGGTGGTGCCGCGGTTCCCACTCGCCGGTCCAGAGCAGGTTGGCGACCGCCGGGTAGGTGCCGCGCTCGACGAGATCGCCGATCCGGTAGCCTCGATAGAGGAGCCGCCCGGCCTCGCCGTCGACGTAGCCGAGTGCCGTCTCCGCAGCGACGATGCCCTCGAGGCCGGGAGAATACGGTCGGGCAGCGGTGGCCTCGGCTGGAGCCGGCGCGACGGTGTCAGTCATAGCCGGGATGGTAGACCTGCCCGCCCAAACGCGGAGTGCCGAACGTCCCGTTGATCCCGTCGAAGGGCACAATGCGGCACGTCGTGGAGGAGAAGCCACACACGGGCCAGAAGCACACGGCTGTCCACTCTCCAATGCTGGTCGGGTAATCAGGAGGAGACGATGCGCGGGAAGCGGCTCGCCTTGATGGTCTTGCTGGCCGTCGCCGGCCTCGGCCTGCTGGGCGCATGGCTCCGGTACGCACCCCTCGCCGGAGGCACGATCCGTGGGTCCGACGCGGCGGCCGTCCTGACCACCATCGAAGACGACACGGGGACCACCTTGGTTTACCGGTATGCACCGGGTGCGGAGCTCTCGACCCTGGCCTCGCTCCGGAACGACGCTCCTCTGCCGGTGACGATCCTCGGGCTCGAGCCTCCCGAGATCGACGTCCCGCTCGAATCGCTGGCGCTGCTCTGGCCCGAGCGCCTCTCCCTCGCGGGCGACGGCATGGGCAGCGTCGAGGTCGCTGCGTCGGATGCGGTCGCGATCACCACGGTCGAGCTCGCTCCCGGCGCGGTGCAGGCGTTCTGGATCATCTGGCGTGTGGGATCGCTGTGTCCGATCGACGGACCGGTCCCCTACGGCCCCGGCGAAGCGGCAATCGCGGGGCCCACCGTCGCGGTGCGCTGGAGTCTCCTGGGCATGCGGCGTACGAGCAGCGTGGACGTTGGCTATCGCGTCGAGGCGCTCAACCCTCCCGACGACCCGCTGACCTCCTGCCCTGAGTCGTGACGAGCCAGACGTGTTGCTTGACCATCAGCGCGTCCGTGTCCTCGCAACGTTCGTGCTGGCCATGGTTGCCATCGGCGGGTGTGGCCTCGCTCCCGCGTCGCCGCCCATCGCACCGGACCAGCCGTTTGAGGGCGCCGCCGCGGCGACCGACTGGGCGCGGATCGAACTGGTCTTCCCGAACGGGGTGAGGAGCCTGAGCGTCGGTCCGCTCGACGAGGTCGGTCCCGCGCTCCGCCGGTACTTCTCACTGGGAGTCCGACCCATCGACGAGAACGCGGTGCGTGTCACGTTGCCGGACGGTCATGAGGAGGCCGCGGCGTTTCGGGCCCTCGTCACGGTGACGGGGGGCGTGAACCGAGGCCAAGCCGGGAGCCAGTTCCGTGTCTGGGCTCGCCGGACCGGCGGCGGCTGGTCGATCGACAATCAGGCCGAGGCGCGCCGCTTCTGCCGGATCGGCGTGGGCGGGATTTCCGGCACCCAGTGCGCGGGTGGGTAGTCCCGTGCTCAGGCGGGATCGGCCCGATCGAGGAACGCCTCCACTGCCGCCACGAAGGCCTCGGGGTGGGTGTGATGTGCGGCGTGAGCGGCACCCTCGATCCGTGCGACGGTCCCGCGCGCGAGGCGGGCGTCGAGCGCGGCGGTCGCGGCACGGAAGGCGGGCGGGCTCGCCGTGCCGAGGACCTGGAGGACCGGCACGGCCACTCGGCCGAGCCCCTCGAGCGAGGCGGCCGGCGCACGCTCGGCCTCGAGCTCGCGGAGGATCGTGAGACTCGCGGCCACCCTGAGCGGCCAGACCGGATCGGCGCGGAAGCGGGCCATGCCCGCGTCATCCATGCCGACGACCTCCCGCATGAACGTCTCGAGCGCGGCCTCGCCGTCGCCGCGGGCCAGATGGGCGCGGAGTCGGTCCGCGAGGCCCGGCGGCTGGTACGGCCGGCCGGCCGGCGCCGGGGCGCCCTCGTAGCTGACGATCCGCCGGATGGACGGCGTCAGGAGCGCCGCACCGAGCGCGCACCGGCCGCCGAAGGAATGCCCGACGACGTCGACCGGGCCGCCCTCCTCCCCGGCCACCGCATCTGCGACGGCGGCGACGTCCTCGAACTCGCGGGTGATCGCGTAGGCCGGGCCGTCGCCCGAGGCTCCTCGGCCCCGCCGGTCGATGGCGTGGAGGCGGCGCCGTCGTCCGAGCAGGGGACCGACGATCCTGAACGTCAGGTGATCGGCGGTGGTGCCGTGGACCAGGAGGAGCGGGCGGATTCCGGGCTCCGCCGTCCCGGACTCGAAGACTGCGATCGGCGTGCCGTCCGGCGAACGGATCAGCCGGTCCGGATCAATCACCGTGCGGGCGCCGCCCGAGCCTCGGGCGGGATCGCGACGGCAGCGGCCTCGTCGAGAATCCAGAGCGCGCCCGGTCGCCGCGCGAGGAGCGCGGGGAGCTCGCGCTCGTCGCCCCTGGGTCCGAAGATCCGGCCGATGATCGCGGCCTTGGACGGTCCGTGGGCGACCGCCAGCGGTAGGCGGGCTGCGTCCATGACCCGCGGGTGGAGCGTGATCCGCTCGACCCGCGGAGCGATATGCGTCGGGGCCGCCACGGCCTGCGCCCAGGCCGGGTCATCCCAGGTCCCCGATCCCGGGAAGACCGAGAAGAGATGCCCGTCGGATCCGATTCCCACGAGGATGATGTCGAGGATCGGGAAGCCCGCCGCATCCAGGGGCACCTTCGCGGCGCGGAGCTCCACCGCGTACCGCTCGGCCACCCATGACGGCGGGAGACCGCGCGCCATCGCCTCCCCGATCGGGAAGGGATGGACCTGGTCCGCCGGCAGCGGAACGTCCCGCAGGAGGAGATCCCGGCAGGCGAGCACGTTCGACAGGGGGTCGTCCGGCGGCACCCATCGGTCGTCACCCCACCAGATGTGGACGCCCTCCCACGGGACGGTGTCGCGGAGTGGTCTCGCGGCGAGGTTGCGGTAGATCGCGCCGGGCGTGGAGCCGCCCGTCGTTGCCCAGTGGGCGACGCCACGAGCGGCGACGGCGCTCGCCAGCGCGGTGGCGATCCGCGCGGCCGCGGCCGCGGCCGCGGCCGCGGCGTCGGGCAGGACGAGGATCTCGGGCTCGCCCGACGCCGCGCTCGACCGCTCGCCCGACGCCGCGCTCGACCGCTCGCCCGACGGCCAGTCCGCGGACTTGCCCGCCGTCACGCCCGGCCCACGAGCTCCGCGGCGGTGAGCAGCGCCGCGCTCGCCAACGGGTCCCGTCCCACCGATTCGATCGTCTCGGCGAGCAGTTCCACCTCGGTCCGGCGTGGTGCCATGAACCGGCGCGCCGGCATGGCGCGCCCGTCGCACGCCGCCCGGACGATGACCGCCTCCGCCTCGGCCGTAACGGTGACCTCGACCGTCCCGGAGCGCCGTTGCGCCCCGAGCTCCAGCGCCAGCGTCGTCCCGGGAGGCATCGGGGACTCCACTGGGACGAGCCGCGCGGCGATCCGCCGCCGGCTTGCCCGGAGCGTGCCGGCGAACGACGCGCCGAGCCCGGCCGGGTCGCCCGCGTCCGACGGAACGAGCCGGAGCGGCTCCGCGACCGTCATCTCCAGCCGCGAAGCCAGCCACGCGACGTGGTAGAGCGGCTTGATGACGTTCGTCCCGCCCGCCCCGGCACCCGAGTGCGCCGCGTACCGGACCGTGATCGCGCCGATGTCGCCGAGGAACGGCCGCAGCTCCGGCCGGTCGAACGACGACGCGATGGCCTCGCGCCAGC
Source organism: Anaerolinea sp. (assembly GCA_013822395.1). Taxonomy (GTDB): domain Bacteria; phylum Chloroflexota; class Limnocylindria; order Limnocylindrales; family CSP1-4; genus UBA5189. Next base: position 26,360 of record PNKK01000002.1, on the reverse strand, counting down.
GGGACTGCCTGAGCATCGCGAAGTCCGACACGGCGACGTGGCCGTCGCCGAGGTTGCGGTTCGCGACGATCGCGGACAGCGCGCCGAGCCGGTCCAGGCCGTCCCCGGACCACGCCGACCCGTCCACCACGAGCCGGTCCGACATCTGGAGCAGGTCGATCGCCTGGCGTGACGCGAGGGGTGGATCCCCGGGCCACCACAGCGTCACCGGCAGGTCGTGGATGAGGAGTGGCGCGACGATCGCGGCGAGGTGGCGGCCGCTCTCCCCGCCAGCCGTCAGGTCGATGAGCTCGGCGCAGGTCTCCGCCGCGTCGGCCCGCGGCAGGATACAGTGCGCCTGGACATGGGCGTCCAGCCAGGACGGACCGTCGGGATCGGCGCTCGAGACAACGAGCGCCCGCGATGGATGCCGTCCCGCGAGCATCCGGATCACCGCCGAGGCGTGCTCGCCGATCTCGGGTCGCCGCGCGATCACGACGAGGTTCATGACGCTCGTCCGCGCGGCAACGTGCCGTCCCGGCGTTCCGTCCTCGCCGGTCACGGTGAGCGGCGCGGCCGCCCACATCCGGGCGAGCTCCGCCTCGATCCCGGCGATCGTGCGGGTTCGGGACGACCAGCGGAGGGCGGGCTGCCCCACCTCCGGCGCCTGGAAGGCTCCGCCCGGGACTTCCATCGTCAGATCCGGCGCCAGCGGCGTCCGTCGCGCCCGATGAGCGCTTCGGCCGACTCCGGCCCCCAGGTGCCGGCCGCGTAGTTCGGGAAGTCCGGGGCCGGCGCATCCAGCCAGGACTCCACGATCGGCGTCGCGATCGTCCAGGCGGCCTCCACCTCGTCGGCCCGGGTGAACAGCGAGGCGTCGCCGAGCATCGCATCGAGGAGGAGCGTCTCGTAGGCGTCGGGCGAGTCGACCGAAAACGCGGACCCGTAGGTGAAGTCCATCGTCACCGTCCGGATGTCCAGGCCGAGACCCGGGACCTTGGACCCGAACCGCAGGAGGATCCCCTCGTCCGGCTGGATCCGGATCGCGAGGAGGTTCGGCTCCGGGTCCACTGCCGCGTCCCGGAAGAGCCGGTGGGGAACGTCCTTGAACTGGATCGCGATCTCCGTCGCCCGCTTCGGCAGCCGCTTTCCGGCCCGCAGGTAGAACGGGACGCCGGACCAGCGCCAGTCATCGATCTGGAAGCGTCCGGCGAACAGGGTCTCGGTCTCCGACAGCGGGTCGACCTCGGGCTCCTCGCGGTAGCCAATCACCGGTTGGGCCGCGACCCAACCCGGCCCGTACTGGCCGCGGACGACGGTCCGGGCGACATCCGCCCGGGTCGGCTCGGGGATGGCCCGAAGGACCTTCACCTTCTCGTCGCGCAGGGCGTCGGCCTCGAAGGTGGCCGGCGGCTCCATGGCCACCAGCGTCAGGAGCTGGAGAAGGTGATTCTGGACGACATCGCGGGTGGCCCCGGTCTCTTCGTAGAACGAGCCCCGCTCCTCGACGCCGATCGACTCGGCCATCGTGATCTGGACATGGTCCACGTAGCGGCGGTTCCAGAGCGGCTCGAAGATGCCGTTGCCGAACCGGAAGACCAGCAGGTTCCGGACGGTCTCCTTGCCGAGGTAGTGGTCGATCCGGTAGACCTGTGACTCGCGGAAGACCTTGCCGACCTCGCGATTGAGACGCCGTGCCGAGTCGAGATCTCGGCCGAATGGCTTCTCGATGACCATCCGTCGCCAGCCGCCGCCGTGGACCTCGTGATCCAGGCCGGTCCGCCCGAGCTGGCTCACGATCAGGGGGAAGGCCGACGGCTGCGTCGCGAGGTAGAAGAGCCGGTTCCCCGACGTGCCGTTGTCGCGGTCCATCCCGTCGAGGCGCGTCGCCAGGCGGTGGAACGCCGCATCGTCCGCGAAGTCGCCCTCGTGATAGACGATCCGGTCAAGGAACGCGCGCGCCACCTCGGCGTCGATCTGGGCTCGGCTGAACCGTTCGAGGGACCTGCCGATCTCGGCCCGGAATGTCTCGTCCTGATAGGGCCGGCGGCCGACCGCGACGAGCATCCAGTCCTGGGGCAGGAGGTTCGTCCGCCAGAGCTGGGCGAGCGCGGGGAAGACCTTCCGGTGCGATAGATCGCCGGTCGCTCCGAAGAGGACCATCACGTGCGGCTCCGGGACGCGCTCGAGCCGGAGACCCTCCCGGAGCGGGTTTCCGTCCACGCGAGACGCACGTCTCCGCCGACCGGTCCGGGTGAGCCGGAGCTCCCGGATCGTGCGGGGAGTGGCGCCGGGGGTCGAGGCGATCCGGGTCATCGGGGCGCGGCGAGGGCGGCGCAGGCGAGGGTGGGACGGGGCAGCCGCATTCGAGGTCAGCTCTCCCTCACCGCATGACCACCGAACTCGTTGCGCAGCGCGGCCAGCACCTTGGCGCCGTACGAGTCGTCCTGGCGGGAGCGGAAGCGAGTCTGCAGGGAGATCGTGATGACCGGCGCCGGGACATCTCGCTCGATCGCCTCCTGGACGGTCCAGCGACCCTCGCCGGAGTCCGCCACCCAGCCCTTGAGCCGCTCGAGATCCTGGCCCTGGCTCTTGTAGGCTCGCCCGAGGAGCTCGAGGAGCCACGATCGGACGACCGAGCCGTTCATCCACAGGTCGGCGACCCTCGCCAGGTCCAGGTTGTAGTCCGAGGCGTGGAGGATCTCGAAGCCCTCGGCGTACGCCTGCATCAACCCGTACTCGATCCCGTTGTGGATCATCTTCACATAGTGCCCGGCCCCCGGAGCGCCGGCGTGGAGGTAGCCGTCCACGGGGGCGAGACTCCGGAAGACCGGCTCCAGCGGCGCCACAGCCTCGGGGTCGCCGCCGACCATCAGGCAGAAGCCGTTCTGGAGCCCCCAGATCCCGCCGGACACGCCGGCATCCACATACCGGATGCCCTGCCTGGCGAGCTCGGCGTGGCGGCGGACGTCGTCGTGGAAGTTGGTGTTGCCGCCGTCGACGATCGTGTCGCCGGACTCCAGGTGGTCCATCAACTCGGCGATCTGGGCCTCCGTGGCGTCGCCGGCCGGGACCATGATCCAGACGGTCCGCGGCTTCGGGAGCTTGTCCACGAGCTCCCGGACCGTGAACGCCGGCTCCGCGCCCTCGGTCGCGATCTCGCGGGTCCTCTCCGGTGAGCGGTTGTAAGCCACGACCTCGTGCCCGTCGCGGAGCAGGCGACGGACCATGTTGCCGCCCATCCGGCCGAGGCCGATGAACCCGATTCGCATGTCGTGGCGCCTCCGATGGAGCAGGGTTGTGCTGGGTTGCGGACCGGCCGTCGGCGGCCTCCGCTGCAGTCTACCGTGGCACGTTCACGCGCCCCCGCGAGACGCGCCCTCGAAACCGGCCGTCAGCCGCCTCGGCCGCCTCGGCCGCCGCTGGTCGATCGATCGACCATCCGACGAAGGAACGCTGCCAGCGGGGACCGAGAGCGGCACCTCAGCCGCTGATCGGTCGATCCATGCGCCATTCGACGAAGGACGGGGCCTCGACCAGCCTCACGTTCGTCGCATGGTCGATTCATGAACCAGCTGGGGGTGCCAGGCAGGGTGGCGCGGGACCTGGTCGTGATCCCCGAGCACGTTGTCGACGGCTGCCTCCGCCGGTGCCCGATCACACCCCGCGTACTGCGCGGCCGCGGCGTCTTGCTCGCAAGGTGTGCGGGAGGTGCACTTGACTAGCCGGCGAGCGCCCTCGCGAACGCCCGCTCCAGCACGGCCAGATCCGACGCCGCGTCGCGGCCCAGGCGGACCCGGAGGATCGGCAGGTCGTGAGCGGCGATCGACTCCGCGTCGCCCTGCGCCTGGGCATCGATGAGCCGGCCGAAGGTGTAGGGCCAACCCGGGATCTCGCGATCGCGCGGATGTTCCGCGGTCAGTTGAAGAAACCAGCCGATCGGGGCGCCGCCCTTGTGGAGCTGCCCGGTGGAGTGAAGGAAGCGCGGGCCGTACCCGACCGTCGTCGCGCATCGGGTCTGATCGCGGACGAGCGAGCGGATTCGCTCGAAGGTCGTATCGCGCTCAACCGAGGGCGCGATGAAGGCCTGGATCGCCATATAGCGGCCGGGCCTCGGCGGCCCAAGGCTCGACCTGATTGCCTCGACGAGTCCGCCCTCGCCGAGCTCCTCGATCCAGAGGACCGCCGGCCCCGGCTCGGAACCCGCCGCGCCCACCCCGGAACCCGCCGCGCCCACCCCGGAACCCGCCGCGCCCACCCCGGAACCCGCCGCGCCCGAGGCTGTCGCCAGGACCCGGCGAGTCCGATCCTTCGCCTCCTCGACGTTCGGCTGATCGAAGGGGTCGATGCCGAGGACCGCGCCGGCGATCGCCGTCGCGACCTCCCAGCGGACGAGCTCCCCGCCCAGATCCATCGGGTCGTCGAGCGTGAGGCGGATGACCGGGTGGCCGGCCGCCGCGAGCGCATCAAGCAGGCCACCGGACGGGTCCGCGGATCCCGCGAGCGCCAGTCCCACGAACGCCCGATCGGTGCCGTAGGCCGCGGCTGTGCCGAGCGGCTCCCCGACCACCGGCACGATGCCGACGCCGTGCTTGCCGGTGGATTCGGCGATCAGTTGCTCGGCCCACGCCCCGAAGCTCGCGAGCGTCAGGTCGGTCACGAACGTCAGCTTGTCGCGGCCCGCGCGCGCGAGCTCGCCGAGCGCGAGGCCCAGCAGGAGCCCCGGGTTCCGCTCCGGCTCGGGCTCGCGGCAGGCCGCGAGCATCGTCGAGGCCGACGTCAGCAGTGCGTCGAGGTCCAGCCCGATGAGCGACGCTGGTACCAACCCGACGTACGACAGTGCCGAGTAGCGGCCGCCGATATCGGGCGGGTTGAGGAAGACCTCGCGAAGCTCATCGTGGTGGGGGATTGCGGTGACGCTCCTCCCCGGGTCGGTGATCGCGATGACGAACTCGCCGGGGCTCTGATCGGAGCCGGCGGCCTGGAGCGCGGCGGAGATGCGTGCCCAGGCGTCGGCCAGGAAGGCCAGGGGTTCGGTGGTCGTCCCCGATTTCGAGGCGACGATCCAGAGCGTGGCGAGCGGGTCGAGGTCATCGACCGTGGCGGCCACCGCGGACGGATCGGTCGAGTCGAGGATTCGGAGGTCGAGGTAGCCCTCGGCCGTGCCGAACGTCCGGTGGAGGACCTCCGGGGCGAGGCTGGAGCCGCCCATTCCCATGACGACGGCGGTCCGGAAGCCGGCGACTCGGATGCCGTCGCCGAACCCCTCGAGCGCGGCGATCTGGTCCGTGAAATGGGCGGGCGCATCGAGCCAGCCCAGGCGATCCGCGATCGCCGACCGGACGGCCGGATCCTCCGACCAGAGGGTCGTGTCGTGGTCCAACAGGCGCCGCGCCCAGTCGTCACGTCGCGCGTGGGCCGCGATCGCAGCCAGCCGCTCCTCGTCCGCCGGTGACAGGCGAAGCTCGAACTCCGCGCTCATCCATCCACCTCCACACGGACGCCCCGCGAGTCCGCTCGATTCATCTCGGTGAGTCTACGCGGGGTGCCCCGATGCGCTCGCGCCGCTCGCGCCGCCGCCTTCCCCGCCGGTATCCTATCCGCGGCGCGCCCCGACGACGGGATGGAGGCATCGATGACAGCCGTGACGGGTCCCGCCGGATCGCACTATCCGGTCCGGGTGACGTTCGATCGGAACCAGGAGATCAATCGCCTGTGGGGCATCCCGTTCTTCGGGATGTTCGCTCGCTGGCTCCTGCTCATCCCGCATTTCCTGGTGCTCTGGGTACTCGGGGTGGCCTCCGGCCTATCCATCCTGGTCACCTGGATCCCGATCCTCGTCAACGGCCGGTTCCCCAGCTGGGCGGTGGATCTCTACGAGACGACGTACCGGTGGGGTGTCCGGGTCGCGGCCTACGCCGTCCTCATGACGGGTTTCTACCCGCCGTTCTCGTTGAGCGCGCCGTACCCAGCCGACGTCACGGTGGCCCCGCCGTCCCGGGAGATCAATCGCCTGTGGGGCATCCCGTTGCTCGGGCTCGTCGTGCGCTCGCTGCTCGTCATCCCGCACGCGATCGTCCTCGCCCTCCTGGGCATCGGGGTCTGGTTCGCTTTCTTCGTGATCTGGATCCCGGTGCTCGTGAACGGCCGCTTCCCGCAGCTCGGGTATGACCTGTTCGGCGGCTACCTGCGCCTCTCGACCCGGATCTCCATCTACACGCTGCTCGTGCCGGTCCCGTACCCCTCGATCAGCCCGAGCGAGTAGTCGCGCCTCGAGCGTGCTCGAGCCCCCCTGATCCGGAATTGCCGCAGCCCTCGGTTGAGTCGCATTCGAGGGCATTCCGTTCGTGACCGCGCACGGCACGCTGCTCCCGACGTCGGATCGTGCGGCGCGTCACGCTCGGTCGAGCGGCAGATGAGTCGTCTGCCGACTCAGGTGTGCGGATCAGGCCGTATCGAACTCGGGGTCCGTGGCGAGCCAGCACCGGAATGAGTCCGTCTGCCGACTCAGGTGTGCGGATCAGGAGCGGTTCGCCGCGTGCCGACTCAGGTGATGGCACTCAGCCTTCGGCCTCGATCGCCAAGACCTTGGCCAAGCGGCGCACGTGGCGCGGCTCGCCGGAGAAGGAGGCGCCGAGGAAGGCGAGCGTGGCCTCGTAGGCCGGCTCGGGGCCGATGACCCGGGCACCGAGCGTCAGGACGTTCATGTCGTCGTGCTCGACACCCTGGTGGGCCGAGTAGGTGTCGTGGCAGACGGCGGCGCGGATCCCCCGGATCTTGTTGGCCGCCACCGATGCGCCGACCCCCGAACCGCAGATCAGGATTCCGCGGTCCGCCTCACCGTCGCGGATCGCGTGGCCCAGGCGCCGGGCGAAGTCCGGGTAGTCGTCGGTCGGATCGGACCCATCCCCGCCGAGGTCGATCCACTCGTGGGCCGGTGCGGCCCGCCCGAGACGTTCCATGAGCTCGTCCTTGAGGGCGGCACCAGCGTGATCGGCGGCGAAGGCGACGCGCATCGGACAGGTTCCCCCCAGGACATGCACCGGCAGCTCGAGTGGTGGCCAGCCGGCATCGGCGGTGATGACGCGATCCGCTCCGAGAACCTTCGCTTTGCTTTCGTCATCGCGAGTCAAGGATAGGGCCCCGTCGCTCCCGGCGACAAGGGCCCGTGACGCGATGGGCGCGCGCGTTTCCGCGGTCACTGCACGCCGTGCCGGACGACGCCTGCCTCGCCGGGCTCGAGGGTCGGCTACCCACCCGCCACCCGTCCGGGATGACCGTCGTCGACCGTCGGGATCCGCCCGTGCAGCCCGTCCCGGACGACGCCACGGCCCACCGCGGCGACCCGCTCGACCGTGAAGCCGAGGTGCTCGAAGATCGTACCCGCCGGCGCCGACGCCCCGAAGTGATCGAGGCCGATGATCGCGCCGGCGTCGCCGGCGTAACGCTCCCAACCGAGGGCGACGCCCGCCTCGACGCTGACCCGCGCCCGCACGCTCGCCGGCAGGACCGACTCGCGGTACTCGATGTCCTGGGCCTCGAAGCGCTCCCAGCAGGGGAGCGAGACGACCCGCGCCGGCGTCCCTTCCGCCTCGAGGGCCTCGGCCGCGCCCATCGCGAGCTGCAGCTCGGAGCCCGTCGCGACGAGGATCACCGCGGGTGCCCCGCCCGCGGCCTCGGACGATGCCTGCCGCAGGACGTAGCCGCCGCGTCGGACGCCTTCGCGGGCCAGCTCGGCCGTGCCCGCGAGCGTGGGGAGCTTCTGCCTGGTCAGCGACAGCGCGACCGGTCCGTCGCGTCGCTCCACGGCGAGCGCCCACGCCGCCGTCGCCTCGTTGGCGTCGCCCGGCCGGACGAACCACAGGTTGGGGATCGCCCGGAGCGCCGCGTAGTGCTCGACGGGTTGGTGGGTGGGCCCGTCCTCCCCGAGCCCCACGGAATCGTGGGTCCAGACGTAGATGACGTGGAGCCCGGACAGGGCGGCCAGCCGGACCGACCCACGCATGTAGTCGCTGAACGTCAGGAACGTGGCCGCGTACGGGATGAGCCCGCCGTGATAGGCGATCCCGTTCGCGACCCCGCCCATTGCGTGCTCCCGGACCCCGAACCGGAGGTTTCGTCCCGGTTCCCCTGCTTCGAAGTCGCCGGCGCCCTTGATGTCCGTGAGGTTGGACTCCGAGAGGTCCGCCGCGCCGCCGAACAGCTCCGGCACGGACTCGGCGAGCGCCGCAATGGCCTGCTGACTCGCCTGGCGCGTGGCGAAGTCCTCGCCGACGGCGTAGGTCTTCAGGCCCGCGTCCCAGCCCGGGCGGAGGTCGTCCGCCAGGCGGCGCCGGAGCTCCGCGGCCTCCGCCGGGAAGGCCGCCGCGTAGCGATCCAGCCGGGCCTCCCAGTCGGCGACGAGCCGCCGACCCGCGGGCACCGCCGCGCGGAACAGCTCACGCGCCGCGTCCGGGACGAGGAACCGGGCGTCGGGGTCCCAGCCATATGCCTGCTTGGTCAGCCGAACCTCGTCCTCGCCGAGCGGCGCGCCATGGGCCTTCTGGCTGTCCTGCTTGTTGGGGCTGCCGAAGCCGATGTGCGTCCGGACGGCGATGAGCGACGGCCGGGAATCGGCCCGGGCGGCCTCGATCGCGGCGGCAATGGCCCCGACGTCGTTGCCGTCCTCCACACGCTGCGCCTGCCAACCGTAGGCATCGAACCGGGCCGGGACGTCCTCCGACCAAGCCATATTCGTCGGACCATCGAGCTGGATGTGGTTGTCGTCGTAGAGGACGATGAGCTTGCCGAGCCGGAGGTGGCCGGCGAGGCTGGCGGCCTCGGACGCGATGCCCTCCTGGAGGTCGCCGTCGCTCGCGAGCACGTACGTCCGGTGGTCCACGATCTCGTGACCCGGCCGGTTGAGCTCGTGAGCGAGCCGGCGTTCGGCGATCGCCATCCCGACCGCGTTTGTGAAGCCCTGCCCGAGGGGACCGGTCGTCGCTTCGACGCCGGGCGTTAGCCCGTATTCCGGATGCCCGGGCGTCCGCGAGCCCCACTGCCGGAACGCCATCAGGTCGTCGAGCGTGACGTCGTAGCCCGTCAGGTGCAGGAGGGAGTAGAGGAGCATCGAGGCATGCCCCGCCGACAGGACGAACCGGTCGCGATCCGGCCAGGCCGGGTTCGTGGGGCTGTGGCGGAGAAACCGCGTCCACAGCGTGTAGGCCATCGTCGCCGCACCCATCGGGGCGCCCGGGTGCCCGGAGCTCGCCTTCTGGACGCCGTCGATCGACAGCGTGCGGATGGTGTTGATCGCGAGGCGCTCGAGGTCGGGCGTGAGGTCGGTCATCGGGGGATCGTATCAACGCTGGCCGTGCCCCATGAGAAGGGCTCCATGAGATCCGGCGGCTCAGCTCCGCATGGTTGAGGCGGTCACGCGCATCACGAATGGAGGTGTCGACCGGAGCGCAAATCGGAACGATGCCGGGCGGCCGCGACCTCGATACCATCCCATCCGTGGCCCCTTCGATTCCAAAGCCCCGTGCGCTCGTCCTGGGCGACCTGGTCCTCGACGTCGTCCTCGCCCCGGCCCGACCGATCGAGACCGGGACGGACGTGCCGGGCACGGTGGGGATTCGCCAGGGCGGCTCGGCCGCGAACACCGCCCGCTGGCTGGCGCGCCTCGGCGTGGACACGCAGCTCGTCTGTGCCGTCGGGCGGGATGGGGCGGGCCGGTCCCTGGTGGAGCAGGTCGGTCGTGATGGCGTCCGCGTCCGCGCCGCGCGGATCGCCGGACAGCGAACGGGCCGGATCGGCGTGATCGTGGCGGCGACCGGCGAGCGCTCCTTCGTCGCAGACCGGCGCGCGGCGCTCGAGCTCGCGCCGGATCACCTCCGCCCGGAGTGGTTTGCCGGTCTGGAGCTGATCCACGTGCCCGCCTACTCCTTCATGGGTGAACCGATCGCGGCGACGGCTCGTACCGCGGTGGCCCACGCCCGGGCGCAGGGCGCTCGGGTCTCCAGCGACCTGTCGTCGATCGGGCCGCTCCTCGCCGAGGGCCGCCGCGCCGCCCGCGACCTCATCGCGTCCATCGCGCCGGACATTCTCTTCGCGACCGAGACGGAGGCCCAGGCCTTCCTCGGCCGGTACGCCGCTGACGGGATGATCGAGCATGCCTCGATCGTGGTGATCAAGCGTGGGGCGCGAGGTGCGCGTGTGGTCGCGCGCGAGGTCGACGGCAACATCCTCCGGTTCGACGTGGCCACGGCCCAGGTGACGGCCGCGGACACGACCGGGGCGGGGGATGCCTTCTCGGCGGGATTCCTTGCCGGCTGGCTGACTGCCCGCGCCGCCGGCCGGACGGTCCCCGACGCTCTCCACCGCGCCACGGTGGCCGGTCATCGAGCCGCCGCCCGCCAGCTCACCATGATCAAGCAGGAGCTCCCGCCCGGATGACCGGATCCCTTCGCGACCGACTTTCGATCCACCCGGTGGTCACCGCCGCGCTGGCGGCCGGCCGGCCCGTCGTGGCGCTCGAGTCCACCCTCATCAGCCACGGCCTGCCGTACCCGGCCAACGTCGAGGTGGCCCGGGCGTCCGAGGCGGCCGTCCGCGAATCCGGTGCCGTGCCGGCGACCGTCGCGATCCGCGACGGTCGCCTGCTCGTGGGCCTGGACGATGCCGAGCTCGAGGTGCTCGCCACGGCGCCGTCGGGGAGCGTCCTGAAGGCCGCACGCCCCAGCCTCGTGGCCGCGCTGACGCGCGGCGGCTGGTCCGCCACCACGGTCTCGGCGACGATGATCGCCGCCCACGCGGCCGGGATCAAGCTCTTCGCGACCGGGGGGATCGGCGGCGTCCACCGAGGCGCGCTCGGCGGCCCGGGAGCGACGGAGCGTCCGACCTTCGACATCTCATCCGATCTCGAGGAGCTCGCCAGGACACCGATGATCGTCGTGTGCGCCGGCCCGAAGGCGATCCTCGACGTCCACGCCACGCTCGAGGTCCTCGAGACCCGCGGCGTGCCGGTTGTGGCCGTGGGCCAGGAGGATCTCCCCGGGTTCACGGCCCGATCGTCGGGGATCAAGGCGCCCTGGAGCGTCCCGGACGTCCCCGCGGCCGCCGACCTCGCCGCCGCCCATCTCGCGCTCGGCCTCGGGAGCGCGATCGTCGTCTGCGTGCCGGTGCCTGCGAATGCGGCGCTCCCCGACGACGTCGCGCGGCGCGTCGCCGAGCAGGCGGCCCGCGAGGCGGAGGAGACCGGCATCAACGGCCCGGCGCTTACACCGTGGCTGCTTGCCCGGATCGCCGAGATCACCGACGGCGCCTCCGTCCGCGCGAATACAGCGCTCATCGTCAACGACGCCCGCGTCGCCGGGCAGATTGCGGCGCGGCTGTCGGCGGCGGTGCCGCCCGGGCGTACCTGAGGCCGCAGTGCCCGGCGCGATCCTGCCGTTGGCCATCGAGACCCGCGCCGTCCGCCGGGTCTACGCCGCCAGGCCCCAGCCCATCGTTGCCCTCGACGGGGTGGATCTCGAGGTGCCGCCGGGTGAGCTCTTCGGCCTGCTGGGCCCCAACGGCGCCGGCAAGACGACGCTCATCAAGATCCTGACGACGCTCCTCCTGCCATCGTCCGGGACCGCCCGTGTCTTCGGCTTCGACGTCGAGCGGGAGACGAAGCAGATCCGCCGGATCATGAACATGGTCGCCGGCGGTGAGCAGTCGGGCTACGGGATCCTGACCGTCCGCGAGCAGCTCTGGATGTTCACCCAGTTCTACGGTCTCGCCGGAGGAGAGGGCTGGCGCCGGGTCGATGAGCTCGTCGAGGCCGTCGGGCTGGCCGAGCAACGGCTCCAGCGCGTGAGCACCCTGTCCACCGGCCAGCGCCAGAAGATGAACCTGGCGCGCGGCCTCCTCAACGACCCGTGGATCCTCTTCCTGGACGAGCCGACGCTCGGCCTGGACGTCTCGGCTGCCCGCTCCCTGCGCGAGCTCATCGTGGAGTGGCAGCGCGCGGTCCCGGGCCGGACGATCCTCCTCACCACCCATTACATGGCCGAGGCGGACGAGCTGTGCGACCGGATCGCGATCGTCGACCGTGGCCGGATCCTGGCCATCGGCTCGCCGACCGAGCTCAAGAAGCGGGTCCAGCGCGAGTCCATCTTCCGGATCGAGCTGGACAGGCTGGACGGCGGCGCCGGCGCCCTCGCTCGGCTGCCGGGCGTCGTCAGCGCGAGCGCGGCGGCCGATGTCGCCGATTCCGTCGGCCGCCAGGTCGTCGTGATGAACCTCGTCCTCGAGGACGACGGCGCGCTCGGTCGGGTCGTCGGCGCGCTCGCCGAAACCGGCTCGCGCATCCAGGGCCTGCGCAAGTCCGAGCCCACCCTCGAGGATGTCTTCGTCGAGCTCGTGGGCCGCGGCTTCGAGGATTCCGAGGCCGCGTCCATGGTGCCGGCCACGGAGGAAGTCGGCTGATCCCATGGCCGCGTCGACGATGAGCTTCCTCGAGCGCGCGGGCACCGGCCCGCGCGAGGCGGCGAGATGGAGCCGCCGGCAGGTCCTGCTCACCGATCTCCGGTCGGTCCGCGGACGCGCCTATCCGCGCGTCAAGGGCCTGCTGCGCGAGCCGTCGTGGGTGCTGTTCGAGATCCTCCTGCCGTTCCTCGCGACCTCGGCCTTCGTGTTCGTCTACCGGGCGATCGATGCGCCGCAGCAGTACGTAGGCTTCGTGGTCCTCGGCGGCGCCCTGTCGGCGTTCTGGCTGAACGTCATCTGGATGATGGCGAACCAGCTGTACTGGGAGAAAAGCCAGGGCAACCTCGAGCTCTACTTCGCTGCCCCGATGCATTTCATGTCGATCCTGTTCGGGATGGCCGTGGGCGGGATGGTCATGAGCTCAACGCGGGCGGCCACGGTCCTGCTGATCGCCGGGACGCTGTACGGCGTGACCTTCAGCGTGGATCAGTGGGCGCTCCTGCTGGGGGTCTTCCTGCTGACGCTCGGGGCGCTGTACGGCCTCGGCATGGTCCTCGCCAGCCTGTTCCTCGTGTGGGGGCGTGAAGCCTGGCACATGGGCCAGCTGTTCACGGAGCCGGTCTACTTCGTGTCCGGCCTGAACTTCCCGGTGGCGCGGCTCGGCTTTCTCGGGGCGCTGTCCGTGGCGTTCATCCCGCTCGCCACGGGCCTGGACGCGATGCGCCAGCTGGCCTTCGCGGGTGCTGCATTTCCGGCCGGTACGCCCCCGCCGCTGGTCGAGGTCGCGATCCTCGCCGCGATGACGGTCGTGTCGATCGTCGCCGCTCGCTGGATGCTCATCGCGATGGAGCGCCGCGCCCGTCGGGACGGCCGGCTCTCGGTGCGCTGGCAGTGAGCGCCCTCGCCCGGGCCGCGATGGACCCCCCGGCGCCCGCCCCGATCTTCGACCTCGCGCGGACCCGAGGGCGCGGCCCCGCCGACACGTTCCGGACCTTCGCCGTCTCGGCTCGCCTGGGCTGGCAGCTCGAGGCCAACTGGACGGACCCGTTCCTGTTCTTCGTCTACTCGGTCGCCAAGCCGGTCAGCTCGGCGCTGATCCTCGTCGTGATGCTGGAAGTGATCGGGGGCCCGGCCGGACGGTCATTCCGGCCGTTCGTCGTCGTCGGCAGCGCCCTCTGGTCGTTCGTCATCAGCGGGATCGCTGGCCTCGCCTGGGCAATCCTGGAGGACCGCGAGCGCTACCGCGTCCTGAAGTACATCTACGTCAGCCCGAGCGACTTCCTCGTCGTCCTCATCGGGCGAGGGGTTGCGCGGCTCGTGGTGGGGCTGGCCGGCGTCGTGATCACGCTCGTCGTCGGCGTCGTCGCCCTGGGGGTCCCGTTCGACGTCGCCGTCGTGGACTGGCCGCTCCTCGCCGCCTCGTCCGTCGTCGGCCTCGGCGCGATCATCGCCCTGGGCCTGCTGATGGCCGGCGTGTGCATCCAGACCCGACAGGAGTCGTGGAGCTACCCGGAGGCATTCGCCGGCGCGCTCTTCCTCGTCACCGGCGCGGTCTTCCCGCTGGCCGTCCTGCCGGCTCCGGTCCAGGCGATCGGCCTCCTGGCGCCGTTGACCTGGTGGATCGCCGGGGTCCGCGAGGCGCTCTTCCCAGGCGGTCCCGACTCGATCGGCGGCCCGGGTTCCCTCTTCGCGGCGCTTCTCGGTCACCCGAGTCCGACCGGGTCGGAGATCGTCATCGCCTTGCTGGCCACGGGGGGCGTCGCTACACTCGCGGCACTGGCCGTCTTCCGGCTCAGCGACCGGCGGGCGAAACGAGCCGGCCTGTACGACCGGACGACGGGCTCCTGAGCGCCGGTCGCGCGCGGCGGCCCGACTCCAGGGAGACGCGATGCGGATCTACGACGGCAGCCCCCGCCAGGACTTCGAGGAGGTCCTGCGCTCGATCGGCGCCTACCTCGACCAGCGGGGTGTGAAGGACGTCCTCCTCCTCGAGGTGCCCGATGGGTTCATCGTCCAGGCGCTCGTCCACGTCGGCGGGTCGGCCAGCGCCTGGTCTGAGTCCCTCGGCCAAGTCGAGAAGGAGACGATGACCTTCGCCGATGAGGACATCGCGCGCTTCATGGACGAGGCGGTCGCGCGGCGGGGCCACGGCTCGCCGGAGGATCTCCCCAGCCCCGGCCGGTACGAGGAGGCCTTCCGCGTGATCGGCAGGTACATCGACGAGCAGCACCCGAAGGACATCTTCTTCTTCGAGCAGGACGGGGCGTTCGTCCTCCGGCTGCATCACGCGACGCAGAGCGGCTCTCGTCATACGCTTGCCGAGTTCACCCGCGACGATGTCGCGACGCTCGTCGCTCAGGGCCCTGCCCTGCGCACGCCCGTCACCGAGACCGGATCGCCGGGAACGGGCCGGAGCTGAGCCGCTGATCCACCCACCACAGGAGGTGCCTCGATGCGTGCACTCAAGACCGTCGCCGTTGCGCTGGGGATCACCCTCGGCGCCCTGATCATCATTCCGCTCATCGTCCTCGCCGGACTGTTCGTCTGGCTCAAGTTGACCGAGGAAGCGGACGAGGAATCCCTCGAGCTCGATCAGGAAGGCGCCTGATCACGCCCGTCGTGATGCGGCCCGGGGCGGCGTTGGCGCCTGCGCGCCCTCGCATCCTCGGACCGATGGCTCGCGGAGCGTCGCCTCGGTCCTCGGAGGGTCCACGCTCGTGTGCTCGTCGCCGCCTTGCCCCGTGCTCGCCTGACGACGGGCGTCGCTGACCTGAAGCCCACGAGCCAGACGCCCGTCCGAGATCCGGCGGGCGTCGACGTTCGCGTCGCCCGCGCCGGTGGTTGGGCGTCCAGCCACCGGGTCGCCGAATTCGGTGTCCTGCTCGTCGTCGCCGCGTGGGCGGCGAACTTCATCGTGGTCAAGGCTGCCAACCAGCAGATCCCTCCGATCGCCTTCGCGTTCCTCCGGTTCTCCGCGGCGGCGGCGCTCCTGCTCCTGGTCCTCCGCTGGCGGGAGGGCTCGGTCCGGATGCCCGTCCGCGAGGCCGGGCAGATCATGGCGCTCGGGGCCATCGGCTTCGGGCTGTACCAGATCCTGTGGCCCACGGCGCTGCAGTCGATCCCGGCCGGCGACTCGGCCTTCCTGATCGCGGCCACGCCGGTCCTGACGGCGCTCTTCGCGGCTGTCGCGGGCTCCGATACCCTGACCCGCCGGAAGCTCATCGGGGCGCTGATCTCGTTCGTCGGGGTCGGGGTGGTCGTCGCCGGGGGTCCCGGGCTCGGACTGGGAGCATCGCTTGTCGGCGATGCCCTGACCCTCCTGGCGGCCGTCTGCTGGGCCGTCTACACGTCCTGGGGGGCGCCGATCCTGGCGTCCCACTCACCCCTTCGGACGACCGCCTGGGCGATGGTCGGAGGCAGTCTCGTCCTCGCCCCGATCGGTCTGGTGCAGGCGGCCGGCACGGACTGGGGCACGGTGTCCGGCGGAGCATGGCTGGGCTTCGTGTACTCGACGCTCATCCCGGCCGGAATCGCGAACGTCGTCGTCTTCCATGGGATCCGCCTTCTGGGACCCACCCGGATCACGGGTCTCCAGTTCCTCGTCCCGTTTATCGCGGTGCTCCTGGGCGCCGCGTTCCTGTCCGAGCCGATCCAGCCGGCCCAGCTCGCCGGCGGCGCCGTGATCATCCTGGGCGTCGCGATCACGCGGGCGTACACCGTGGGACGCTTCGCTGGCCGGCTCCGGGCCTGGTGGGCACCATGACCCGTCCGCTCGACCCGGCCGCTCGACCCGTCCGCTCCGCCGCCGGCCGGCTCCGGGCCTGGTGAGCCCCATGACCCGTCCGCTCGGCCCGGCCGCTCCGCCGCAACCCCTTGGACCGGACCAGCCCCCGATCGCGATCCTCGTGGACTACGACGGAACCGTCGCCCAGACGGACGTCTCCGACGCGCTCATGGCGGAGTTCGTCACCGAGGAATGGGAGGCCCGGGCCGCGGAGTACGACGCCGGCCTGTCCGGCTCGCGCCGGCTCATGGAGTGGGAGGTTGGGCTGATCACCGCCTCGCCGGATTCGCTCCGAGCGCTCGCCGCCGCTCAGCCACACGACGCCGGGTTCGCCCCGTTCGTGCGTCGGGCGCAGGCGGAAGGCATCCCGGTCGAGGTCGTGAGCGACGGGTTCGGCTTCTTCATCCCGGCTGCGCTCGAGACGCTCGGCGCGGGGAATGTGACGGTTGTCTCGGCGGACACTTCGTTCCCGCCGGGAGAGCGGCCGCGGATCGCGTTTCCGAACGGCCATCCGCGCTGCTTCGTGTGCGGCACCTGCAAGCGGATCCGGGTGCTTGCCCACCAGGCCGCCGGGCGGGCGGTCGTCTTCGTCGGGGATGGGGAGTCGGACCGGTACGCGGCGGGCTATGCGGACGTCGTGTTCGCGAAGCACGCGCTGCTCCGGCTCTGTGCGGAGAACGGCTGGCCGTTCCGGCGCTGGACGGAGTTCGCCGAGGTCGAGGCGTGGCTCACCGGGATCATCGAGGCATGGCGCGCCGACCCGGCTTCGCCGGTCGTGCCACGGCCCACGCCGAAGCCGTTTTTCTGCGGCCCCGAGGCCTGGGGCGAGGGCCGCTGGGACCCCCCGGCCCCGGCCGGGAGGCCGGCCGGCAATCTGCCCACAATCTGCGAGACGATCGACGATATCCATTGAGCGGCATGCGCCGAAGTCCCGTAGCCTCGGCGTCGACGGATCCGGGACCGCCACACGGGCCGGGACGACGAAGCTCGGGCCTGGCGTCGGCATCGAGACTGGGGCCTGGCGTCGGGGCGCCGGATTCGGTAGCATCAGAAAAACCCCCGGAGGACTCGACCCATGGCGAAGTATGTCTTTGTGACCGGAGGCGTGACCTCCTCGCTCGGCAAGGGCATCACCGCCGCCAGTGTTGGTCGGCTGCTCAAGGCGCGCGGTCTCCGCGTCTCCATCCTCAAGCTGGATCCGTACATCAACGTGGATCCCGGCACCATGTCCCCGTACCAGCACGGCGAGGTCTTCGTGACCGATGATGGGGCGGAGACGGACCTGGACCTGGGGCACTATGAGCGGTTCATCGACGAGAACCTGAGCCAGCTCTCCAACGTGACGACCGGCCGCATCTACCAGGCGGTCATCGCCAAGGAGCGCCGGGGCGACTACCTGGGTGGCACGGTCCAGGTCATCCCCCACATCACGAACGAGATCAAGGAGCGGATCGGCCGGGTCGGCAAGGACGGCGATCCGGACGTCGTGATCGTGGAGGTCGGGGGGACGGTCGGCGACATCGAATCGCTGCCCTTCCTCGAAGCCATCCGCCAGATGCGCAAGGACATCGGACGTCGGAACGTCCTGTACGTCCATGTCACGCTCCTGCCCGCGCTGGCCGCGACCGGTGAGCTCAAGACCAAGCCGACCCAGCACTCCGTCAAGGAGCTCCGCGGGATCGGCATCCAGCCCGACGTCATCGTCCTCCGCTCGGACCATGAGGTCCCCGACGAGATCCGCGAGAAGATCGCCCTGTTCACGGACGTCGCAACCGAGGCCGTCATCCCGGCGCCCACCGCCGACACGATCTACGAGGTCCCGCTTCAGTTCGAGGCCTTTGGCCTGGGCCGGCTGGTGGTCCGCGAGCTCGGCCTCGGCGATCCCGAGATGGAGCCCGACCTCGACGGCTGGCGCGCCCTCGTGGAGCGGATCAAGGCGCCTAAGCCGGTCGTCGAGATCGCCCTCGTCGGCAAGTACATCGAGCTCCCGGACGCCTACCTCTCGGTCACCGAGGCCCTCCGGCACGCCGCCTGGGCGCACGAGGTCGACGCCAAGGTGCGCTGGGTGGATTCCGAGGCGCTCACCCGCGACAACCTCCACGAGCAACTGGACGGCGCCGCCGGCATCCTGGTCCCCGGCGGTTTCGGCCACCGTGGCATCGAGGGCAAGGTCCTCGCCGCGCAGTTGGCCCGCGACCACCGGGTCCCGTACTTGGGCCTCTGCCTGGGCCTCCAGTGCGCGGTCATCGAACTCGCCCGCGACGCGATCGGGACGTCCGACGTCAACTCGACCGAGTTCGACATGTTCACCGACAACCCGGTCATCGACTTCATGCCGGATCAGCGTGAGCTGGAGGACAAGGGTGGCACGATGCGCCTCGGGCTCTATCCGGCACGCCTGACCCCCGGCTCCCGGGCGGCCGCGGCCTACGGCCAAGAGGTGATCTACGAGCGGCATCGCCATCGGTTCGAGGTGAACAACCGGTACCGCCAGACGCTCGAGGCGGCCGGCATGCTCCTGTCCGGCCAGTCGCCCGACGGCCGGCTCGTCGAGATCGTCGAGCTGAAGGACCACCCCTGGTTCGTGGCCAGCCAGTTCCACCCGGAGTTCAAGAGTCGGCCGGAGCGTCCGCACCCGCTCTTCGACGGTTTCGTCGCGGCTGCACTGGCCGTTCAGGACGGTCGCGAGCCGGCGCTCGTCGCGCGGGCGGGCGGCACCCCCGAGTCGCGCGTCGTTGCGGACCCGGACGCCACTGCCACGCCACGCGAGGCCGCTTCGCAGCCGGGCTGACCCGATCGGCGCCGGGCTCTGTGGCCGTAGCAATGCCTTCTCGCCCCTCGAGCACTGGAGCACCGCCGAGAGGACCGCGACAGTTCCTGCGATCCACGCCCGTAGCAATGCCTTCTCTCCCCTCGAGCACTGGAGCACCGCCATGAAGCTCTTTCTCGACACCGCCGACCTCGACGAGATCCGGACGGTCGCCCGCTGGGGCGTCCTCGACGGCGTCACGACGAACCCGACGCTCTTCGCGAAAACCACTGGCATGACCTATGACGAGGTCCTCGCGGAGATCTGCACGATCACGAGCGGGCCGGTCTCGGCCGAGGTCGTCGCCGAGGATGTCGAGGGGATGCTGGCCGAGGGCCGCCACTTCGCCAAGATTGCCGACAACATCGTCGTCAAGGTCCCGATGTCGGAGACCGGCCTGGAGGCGATCAGCCGGTTCGCGGCCGAGGGGATCTCCACCAACTGCACGCTCATCTTCAGTGCGAACCAGGGCCTGCTTGCGGCGAAGGCCGGCGCCTCGCTTCTGTCACCGTTCGTCGGACGGCTCGACGACGTCAACGAGGAGGGGATGATCGTCATCCGCGAGCTCGCGGACATCATCCGCTTCCACGAGCTCGACGCGGAGGTCCTCGCCGCGTCCATCCGGCATCCCCGTCACGTGACGGACTCCGCGCTGGCCGGGGCGCACGTCGCGACCCTCCCGTTCAAGGTCTTCCAGCAGATGGTCCATCACCCGCTCACGGACAAGGGGATCATCCAGTTCCGGAAGGACTGGGAGGCCGCCCGCGAGGCCCTCGCCGTCGCCGGCAGGAGCTGAGCCACCGTCCGACGGGCGAGGACGGCGGGCCGATCCGGTCCCCGGGCGGGTGTGCCAGCGCGCTCTGGGCCTGCTCGGCGTGCCACTCTGAGACACGTTCTCGGCACGAATGAGCTCGACTCTCCTCGAGATCGTGCGGATTCCTGGGGATTCCGGTATCCCGTCACGCTCGTTGATGCGAAGCGTGTGTCCCATAGGAGCGCGGCGCCGGAGCAAGAGCGGCGCGGGAGCTGAAGCGCGACGCGGGAGGCGGAGCGCGACGCCTACGCCAGCGGCCGCCTACGCCAGCGGCCGCACGCCCACGTGGAGCGTGACCATTCCCAGGGAAAGCGGCACCCAAGAGACGTTGGACAACCCGGCACGACGCATGATCGTCGCGATCTCATCCGGAGGCGGGTAGGCGCGGACACTTGCCACGAGGTAGCGGTACGCCTCCGCCTGTCCGACCAGACGTCCGATGAGCGGCACCGCCCGCTCGAACCAGACACGCCCCAGCCGGCCCGCGAGTGACCGCGGCCGGGCGATCTCCAGGCAGACGACGCGGCCGCCCGGTCGAACGACCCGCGCCATCTCCGCGAACCCGCGCTCGTAGTCGGGGAGGTTCCGCATCCCGAACGCGATCGTTGCGGCATCGAACGCCCCGTCGTCGGCGGGCAGGGTCATCGCGTCGCCGACGACGAACTCGAGCCAGGGCGCGTCCGCCCCCGCCTTCTGGGCCCGCTCGATCATTCCCGCCGAGACATCGACCCCCACGACCCGCCCAAACGGCCCCACCCGGTCTGCCAGACCGCCGGCGAGCTTGCCCGTGCCGGTCGCGATGTCGATCGCTGCCATTCCCGGGCCCAGCCTGGTGGCCGCGATCGCGCGCCGCCGCCAGCGCGGCTCCTGGAAGCCTGAGATGATCGCGTTCATCCCGTCGTACACGGGCGCGATTCGATCGAACATTGCCCCGACATCGTGGCTGGACGCCGCGTTGCCGCGCTCGGTCGCCTCGCCCGAAGGGGTGGCGGTGGAAGGATCGCGGGAGCGCCCTGGGCTGATCATCCTGGCAGGCGATGCTACCCGATGCCAGCGGGCGCCGGTTCGAACAGGGGCCAGTCGTCGAGGCTGATCATCCTGGCAGGCGATGCTACCCGCCGGCCGGAAGCATTCCATTCTCTGTGCCGCACACCGGGGCCCGGTGGGCGACGTCGCCCGCCTCATGCTGCCGTCGCGGCGCTCGTTTTCCGCCACCGGACAACATCGCTCGAGGCCGATCCAGCACAGACGTTGGGATGCGGACCCGATGCCACCGGACACCGATGCCACCGGATGGTGCCACCGGATGGTTGACGACCCGTCGGGCCGGGTCCATACTCCCGTCATTCCCCACCCGTCCGCGCCGCGGACACTTCCCGCGCGGTCGAATCCCTCCTCGCATGTGCAGGTGGCCCTTCCTCGATGCCTGGTCCAGATCAGCGGTCCCGTAATCGACGACCTCGTCGACGCAATCCTGTGGGTCGCGCCCCGGTGAGCGAGTTCGAGGAGCTGCAGGAGCTCGAGGCCGCCCGCGAGCGGAATGATCTCGACGTCTCCGACCTCCTCGAGATGAGCATCGCGGAGCTGCGGCAGGTCGGGCGCGACCTCGCGATGGACACGCGTTCGGAAGACCGCAGGGACGACCTGGTGGATCGGATCCTGCAGGCCCAGACCGAGCGCGCCGGGCACGCCTACGCGACCGGGATCCTGGACATCGTCGACGAGGGCTACGGCTTCATGCGCCGGCACGGTCTCCTGCCCAGCCCGGATGACGTCTATGTCTCGTCCAGCCAGGTCCGGCGCTTCGCGCTCCGCATCGGGGACCGCGTCTCGGGAGCCGTCCGGGCCCCGCGCGAGCAGGAGAAGTACTGGGGCCTCCTTCGGGTCGACTCGGTCAACGGTGTGGACATCGAGACGGCCCGGCGCCGGCCGATGTTCGGCGACCTGACGCCGGTTCATCCGAACGAGCTGATCAACCTCGAGAGCGACCCGAAGAACCTCAGCCAGCGCCTGGTCAACCTCGTCAACCCGATCGGCAAGGGCCAGCGAGCGCTCATCGTCAGCCCGCCGAAGGCCGGCAAGACGATGCTTCTGAAGAACATCGCCAACGGGATCACCGCGAACTACCCCGAGATCCTCCTGATGGTCGCCCTCATCGGCGAGCGGCCGGAGGAGGTCACGGACATGCGCCGGAGCGTCAAGGGTGAGGTCATCAGCTCGACCTTCGACGAGCCGACCGAGAACCACACCCATGTCGCCGAGATGGCGCTCGAGATCGCGAAGCGCCAGGTTGAGACCGGTCGGGACGTCGTGATCCTGCTGGATTCGATCACCCGCCTCGCGCGGGCGTACAACCTCGCGCTGCCGCCGTCCGGACGGACGCTGTCGGGCGGAATCGACCCGATCGCCCTGTACCCGCCCAAGCGGTTCTTCGGAGCCGCCCGGAAGATCGAGGAGGGCGGCAGCCTCACGATCATCGGCACGTGCCTCATCGACACCGGCTCCCGCATGGACGACGTGATCTACGAGGAGTTCAAGGGGACCGGCAACTCGGAGCTCATCCTCGACCGGAAGCTCGGCGAGAAGCGGATCTTCCCGGCCATCGACGTCATGCGGTCCGGCACGCGGCGCGAGGAGCTCCTCCTCGAGGAGCCGACCCTCAAGATGGTCTGGACGATGCGCCGGATGCTGTCCGCAGTCGGCACGAACGAGGGCATCGAGCTCCTCCTGAACCGGCTGGCGAAGACGGAGACGAACGCCCAGTTCCTGGCCGGGCTGACCAAGAGCCTCGACCAGTAGGCTGAGAATCGGTTTCCCGGGCCCGTCCGGACGTTTGCATGCCCCGACGGGTGCATGGTAAGGTCCCCCCGACGTCGAAGCCCGCGGAGGAGCGGGCTTCGGCCGCGAAGCACGAGACCCCCAGCTCAAGAATCGCGACCCCCGGACGGTCCACCCCCCCCAATCCCGCGTCATCCCCCGCGCGCCTCGGACCGCCCCCGCAGGAGACCGTATTGCTGAACGCCCCGGCCGGCGCGTTGCGCGCTCTGGCGCGCCTCCGCCCGACCAAGAGCGCGCG
The DNA here is from genome assembly GCA_013822395.1 of Anaerolinea sp. Taxonomy (GTDB): domain Bacteria; phylum Chloroflexota; class Limnocylindria; order Limnocylindrales; family CSP1-4; genus UBA5189. Next base: position 3,448 of record PNKK01000002.1, on the reverse strand, counting down.
ATCCCGGCGAGCCACCCGCTTCCACCGCCGATCCGTCGGCGCGGCGCGGGGACTCGTGGCGCGATTGACGGTGCTCGCTCACGTCGCCCATATCACGCTGCGGCCCAGCCGCCGGCCGCTTCCCGTCACCCTCCGGCGCAGCCTGATCGTCCGGCTCGCCTCGGAGCGGATTCTCCCCATCGTCGCCGCACTCGTCGTCCTCGGAGCGTCGGTCGTGAGCCTCCAGCCCACCGCCGCGCGGCCCGTCGGCAACACCGATGGCTCGGGCACGGGACCGCGGATCGCGGTCGGCGGCGAATCAAGCGCCGTCGACCAGCTCGACCGGATGGAGGTCGCCGGGCTCATCGGCGGCCCCGGCGCGAATGCCCCCGCCGCCGGCGCGGATGCCCCCGCCGGAGACGTCGCCGCGCCCATCGGCGGCCCCGGCGAGAAGGCGGCAGCCGCAGCTGACGCCGCCACGCCCCAGGAAAGCATTGCCGACGACGGCACGATCTACAAGCCGGTCGCCGTCAACACCACAGTCCAGGACGGCAAGGACCTTCTCCGGACCTACACGGTCCAGTCGGGCGATACGCTGACCGGCATCGCCAGCCGCTACGGCGTCTCGATGATGACCGTGTGGTGGGCGAACAAGCTCACCTCCAAGGACGACCTCCGGGTCGGCCAGAGGCTGGTGATCCCGCCCGTGAACGGTCTCGTCGTCACGGTGAAGGCCGGCGATACGCTCGACTCGCTCGCTGCCGCGAACAACGTTGACGCGGCCCAGATCGTCGAGCTGAACCAGCTCAACGACCCGACCCTCATCATCGGGCAGACACTGATTCTCCCAGACGCGGTGGGCGCGGCGATCCCAACGCCGAAGCCGGCACCGCCGACGCGCTCGTCGGGCAGCGGTGGGTCGGGCACCGGTGGGTCGAGGGTCACGAGTGGCGGCCCGTCAACGTACAGCGGTGGCGCTTTTGTCTGGCCGGTCGTGGGCGGTGGCAACTACATCAGCCGGGGCTTCATCTACGGCCATTACGGCCTCGACATCGCCGCGGATTACGGGGTCGAGATCCAGGCGGCGGCAGCGGGTGAGGTGATCTTCGCCGGCTGGAAGAACAACGGCGGTGGCTACCAGGTCTGGATCGCCAACGGCTCCGGGATCTACACGACGTACAGCCACATGGCCGGGGTGTCGGTCGCTGCGGGACAGTCGGTCGCCCGAGGTCAACAGATCGGACGCAACGGCTCGACCGGCAACTCCACGGGTCCCCACCTTCACTTCGAGGTCTGGATCGGCGAGATCTGGAACGGTGGCACCCGGGTCAGCCCGCTCAGGTACTACTGAGCGACTGAAAGGCCGCGTCGATTGAGGCGGCCGAGCGGCTGAGGCGCGGCGCGCCGGCGACCGATTCGCTGGCTCGCGGCGTCGAGTCCAAGACTCCGGATGTCGTCTGGAGGTGAGTCCGCGGGCCCGTCGTTCGAGGACTCGCTCGTGGCAAACCCAGCGTTCGCCGACTCATGCGAAACTTGTCACGGTGCCGGTACCAGCCGGTGGCTTCCTTCTCCCAGTCCACGTTCATGTCACTCGCCGGACTCGCCGCGGCCACCCTCGTCGCGCGCCGGGCGTCGGACGGATCGTTCGATCGCCTGGCGACGCTGTTCACGGCATCCCCGACGGCGGCCCGCCGTCGATCTCTGTTCGATCTGCGATCGCCGGCGGCCGGGCGCCGATGTCGACCCCATGACGGAGGTCGAGTAGGGGTTTTCACCCAGCCGGGATTGGGTGGTTGCCTGCTGGTCGGGCGTCTCGGCTCTGGCTTCACTGGACAACATGACCGGACGGGGCATCGGCGTGGAGTGCGCCATCGCCACCTGGATGACGGCCGTGGCCAGCGGCAGGGTCCTCGTCTCGATCCTGCTCTTGAACGGCAGACTGAGCGTGGGGGCCTGGGGAATGCGACGCAGTGATGTCACCCCCTGAGTCCGCGAGTCGCTCCGGGCGCGACGCCCTTTGGCGGGCGCTGCATCGTGAGGCGTTGCATCTGCGAGACCCGCGACGGATCGCCGCTGTCGTCATCACCTCGGCATCGATCGCCCTGATCACGATCCTCCTCTTCGCGCGCGGCGACGCCGGCGGTGTCGATGCGCAGACCTACTGGGCGGCCGCCCGGATCTGGCTCGCCGGCGGGAACCCGTACGACACGTCCGGTCCGTACCTGCTCTATGTCTATCCGTCCTGGATGTTGCCCCTGTTCGTCCCCTGGGCACTCCTTCCATGGGACGTCGCCTGGTTCGTCTGGCGGGGCGGGACGATCCTGCTCCTGCTCGTCTCGTACCACTGGGCGTACCGACGCCATCCCCTCGGATCGTCGCTCGTGCTGGCCGCGCTGTCGCTGCCGATCGCCGTGAATCTCGACACCGGCAACGTCAACCTGCTGCTCATCCTGGCGCTCTGGGTCGCCCAGTTCAGCGTCCCCGCCGTGGCCGGCATCCTGTGGGCTCTGGCCACGTGGATGAAGTGGCTACCCGTCGTGTTCTTCATCGTCCTGGCGCCCCGCGGACGGCTGTATGGCCTCATCGGCCTGGCGGTCTCAGCGGTGCTGTCGCTGGTCCTGCTGCCGCTGACGATCGCCCAGCTCCACGTCCTGTTCAGCGTCTGGCCGGCTCGACAGGGCGTCCGCCTCGACTACCTCGTCTTCCTGTGGGCCGCCGTTCCCTGGTGGTACCTCCACATCGACGACCTGGCGTGGATTCGCCGGATGTCCTGGTCGCGGATCCGAGCCAACATTGCCGAGATGCTCAGATCGCGGCGCGCCCTGCGACTCCGACTCCGGCGCAGCCTGGGCCTGCCCGCGTGACGCGATGGTCGGGCGGCGGAGCAGCGGCCGCCCGGCGAGAGGAGCCGGCAAAGGTCGTGAACCGACCGCCAGCAGGGAGGTGCGACCGCCGCGCCCCGCTCGTACGCCCGCCTGAGATCCTCGTCCCGCACGAGCCGATGAGAAGCAACCGATCGACACCCTGTCAAGGCATCTCGAGCGGCACCGGTGCGGCGCCTTGACACGCCTTGACCACGGTCAGCCGATGGAGTCGGGGCCGAATCCGGCCGGTCGGTCCAGCGGGCCTCCAGGATCGTTCTCGTCCGGACAACAGAGCGGCCGAATCCGGCCGGCCGGTCCAGCGGGCCTCCAGGATCGTTCTCGTCCGGACAACAGAGCGGCCGAATCCGGCCGGTCGGTCCAGCGGGCCTCCAGGATCGTTCTCGTCCGGACAACAGAGCGGCCGAATCCGGCCGGCCGCCGGGGTCCGCGCCCGGTCCGCGAACTCGGTCGGGCGCGCGTCGGCGTCGAGTGAACCCCGATTTCGAGCGTTGGTTGTCCAGGGGAGAACGCCCGGCGCTGCACCGACCACATTCGGACCCGGGCACTGTCAAGGGCACCGATCCGAGTCGGCGCCGGCGCTCTGC
>PNKK01000001.1 GCA_013822395.1 Anaerolinea sp. | reverse complement strand
GGCATGGCGGCCAACACCGACGGACAAGTCGGCGCCCGCCGCCGAGCGTTTCCGTCGCGACAGAACGGCCAAAGGACCGTCCAGCTAAAGTGATCCGCATGAACGCATGGAAGGTCCCGCCGGTGATCCCGGTGGCCGTCGCAGGCGGACTGATGGTTTCGGCTGGCCTCTCGGTGATCGGACTCGCCGGGGGCACCCCGCGCGACACCCCCCTCGCGCTCACCAGCGAGACAGTCGGCGGACTGCTGCTCGGCATCGTGCTGATCGCCGCCGGAGTGGAGGCCATTCGGCGGCGCCACTTCTGGTTCGCGGTTCTGACCCCGGCCTTCCTAGCGCTCGCGTCTGCGGGGTATGGCATCGCAACTGGCCAGGCGATGGTCTTCGCCACCGTGCTCATGTATGCGCTGGTTGTCGCGCTCGTCGCAGCGAGCAGGCAAGCGTTCAGTCCACGAGGTCAGGCGCCCACCTGAGCTTGTCCCCAGTCAGGCTCAGGCGCGGGCCTGGACCTGGTGGCGTCGTTCCTCGCAGACTGGATGAGCGCGGCCGCCCCAACGCCGTACGGAGATCAGGACAATCATCATGGTTCAAACCGCCGTCAGCCAACAACTGCTCGCCGATCAACAACCCGGTGACGATCACTAAGAACCAAGGCTCTGCGATCACCTGGACGAACGGAGTGAAGAGCAAATCGGTTATCGGGATTGACCTTTCGGTCAAGGCAGGATTCAATTCGACTACGTGGTTACGAGTTCGTGTTCAGCACAGCCGGTCGCCTATGCGGTAGCAACACCACATACCCGAGTGCCGCCCAGGTGGTGGGCAAAGGTCCGTGAGTGGACCGCAGGCCTCACTCACTGGCCACCAAGACAAGGCAGGAGTATTTAGTTATGACTACTTCCTCAATTACTAGGTGGCGCCTCTCGGCTGCTATGAGCGTCCTTCTGCTCGGCACGGTCCTCGGCTATGTCATTGTCAGAGGAGGAGGCACGGCCGAGTTCCGCTTGGACCAGTTCACGCTCGTCGAGTCCGCGCTTGCCGCCGGAGTCCCGGCGGTCGGTCGAGACGCAGCTGCTGAGACAGCCCTGCAGAGGGTGACCGGACTCAATAGCTCGGTGCGCGGCCTTGAGCTCATGCAGGCGCGCCTCTCCAGCAAGCTCACGGCGATCAAGAACTCCGACGGTAGCCTCGTGTACTCATCCACTGATGCCGAGGATTCTTGGGTCTTTGAGTACGCGGGGCCTCCACAGAATGGTTTCAAGAACGTTAAGGCCCTCGTCGTTGTCAACGCTCAGACGGGCGAAGTAGATTCCGCTCAAATCCTGCAGTGGAACTAGCCGGCGATCCTGCGGTCGACTATGGCGACAACAGCGTTGCCCGTGCTGGTGAACAACGACGGGAGGCAATTGCCCCCCGTCGAGGACTCGAGATGCAGTCGAGAACCGGCGTTGTGGTACGAACGTTCGAGAGTTGGATCCTCCGCGTCATCCATGGCGTGATCTCACGTCTTGAACCGTCCACGATCCCGGCCAGTGGACGCGGCGCTCGGAGGTCATGTCGCAACAGCGCAGCACGATGTGCCACGCCCCTCCCGGGTCAGGACAGGAGGCGCAGCAGCTCCCCGTGGTGCGCCGGCGGGGCCGCGAGGACGCCGATCGACTTCGACGCGGCAGCGATCTCGAACCACGGCCCACCCTCGAGGTTCGTGACGGTGGCACCCCCACGCTCCGCAATGAGTCCTGCGGCCGCGATGTCCCAGGTGGAGAGCCCGCCCTGCTGGACGAAGGCGTCGAACCGGCCGTTCGCGACGTACGCGAGGGCAAGCGCCGCCGAGCCCATCGAGCGCGGCACACGGATCGCCTTCCGAACGCCGCGCGCCCGGGTCGCGACCGCGCGCCCGGACAGGGCCATCGAGATGACGAAGTCGCTCAGCTTCTCCTTGCCCGACGCGTGGATCGGCACGCCGCCGAGCGCGGCCGGCCCGTCCGCCGTCGCCGTGAACGATTCGCGCCGCGCTGGATCGTGGATCACACCCACGACCGGCTGGCCGGCTTCCACGAGGGCGATCGAGACGCAGAAGAACGGGATGCCGTTCGCGTAGTTGATCGTTCCGTCCAGCGGGTCGACCACCCAGACCCGGCCCAGGCCCGAGGTCGCCGTCTGGCCGGCAGCGTGACCGTCGTGCTCGCCGGTCTCCTCGGCCAGGAGCGCGTCGCCGGGGAAGGCGGCCCGGATCGCGTCCAGGATCAGCGCCTCGGAGAGGTGATCCACCTCCGTGACCACGTCCCGGGCGGACTTGTGGTCGATCCGCCCCACGCGCTCGTAGCGGTCCATCTGGAGCTCGCCGGCGCGCGTCGCCACCTCGAGGGCGAAGGCGAGCTCGGCGGCATGGCGAGTCACGGCGACTGGCAGTCGACGGCGAGCGCCTTCGGGTCCATGCCGAACGCCGTCACGGGCGCGGTGAACTCGAGCGTCTCCCCGGCCGGGACCGAAGGAGTCTGGACGATCTGGCCCGGCCCGCCGGCCGGCCGATCCGCCTCGACGACTCGGCAGGTGGTCGCTGCATCCTTGGACCCCTCGTTGGAGACCGAGATCGTCACGGCCAACCCACCCTCGCGCGCCTCGACGGCTCTGACCGTGCCGCTGAACGGCCCGACGCCGCTCAGCCCGATGCCGGCGAGCACGGCAAGCACGATGACGAACAGGACGATCCCCCCGGCCGCGATCGCGTGGACCTGGGTCGCCGCCGGCTGCCTGAGGCCGAGCGGGTTGCACTCCTCGCACAGGGCGACGTGGACGGGCACGGGACGGCCGCAGCGCACGCAACCGTGCATCGGGTCGGAAGCGGCAGGGACGGTCGCCGGGTCGGTCATGGGTCCGACGATGGTGCCACGAACCCGCCGCTGGGGCCCGTGGTCCGTCGTGCACGGATCCGTGGTGCCGGGGCAACACCCCGCATCCGTCCCCCCGCGAAGTCCGCAAACATCCCCCTACGAAGTCCGCAAACATCCCCCTGTCAGTTTGACTGACCGACCTCCGCGCCCGCACAATCCGCGCATGTCGTACCGCGCCCGCGTCGTCGACCTCGAACTCGCCGCCTCGCTCGCAAGCGCGGGTGCCGTGCTCGTCGAGGGACCGAAGGCCTGTGGCAAGACCGAGACGGCGCGCCGACCGGCCCGCAGCGAGGTTCTCCTCGACGTGGACCGGCGGGCGCGCCAAGCCGCCGCCATTGACCCGTCGCTCATCCTCGACGGGGACACTCCGCGGCTCATCGACGAGTGGCAGCGCGAGCCGTCGATCTGGGATTACATCCGGCGTGCCGTCGACGACCGGGGGGCGACGGGCCAGTTCATCCTGACGGGATCCTCGGTACCGCCCGACGAGGAGACGCGCCACATCGGGGCGATGCGGATCATCCGACTCCGGATGCGACCGATGGCCCTCTCCGAGTCGGGCCACACGACGGGTGCAGTCTCGCTCGCGGCGGTCCTGCGCGGCGAGCCAGTTCGCGCGACTGACCCGGGGCTGACCGTCCGGCACATCGCCGACCTTGTGTCGACCGGGGGCTGGCCCGGCAACCTCGGCCTCGATGTCCCTCAGGCCCAGCGTCGCCTGCGCGGCTACATCAGCGAGATCGCGCGCGCCGATGTCCAGCGTGTCGACGGGGTGCGCCGGGATCCGCAGGTCGTCACGCGCCTCCTGCGCTCGCTTGCCCGGAACCTCGCGACGCCGGCCCCGATCAAGCTGCTCCGGGCCGACGTGAACGGGATGGACGGAAGCCTCAAAGAGGAGACGGTCTCGTCGTACCTCGACGCCCTGGCCCGACTGATGATCACCGAGGATCTCCCCGCGTGGTCGCCTGGGCTCCGCTCGCGCACCCGCGTGCGGGCAGCCTCGGTACGGCACTTTGTCGACCCGTCGCTCGCGGTGGCCGCGGTTCGCGCCACGCCGACGCGCCTGCTCGCGGATCTGAACTGGTTCGGGTTCCTGTTCGAGAACCTCGTCGTGCGCGACCTGCGGGTGTACGCCCAGGCGCTTGAGGCGCAGATCTACCACTATCGCGACGAGTCGGGCCTCGAGGCTGACGCGATCATTGAGATGCCGGATGGCCAGTGGGCGGCATTCGAAGTGAAGTTGGGCCTCGGCGAGGTCGATGCCGCGGCAGAGCACCTGATGAAACTGAAGGACCGAGTCGACACCCGTGCGACGGGTGAGCCACTCGCCCTCGCAGTCATCACGGGCACCGGCTACGGGTATGTCCGCGACGACGGAGTCACGGTCATCCCGATCGGTGCGCTTTGCCCCTGACCGTTTCGTTTCGCGCCGGGCGGGGCCAGTCGCAGCCGAAGACCTTGGGGAACGCCTCGAACTCTCGCCGGCCGAGGTCACCCCCACGAGAAGCGTTACCCCGCGCGATGCCTCAACGGCTCACGGCGTCAACGAGCCGGTCGATGTCGGCGGTCGTCCGGGCGGTCACGATGACGTCGTCGGCACCCGCGGCACGCCATCGGGCGAACTCCTCGCCCGGTCGCGAGATCCACGGGCTGCCCTGGAGGGCGTCCACGCCGCTCCGCCCCGCCTCGAAGGCGACGATCAGGCGCTGGTCTGCCCGGGACCGTCCGGCGGCCGCGAGCGCCTCGAGGTAGGCGGGCAGGTCCCGCTCGAAGGTCCGGTCGAAGGCAGTCCAGCCGTCGCCGATCCGGGCGGCCAGCCGCGCCCCGGTCGGCGTCTCCCCGCCGACGATGATCCGTGGCACCGGGACGGGGATCGGCCATGCGACCGCGTCGCGCAGGGTGATCGCCGGAACGGCGAGGTCTACCGGGCCGCCCGTCCAGAGGGCCCGGATCGCAGCGACCGCGCCCTCGAGGCGCCCGGCTCGCTCGGTCGCGGACGGCCACTCGATCCCGTACGCCCGGTGCTCCGCGGGGTGGCCGCCGATCCCGATTCCGAGCGTCAGCCGGCCGCCGCTGATCGCCTGGACCGTGCCGGCCATCCGGGCGAGGACGGCCGGGTGGCGGTTCATGACGTTGGCCACGAACGACCCGAGCTCAGCCCGCGACGTGAGCGCGGCGGCAGCGGCGAGCATCGTCCACTGCTCGAGGACCGGAACCGTCCGATCGCCCTTGCCGACGAAGTGGTCCCAGCACCAGATCCCGGCGTAGCCGGCCTGGTCCAGCCGGCGAGCGCTCTCGAGCCACCATGCGGCGTCGACGCCGATCGACCCGAGGCAGACACCGATCGGAAGCGCGCCTACCGACATCTCGTCGCGTCAAGCCGAACGGTCGAGCCAGGCCGTATGTGGTCCACGCGTCGACCATCCGACGAAGGGGCCACCCCAGGGCCGCCCACGGACGCGCCTCGGCCGCCGCTTGGTCCACCATTGCGCCAATCGACGAAGGACGACCCGATCGACGTCGCAAGGTTCGACGGATGGTCGATCCACGGACTACGTGTGCGCCGGGCGCCGCTGGGCACCCGACGGGAGGTCGCCTGGCCACGGGGGCGAGAAGCGTCGAGGCCCGGCACGGCTACAGGCCCGTCTCGAAGAGCCGGATGTCCTCGGGCGAGATCGTGTGGCCGTCGCCCCGGGTCGGGCCGAGGGCGGCCCGAGCGCCGAGCGCGTCGAGATCGGCCGGGAAGCGCCCGATGAGATCGAGGACGACCTTCTGGATTCGCTCGGCGTTCTGGGCGAAGACCTCGAGAACGCCCTGCGCGTCGACCGCCTCGGTGCCCTCGATGACGCCGGCGTCGTAGTCCGTGATGAGCGAGATGTTGACGACCGCCATCCCGAGCTCGCGGCACAGCCATGCCTCGGGGTACTGGGTCATGTTGATGACCTCCCAGCCCGCGTCCGAGAACCACTTCGACTCCGACTTCGTGGAGAACCGAGGGCCTTCGATGACCACGACCGTGCCTCGTTCGTGGACCTCGATGCCGTGGTCGCGGATCGTCTCGATCGCGAGCCGCCGGAGGACCGGGTCGTACGTCTCGGCCGACGAGAGGTGGGTCACGATCGGCCCGTCGTAGAACGTGTGCGGCCGCTGGCCGCTCGTCCGGTCGACGAACTGGTCGCAGACCACGAAGTCGCCGGGCTTGACGTGGCCGGCCAGCGAGCCGGCCGCGCAGGGTGAGATGACCGCCTTCACCCCGAGCGAGCGCATCGCCCAGACGTTCGCCCGGTAGTTGATCCGGTGGGGCGGGATCGTGTGACGGCGCCCGTGACGGGGCAGGAACGCCACCCGCCGCCCGGCGACCATGGCCAGGAAGAACGAGTCCGAGGGCGCGCCGTACGGGGTGTCCACCTTGACCTCACGGACGTCGTCGAGGAGCGAGTAGAAGCCGGACCCGCCGAAGACGCCGATCTCTGCCTGCTCCGTCACCACATCCTCCTCCATCGGTGCCGCGACTGGCGCGCGGCGCGCATTCTCCCACGACTGCTGGGCTACGATGTCGGGTGCCGTGCTGTCTGGAGGTCCGCGATGACCGACCCTCCCCCCACCAAGCCCCACGCACCCCTGTCCGGGACGCCGCCGGCACCCCCCGCCGCCCCGCCCATCGCGCCGGCGCCGCCTCCTCAGCCCGGGTGGCACGGCGAGCCGGCTCGTGCGCGCAAGACCCGACAGGCCCCGAACCCCTCCGATCTCGTCCTCGGCCTGGCCCTCCTCGCCGTCGGCATCTGGTTCTTCGCCGACGTCACGCTCCGGCTGGACCTGCCGGCCGTGACCTGGGGGGACATCTGGCCCCTCGTCCTGATGGTGATCGGCGGCTTGATCGTCCTGCGCGGCATCGGGCGGCGCGCTTGACGTCCACTGAGCCCGATCCGGCTGGCGAAGACGCCGGCCGACGAGGAGATCCGCCACCGGCGAGGCTCATCGGCCTGAGCCCGTACCATCCGGAGATGCAACCCCAGCGGCTGCGCACACCGGCCCCCGATCCCGATCGCCTGCTCCCTCCGGAGGCGCACCTGAGCGCCCGGATCCGCGCCTTTCTCGAGGACGTCCACGCCGTCACGATCGGCACGACCGGGCCGGACGGCGAGCCGCACCAGGCGGTGGCCTGGTATCGGCTGGAGCCTGACGACCGGATCCTCCTGAACAGCCGCTGGCCCCGTCGCTGGCCGACGGACCTATCACGGGACGGCCGCTGCTCGCTGGCGATCCTCGACGAGGCGAACCCGATGCGCTGGGTAGGCCTGGCCGGCGTGGTCGAGACGCGGATCGACGACCTCGAGACCGCCCGCGACGACATCTGCGCGCTGGCGGTCCGCTACGCCGACGATGGCCCGGAGACGATCGCGCGGTTCCGGAGCCAGCCGCGCGTCTCGTTCCGGGTTCGGATCACGGCGGTCCACGACCACCTCGGGGATGAATGACGGGCCGCGAAATGACGGGGCGCGAATGACCGCTGCCGTCCACCGCCCGATCCGCTTCGGCGCCCAGATCTGGTCGCAGGCGACCGACTGGCCGGGCTTCCGCGACGCAGCGCTGACGGCCGAGGCCGCCGGCTGGGACTCCGTGTGGACGTGGGATCATCTTCTGGCGATCTTCGGGCCGTCGGAGCAGCCGATCATCGAGGGCTGGACGGCGCTTTCGGCGTTGGGGCCGATCACCCGGCGCGTCCGCCTGGGCCTGATGGTCGGCGCGAACACGTTCCGGAATCCCGGCCTGACCGCGAAGCTCGCCACGACGCTCGACCACGTGTCCGGCGGCCGCGCCGTCCTGGGGATCGGCGGGGCGTGGTTCGAGCGGGAGCACGACGCCTTCGGACTCGACTTCGGGGCCGGGATCGGCGAGCGCCTCGACCGTCTCGACGAGTCGGTGATGCTCCTTCGCCGCCTCCTCGACGGTGAGCGGGTCGACCATGCGGGGCGCTTCTATATCTTCCGCGATGCCGTGTGCGAGCCTCGGCCGCTCCAGCCGCACCTCCCCATCCTCATCGGCGGCAACGGCCCGCGGAAGACGCTTCGGACGGTCGCCCTGCGCGGCGACGCCTGGAACACGAACGGCACGGCGGACGAGGTCCGCGAGCGGCTCGCGATCCTCGACGCCCACTGCGCCGCGGTCGGGCGGGACCGTTCCGAGATCGAGCTCACCGTCAGCTTCCCGGTCCTGCTCCGCGACCGGCGGGCCGACGCCGAGCGTGCGTGGGCGGACGTGATGGCCCATAACGGCACGTCAAATGCCGGGTCCGTGCCGCACCTGCTCGGCCCCCCGGTCGAGGTCGCGGATGCGATCCGCCCGTTCGTCGATCTCGGCTTCCGGACGATCATCGTCCGCCTCCCCGCCCCGTACGACCGCGAGACGATCGACCGGATCGGCGAGGTGGGCACGCTCCTCGCCGATGCCTGACGCGGCCACGGCCATGCGAGTCGTCGAGCTCGCGGGGGGGGTCGGCGGGGCGAAGCTGGCGCACGGCCTCCAGGCACACCTCGGGGAACGGCTGTCCGTCATCGTCAACACGGGCGACGACCTCGAGCGCCATGGCCTCCTCGTCTGCCCGGACCACGACACCGTGATGTACACGCTGGCCGGCATCGACAACCGCGAGTGGGGCTGGGGCCTCGCCGGCGAGACGTTCGCCGCGAGCGAGATGCTCGCCCGGTACGGCGAGGAGACCTGGTTCCGACTGGGCGACCGCGATCTCGCGACGCACATCGTCCGGACGCGCCGGCTCCGCGAGGGCGAGCGGCTCACGACGGTCTCGCTGAAGCTCCAGGCCGCGCTCGGCGTCCGAGCCGCCATCCTCCCGATGGCGGACGAGCCCGTCCGGACGCGGGTCCGCACGGATGAGGGCTGGCTCGACTTCCAGACGTACTTCGTCGGCCGGCACCAGGAGCCCGAGGTCCACGAGGTCCGGTTCGACGGGATCGAGGCCGCCCGCGCGACCCCGGAGGTCCTCTCCGCGCTGGCCGGGGCCGATGCCATCGTCGTCGCACCGTCCAACCCGTTCGTCTCGGTGGCGCCGATCCTCGCTGTGGCGGGGATCCGGGACGCCCTCGACGCCGCCAGAGCCCGGGGCGTGCCGGTCGCGGCGATCTCGGGGATCGTCGGCGGGCGGGCGATCAAGGGTCCTGCCGACCGGATGTTCGCCTCGCTCGGCGGCGAGGCTCCGAGCGCGCTGGCGGTGGCCCGCCGGTACGCCGGCTGGGTGGACCTGTTCGTGCTCGACGACGTGGACGCGGCCCTCGAGCCCGGGGTCCGCGACCTCGGCGTCGACACCGTCGTAACCGACACGCTGATGGTCGACGACGCCTCGCGGGCGAGACTCGCCGGCGAGGTCCTGGGGGCTCTCGCCGCACGATGTCGCCCCGCCGTGTCTCGCGACGGCGCTGGTGAGGCGTGACGGTTTCGACCCACCCGTGCCGCCGGCCGTCCGCCGCGCCGCCTCACCCCCGGCTGGACCGCGGATCGACCAAGCGACGAAGGTGACGCTGGTTCAGACCCCGTCCTCCGTCGAACGGCGCATCGGTCGACCATTCAGCGGCGGAGGTGTCGAATCGGCCCCGTCAGGGCACGCTCCTTCGTCGGATGGTCGGCATATCGACCAAGCGCCCCGGATCCCCGGCGGCGATAGGATCCGCCTCATGGACCGTCTCGCCGCCGCCGACCTGAGCTCGACCTGGGCGCTCGTGCCGCTCCGGGGGCTCGAGGATGCCAAGACCCGGCTCGGCGCGGAGCTGGATCCCGAGGAGCGCCTAGACCTCGTCGTGTCGATGGCGACGCGGACGCTCGCGGCGACCCGTGACGCGCCGCAGCTCCACGGGACGGTCCTGGTGACCGCCGATCCGGCGGCCGCCGAGCTCGCGGCACGGTTCGGGGCACGGACCATCGTCCAGCGCCTGCCCGGGCTCAACGCGGCCCTTCGCGAGGCCCGGGCCGCCGCCATCGAGGCCGGGGCTTCGGCGGTCCTCGTCCTGCCGATCGATCTTCCGGCGATCTCGGTCGAGGCCATCGAAGCGCTGCTCGCAGACGCCGCGGCGGCCCTCCACCCCGACCGTCCGCTCGTGCTCGCAGTCCCAGATCGTCACGGAAGCGGGACGAACGCCCTCCTCGTCTCGCTGCCGTCGGCGATCGAGCCCGCATTCGGCGAGGGCAGCTTCGGGGCGCACCGCGCGGCCGCGACGGTCGCCGGCGCGGACTTCGTGGAGCACGGCGGGCCGCTCACCCTCGACGTGGACACGGGCGCGGACCTCCTCGTGGCCGAGGTCGCCGTCGCGGGGATCCGCCGCGCGGGAGGTCGCGGTGCCGCCTGAGCCCCATTCGGTCCAACCGGTGGACCCTGGACCATCGCTCGCGGTCCTCGCCCTGCTCGGCGTCCCGGAGATCCGGCCCGGCGACGACCTTCCGGCCATCATCCTCGACGGCCTCGTCTCGACGCCCGGTATCCTCCCGCTGGAGAAGGACGACGTCCTCGTGGTCACCCAGAAGGTCGTCTCGAAGGCCGAGGGCGCGATCGTCGACCTCACGACCGTCGAGCCTCGCCCGGAGGCCGTCGATTTCGCACGGGCCTGGGACCGGGACCCCCGCCAGCTCGAGGTCGTCCTCCGTGAGGCGCGGCGGATCGTACGGATGGAGCACGGCGTCCTCATCACGGAGACGCCCCACGGGTTCATCTGCGCAAACGGCGGGGTGGACGCCAGCAACGTCGGACCGGAGAGCGGGAACATCGTCACGCTCCTGCCGGTGGATCCGGACGCGTCGGCGGCGCGGATCCGAGCCGCGATCCGAGATCGCCACGGCGTGGACGTCCCGGTCGTGATCTCCGATTCGTTCGGGCGCCCGTGGCGCTGGGGGATCGTGGACGTCGCGATCGGGGTGTCCGGGCTGCTGCCGATCGAAGACCTCCGGGGCGCTCCGGACCGGGACGGCCGAATCATGCGGTCGACGGTTCGGGCGGTCGCCGACGAGCTCGCCTCGGCCGCGGAGCTCGCCCTCGGCAAGACCGCCGGGCGGCCGGCCGCGGTCGTCCGCGGCGCCGCGCTCACCCGCGGCGAGGGGTCCATCCGCGACGCCATCATGCCCGCGGCCTGGGACCTCTTCCGCTGACGTCCGACCGTTCTCGCCCCGAGCCAGGCGGCCATCGCACCGCCGTGCGTGATCGCCGTCATGCCCGTCGTGCCCGTCGTGCCCGTCGCGCCGCGCGTGATCGAGCCGGCCGATCATCCGGACCGTCACCGCGTTCATCACACAGCCGGATTCGGCGGTTTCGCCGACGTGATGAGCTTGCTCGCGCCGGAAGTGATCGCCCACACCGATGGCGCCGCCTGAGCGTCAGCCGTGCACCTGGCGCCGGGCACTTGGCGCCGGGCCGCCTGGGCGCCGGGCCCGGTCCCGCCAGTTGCCGCCTGTCTGAGCGGCGCGCGGTACGCTTCCGATCGGTCAATGCGCCTGAGGTCGTTCCGTTGAGGTTCGGACTCCAGATCAGCTCGTTCACCTGGCCGGGCGGACCCGAGGAGCTCGCCCCAACGCTCGCCCGCGTCGTCCGCGCCGCCGACGACGCCGGGTTCGACTCGATCTGGGTGATGGATCACTTCTTCCAGATCCGGTCCGTGGGCCGACCCGAGGAGCCGATGCTCGAGGGCATGACCGCCCTCGGCTGGATGGCCGCCCATTCGGAGCGGGCACGCCTGGGTCTGATGGTCGGCGGCGTCCATTACCGGCACCCTGGCCTGTGGGTGAAGGCCGTCACCACCCTCGACGTCCTGTCCGGCGGGCGGGCCTGGTTCGGGATCGGCGCGGCCTGGAACCAGGAGGAATCCGAGGGCCTCGGGTTCCCGTTTCCGCCCCTCGGAGTCCGGTTCGAGCTGCTGGAGGACACGCTCCGGATCGCCCGCGGCATGTGGACCGGCGAGCGAGGCACGGAGGAGGATCTCCAGGGCCGCCACTACCACGCAACCCGGCTCCTCAACTCGCCGCAGGCGCTCAGCCGGCCCCGGATCCCGATCATGATCGGCGGCGGCGGCGAGCAGAAGACGCTCCGCCTCGTGGCCCAGTACGCCGATGCCTGCAACGTCTTCGGCGGGCCGGAGAAGATCCACCACAAGTACGAGGTCCTCCGGCGCCACTGCGCGGCGCTCGGCCGGCCGTTCGACGAGATCGAGCGGTCCACACTCCAGACGGTCAACGTGGATCCGAACGGAGCGGGCGGCGCCGAGACGCCGGTCCAGGTCACGGACCGGTTCGCGGAGCTCGGCGATGCCGGCGCACAGCACGTCCTGTTCAGCGTCCGCGACGTCTGGCGGATCGAGAAGCTCGAGCTCCTCGGACGAACGCTCCTCGCCGACCTGCGCGATCTCTGAGCAACGTGCCTCGGCGCCCGGTGTCGCCCGGACGCACCGCCCCCAGTACCTCCTTCTCAGGTACCGCAGGCCGGTCCAAGGGCACGATTCGCGAAACGGTTGCCATCGCCGGGACGGGGACGCCATCCACAGTCGAGGGAGACATGCTGGCCCGCTCAGCCTGGTCGCGCCGATGTCGCTGAAGCCACGCTGGCCGGCCCCAACGCCCGGCGCCCGCGGGCCGCGCGGCACGTTCCCGGCCGGGATCTCGCCGATCGAGCCGGACGGGACGCTCCGATCACGCCGTCTCCCGCAGCCAGCGCCGGCCGTCGGCAACGAGCGGGCGGCGGGCGGCGCGATCGCCAGGGCCACGGCTGCCCTCCTGGCCGCGGCCCCACAGCTCGACCTCCGCGATCCGATGCTCTCGGCCGCGCTCCGTTTCGCCCGACGCCATGGGACGGACATCCCTCCCTCCCCGATCCTGCGCGCGTGGCGGACGCGGACGCTCGCCGCGACCGTGCGCGGGCGGGAGACGCCGTGGGTGCTGGGGTCTGACGCCGCGCCGAATTCCCCGGCCTACGACACCCCCGACGGCGTCGGCGCGCTGTGGCGGCCGCGGGAACGGGATTGGCTCGACCGCGACGCGACGGGCTTCGGCAACCGACTGCTGGCCCCGATCGCGCTCGCCGAGAACGTCGACTTCCTGGCCACCCTCGAGGCCGACCCAAGTCCGGCGCTCGCCAGCACGGCGGCCGAGATCCTCCGCGAGATCCAGCCGAGTTTGGAGGCCCACCTCGCCGCCTGCATCGTCGGGACCGACCCGTGGCGCGACACGTTCGCGCTCTGGCTCCTCTCCCGGCGGCCCGGGGCCCTGGCTCTGCTCCACCCGCTCGCTCTCGCCATCGCGACCCGCTACGGCACGCTTGCGAACCGGCTGGCGGGACTCGTGTGCGGGACGCGTTTCCCGTTCGAGGCCGTCCCGCTGACCTCGGCGAACGCGCACCTCGGGGTCGCCCTCTGGACGCTCGACTACCGGCCGACGCTCCTCGCCGGGATCCTCACCTTCGTCCGGTCGCGGCAGGCTCCGGACGGCGGGTTCGCGGACGAGGGGCAGTTCTCGGACGTTCTGACCTCGCTCGTCGCGGCCGACCTGCTGTCGACGCTGGACCCCGAGTTCGACCCGCGTCCGACGATCGGCTGGTTCGGTCGGACCCAGGAGCCAGCTGGCTGGTGGCGCGCGCTCGATCCGGAGGTTCCGTGGCTGACCGCCGCGGTCGTCGAGTGGCTGGAGAGCGCCGAACGCCCGTTCGCCGAGCGGTTCCGCTGGCCGGCGTACCAGCGCGTCGACCTCGACCGCAAGACCGGGATCCCGGGCTACGTCGCCTTCGACCGGCTGGCGCGGGTCTTCGAGGCCGTGCCCGGCATCACGACATCGCCGGTGGGCATCGCTTTCGGAGACCTCGCCGGCTTTCGCCAGTTCAACAACGCGTACGGCCAGGAGATGGGCGATCGGGTGCTCCGGACGTTCGCGACCGCGCTCGCCGAGCTCGATGCGTCCCTGGCGATCCGGGACGGCGGCGACGAGTTTCTCGTCGTCGGCGCGCCGACCCGGCGCGACATCGGCCCGGACCTGGAGCGCTTTCGTGCCGAGTGGCCGGCCCGCTTCACCCGCGAGTACGGCACGGCGGCCGGCGTGGTCGCCCCGCGGTTCGTCGTCACGATGGTCGATGGCCGGGACCTGCGCGACGCGCGGGATCGCCTGGGGCGGGCGATCTCCGGCGTCAAGGCGGAGGTCCCGGAGCCGCCGCCCGAGGGTGTGCTTCGCCGTCTCGGCGACTGAGCGTCTGGTCCCGAGAACCAATATTCCCCATTGAGACCTATACCCCCCAGGGGTATTCCGCCCGTGGTACGATATTTCCGATGACCGCACCTGACCAGCCCGCCCCGTTCGGCGGGCTGTCCATCGACTTCTCCGTCGACACCTCTGTCGCCGCGCCCGCGGCCCCGCCCCCGCTCGGCGGTCTCTCGATCGCGTTTGCCCCGGACGTCGCGACGGCACCGGGCGGACCGGGGGCGACCGCGGAGCCTGGTGACCGGACCGAATCCAAGCTCGTGATCGTCGGCTCCGGCCCCGCCGGCCTGACCGCCGCGATCTACGCGGCGCGCGCCAACCTCGACCCGATCGTCCTCGCCGGCTCGGCGCCGGGCGGCCAGCTGATGCTGACGAGCGACGTCGAGAACTACCCCGGCTTCCCGGACGGGATCCAGGGCCCCGACCTGATGACCGCCTTTCGGGCCCAGGCGGAGCGATTCGGGACCCGGATCGTGGACGTGGATGTCGACCGGGTGGATCTCTCCGGCCGGCCGTTCCGGCTCTGGGCTCGCGGCGTCGAGTACCGCGCCCAGGCCGTGATCGTCGCGACCGGCGCGTCCGCCATGTGGCTCGGCCTGGAGAGCGAGACGCGGCTCCGCGGGCACGGTGTCTCGGCCTGCGCCACCTGCGACGGCTTCTTCTTCCGCGACCGCGAGATCGCCGTCGTCGGCGGCGGCGACACTGCCTTCGAGGAGGCCACCTACCTGACCCGCTTCGCGAAGAAGATCCACCTCCTCCATCGCCGCGACGAGTTCCGGGCGAGCCGGATCATGGTGGAGCGCGCCCGCGCCAACCCGAAGATCGAGATCCATACGAACACGGCGATCGACGACGTCCTCGGCGATGCCAGGGTGGAGGCGCTCGCCCTCCGCGATACCGCGACCGGGGAGACCCGGACGATGCCGATCGAGGGCCTCTTCATCGCGATCGGCCACCAACCCAACACGGAGGCGTTCCGGGACTGGCTGGAGGTGGACGCGAAGGGCTACCTCGTCGTCCACGACGAGACCAACTCGCGGATCGACGGCGTCTTCATCGCCGGCGACGTCCACGACCACCGCTACCGCCAGGCCGTGACCGCGGCCGGCGACGGCTGCCGGGCGGCGATCGACGCCGAGCGCTGGCTCGAGGCGCAGGGAATCACGGAGGCGAACACGCTGACGGCGTGGTGAGCCACGCTGCGCAGCGCCCGGCTCCCCCGTCCCGGCGTCGTTCCGGGCTTCCGACCCGATGAGCTTCATGCGCGGCGGCTCGGAACGGGGTGCCGGTGGCGGAGGTCGCCTCGGGCGACGGTTCGGGGTCGCGTCAGACGCGAGCCCGCCACCGCCCATCCCGCCCGAGCGGCGCGGTCAGACGATCCGCCGGATCACGGCCTTCTTCCGGCCCTATCGCCTCCAGGTCCTGGTGGTCATCGGGGCCATCCTGCTGACGAGCAGCCTGGGCCTCGTCAACCCGATCCTCCTGAAGCTCCTCATCGACGATGCGATCCCGAACCTCGACTTCGGGCGGCTCAACCTGTACGTCGGGTTGATGATCGGCGTGCCGATCCTGTCCGGACTCATCGGTCTCGGCCAGAGCTACCTGAACAACGTCATCGGCCAGCGGGTCATGCAGGACCTGCGGGCCGCGCTCTACGCCCACCTCCAGCGGATGCCCCTCCGGTTCTTCACCGGGACCAAGACCGGCGAGATCCAGAGCCGGCTCGCCAACGACGTCGGGGGCGTCCAGGGCGTCGTCACCGACACGGCGTCGTCGGTCGCGTCGAACCTCGCGGTCGCGATCGGCACGGTCGTGGCGATGATGATCATCGACTGGCGCCTGACGGCCCTCTCGCTCGGGCTGCTCCCGTTCTTCATGTTCCTCACCTACCGGGTCGGCCGGGTGCGGCGCGAGATCAGCGGCGAGACCCAGCGCTCGCTCGCGGAGCTGTCGGCGGTCACGGAGGAGACCCTGTCGGTGTCCGGGATCCTGCTGTCCAAGACGTTCGGGCAGCAGGCCGCGGCGGTGAGCCGGTTCGTGGGGCTCAACCGGCGTCTGGCCGGCCTCCAGATCCGCCAGGCGATGGTCGGCCGGTGGTTCTTCATGATCGTCGGGACCGTCTTCTCGATCACCCCGGCCTTCGTCTACTGGCTCGCCGGCTGGCTCGCCATCAACGGCGACCCGAGCGCGCCGACGATCGGCGACATCGTGGCCTTCACCACCCTCCAGTCGCGCCTCTTCTTCCCGCTTGGGCAGCTCCTCAGCGTCCAGGTCGAGATCCAGGGCGCGCTGGCGCTGTTCGACCGGATCTTCGAGTACCTGGAGATGGATCCCGAGATCGTGGACGCGCCGGACGCGGTGGCGCTCGACCCAGCCACGGTCCGCGGTCATGTCCGCTTCCGGGACGTGGCGTTCCGCTACCCGGCCGGTGCGGCCGTGCCCGCGGCTGAGGCGGCGGTGCCGAGCGAGTCGGCGCCGGGCGAGGCGGACGCCGACAGTCCGGCGGAGCCCCATCAGCCGTTTGGGGTCGAGGGCGTCGACTTCGAGGCACGGCCTGGCGAGCTCGTCGCGCTTGTGGGTCCGTCCGGCTCGGGCAAGACGACCACGACCTACCTCCTGCCGCGGCTCTACGACGTCGATGCCGGCGCGATCGAGATCGACGGGACGGACATCCGGAAGCTGACCCTGGCGTCGCTCGGATCGGTCATCGGGTTCGTGACCCAGGAGACCTATCTGTTCCACGCCAGCATCCGCGACAACCTGCTCTACGCAAAGCCCGAGGCGACCCAGGCCGAGCTGGAGGCGGCGGCTCGCGCAGCCGCCATGCACGACCGGATCGCCGAGCTCCCGGAGGGCTACGACACCATCGTCGGCGAGCGCGGCTACAAGCTGTCCGGCGGCGAGAAGCAGCGGATCGCAATCGCGCGAGTGCTGCTCAAGGACCCGCGGATTCTCATCCTCGACGAGGCAACCTCCGCCCTCGACACTGTCAGCGAGCGGCTCATCCAGGGCGCCCTGGAACGGCTGGAGCGGGGACGGACCACGATCGCCATCGCCCACCGCCTGTCCACGATCCTGCGGGCGGACCGGATCCTCGTCTACCGGGGCGGCACGATCGTCGAGCGCGGCACGCACGCCGAGCTCCTGGCGGCCGGCGGCCTCTACGCCCGGCTCTACCACGAGCAGTTCGAGGCGCCGCCGTCCGCGCCGGTGCCGGAGAGCGCCGCCACCGCCTGATCGGAAGGCCTCGGGCGTCGGTGGCCGGGCCGTTCGGTTCGGGCGGCCGGGCGGGATCCCCCGTGCCTGGTCGGGCGATCGACCATCCGACGAAGGAGCGCGCCCTGACCGACGCTGACCGATGAGAACCGACGCCGAATTCGCCGCTCCGGCGCTGATTGATCGATCCGTCCGCCGTCTGGCGACGGAGCGGGGTTGGACGAGGGTCCCGTTCGTCGAATGGTTGATCCGTGGACCAGCCGCGGCGGGAGGCGGAAGTGCATGGGTGTATCGTCGGGGCGGGGCCAGAGGGTGCAAGAGGGCTAGAGGACGACCCGGAGCGGCAGAGCCTGTGAACGTGACCATCATGGAACTGGGCGGTTGAGACGCCTGGTCGGCGGGCGCCTGCAGAACCTGTCCATCCGCGCCCAGGTCTTCGGGATCGTGCTCGCGGTGGCGATCCCGCTGACCGGAGCAGTCGCCGCGCTGGGGCTCGTGGATGCGCGGTCTGCGGTGGAGCGGTCGGGCGAGGCATCCCACGCGCTCGCGCAGGAAGTCGCCGCGAGGATCGGCGCCAACCTGGCCCTGGGCGAGGCGCGGCTCCGGACCATCGCCAAGCGGCCACTCGTCGCCGCACTCGACCCCGCGCGGTGCGATCCGGGGCTGCGGGACCTGCTCACCGTGATGCCCGAATACGCGAACATCGTCGTCTCCGACGCGACCGGACTCGTCCTCTGCTCGGTCGTGCCCCGGCCAGGTGGCCAGCCCGTCGGCACGACGGCTCGCTGGTTCGCCCGCATGCTCGAGACGCGGACCTTCGTGGTCGGCGAGCCCGTCCTGGGGACATTCACCGAGCGCTGGGTGTCCATCCTGGCCTATCCGGTCATCGGCCCATCGGGCGACGTCGAGGGTGCCGTGGGCCTGCCGATCGACCTCATCCGCTTCGTCGCCGTCGAAACGAGCGGATCGCTTGAGAACGGGGCGGTCGTCACGGTCCTCGACTCGAGCGGCACGATCGTCGCCAGGACCGTCGACCCGGAGCAGTGGATTGGCCGGGATGGACGAGGGACCGAGGTCGTGGACGCCGTCCTGCAGTCGGGTTCCGGCACCGTCATCGCCCTTGGCCTGGATGGCGTCGAGCGGGCCTACGGCTTCGCCCGCATCGAGGGGGCCGGCTGGTATGCCTATGCGGGCGTGCCGACCAGCACGATCTATGCCCCGATCGCGACGCGGCTGGCGACCACGCTCGGTCTCGCCCTGGTTGGCGTCGTGTTGCTCCTCCTTCTTGCGCTGCGGCTCGCCAACCGCGTGGCGCGTCCGATCAGGTCGCTGGCCGCAACCGCGACGGCCGTCGCCGCCGGAGCCTCGGCCGCACGGGCACCCGAGGACGGCGCCCCGGAGGTCGCCGAGACTGCGCGGGCGTTCAACGCCATGCTCGATGCGCGGGACGCGGCCGCCGCGCTTTCGGAAGGCCTGCTCGCCTCCATGGCGGAGGGGTTTGTCGCCTTCGACCGGGAGTTCCGGTACACCTATGTCAACGGTCGTGCGGGGGAATTGCTGGGGAAGTCCCCGGACGAACTGATCGGTCGAGGCTACTACGACCTCTTCCCCGAGGCAGCCGGCACGCCGTTCGAACGCGCGTATGCCAGGGCCATGACCGAGCGGATCCCGATCGTGATCGAGGACCACTTCGCGCCCTGGGACCGCTGGTTCGAAAACCGAATCTCGCCGACCCCCGACGGGATCGCCATCCTGTTCACCGAGATCACCGAGCGCAAGCGGGTCGAGCGCCTGCTCGCGCTCCGAGCACGACTCGTCGAGGACGCGCAGGACGCGATCGTGGGAATCGACAAGGATCAGCGCATCCGGATCTGGAACAGGGGCGCCGAGGTGCTCTACGGCTGGACGGCCGCCGAGGCCATCGGCCAGCCCGTGGACCTCATCGGATCGGAGTTCACCGACACCACGCCCGCCGAGTTGACCGCCGTGCTGGCGGGCGGTGGCCGCTGGCGCGAGATGATCAGTCAGCGCCGTCGCGACGGGACCTCGGTCGTCGTCGACAGCCTCACCGCGGCCACGATCGATGAGCGTGGCGAGCCAATCTTCTATGGCATCAACCGGGACATCACGGAGCGCAAGCGCCTGGAGCGGGAAACTGAAGGGCGCCGGGCGCGCCTCGAGGCTGTCCACGTCGTCGCGAGCGAGCTGCAGGTTGTGCGCCCGACCGCGGACCTCGCGACCGTCGCGATCTCCGTGCTGGAGGGACTGGTCGGCTACGAGTACGGCGCCATCCTGCTCGTCGACGAGGCCACCGGTCGGCTCGCGCCGTTCGCCGTCAGCGACCGGGGCCACCCCGGCGACCTCGCCTTCATGGACGAGGAGATCGCGACGATCGAGGCGTTCGACATCAGGGTCGGGCGGGGCATCACCGGGTGGGTCGCCGAACATGGCGAGACCATCCGCCTCGGCGACGCGCCGGCGGATCCGCGCTACCTCGGCCTTCGCTCGGACGTGCGCTCGGAGCTGTGCGTGCCGATCCGCTCTGGCGAGCGGACGATCGGCGTCGTCAACGTTGAGGCCGCGCGGGCCGACGCCTACTCGGAGGACGACCAACTCGTCCTGGAGACGGCCGCCAGCCAGCTCGGGATCGCACTCCAGAACGCCCGCCTGGTCGACGATCTGCAGGGACACGTCACAGCGCTGGAGCAAGCGGATCGGCGCCTGCGTTCGATCGGGTCGGTCACCGAGCTTGCCTTGGTGGACCTCTCGGCGGACGAGCTGCTGGACGAGCTCCTCCATCGAGTTCGCGACGCCCTGGGGACCGATTCGGCCACGATCCTGCTCCGCGAGCTCAAGGGCGACGATCTCGTCGTTCGAGCCTCGATCGGGCTGGAGGATGACGAGGTCGGTCCGCTCCGGATCCCGTTCGGGAGCGGCTTCTCCGGCCGGATCGTCTCGGAGGGCCGGCCGATCGTCGTCGACGACACATCCGAGTTCGCATTCGTCGGTCCGGGCCTGCCGCCAGCCCTGCGCTCGCTCGCCGGCGTGCCCTTGCAGTCCGGCGATCGGATACTGGGCGTCCTCCACGTCGGCACCCGCACCGCGCGGCCGTTCCTCGCAGAGGAAGTGCAGTTGTTGACCCTCGTTGCGGAGCGGGCCGCGGGCGCGATCGAGCGTGCGAGACTGTCGGACGAACTCGCTCGTCACGCCGAGGAACTCGAGGCGCGCGTCGAGCAGCGGACCGCCGAGCTGTCGGAGATCAACGCCGAGCTCGATGCGTTCAGCTACAGCGTGTCGCACGACCTGCGCGCGCCGCTCCGAGCGATGCACGGGTTCGCCGACGCGCTCCTGGAGGACGAGACCGACCGCCTATCGGAGACGGGCAAGGGCTATGCGACGCGGATCGTCGGGGCGGCCGGCAGAATGGAGGCCCTCATCGACGACCTGCTCGAGTACGGACGTCTCTCACGAGCCCACCTCGAGCTGACGAGCGTCGCCCTCGACCGCGTCGTCGCCGACGCCCTCCACCAGCACGAGGCGACGATCCGGACGAGTCGCGCAACCATCGATGTGGAACGGCGTCTCGGGACGGTCCGCGGCCACCCACAGACAGTCGCCCAGGTCGTGGCGAACCTCGTCGGCAACGCCCTCAAGTACGTCGCAGAGGGCCGGGTGCCGGACATCGCGATCAGCGCCGAGGCCGTCCCCGGTGGCCGGCGCCTCTGGATCGAGGACAACGGCATCGGCATCGCTCCGGAGCACCGCGAGCGGATCTTCCGACCGTTCGAGCGCCTCCATGGCGTAGAGTCCTTCGCAGGGACAGGGATCGGCCTCGCCGTCGTCCGTCGCGGTCTGGAACGGATGGGGGGAACGTGTGGCGTCGAATCCGGGTCAGGCGGCGGCAGCCGCTTCTGGATCGAGCTCCCGAAGGGAGGCCGGACGTGAACATCGAGCCGCCGCCGATCCTCGTGGCGGAGGACGACCCTGACGATGTCTTCATGCTCCGGCGGGCGTTCGCCAAGTCAGACGTGGCAAACCCGCTCGTCTTCGTCTCGGATGGGGACGAGGCGATCGAGTACCTGTCGGGGTCGGGCCGGTACGCCAATGTCGACCACCACCCGGTACCGGCCGCCCTCCTCCTCGACCTCAAGATGCCGCGCCGGAATGGCTTCGAGGTCCTCGAGTGGCTCCGCGATCATGCGGGGCTCGGCCATCTGCCGGTCGTCGTATTGACATCGTCACGGGAGTCCGCCGACGTGACCCGAGCCTACGAGCTGGGCGCAAACTCGTATCTCGTCAAGCCCGGATCACCCGAAGACCTCCTCGCAACGGTCCGGGGCCTGGGCCTGTACTGGCTCGTCCTCAACGAGGCGCCAGAGGTCGAGCGATGACCGACCGCCCACGGATCGTCATCGTCGACGACAGCCCGGACGACCGGGCGCTTGAGGCGCGCTTGCTGCGGCAGGCGATTCCCGGGATCGAGGTCATTGAGGTGAGCGAGGCGGCAGCCTGGATGGCCGTGCTCGCCGCTGGCTCATTCGACCTCGTGGTGACCGACTACCACCTCTCCTGGAGCAACGGGCTGGCGGTCCTGACCGACGTGCGTTCGCGTTGGCCCGAGCGCCCTGTTGTCATCGTGACCGGGACCGGGACGGAGGAAGTCGCCGTCGACGCGATGAAGGCCGGTGCCGAGGACTATGTCCTCAAGAGCCGGCAGCGGATCGGGCGGCTGCCGGCGGTCGTGAGCGGGGCACTGCAGCGGGCCTCCGGTCGCGCCCTCGACCGCGCGGCGCGGAAGCAGCTGGAGCTCGACATCGACGAACGAGCGCGCGTGACGGCCTCGCTGGCCCGGATCGAGGCGCTCGACCTGCCGGAGGAGACGGCGGCACTCGTCTGCGCCGAGGCTCGTTCGACGCTCAGTCTCGGCATCGTGGCGGTCGACTGGTTCATCGGAGACGACACGATGATCCTGGCCGTCGAGTCGGACGGGCCGGCGCCGGTCGGGTCCGGCGACCTCCTGCCGCAAGGCCGCTCCGAATATCTCCGCGACCGGGCCTCGCGCGGCCCCTGGATCGAGGAGTGGACGGAGGCCGATCTCGTCGACCCCTACCTTCGTGGTTGGCATGCCGCCGGCTTCGCCGTCGGCGTCTACTTGCCGCTGGTCCGCCACGGCGATCTCGTGGGACTCCTCGTTGGCGCGTCGAGCGGGCATTGGTCCATCGAGGAGATCAGCCGGCGGCTTCCGGCGCTGGTCGAGTACGGTGCGATCGCCGGCGCCATCATCGAGCCGGCGATGAGCGCGCGGACAGCGACGATGTCGCTGTCCGCGGACGTCCGGACGATCATCGCGAACGGGGCGTTCTCGACCGTCTTCCAGCCGATCATCGGCCTCGCCAGCAATGTCGTCGGCGGCTACGAGGCGCTCACCCGATTCGGCGACGGCGTGTCACCCGCGATCCACTTCGCCAACGCGCGGGCGGCGGGGGTCTCGGTCGAGCTCGAACTGGCAACGCTCGGCACTGCTGTCCGCTCGGCCAAGGCGCTGCCGGCCTGGGCATTCCTCAGCCTGAACGTCTCTGCTGAGCTGGTCATAGCCGGCGCGGACTTCGCCCCCCTCCTCGCGGAGTTGGGACGGCCCGTCGTCCTTGAGCTGACCGA
This sequence comes from Anaerolinea sp., assembly GCA_013822395.1. Classification (GTDB taxonomy): domain Bacteria; phylum Chloroflexota; class Limnocylindria; order Limnocylindrales; family CSP1-4; genus UBA5189. Next base: position 158,666 of record PNKK01000001.1, on the reverse strand, counting down.
GCACGAGGCGCGGTTCGAAAGCCCCGCCTTCACCGAGCGGGTGAAGCGTCTCGGCGGTGACGTCAAGCTGGCGGTTGACGACGCGGGCGCCGGCTATTCCGGGCTGCGTCGGATCCTGGACCTAGCCCCCGACTTCGTGAAGCTCGACATCGAGCTGGTCCGGAACATCCACCGCGACCCGGCGCGCGAGGCCCTCATCGCGGGCATGGTCCACTTCGCCCGTGAGACTGAGTGCAGCCTCATCGCCGAGGGGATCGAGCAGGACGCGGAACGGCGCGTCCTTCGTCGGCTCGGCGTGTCGTTCGGCCAGGGTTACCTGCTCGGCCGTCCCGCGCCGGCCGAGACGTGGGTCGGCGGCGCGGGCCGCTGATCTCCCCGCTGCCGATCGCGATCTGTCACGAGCGCCGCGGCGCCCGCGATCTCGCCCCGATCGAGCCACGAGGGAGCTTTCGCGATTCCACCCTCGATCCCGTCGATCCCCGGCGCGCAGTACGATCGTTCGGGTCGCCAACTCTCGACCGAAGGACACGCTGCCTGCCATGACCACGATCCGTTCCGCCACGCTCGTCCACGAGGGCGGCAACCGCTTCACCGCCACCACCGGCACCGGCCGCACCTTCGCCTGGGGCAACGCGGCGGACACCGGCGAACTGAGCCCGATGGAGACGGTGACCGTGGCGCTCGCGGCGTGCAGCGCGATGGACGTCGTGTCGATCGCTCTCAAGAAGCGCCAGGGCATCGACCGTTACGCGATCCACGTCCGGGGCGAACAGCGCTCGGAGTACCCGCAGGTCCTCACCCGCGTCGACGTGACCCACGAGGTCGAGGGGCCCGCCGTCGACGAGGCGGCGATCCGTCGGTGCATCGAGCTGTCGGCCACCAAGTACTGCCCCGTGAACGCCATGCTCTCCGCGGGCGCCACCGAGGTGCACCATCGCTACCTCGTTCGGCGAACGGGTCCGGAGGGGTTCGTTGCCGAGGGCGAGGTCATCGTCACCGGCCCGTACCGCCGCCCCGACATCGTGGCCTGACGCAACCGGCGCCCGCCCGGTTGGAGGCTGGCCGCGACGAGGGGTCCAGGCTCGGGGAAGCCCATCTTGCATGACTATGCATTGACCTGTATAGTCATGCGTCCTTGGTGAGTCCGACCGATCTTCGCGCCGCCCCCTCCCCGGCCGAGAGTTCCGGCATGCCTCCTGCCACGCCCGTCCGGGTTGGGATCATCGGCGCGACCGGCTATGTCGGCGGGGAGCTGATCCGGCTGCTCGCGGCGCATCCGGCCGTCGAGCTGGTGGGCCTGACGGGCCGCGAGCGGCGAGGCGACCCGGTCGGCAGCGTCCATCCGCACCTCGCGACGACCGAGCTGGAGCTTGAGAGCGAGCTCGACGGCGAGGTCGATGCGGTCTTCCTCGCCCTGCCGCACGGCACGGCGGCGCAGCGAGTCCCGGAGCTCCTCCAGCGAGGGACCACCGTCATCGATCAGGGCCCCGACTTCCGGCTCCGGGACGCCGCCGACTACCCGCGCTGGTACGGGTTCCAGCATCCCCATCCCGAGCTCCTGCGAAGCGCGGTCTACGGCCTGCCGGAACTTCACCGCGCCGAGCTCGTCGCGGCCGGCGCGGCCCGGGCGGCGGGCACCCCGGCGTTGGTCGGCTCACCGGGCTGCTATCCGACCGCGACGCTCCTGGCCCTCGCCCCGCTGGCGCGGGCCGGCCTCATCGCCGACGTCGTCGTCGATGCCAAGAGCGGCGTGAGCGGCGCCGGCCGCGAAGCGAAGGCGGAGATGCTCTTCGCCGAGGTCAACGAGAGCGTCCGAGCCTACGGCGTCTTCAGCCATCGTCACACGGCCGAAATGGAGCAGGAGCTCGGCGCGCTCGCGGCGGGCACGGCCGGCGACACGGGCACGGGGGATCCCGCCGGCGTGCGCGGCCTCGACTTCCTGCCCCACCTCATCCCGATGACACGGGGCATTCTCACTGCCTGCCACGTCCGGCCTTCGCGGCCGGTCACCCAGGCGGAGCTCGACACCCTCTACGCCGAGGCCTACGGCGACGAGCCGTTCGTGACGGTCGTCGACACGCCACCGGCGACGGGCCACGTCCTCGGCAGCAATCACGTTCGCGTCTTCGTGCGGTCCGATGAGCGGACGCAGCGGATCATCGCGATCGCGGTCATCGACAACCTCGTGAAGGGCGCCGCCGGCCAGGGCGTCCAGGCGTTCAACCTCGTCTTCGGGCTGGACGAGGCGGCGGGGCTGGGGGCCCTGCCGCTCGCCCCGTAGGCCCGCGCCGGCCATGACGACCGAGTTCGACGTCCGATTGCCCGCTTCGCCGACCCTGCCGGCGGTGGAGCGGCGCGCCCGCATCCCCGCCGGGTTCCTCGCCGGCGGGCGCGCCGCCGGGATCAAGGCGAGCGGACGGCCGGACCTCGCGCTCCTCGCCACCGTCGGCGGCCCCGCTGCCGCGGCCGCGGTCTTCACGCCCAACACGTTCGCGGCGGCTCCGGTTCGCCGGTCGCAGGCAGCGCTCGCGGCCTCGCGCGGCTGGGCGCGAGCGATCGTCTCCACGAGCGGCTGCGCGAACGCGGCCACAGGCGCGGCGGGCGACGCGGATCAGGTTCGCGTGGGTGAGCTGGTCGCCGGCGCGTTGGGAATCGGCGAGGGCGAGGTCCTGCATCTGTCCACCGGTGTCATCGGGACCCGCCTGCCGCTCGACCGGGTCGCCGCAGGTATCGACGCACTCGTCCCCGAGCTTGCGGCCACCGGCAACGGATTCGAGGCGGCCGCGACGGCCCTCCGGACGACCGATTCGACGACGAAGCTCGCCACTGTGACCCTGAGCCTGCCGGGTCCGGACGGGACGCTCCACGACGTCCACGTCAGCGGCATGGCGAAGGGCGTCGGCATGATCCATCCGCGGATGGCGACGATGCTGTCCGTCATCCTCACGGACGCGGCAGCCTCGCCCGAGCTCCTCGCTGCGATCCTTCGTCCGGCCGCGGCCAGAACCTGGAACCAGCTCACGATCGACGGCGACACGAGCACGAACGACACGGTCCTCCTCCTCGCCTCGGGCGCCTCCGGCGCGTCACCGGTTATCGCCGGCACCCCGTCCGCGGCCACGCTTGCCCTGGCGATTGAGGCCGTCGCCCGAGACCTTGCCCGCCAGCAGGCGGCAGACGGCGAGGGCGCGACGTGTCTGCTGACCTGCCAGGTCACGGGCGCCGCGGACGATGCCGATGCCCGCGCCGTTGCCCGCGCCGTCGTCGCGAGCAGCCTGGTGAAGGCGGCCGTGCATGGGAAGGACCCGAACTGGGGGCGGATCGCGGGGGCCGCGGGCAACGCGAGGCTCGCCGACGCCGCGGTCCTCGAAGCCGCGGGGATCGATCGGACTTCCGCCACCACGCGGGCGGGCACGCCCGCCGTCGTGGACCCGGATCGTCTCCGGATCGCGATCGCCGGCCACCTCGTCTTCGACGGGGCCGCGGGCGGCCCGCAGCCGTTCGATCGGGCGGCGACACGGGCCGCGATGGATGCGCCGGAGATCACGATCCGCCTGGACCTCGGCCTCGGGACCGGATACGGCGAGGCCTTCGGATGCGACCTCACCGAAGCGTATGTGCGTGAGAACTCGGAGTACACAACATGACGCTTCGAGCCGCACCTCGCCGGCATGGCGCGCCGAGACCAAGGCGACGCCGAGCATGCGAGCGAGCGCACTCGAACGTGCGTGAGCGAGCACGCGCAGGCGGCAACGCCGGCATCGGCCGCCAGGGCGGCGACCAATGAGCGAGACCGTGGTCATCAAGCTCGGTGGTACGACCATCGCGGATCAGGAGCACATCCTCGCGGAGGTCGCCGCGCTCGCCCGCCGGCGCCCGGTGATCCTCGTCCATGGCGGAGGCAAGCGCCTCACCGAGTGGCTGGACCGGATGGGCGTCGTGTCGCAGTTCCGGGGCGGGCTCCGGGTCACGGACGCCGCGTCGCTCGAAGTCGCCGCGGCGGTTCTCCGGGGCGTCATCAACAGCGAGCTCGTGTCCGGGCTTCGCGCGCTCGGCGTCGACGCGGTCGGACTGTCCGGCGTGGACGGCGGCCTCCTCATCGCTGAGCGGATCGAGGATCTCGGGTTCGTGGCGCGCGTGGTCGGGCTGCGACGGGATCTCCTCGACGCGCTCATGGTCGCCGGCCAGGTGCCGGTCGTGGCGCCGCTCGCCCGCGACGAGCACGGGATCGTCTGCAATGTCAACGCCGACGACGTCGCGGCGGGGATCGCGGCCGGGATCGGGGCACGCCAGCTCGTCCTCCTGACCGATGTCGACGGGGTTCGCGACGCGACGGGCCGAAGGATCGACTCGCTGACGGCGCCCGAGGCCGAGGCCCTCATCGAGAACGGGGTCATCGCCGGGGGGATGGTCCCCAAGGTCCGGGCAGCCCTCGGGGCGCTTGCCTGGGAGGGCAGCGAGGCGATCATCGCCGATGCCTCGGCCGAGCACGCCCTGGCCCGGGCCCTCGACGACCCCACGTTCGGGACGAGGCTCACCGCCTCGAGATCGGCGCGGGTGGGCGCGGCATGAGAACCGCCACGCTGCCCGGCGCCCCGCCCACGGCGAAGCGCGACCGGCAGCGGACGATCCGCGAGATCGTGGCCCGGGAGTCGATCGCCAGCCAGCTGGAGCTCGCCGACCGGCTCGCGGCCCGCGGGTTCGCGGTCACGCAGGCCACTGTCTCCCGCGACATCGCCGAGCTCGGCCTCGCGAAGGCCTGGCGCGGCGAGCGCCACGTCTATGTCCTCGCGGACGACCTCCCTCGGCCCGCCGCCGGCACCGACGATCGACTCCGGAGGATCCTCGCGGACATCCCCGTGACCGTCGGCCGGAGCGGCCTCGTCCTCGTCCTGACCGGCAGTCCGGGCACCGCCAGCGTCATCGCCCAGGCGATCGACGAGTCGACGCTCACCGAGCAGGTTGGGACCGTCGCCGGCGACAACACGCTCATCGTTCTGTTCGCGGACGAGCCCGCCCTGGAACGCTGGCTCGCCCGCTTCACCGCATTGCAGTCGCCGGTCGCCGGGGTCCACCCGGGCGCCGGCCGGGAGGAACGCCGATGAACAAGGTCGTGCTCGCCTACTCCGGCGGGCTGGACACGTCCGTGGCCGTCGCCTGGCTGAAGGAGCAGCACGACGTCGAGGTCGTGACGCTCACCGTGGACGTCGGTGGCGGGTCGCTCCGCCAGGGTGTCGAGCGTCGCGCGATCTCGGCGGGCGCCTCGCGGGCGTACGTCGTTGACGCCCGCGAGCGCTTCGTCACCGATTTCGTCTGGCCGCACCTCCAGGCGAACGCGCTGTACCAGGGCGCCTATCCCCTTGCGACCGCGCTGGCGCGGCCGCTGATCGCCCAGCTGCTGGTCGAAGTGGCCCAGAAGGAGGGCGCCGACGCGGTCGCCCACGGCTGCACCGGCAAGGGCAACGACCAGGTCCGGTTCGATGTCGCCGTCCATGCCCTGGATCCCGGACTGACGGTCGTCGCGCCGATGCGGGTCGGGATGGGCCTGACGCGCGACCAGGAGATCGACTACGCCACCGAGCGCGGGATCGAGATCCCGATCACGAAGGCGTCGCCCTACTCGATCGACGTCAACCTGTGGGGCCGCTCGTGCGAGACCGGGGTCCTCGAGGACCCGTGGGTTAGCCCGCCGGCCGATGCCTACGAGTGGACGGTCGATCCGGCTGCGGCGCCGGATCCGGTCGAGGTGACGATCACGTTCGAGGGCGGGGTCCCGGTCGCGCTCGACGGGGAGTTCCTCGCGCCCGTCGAGATCGTCGAGCGGCTGCACGCGCTGGGCGGCGCCCACGGCGTCGGTCGCATCGACCACGTCGAGGACCGCCTCGTGGGGATCAAGAGCCGCGAGATCTACGAGGCACCGGCCGCCACGATCCTCCATGCCGCGCACCGAGCCCTGGAGGGGCTCACGCTCTCGAAGGACACCCTGCGGTTCAACCGGCTCGTCGCCGACGAGCATGCCCAACTGACCTACGACGGTCTCTGGTTCTCCGCCCTGCATCGTGACCTGCGCGGCTACGTGGCCTCCTCACAGCGGGTCGTCTCGGGCGAGGTCCGAATACGACTGGATCACGGGTCCGCCGTGGTGGCCGGACGCCGGTCGCCGCTGTCGCTGTACGACAAGAATCTCGCCACGTACGACGAGGGCGATGCGTTCGACCACGCGTCGGCGGTCGGCTTCATCGAGATCTTCGGCTTGCCACTACGGGTGGAGGCGGCCCGGCACGGCGCCGTCGGGAAGCACCACGGCGCCGCCTGGGCGTGGACACCGCCGCTCCTCGAAGGCCTACCGGCGACGATCCAGGACCCTGAGACCTCCGGCGTGCGCTGAGTGGTATCCCGATATGACCGGAATCTGGATCCGAGGATCGTCCTCGGTTTCGGATGACTGTCGGTGGCATACCGGGGGGAATCGGGGATCTGGAGACCCGAGGATCGTCCTCGGTTTCGGATGACTGTCGGTGGCATACCGGGGGGAATCGGGGATCTGGAGACCCGAGGATCGTCCTCGGTTTCGGATGACTGTCGGTGGCATACCGGGCGTACCGTTTCGGTGATCGAGGTGAGCGTCCGATACGTGGCCGAGAACGCCCGGATGAGCGGGCGCCGATAGCCTGGGGCCATGAGCCCCTGGGGTGACCTCGACAAGGACGAGGCGTCCGCGCTCGGACGCGTGATCATCGGCGCAGGGATCCGGGCCGGTCGCATCCGCCTCGGCATGACACAAGTTGAGCTGAGCCTCTGGGTCGGCGTCTCGCAATCCGTGATTTCGCGCCTCGAGACCGGGACCACGCAGGGCGTCCGGTTCCGGACGCTCGCCCGAATCGTGGGCGTCATGGAGGCATGCCCGGGCTTCGTGTTCCCCGACGGCCCACCCCCACCAACGCGCGGCCGATCGGCGCCGAGGACCTGACCGACGGCCCAGCAGCCAGACCGCCCGTCGACATGACACCGAGAGTAATGTCGGGAACGTCTTCCCCGCGCGGGCAGGATTCCGGTCATGAACGGCGAGCCCCGGCGACCGCCAGGCCCGCCTCCTATGACGAGCGAGAGCGATCAGCTCGCGGCGACCACCCTTGACGACTCCGCCCGGAGATGAGCGTAGCCGGGCTTGACGACCTCATTGATCAGGACGAGGCGCTCATCGAATGGCGCGAACGCGGACTTCAACGTATTGAGCGTCAGCCACTCCATCTCGCCGAGGCCGATCCCGAAGGCCTCGTCCAGCGCGGCGAACTCGGACGACATCGAGACGTTCGACATGAGCCGGTTGTCCGTGTTCAACGTCACCCGGAAACGGAGGCGGCGCAGGAGATCGATCGGGTGCTCGGCGACGGACGGCGCGGCCCCGGAATGGACGTTTGAGGTCGGGCACATCTCGAGCGGGACGCGGCGGTCGCGAACGAACGCGGCGAGCCGCCCCAGGCGGACCGTCCCGTCCGGTTCCACGGTGATGTCGTCGACGATCCGGACCCCGTGCCCGAGGCGCTCCGCGCCGCAGAACTGGAGCGCCTCCCAGATCGACGGCAGCCCGAACGACTCGCCGGCGTGGATCGTGATGTGGAAGTTCTCATGGCGGATCCGGTCGAACGCCTCGAGATGCCGGGTCGGGCGGTAGCCGGCCTCCGGGCCGGCGATGTCGAAGCCGACGACGCCCGCGTCCCGCCAGCGGATCGCCGCCTCGGCGACCTCGACCGATCGCGCCGCCTGGCGCATCGCCGTCACGAGGACCTTCATCGTGATCGGGTGGCCGGCGACGGCCGCCCGCGCCGCCCCGATCCGGAACCCTTCGAGGTTCGCCTCGATGACCTCGTCGAGCGTCAGCCCTCGCTCCGTCGACAGCTCCGGCGCGTAGCGGACCTCCGCATACACGACCCCGTCCGCGGCCAGGTCCTCGACGCACTCAGCCGCGACCCGGATGATCGCGTCGCGCTCCTGGAGCACACCCACGGTGTGGACGAACGTCTCGAGGTAGAGCTCGAGCGACTTCCGGTCGGCGCCGCGCCGGATCCAGGCCGCCAATGCATCGGGATCGGTCGTCGGCAGCCCCTTGTAGCCGTACTCGGCCGCCAGGTCGACGATCGTCGTGGGGCGGAGGCCACCGTCGAGATGGTCGTGGAGGAGCGCCTTGGGCGCTCGACGGATCGTGTCAAGGGTGAGCACGGGCGTCCTCCGACCGGGTTTCGGGGGATGGTACCGCGTCCGCTGGTTTACCCTTCCGCCATGCCTGACGCGCTGGTGGTCTCGGGCGTCGCGGGAGGCGGCAAGAGCACGTTCGCCATTGCGCTGGCCGGGCACCTTGGAGCGGCGGTGCTCGACCTCGACGCGACGTACTCCGCGGTGCTGCCGCTGTTGCGACCCGACATCGATCCTGCCGAGCGACGGACCGCGCTGTATGAAGGTCTGCGCGACGCCGCGGGGCCCAGCCTGGCGGCGGGCACGCCCGTGCTGCTCGTAGCGCCATGGACCACCGAGCGGCGCGATCCCGTCGCGTGGGCCGCTCTTGCCGCGGCCCTCGCCAGTACCGGGGGCACCGCGCGGCTGCTGTGGGTCTGCCTCGACCCTGTGACCGTGTTGCGGCGTCTACGGGATCGCAGGCTCGACAGGGACGCGGCGAAGCTGGCGGCACCTGAGCTCTGGATCGAGCAGGCTCGCCCAGACGAGCCGCCCGTGGTTGAGCACGTGCGAATCGACGGCGCTCGTCCGGTGGCCGCCGAGGCCCGTCGTGTCGCGCGTCTGCTGCGACCGTCCGGCGGTCATGACGTCAGCGGGGGCTGACAGCACTCGCGGTCTCATGCGAGCGGAGTGCCGCATCAAAGACCCGGTGCGCGGCCAGGGCTTCCTCGATCGTTGCGGTCCCGAACCGGTCACCCAGCGCGCCGGCACGATCGGCAAGGAAGGTCGCCCACATCTGCAGGATCGTATCGAGAAATCCGAACTCGAAGATGGCGCCGGTGACCGTCGGCCAAACTGACCGGTGACCTGGCTGGAGCGTCTCCCATACCTGCTCCCCGTCGACGACGTGGAAGCGCTCGACGGTCGTCGGTGTGCGCGTGCTGAAACGCACACCGCCGTCCATGCCGAGGGCCTCGAACCACCACGTGTTGCTCTGCCCTGGAGCGATCCGCTTGGTCTCCCACAGCATTGGAAACGTCCGGCCATCCCTGCGCGTGGGTTCGGCCACGCGCAGGGCGAGGAGCGCGTTGTCCCATGTATCGCAGCGCACTGGGACGCCGTCGGGTCCGGGTCGCTCAGTCACGACGTCGTCGAGCATGGCGTAGACGCTCGCCGGCTCCCACCCCAGCCGCAGCGGCAGGTGCGCCACGTGCATCCCAAGGTCACCCATCACGCCGATCCGTCCGCACGTCGCAGCCCGGCGCTTCCAGTTGATCGGTTTGGCGCGGTTGAGGTCCGAGGAGTGACTCAGGCCCGATCGCACCTCGAGTATCTCGCCGAGCTGTCCCGATCGTGCCAGGTTCCAGGCGGCCAGCGCCCCGGGGAAGAAGGGCAGCTCGCTCGAGACGCGCACGAACACGCCGGACCGCCTGACCGCCTCGGCGATCCGTTCGGCGGCTGCGTGATCGATGCCGAAGGGCTTCTCACCGAGGAAGTCCTTGCCGGCTTCGGCGGCGCCGACGTAGATCTGCTCGTGCATGTCATGCGGGACGGCGAGGTAGAGCAGGTCGATCTCCGGGTCGTCGGCAAGCCGGCGCCAGTCGTCGGTCGAGATGCGCACCGTGCCCAACCGGTCAAACCATCCGCGTGCGGCTGGTTCGGGGTCGGCCACCCCGGTCACGACCGGCCGGACCGGGTGATCGACGAGCGCGACCCAGCGCCCGATCGCGACGGCGAGCTCGCGCCCCATGAGGCCGGCACCGATGATGCCGATCCGCACCGGCGGCACGGCCGCCCTCATCCGCCCGCTCCCCCGCCCACGATCGCGAGGGCGTCGGCGACCGTGGCATCGTCGTGGAGCATCGACATGAGGGCGTGCGTCATCCGGTCCGGGTGCGGGTGCTGGATGATGTTGCGTCCGTAGACGATGCCCCGGGCGCCCTGGGCGAGCACGGCCGCGGTTCGCTCGAAGAGCTCCTGATCGGAGACGCGTCCGCCGCCCCGGACGAGGACCGGCACGCCGCCCGCGGCCTCCACGACTCGATGGTAGTCGTCGACGTCGTCGGTCGGGTCGGCCTTGATGATGTCGGCACCGAGTTCCGCGGCCTGCCGGACGAGCGGGACGATCCGCTCGACATCGCCGTTGACGCCGTACCCGCCCGCGTCCACCTCTCGCATGACGAGGGGTTCAACCATGAGCGGCATCCCGTAGCGGTCGCAGTCCGCCCGCGCGGCGAGGACGTTCGCGACGCACGCTTCCCGGATCTCCGGCCGACCGGGGAGGTCGAACAGATTGACGACGATGCAGACGGCGTCGAGACGGACTCCGGTCAGCGCCGGCTCCGGGATCATCCGGCTGAACATCCGGTCCGGCAGCACCTGCCCGTAGACGTTGGCGACGTCGGTGCGCAGAACGAGGGCCGGCCGCATGCGTCCACCGGTCGACTGCAGCAGCCGCGCCGAGCCCGGGCTGAGCTGGATCGCGTCCGGCGCGGAACTCATGAGGCGGCGCATGGCCGACGGAAGATCCTCGATTCCGACGAGGAATCTGCCCTCACCAAAGAAGCCGTGGTCGACGGCGATGTCGAGGCAGCGCTCCGACCGCTCGTCGAACAACCGGCGCATCCGATAGTCGATCCCTGTCATCGGGACTCCTGTCTCGCCCGTGGGGATGGTGTCGCGCCACTCAGCGGTCCCGGCGAATGCGCTTCAGCGCTCTCCGTCCACATCAGCGCTCTCCGGCCATTGACGCGCCGATACCGCGAGGGTATCTTCACGCTGGCGCGACATCGTTGTCAACTGCGCGCAGGAGGTCTGCGGTGCTTGTGCTCGGCGCGAATCTCGCCGTGGACCGTACGCTTCGGCTGTCCCGATTGGTGCCCGGCCAGGTCATCCGGCCTCGCGAAGCAGTGGTAACGGCAGGGGGCAAGGCGGTCAACGTCGTCCGTGCCGCCCGCGCCCACGGCCTGAAGGCCGTCCTGATCGCCAACCTGCCCGGCCGGGCCGGCTCACTGCTCGCCGAATACCTCGCCAAGGAAGGCCACGAGCTGCGCCCAGTCGTCACGAGCGGGGAGGCCCGGGCCGCACTCATCGTTCTCGAGGACAGCGGGCGAACGACCGTCATCAACGAGCCGGGCCCGCCGCTCACCCACGACGACGCCGTGCGCCTCCTCGCCGCCGTCCGCGACGAGCTCGCGACCAACCGCCACAACGTCGTTGTCGCCACGGGCAGCCTGCCGCCCAACGCGCCCGTGGATCTCTACCGGCAAGTGCTCGAGCTCGCCCACGCGGCCGGCTCTCGGTGCATCGTGGACGCGGCCGGAGAGGCGCTCGCGGCCACGCTGTCCCATGGACCCGACGTCGTCTCGCCCAACCTCGCCGAAGCGGAGGTGCTGCTCCTCGGGGTGGGCAGCGAGGAGACTGAGACGGAGGGCGGCGATATCCGCGCCCGGGCGACCGCTGCTGCGACGAAGCTGGTCGCCGCCGGGGCGCGGGCATCTCTCGTCAGTGCGGGGCGGCACGGCGTGGCCGGACACGACGACGCGGGTGGGTTCTGGGTCGACGCGCCTATCGTCACGATCCGCAACGCCATCGGTGCCGGCGACTCGCTCGTAGCCGGCCTCGGCGTCGCGCTCGAACGCGACCTGCCGTTTCGCCAGGCTGTTGCCGTCGGCGTCGCTACGGCGAGCGCCTCGGTCGCCCACGACCTCGCCGGCGGGGTGGACCAGGTGCTGCTCGACGAGCTCCTTGAAACAGTCCGGGTGCCGGCGGCGTGACCCGTCCGCAACGCCCCACGCTGCGCCAGGTGGCGGCGGTCGCCGACGTGGGAATCAAGACCGCCTCGCGCGCCCTCAACGGCGAACCCGGCGTCGCGCCGGCGACCCTGGCACGGGTCCAAGATGCCGCCGCGAGCCTGGGATTCCGGCCCAACGCACTTGCCCGGGAGCTTCGTTCCAAGCAACGGTCAACGACCGTCGGACTGGTCATCGGGGACCTCGCGAACCCGTTCTACTCGCTCATCGCGAGTGCTGTGGAGCGCACCCTCACGCCCCACGGAAAGCAGCTGATCATCGCCAGCCACGAGGAGAGTCCCGATCGTGAGCGGCGCATCGTGCGAGCGCTCGTCGAGCGGCGGGTCGAGGCCCTGCTGCTCGTGCCGTCCGGGGGTGATGCCACATATCTCGCGGCGGAGCTGGCGATGGACCTGCGGATCGTCGCGCTCGACCGCCCGCTGTTCGGGGTCGACGTCGACACCGTGCTGATCGACAACCGCGGCGGCACCGTCGACGCCGTCCGCGACCTCGTCGCGCGTGGGCACCGAAGGATCGGCTTCGTCGGCGACGATGAGCATCTGTGGACGATCCGTGAGCGTCTCGCCGGGTTCACCTCAGCCATCTTCGAGCACGGCCTCCCGCTCGAGCCGGACCTCGTGAGGACCGGGGCACACAACGCCGACGTCGCCGAGCGACTTGCCGGGGCGCTGCTGGAGCTTCCCAAGCCTCCCACGGCGATCTTTGCGAGCAACAACCTCGCGCTTCTCGGGAGCCTGCGCGCGGTGAGCCGGCACGGCGCGACCGCAGACCTCGTGGGCTTCGACCGCTTCGAGGCTGCCGACCTCGTCGAGGCGCCGGTGAGCCTCGTCGAGAACGATCCCACCGAGATGGGTCGGGTGGGGGCCGCGTTCGCCCTGGAGCGCATGGCCAACCCGTCGGCTGCACCGCGGACCGTCGTCCTTCCGACCCGCCTGACTCATCCGGGCCGAGGCGCGCCGGCCCGACAGCCCGTCGCCCGAGGGGACATGAGCGCATGATCGGGGCGCAACGACTGCCGGCCAACCGGTTCGACCACTTTTACCTCGGTGGACGCCGGATCACGGCGCTCCGGGGTGACCCCGGCGGAGCCAACCGACCAGAGGAGTGGCTGGGCTCTGCCGTTCCTCGCTTCGGCCAGGCGGAGCAGGGTCTGTCCCGCCTCGCCGACGGGACCCTGCTGCGCGACGCCATCGTCCAGGATCCGACGGCGTGGTTGGGCGGCGCGCATCTTGAGGCGTTCGGACCGAGCCCGGAGCTCCTCGTGAAGCTCCTCGACCTCGACCAGCGACTGCCCGTTCACCTGCATCCTGACCGTGCCTTCGCCCGCCGGCACCTCGGCCTGCCCCACGGCAAGACTGAGGCATGGATCGTCATGGAAACGACCCCTGGCGCCCAGGTCCGTCTGGGCTTTCGCGAGACGATGCGCCGAGATCACGTACGCGCCATGGTCCATGCCAGGGACTCGGAGGCGTTGGTTCACTCCCTCCGTCCACGCACGGTCCGACCGGGAGACGCCGTGCTTGTATCGTCGGGAGTTCCCCATTCCATCGACGCGGGGATGTTCGTGCTCGAGCTCCAGGAACCGACGGACCTGTCAATCCTCCTCGAGTGGGAGGGCTTCGCCATCGGCGAGGAGAGCAGCCACCTCGGGTTGGGCATGGATGTCGCTCTCGACGCGCTGCGCCTTGAGGCACTCGACGATCGCGAGCTCACGACGCTGATCCTGCCCCGCGAGGAAGTGCCGTCCTCCACGATCGCTAGCCTTTTGCCGTCCGCCGCCGACCCGTGGTTCCGGGCGCACCGTGTCCGGCCCGGCGACATTCGCGTCGACGCGGGCTTCGCCGTCGTCCTCGTGACTGAGGGAGAGGGCATTCTCGTCGCCGAGCAGGGAGACCGGTTCGCGCTGCGACGCGGCGACGCCGTCATCGTTCCATGGGCGAGCGGGGCATGGGGCGTCGAGGGCCGGGTCGAGGCGCTCGTCTGTCGACCACCCGACCCCGCCGCGTCGCTGAGGGCGACATGAGCGACGTCGACATGCTCGTCGGGGTGGATGTGGGAACCACCCGTGTCAAGGCGATCGCCTTGGACCTACAGGGCGTCGTCCGCGCCGAGGCAGAGCGTCCGATGCCCTGGCAGCACGACGGCAAGCATGCTCAGATCGACCCGGCAGCCATCGCACACCTGGCCACAACGGTCGCCGCCGACGCGGTCACACACGCTGGGGTGGCCTCCGACCATGACCCGCGCGTCCGCGGCATCGGCGTGACGAGCATGGCCGAGACCGGCATCCTCGTCGACGGGTCTGACCTGCCTCTGGCGCCCACCATCGCGTGGCACGACCCGCGCGGCGACGTGGAGACCGTGCGGCGTGAGATCGGCACGGAGCGCTTCCAGTCGACGACGGGCATGGAGCTCGGTCCGCTGCCCTCGCTGGTCAAGCTGATCTGGCTGCGCCGGGAGGTGCCCGAGACCGCGCGCGCGGTCCGCTTCTACGCCGTGGCCGAGTGGGTCGTTCGCAGCCTTGGCGGAGAGCCGGTCGCGGAGCTGTCGCTGGCCAGCCGCACCGGCATGCTCGACATCGCCGGCGCGAGTCCCTGGGACGAGGCGTTCGCGTTGCTTGACTCGCCGCCGCTGATCCCCCAGCCGATGGTCGCCGGCACCCCCGCCGGGACGGCCGACGGCGCCAACGTCCCGCAGGTGCTGCGGGGTGCCGTCCTCACCGTCGCCGGCCATGACCACCAATCGGCCGCCTACGGAGCCGGTGCGACCGCCGACGGGGCGTTGTTCGACTCGATGGGCTCGGCCGAGGCGCTCGTCCGCACGATCCGCGCTCCGCTGGCGCCCGAGCGGATCCAGCGCCTCGTCGATCACGGGATCTCGGTCGGATGGGGCGTTGTCGAAGACCATCTCTGCATCCTCTGTGGGATCGCGACCGGCCTCACGCTGGAGCGCGTGGGCCTGATGGTCGGCGCCACGAGCCGCGCGGAGCGCCAGCTGCTCGGCGAGGCCGCTGCGGCCCTGCCGGCCCGCGCACCCGGTCTCCGGTTACGCCAGCCGAGATACGACGGATTCACGGTCGAGGGCATCACCGACAACGTGAGCCCAGCGGTCCTGTGGCGGGCGGCCGTGGAGGATATGGTCGAGCTCGCCGAGCACAAGCTCGCGCTCATCGAGTCCGAAGCCGGTCCCTACATCGATGTTGTGGCCGGCGGCGGGTGGCTCAACAATCCCGCCGTCTGCGCGGCGAAACAGCGCCAGTATCCGCACCTGCAGACCACGGACCTGACCGAACCGGGCGCCTATGGCGCCGCGCTCATGGCGGCGCGGGCAGCCGGCGTCGCGATCGACAACGCCGGGGTCCGAGGCCTGAATCGTCGCAGTGACCAGTAGGTGACCCTCATGTTCCTCAACCTTGACCCGATCGCGGATGCCAACGGCCGGTTTGCGATCCTCGCGATGGACCAGCGGGGCACCCTGCGGAAGATGCTCCAGGCGGCGGGCCGGCCGGCGGAGGACGAGGACCTGCGCCAGTTCAAGATTGACGTGGTCTCCGCCCTGTCGCCGCACAGCAGCGGCGTCCTGCTGGACGTCGAGTACGGCGTCGACGCCGTCCGCGCAGCCGACGCCATCGCCGCGACGGCCGGATTGCTCATCTCGGCCGAGCGGTCACCCGGCGCAACGTGGAACGGCGAGCCACGGACCGAGTTCGACCCTGGACGCGGACCGGCATGGGTACGCGCCAGCGGCGGGGTGGCGCTGAAGTTCCTCGTGCGCTGGCGCCCAGACCGCCCAGTGCCCAATGCCGGACCGGACCTGGCCGGGGAGGCGCTCGGAGCAGTTGCGGCGGTGATCACCGCCTGCCACCTGGACGGCATGCCGTCGGTCATCGAGCCGCTCATCGTCACCCTTCCGGGCGAGCCGGCACTGGACCCTGCCCGGAAGCGCGCAGCCGTCGTCCGGTCTGCGCAGCTGCTCGCCGAACTCGGTCCCGACCTGCTCAAGCTCGAGTGGCCCGGTGACACCGACGGTTGCCGCGAGGTCAGCGAGGTCGTGGACGGGGTTCCCTGGACGTTGCTGTCGGCCGGCGTCGAGTTCGAGGCATTCGTGGACCGGGTCGGCAACGCGATGGACGCGGGCGCCTCCGGATTCATCGCCGGTCGGGCCATCTGGGGCGAGGCGGTCGGTCTCGATCGATCGGCCCGCCGCGAGTTCCTGGCCACCACGGCCAGCCACCGGCTCCAGGCCCTCAGCGCGACCATTGCCGGGCGTGGCCGGCCCTGGCGCGAGGTGGCCGGCAGATGACCGCGGCAGCAACAGACGTCGGGACGGCCATGGCGGCTGCCATCCCTGCCGTGAGTGCGCACGGCGTGACGAAGAGCTTCGGCCACGTCCGGGCGTTACGCGGAGCATCGTTCGAGGCCTTCCCCGGCCAGGTCACCGCCCTCGTCGGTGACAACGGCGCTGGCAAGTCCACGCTGATCAAGGTGCTGGCCGGCGTCATTCCCCCCGACGAGGGCGAGGTCCGCGTCGACGGCGAGCCCGTGCATTTCACCGACCCGCTGGACGCCAAGCGACGGGGCATCGAGACCGTCTACCAGGACCTCGCGCTCGTGCCCGACCTCGACGCGGCCGCCAACGTGTTCCTCGGTCGTGAGCTTCGCCGGATGCGCTTCCTGCACGACCACGCGGAGATGCGGCGGCGGACGAGGAACGCCTTCGTCGAGCTCGGGGTCGGCCTCGTACAGGACATGCGAGTCCCCGTCGCGTCGTTCTCCGGCGGGCAGAAGCAGGGCGTCGCGATTGCTCGATCGGCGATGTGGGCCAGTCGGGTGATCATCATGGACGAGCCGACCGCGGCCCTCGGGGTCATCCAGACCGCCAAGGTTCTCGAGCTGATCGAGCGCATCCGCGACAAGGGCCTCGCGGTCATCTTCATTGCCCACAACCTGCCGCAGGTCCTGCAGGTCGCTGACCGGATCGAGGTGCTCCGACTGGGTCGGCGTGTCGCACGGTTCGGAAGGGGTGAGGCCGACGTCGATCGGCTGATCGCCGCCATCTCGGGCGCTTACACAAACGATGAACCCACATGAGCACCGCTATGGCGCCGGAGCCCGTGGACAACGGCGGGGACGCTCGGACGCGCCGGTCGATCGCCCGCGCGGTGCTGGCCAACCCGACGATGGTGACGTTCGGTGCGCTGGCGGTGATCATCCTCGCCTTCTCGGCGCTCGCGCCGGGCCTGTTCACCCAAGGCAGCAACTTCGTGCAGCTGGCGCAGAACGTGGCCATCCTGACCGTCGTCAGCGTCGGGACGACATTCGTCATCATCACCGCCGGGGTGGACCTCTCGATCCCCAGCGGGATCGTGCTCGGCCAGGTCTTCGCCGTCCAGGCCCTGAAGCTTTTGCCCCTCGGAGAAGGGACCACCGCGTTCGACGCCACAGCGAACCAGACGACGGCACTCTCTGTGTTGGTTGCCGTCACGGCCGCGCTGCTGGGTGGCCTGATCATCGGACTCATCAACGGCGTCGTTGTCGCCTACCTCCGCGTTCCGCCCCTCCTGGCCACACTCGGCACACTCGGTGCCGGGCTCGGCGTGGCACTGATCCTGCAAGACGGGGTCAACAGTGCGACCTATGCGCTCGACCCGGTGGGGAACGGCGCGCTGATCGCGGGCATCCCGAACCTCATCCCCATCGCGCTCGTCGTGGTCATCGCTGGGTTCGTGCTGCTCCACCTGTCGGTGTTCGGTCGCCATACCTACGCGATCGGTTCCAACCCCGAGGCGGCGCGCCGGGTCGGCATCAACGTCGAGCGCCACCTGCTCAAGGTCTATGTCCTGGGCGGCGTCGCGTCCGGCTTGGCCGGGTTCTTGTCCCTCTCCTACTTCAGCACCACGAGCATCGGCGGTTTCTCGACGGCCAACCTCCAGGCGATCACGGCGGTCGCCCTCGGCGGCACCAGCTTGTTCGGCGGCGTGGGCTCAATCATCGGGACCCTCATCGGAGTCTGGATCCCGGCTGTCCTCAAGAACGGATTCATCATCACGGGCGTTCAGCCCTACTGGCAGGACGTCGCCGTCGGATTCGTCCTCATCGCGGCAGTCTGGTTCGACCAGCTGCGCCGTCGCTCACGGGATCGTGGCTAGCAACAGGTTCAGACACAGAGGGTCCCTGTCATGGCGACCCCCGCCGAAGGAGGTGCGGCAACAGCGTCGACAAGTTTCGGCCTTACTTACCCGATCTCGTCGAGGAGGAACAAGGATGAAGCGAGTGCAAGCGGCACGCAGAGCAACCCTCATAGCCGGCCTCCTGCTGGTCACGGCGTGCAGCGGCCAGGCGCCGGCCGGATCGACACCCGGCGACGGCGTCGCGGGCCAGAAGATCGTGCTCATGGTCGGCGTCAAGGGCGACCCGTTCTACGTCTCCATGGAGTGCGGAGCGCGGGAGAAGGCCACGCAGCTGAGCATCGACCTGCAGGTACAGGGCCCCGACAAGTTCGACGCCACGCTGCAGAACCCGCTGCTCGACGCGGTCGCCGCGAGCAAGCCAGCGGCGCTGCTCGTCGCCCCGAACGATGTCATCGCGTCGGCGAACCCGCTGAAGAAGATCCAGGACGCGGGGGCCAAAGTGATCCTCGTCGACACCACGGTCGACGACCCGAGCATCGGCGTCTCCCGCATCGCAACGGACAACAAGCTCGGCGGCGCGAAGGCCGCTGAGGCCCTCAACGAGCTGACTGGCGGGGCCACCGGGAAGGTGCTCGTCATCTCCACCGATCCCGGGGTCTCGTCGGTGGACGCACGCGTCGCCGGCTTCGAGGAGGCCGTGAAGACGAGATTCACGAACTTCACGCTCGCCGGGCCCACGCAGTACTCACATAACTCGCCGCAGGAGGCCGCCACGATCATCCAGGCTGAGCTGCAGCGCAGCCCGGATCTCATCGGCGTCTTCGCGACCAACCTGTTCTCGGCCCAGGGGACCGCGGCGGGCGTCCGCTCGGCCGGCAAGGGCGGGGTTGTCAAGGTCGTCGGCTTCGACGCAGGCCCGGACCAGATCAAGCAGCTCAAGGCCGGCGACGTCCAGGCCCTCGTAGCGCAGAAGCCCTACGACATCGGCTTCCAGGGCATCGAGCAGGCGGCGGCGGCACTGTCCGGCAAGACCGTCACCCAGAGCATCGCGACCGAGTCGCTGATCGTCACCGCGGACAACATCGACGACCCGGCCGTCGCGAAGTACGTCTACAAGTCCGGCTGCTGACACCGGCCGGGCCGCCATGGCGCTGCCGGGCTCGGATCCGGAGCCCGGCAGCGCTTGTTCATGCACCGGTCACGTCCCGACCGGGTCGCTCGTTCGAGGTCGATACCGCCTGGGTCGATCCCTGGAAGCTCGCCGTGGCCCCCCGGCGGCGAGCGCCGCTGGGCTGAGCTTCATCTGCGCGCTGCGGGAGCGCCAGCGGCACCCAGGCGATCCCTCGCGGCCTCGAGCGCGGCTCGCACCCGAACGGGTGCCGTCCCGCCGATGACATCCGCAAGAGCGAGGGCGGCGTCGATCGAGGCGGACCCGCGCAGCGCCTCCCCCGCCCCGGGCTCGTCCGCCAGACTCCGAGCGACCTCGTCGTCTGAGGCTCGGAGCGCGGCGGCCACCTCGACGTCCGTGACCGCGTCGAGTCCGACCCCGCGGGCCTCCGCCGCCGCCACGAGCGCGCCGACCACGTGATGGGCGCTCCGGAAGGCGACGCCGCGACGCACCAGCGTGTCGGCCACTGCGGTCGCGGTCGTGAACCCCTCATCGACCGCGGTGCGCATCCGGGCGGCATCAACGGACAGCGTCTCAACGAGCCCGGTCATGACGCCGAGCGACCCTTCGAGCACCCCGACCGCCCCGAACAACGGCGGCTTGTCCTCCTGGAGGTCGCGCTGGTACGCGAGCGGCAGGCCCTTGAGGATCCCGAGCATCGTGGTGAGGGCCCCGATCGTCCGCGCGGCGCGCCCGCGGACCAGCTCGGCGGGATCGGGATTCCGCTTGTTCGGCATCATCGAGCTGCCGGTGGAGAAGGCGTCCGCCACCCGGACGAAGCCGAACACGGGGTTGGACCACCAGGTGATCTCCTCGGCGAACCGGGACAGGTGGACCATCGCCAGCGCGACGGCCGCCAGGACCTCGACGACGAAATCGCGATCAGACACGGCATCCATCGAGTTCGCCGTCACGCCCTCGAACCCGAGGTCGGCGGCGGTTGCCTCGCGATCCAGTGGGTAGCCGGCGCCGGCGAGCGCACCCGAACCCAGCGGCGAGACGTTGAGCCGGCGCCGCGCGTCGGCGAGCCGGCCCCGGTCGCGCTCGAGCATCTCGACGTAG
The DNA here is from genome assembly GCA_013822395.1 of Anaerolinea sp. GTDB lineage: Bacteria > Chloroflexota > Limnocylindria > Limnocylindrales > CSP1-4 > UBA5189. The sequence continues at coordinate 138,322 of PNKK01000001.1, read as the reverse complement.
GCGAGGAGATGGTGCGCGAACAGAACGGGCTGAGCCGGCTGGATGTGGGTCGTGCCCGGGAGGATCGCCTCGCCCTCGCGCTCGGCGAGTCCCACGAGCGCGCGCTCCATCTCCAGGATCGCGGCGTCCAGCCGGTCGATCGCCCGGCGCGTCCAGAGTCGGAGATCCGTGGTGACCTGGTCGTTCCGCGACCGGCCGGTGTGGAGCTTGCGCGCGACCGGCCCGATCCGTGCCTCGAGCGCCGCCTCGAGGTTCATGTGGACGTCCTCGAGGGCCGGATCCCAGTCGATCCGCCCGGCCTCGAGGTCGATCGCCAACCCTTCGAGGCCGGCGACGAGCGCAGCCACCTCGTCCGCGGTGAGCACCCCGGCGCGGCCGAGGCCGCGCACGTGGGCGATCGAGCCCTCGATGTCGTCCGCCGCCAGGGCGGCGTCGATCTCGATCGAGCGAGTGAAATCGATCACCCGCTCGTCCGTCCCGCCCGTGAACCGACCGCCCCAGCGCTGCATCGCACCTCCCGCGCGGATCGTAGCGTGCCGGGCCCGGGCGGGGCGTCAGTGCGTGTTCAGCTCCCAGCGCCAGGTCATCCACGCGGCGAGGCGTCCTCGAGCGCCGACATAGGTGAGGCCGGTCCCGCGAACGCCGGCGGCCGCGAGGTTCGCGGCGTTGGGCCAGGCGGTCATGGGTTCGATGCAGATCGCGCGCTCCGGCGTGTAGACATGGACCGAGTCGACCTGCCGGGACCACTCGAGGCGCACGGTGAGCGGTGGCACGTGCAACGTGACGGGAGCCGTTGGATGGACGTATGTGTGGTCGAGGCGGCGGCTGCCGATGAGCTGGTCCGGGCGCAGATCCGTCGTCGCGTCCACCGGCAACCGCAGGCCGGTCGCGACCAGGTCTGGCCGTGTCTGCAGAATCTCGGCGGCCTCCACGATGACGGTGTCCGGCCCGGATTCGCCGCGCCGGAACCATGGGTGCCAGCCGAGCGCGACCGGCGCGGGCTCATCAGCCGTCACCCACGCCGAGAACCGGACGCGGTCCGGCCAGACCCGGATCCGCTGGACGGCCGAGCCCCCGAACGGCCATCCCAGGGGGCCCAGCTCGATGCGCATCGTCACGCTCCGGCCGTCCGCGGCATCCACGATCCACGGCCGGTCCAGGACGAGTCCGTGGATCGCGTGCGGCCCGAAGTCCGCGATGAACCGGTGCTCGCGGCCGCCGAATGGGAACCGTGCCCCGTCCATCCGGCCGACCCAGGGAGCCATGAGGTAGCTGCCCCACGTGCGCGGGTCGTCGCCGGGTGTGCCCTGACCGACCAGGAGCTCGTGGTCGTGCACGCGGACGCTCGAGGCGCGGCCGCCACGGGAAGGCTCCACCCGCACGACGACAGCCCCAGAGCGCAGATCGATCGAGCTGGTCATGCCGGCCGCCTGGGGTCAGCCTGCCGTGGCCGGGACGGACTCGTCCGTGGCAGGCCACCCATCGTCGGCGGCCCGGTGCGTCCGGGACGCGGCACGCATCTCCGCGGCCGCCCGCTCCGGGGTCAGGTCGCGCTGGGTCTCCGCGAGCAGCTCGTAACCGACCATGAACTTACGGACGTTGGCCCGAAGGAGCGGCGGAAGGAAGTGGGCGTGGAGCTGCCAGTGGCTGTCCCCACCGTCGCCGAAGGGCGCCTGATGCCAGCCCATCGAGTACGGGAACGACAGCCCGAAGAGGTTGTCGTAGCGGGTCAGCAGCCGGACCAGGATGTCGGCCAGTCCGTCCCGCTGGGCGTTGCCCAGGGCGGGCAGTCGCGTCACCGGCTGCCGGGCCACCAGGAGCGCCTCGTAGGGCCAGGCCGCCCAGAACGGCACGACCACCAGCCAATCGTCGTTCTCCTCAACCGCCCGCGGTCCACCCTCCTCCTGCCCAGCGTAGTCCAGCAGCAGCCGCCGACCAATCCGCTCACGGTACTGGCGCTGCGCCGCGTCCTCCTTGGCAGCGTCGCGCGGGAGCGCCGACCCGGCCCAGATCTGCCCGTGTGGATGCGGGTTGGACGCGCCCATGATCTCGCCGCGGTTTTCGAACACCTGAATCCATCGGTAGCGCCGACCGAGCTCGGCCGTCTCGTCCGCCCAGACGTCCACCACGCGACGGACGGCATCGGGCGGCATCAGGGCGAGTGTCAGGTCGTGACGCGGACTGAAGCACAGGACGTGGCAGGCGCCTTCCTCGCCCTCGGCGCGAAGGAGGCCGTCCTCGATCCGCTCGGTCGTGGTGCCGGGCCGGAGCGCCGAAAAATCGTTGGTGAAGACATACGTCGCGTCGTAGGTCGGGTTCCGCTCGCCGTTCGCACGGACATTGCCCGGGCAGAGATAGCAGCCTGGGTCGTAGGGCGGCAGCACGTCGCTGGCGGACGGCTCCCTCCGACCCTGCCACGGGCGGTGGGTCCGGCCAGCCGACACGAGGACCCATTCATCGAGCAGCGGGTTGAAGCGGCGGTGCGGCTCGCCTCGAAGCCGGCCGAACACGGGGTCGGAACGGTCCCCGGCGGCGTTCATCGCGCCGCGGGAATGACGGCGAGGTCGGTCGCCCCCGCCGTCTGGGCACCGGCGCTCGGCTCAACGACCGTCAGCTCGCGCACCTCGCGCGCGAGGGCGGCTCGCGCGTCGGCACCCAGGCCCGTGTCCGTGATGAGCACATCCGCCTGGTCCAGGCGCGCGATCGAGCTGATCCCGATCACGCCCCATTTCGTGTGGTCGGCGACGACCACCAGCCGGCGGCCCGACTCCACGAGGGCGCGGTTCGTCTCCGCCTCGAGGAGATTCGGCGTGGTGAACCCCGAGTGGGGATCCATGCCGTGCACTCCCATGAACACGAGGTCGACGTGGATCGTCCGCAGGGCGGAGACCGCGAACGGCCCGACCAGGGCGTCGCTGGGCGTTCTGACGCCGCCGGTGACGATGATGGTCTGGTCGGGGCGACCCTGGCGGTAGAGCACGTCCGCCACCGGGACGGAGTTCGTGACCACCGTCAGGCCCTCGACGTCGATCAGGCGGCGCGCCAGCGCGAACGTGGTCGTGCCGGCCGAAAGGACGATCGCCATGCCCGGCGTCACGAGCTCGGCCGCGGCCGAGGCGATCGCCGCCTTCTCCGCGAGCTGCAGCTCGGACTTGACGACGAAGCCGGGCTCGAACAGCGAGCTCCCCGTGGTAACCGTGGCACCCCCGTGAACCTTCTCGAGGAGACCCTGCCCGTGGAGGAGCTCGAGATCCCGCCGGACCGTCATGTCGGAGACACCAAGGTCGCGCGCCAGATCGGCGACCCGCACGGCGCCGTCCTCCCGGACGCGCTCCAGGATGTAGGTCTGGCGTTGTCGCGCGAGCACGGGCTTGCGGGTCCTCCGACGTCGGGTGGTGGTTGGCCACAAGAGGTTCGCGCAGCATCGCGCAAAAGTCAACGCGTGATCCCCGAATTCGCCGCCAGATGTGAGAAATTGGCTTGACATGCCCCTCCGGGATGCCCACACTGATGTTTGGTCATGTCGGTTTGTGTGCGTCCATGCCGACCCGTGGCGACCACCAGTTGGAGGAGAGCCGCTTCGATGGGAGATCTCAGCATGTCGCGGGGGCCAGGGGACCCGGCCGATGCGCGCACCCCGCGCCGGTCGTTCCTGGCCCGGATTCTCGCTCTCGGCAGCACCCTGCTGCTCATCGCGGCCGCGTGTGGCGGCGGCGCATCCCAGGCGCCGGCGACTGAACCCGCAGCCAGCGAACCCGCCGCCTCGGCCGCCCCGACGGAGGCCCCGTCCCTCGGCGAGGTCACGGTCGGGTCGAACTACTCGGATCAGGTCCCGAAGGACGCCTTCGCGGCCATGCTCAACTACTGCGCCACCCAGACGACCGCCACGCCGAAGATCAATACGGTCGAGCACGGCGCCTTCCAGGACAGCATCAACTCCTATCTGCAGGGCACGCCGGACGACGTGTTCACCTGGTTCGCGGGCTACCGCATGCGGTTCTTCGCCGGCCAGGGCCTGGCGACGCCGATCTCGGACGTCTGGGCGAAGGTCGGGAGCAACTACTCCGATGCCTTCAAGCAGGCTTCGACCGGCGACGACGGGGAGCAGTACTTCATCCCGATGTACAACTACCCGTGGGTCGTGATCTACCGGAAGAGCCTCTTCGCGGACAAGGGCTACACCATCCCGACGACCTGGGCGGAGTTCAAGACCCTCGCCACCAAGATGCAGGCCGACGGGCTCATCCCGCTTGCCTTCGCCGACAAGGACGGCTGGCCGGCGATGGGCACGTTCGATATCCTCAACATGCGCCAGAACGGCTACCAGTTCCACGTCGACCTCATGGCCGGCAAGGAGAAATGGACCGACTCGCGGGTGAAGGATGTCTTCAACCTCTGGAAGGAGCTGCTCCCCTACACCCAGCCGAACGCCCTCGGGCGGACCTGGCAGGAGGGCGCCCAGTCGATGATCAACAAGGAAGCCGGGATGTACTTCCTTGGGACCTTCGCGGGTGAGCAGGCGACCGACCCGGCCATCCGCGACGATCTCGACTTCTTCCCGTTCCCCGTCCTCGGGAACCAGTGGGACAGCGAGAACGCCATCGACGCGCCGATCGACGGACTGATGATCAGCAAGTCGCCGAAGAACCTGGACGGCGCCAAAGCGCTCCTCGAGTGCGTGGCCACCGGTCCGGCGCAGCTCGAGTTCCTGAAGGCCAGCCCGAACAACGTGGCCGCGGCCAAGGACGCCGACACGAGCGGCTACACGCCGTTCCAGCAGAAGATGGCCGAGATCATCGGCAAGTCGGGCGCCATCGCCCAATTCCTGGACCGTGACACGCGGCCGGACTTCGCCGGCCCGAACGGCATGCAGGGCTTCCTGCAGACCTTCCTGAACGACCCGAACCTGAACCTGGACACCTACCTCGGAACGATCCAGTCCTTCTACGACTCCCTGCCGCCGCAGTGAGTCGCTGACATCGATCGAGACCCGTGACTGATCCAGCCAATCGCGGGCTCGGCGAACCGGCGGCGCCTTCGGGGCGCCGCCGGTTCGCCATCCTCCCCGGGCCCGCCAGGCGGCGCTTCAGCCTCCTGTCCCGGCGGGACAAGCTGGTCCTCGGCCTCATGGTCGGGATCCCCACGTTCATCCACGTCTTCTTCATCTGGCTGCCGACGATCGCGTCCGGCGTCCTGTCGTTCACCTCGTGGAACGGCATCGGGCTGGACAGGATCAAGTTCATCGGGCTGAAGAACTACGCCGACCTGTTCGGCGGGATCTACCCGCCGTTCTGGCCGGCGATTCTGCACAACGTCCTCTGGCTCGTCGTCTTCCTGCTGATCGCGACGCCGCTCGGGATGTTCCTCGCCGTCCTCCTGGACAAGGAGATCCGCGGCACTCGCCTCTATCAGAGCGCGATCTACCTGCCGGTCGTCCTGTCGCTGGCGATCGTCGGCTTCATCTGGCAGCTCATCTACTCACCGGACCAGGGGTTCATCAACAACCTCCTGGGCACGGCCGGCACACCCCAGGCCATCGACTGGTTCGGCAACCGCGATCTCAACCTCTGGGCGATCCTCGTCGCGGCAAGCTGGCGCCACGTCGGGTACATCATGGTCCTCTACCTCGCCGGCCTGAAATCGGTCGACCCCAGCCTCCGCGAGGCGGCGGCGATCGACGGCGCCAGCGAGCGCCAGACCTTCTTCCGGGTCGTCTTCCCCGTCCTTCGCCCGATCAACATCGTCGTGCTCGTCATCACCGTGATCGAGTCGCTCCGGGCGTTCGACCTCGTGTTCATCACGAACCGCGGCCTCAACGGCCTGGAGCTCCTGTCCGTCCTCGTGACGAACAACATCCTCGGTGAGGCGAGCCGGGTGGGCTTCGGCTCCGCGATCGCGATGGTCCTGCTCGTGGTCTCGGTCGGGCCCATCATCCTGTACCTGACGCGCTCGCTCCGGGAGGAGGCGGCGTGACGGCCCGGTCAAGCGCGACGCCCGCCGTGGCCGCGAAGGCGCGCGCGAGGCGCGGCCCCAGCCCCCAGCGGATCCTGCTGCACGGCTTCCTCATCGCGACCAGTCTCGTTTGGCTGTTCCCGATCGGCTGGGCGGTCTACACCTCCCTGCGCCCGTACGGCGAGACGGCCCGTCTCGGCTACGTCTCGATCGGCGGGACCTACTCCTTCCAGAATTTCATCGACGCCTGGACCCGGATCGACATGCCGAAGTTCTTCCTGAACACGCTCATCGTCGTCGTACCCGCAGTCGTCATCACGCTCTTCCTCGCGTCGATGGTGGCGTTCGCCGTGTCGCGCTACAGCTGGCGGTTCAACCTGGGCCTGCTCATGCTGTTCACGGCCGGCAACCTGCTGCCGCAACAGGTCGTGATCCTGCCGCTCTACCGGATCTACCTCGCCCTGCCACTGCCGAAGTTCCTGGCGAGCAATGGCGTGTTCTACGACCAGTACATCGGGATCATCGTGATCCACATCGCCTTCCAGCTCGGTTTCTGCACGTTCGTCCTGAGCAACTACATGAAGACCCTGCCCAGGGAGCTGAACGAGGCCGCCGTCGTCGATGGGGCCGGCGTCTTCCGGACCTTCTGGGACGTCATCCTGCCGCTCTGCCGGCCGCCGCTGGCGGCCCTCGCGACCCTCCAGTTCACCTGGATCTACAACGACTTCTTCTGGGCGCTCGTCCTGATGTTCACTGGCGACAAGCGTCCGATCACGTCCGCGCTGAACAACCTGAAGGGCCAGTTCTTCACGGACAACAACCTCGTTGCCGCCGGATCGATCATCGTCGCCCTGCCCACGCTGATCGTCTTCTTCGTCCTCCAGAAGCAGTTCATCCGCGGGTTGACGCTCGGCTCGACGAAGGGCTGAGGGGGGCCATGGGGGCGACCAAGTCCTGGGCTGACCCGGGCCTCCTCGCCCGAGGCCGGCTGCCAATGCACGCGGTCCCCCACGAGGACCGGGTCAGCCTCGACGGACGCTGGCGGTTCCAGCTGCTCCGGCGCCCCGACGACCCGATCGGCGGGACATGGGGCGAGGCGGAGGTCCCCGGCTGCTGGACGATGCAGGACACCTGGGATCGGCCGATCTACACGAACGTCCAGATGCCGTTCCCGGACCTGCCGCCGGTGCCGCCCACCGAGAATCCGACCGGGGTATACGAGCGCTCGTTCGTCGTTCCCGGCGAGTGGGCCGGCCGGCGCGTGGTCCTCTCGATCGGCGCCGCTGAGAGCGTGGTGATCGCCACGCTCAACGGCATCGAGGTCGGCCTGAGCAAGGACTCCCATCTCGCCGCCGAGTTCGACGTGACGGACCACCTCCGGCCGGGCTCGAACGACCTGCGGCTCACGGTCGTGAAGTGGTCGGACGCGACGTTCATCGAGGACCAGGACCAGTGGTGGCACGGCGGGATCACCCGCTCGGTCAGCCTGTACGCGACGGAGGCCACCTATCTGGCGGATCTCGTGGTCCATGCGAGCCTGGAGGAGGACGGCCGGACCGGCAGGCTGGCCCTCGAGGTGTCCGTCGGCTGGCCACGCGGCGGAGCACAGCCCGGCTGGCGGGTCATGGCCGAGATCACGGGCCCCGGTCTCACCGACCCGACCGTGCTGGGCGCAGACGTCCCGGCAGGGCCGCCGCCCGGCCGCCGCTCCCACGCGGGCTGGTTCCCGGGACCGCCGCGCCGCGGTGAGCTGGAGGTCATCTCAGAGGGCGCGGCCGGGATCGTGCAGAGCCCGGCCGAGGCAGCGGCCCGCGCTGAGACGATCGAAGCCACTCGCGTCACGGCCGGCGTCGCTCGGACGGAGGCCCGCCTGCCTGGCGTCACCCCGTGGTCCTCGGAGCTTCCCACGCGCTACCGCCTGGACGTGGCGCTCGCGGATCCGACCGGACGGATCGTCGAACGCTCTCCGGTCTGGGTCGGCTTCCGCTCGGTCGAGGTCGCCGGCAATGAGCTCCTGATCAACGGGCGGGCGGTCCTCATCCGGGGCGTCAATCGCCACGACTTCGATCCAGTCTCCGGACGCGTCGTGGGCGACGCGGAGATGCGAGCGGACCTCGTGGCGATGAAGCGGTTCGGCTTCAACACGGTCCGGACGTCACACTACCCGAACGATCCCCGATTCCTCGACCTCGCCGACGAGATCGGCCTGTACGTGATCGACGAGGCGAACATCGAGTCCCACGCATTCTGGGGCTCGCTGTGCGATGACCCACGGTACCTCCCGGCGTGGGTGGATCGGGTCTCCCGAATGGTCCTGCGCGATCGGAATCACGCCTCGGTGATCGCCTGGTCGCTCGGCAACGAGTCCGGGTACGGCGCCAACCACGACGCGGCGGCAGCGTGGGTCCGGCGCGCGGACCCGAGCCGGCCTCTTCACTACGAGGGAGCCATCCGGTTCGACTGGACGGCGGGTGCGGCCGTCACGGACATCATCTGCCCGATGTATCCGTCGATCACCGCGCTCGTCGAGCACGCGGCGTCGGGGCGCCAGCGCGGGCCGCTGATCATGTGCGAGTACTCCCATGCGATGGGCAACAGCAATGGGACGCTCGCGGACTACTGGGACGCGATCGAGCGCACCCCGGGCCTGCAGGGCGGCTGCATCTGGGAGTGGCGGGACCACGGGCTGGACCAACGGCTTCCCGACGGGGGCGTGCGTGCCGCATATGGCGGCGACTTCGGAGACCAGCCGAACGACGGCAACTTCTGCATCGATGGGATCACGTTCCCCGACCGAAGCCCGAAGCCGGCCCTCTGGGAGCACCGGGCGCTGGCACTGCCGGTCCGCGTGCGGGCAACGCCGGACGACCTGCTCGAAGGACGCGTCGAGCTGGAGAGCCGGGCCGACTTCAGGGCGCTGGACTGGCTCGTGGCGACGTGGGAGCTGATCGATGACGGGGGCATCCGGGCATCCGGGCCGCTCCGGGTCCCGGCGCTGGTACCAGGCGAGCGAGCCCGATCGGTCCTGGAGGGCTGGACGGCCCCAGAGCCCGGCACGGGCGAGTCCTGGTTGACGATCACCTTCCGGACCGCCGGCGACGAAGCCTGGGCTCCGAGGGGCTTCGCGATCGGCGAGGTCCAGCTGCCAGTCCAGTCGCCCGTCCGGTTGCCGGCCGCGCCGACAGACGAGGCGCACGTCCAGCGTCCCGACCGCTCCATCGTCGGCGGTGACGGCGCGCTCCGGCTTCCCGGTCTCTCGGACGGCCCGCGGCTGTCGCTCTGGCGCGCCCCCACGGACAACGACCGGATCGGCGGCCTCGGGGCGACGTGGGACGCGTGGGGTGTGGCTCGCCTGGAGCGGCGCCTCATCGAGATCGAGGAGGCCGGCGACGAGCTCGTGGTCTGGCTCGCCTGGCGAACCGGCGCCGGGCTCGACGTTCCGCACGAGCAGCGACTCGGCCGGCTCCCCGGAGGCGGGCTCCGCGTCACGGAGACGGTGGCGGTTCCGACCGAGCTGCACGACCTCGCGCGGGTGGGGACCGTGCTGGAGCTCGAGCCGGGGCACGAGGCGCTGACCTGGTACGGGCGCGGTCCGGAGGAGACCTACCCGGACCGGCGCCGCGCGGGCACGATCGGGCGCTGGCGCTCAACGGTGGCCGATCAGCACGTGGCCTACGTCCGGCCGCAGGAGAACGGCGGCCACGCCGACGTCCGCTGGATCGAGGTCCGGCAGGCGTCGGGCGGCGGCGTGCGGATCGAGCTGGATCGGCCGCGCCAGGTCTCGGTGACCCACCACCGTGCGGCGGATCTCGCCGCCGCGACCCACCGCGAGGAGCTCGTCCCCTGCCCCGAGACCGTTGTCCACGTCGACTCGGCCCACCGCGGGATCGGGACCGCGAGCTGCGGGCCGGACACGCTCCCCGAATACCTCGTGCCTACGGGAACCCACACCTGGAGCTGGACCATCGCCCCGGTCCGAGGGAAAGACTGATGCCCATCACCTGGCAGGACGCCACTCGCGAGCTGCACCTCCACAACGGCCGGCTCAGCCTGGTCCTCGCCGTCCTCGAGAACGACTGGCTCGGCCAGCTCCACGTCGGGGCGCCGCTGGACCCGGCGGCCTCGTACCGCCACCTCGGCCCCGCGGACTTCCGCGGGTTCTCCAACCGCGTCGACGATCCGATCGGCCTGGCGGTCCCGGCCCCCGGCAGCGGCGATTTCCGTATCCCCGCCCTCGTCGTCGAGGGACCGGACGGCGCTACCGTCCTCGACCTTGTCTACGAGGACCACCGGATCATGGCCGGTAAGCCGGCGCTCGAGGGCCTCCCGTCGACCTATGTCGAAGCACCAAGCGAGGCGACGACCGTGGAGATCGACCTGGCCGACCGGATCTCCGGTCTCCGGGTCACCCTCAGCCTGACGATCTTCGAGGACCGGCCGATCATCACCCGGTCCATGCGGCTCACGAGCACCGGAGATGGCCGGCTGGTGATCCGCACGGCGATGAGCTCGTCGATCGACCTGCCGGACGGTCCGTGGGAGCTGCTCGGGTTCAGTGGCGCCTGGGCCCGCGAGCGCCATCCTCACCGCGCGCCGCTCCAGCCGGGTCGTCGTTCCCTGGGCAGCCTGCGAGGCGCCACCGGCCACCAGCAGGATCCGTCGCTCTTCCTCCTCCGGCCGGGGGCGGACGAGGTCCACGGCGAGGGGTTCGCCTTCTCGCTCGTCTACTCCGGCAACTTCCTCGCCGAAGCGGAGGTCGGGCCGCGCGGCTCGACCCGCGCCCGGATCGGACTCCACCCGGACGGGTTCGCCTGGACGCTGGAGCCCGGGGCAACGTTCACGACTCCGGAGGCCGTCATCGCCTGGTCGGACGGCGGGATCGGCGCGCTGAGCGACGCCCTCCACGGCCTCTATCGGGAGAGGCTCGCCCGTGGGACCTGGCGGGATCGCCCGCGGCCCGTCCTCCTGAACAGTTGGGAGGGCGTCTACTTCGACTTCGACCACCGGCGCCTCCTCGAGATGGCCAGGGCGACGGCCGACCTCGGCATCGAGCTGTTCGTCCTCGACGACGGCTGGTTCGGCGAGCGCGACAGCGACACGAGCTCGCTCGGCGATTGGGTCGTCGACCGGCGCAAGCTCCCCGACGGCCTCGCCCCCCTCGCGGCCGAGGTGGAGGCGATGGGCATGTCGTTCGGTCTGTGGATCGAGCCCGAGATGGTCAGCCCGCGCAGTCGACTCTTCGCGGAGCATCCCGATTGGGCGATCGGTGTGCCCGGCCGGCCCCGGACAGAGAGCCGTCAACAGCTCGTTCTGGACCTGTCACGTCCGGAGGTCGTGGACCACCTCGAGGCGGCCGTTGCCGACGTCCTCGGGAGTGCGTCGATCCGCTACGTCAAGTGGGACATGAACCGGAACATCACCGAGCCGTACGGCGGCTCGCTCTCGCCCGAACGGCAGGGCGAATTCTTTCACCGCCACATGCTCGGCGCCTACGAGCTCTGGCGCCGCCTGACCACGCGCTTCCCGGAGATCCTGTTCGAGTCGTGCGCCGGGGGCGGCGGGCGATTCGACCCCGGGATGCTGGCCTACGCGCCGCAGGCCTGGACGAGCGACGACACCGATGCCATCGAGCGCCTGACGATCCAGTGGGGCGCCTCGCACGTCTACCCGCTCAGCTCGATGGGCGCCCACGTCTCGGCCGTCCCGAATCACCAGGTCGGACGGGTCACGCCACTCGGGACCCGGGCGGCGGTGGCGTTCTTCGGGGTCTTCGGCTACGAGCTGGATCCCCGAACCATCTCGGACGGCGAGCGGACGGAGATCCGGGCCCAGATCGCGTTCTACCGGGAGCATCGCGACGTCTTCCAGAGGGGGCGCTTCCTCCGTCTGCGGAGCCCGCTCGGGCGGGACGATGTCGCGTGGATGGTCGTGGGGCCGGACCGGCGGACGGCGCTCGTCGCGCACATCCGGATCCTGGCGCGCCCGGTCCCGCCGCCGGACCGGCTCCGCCTGCGCGGCCTGGACCCGGACGCGACCTACCGCGTCGAGCCATGGCCCGGCCTCGGCGGCGATGCCGTCCGGCGCGGCGGGGATCTCCTCATGGCCGTCGGGCTGGGTCTCGAGCCCGAGGACCCACCGACGGGAGCGCCGCGCGGCGACTTCAGCGCCCGGATCTGGGTGCTGACGACCGACTGACCCCCGGCGCGGTTCAGCATTCGGGCGCAGATCAGGTCTCTGCCGTTGGCGGGACGAAGCCCGCCCCGTCCGCCGCGTCCACGACGAAGACCCGGGGCGTCAGCCCCGTGCGCACCCCGTACTCGCGCTCGACGGCCGCGCGGAGGGCAGCCGCCCGCCCGCGCTCGACGAGGTTGATCGTGCACCCGCCGAACCCGGCGCCGGTCAGCCGGGCCGCAACGACACCGGGCGTCCCGACGGCGATTTCGACGAGCGTATCGAGCGCGTCCGACGAAACCTCGAACCGGTCGCGCAACGACGCGTGCGACGCGGCGAACAGCCGGCCGAGCGCGTCGAGGTCGGCCGAGCGGAGCGCAGCTTCGGCCTCGATCACCCGCTCGTTCTCGGTGATGACGTGGAGGGCGCGAGCACAGGCCACCTCGTCGAGGCTGGCACGATGGCGCTCGAGCATCGCGCGGTCCACATCGCGCAGCGAGCTGACGCCAGGCTCCCGCGCGGCAATCGTCGCGACCGCCCTGGCGCACTCCCTGCGACGGGCGTTGTAGGCCGACGCCTCGAGGCGGCGCGGGCTTCCCGAGTGGCAGACGACGAGCTCGACCTCCGGCGGCAACGGGACGGGGTACCAGGCGAGCGACCGGCAGTCGAGGTGGAGGGCCATGCCCGCCAGGCCCATGGTCACCGCGAACTGGTCCATCAGCCCGCACATCACGCCGACATACTCGTTCTCCGCCCGCTGGGCGGTCCGGGCCAGGGTCATCGGATCCAGCGCGGGGGCCTCCCCGCCCGCCAGTGCCCACGCCGTCGCGAGCTCGATGGCCGCCGACGACGAGAGACCGGCGCCGGAAGGGATCGTCGAGAACAGGATCCCGCGAAACCCGCGGGTTCGAACCCCCGCCTCCTGAAGCGCCCAGGCGGTGCCCGCCACGTAGTCAAGCCACGTGCCCCGCTTCGGGCCGAGGTCGCGCAGGTCCAGGGTGCCGCGGTCGCCGGACGAGGCCAGCGTCAGCTCGACGCGCTCGTCATCGGTGAGGATGAGGGCAATCTCGATGGCCAGGCTGACCGCGGCCGGCAGAACGAGCCCGTCGTTGTAGTCGGTGTGCTCGCCGATGAGGTTCACGCGGCCCGGTGCCCGGACGACCCGCATGCGGGCATGGTCGCCGGCAAGCTCCGGGTAGGCTCGAGCCAGCCCGTCGATGAGCCGACCGCGGGGGGTCGTTGGCGACGGCGGCTCCAGGGTCATGGTCCGGATCGTACCGGAGCCATGTTCGTGGGGGCCGGTGTGAACCTCCAGGCCACGACGGCGCCGAGGACGGCGAGGACGGCAGTGCCCAGGAACAGGGGCGTGGCGCCGCCCGACCCGTAGACGAGACCCCCGACCGCGTTGGCGACGATGGCCGCGACCCCGAATCCGACGGTCTGATACAGGCCCTGCCCGGTCGCCTGGAGCTCGGCCGGCAGAAGCGCGGCGATCGTCATCACTGCGGCAATCGTGATCACAGCGAGGGCGACGCCGCTGGCCAGCCGCGTGGCGATGATGAGGCTCGGGTCGGCGAGAAACGCCCAGGAGACCATCACCAGCCCGTACAGCAGGATGCCGGCCACGAGCAGGGCCCGGACTCCGACCCGCCCGACGATCCGAGGGACGAGCGCCATCGCCGGGATCTCGGCAATCGCGGAGATGCCGGCCGACAGCGCCACGTCCGAGGCCTGCCCGCCGAGGTCGAGGAGACGCAGCGCCAGGAACGTGAAGCCGGCGAGCATACCGACGTGGACGAGCCCAAGGCCCAGCAGCAGGCCGCGCAGGCGCGGCTGTGTCCGGAGCACCAGGACGAACGACCCACCACGAGAGCGGGCGAGGCGGGGCTCGGCGCGCGTCGAGGCGCCGGGCGCAGGGACGCCGGGCGCAGGGACGCCGGGCGCAGGGACGCCGCCGGGCGTGAGGGTGCTGGGCACGGGGGAGCCGGGCGCGGCGTCGCTGGGGGCAGCGTCGCCCGGGCTCGGTCCCCGGAATCTCGGGACGTCCGGGATCCAGCGGGTCACGACGAGGATCGCCAGCCCGGTGACGGCCCACAGGAACGGGGCCGGCCCGAACCCGGTCTCGTCGTACAGCCGGCCGGCGAGGATGGAGGCACCGGCGAAGCCCAGGCTGGACAGGAGCCGGACTCGCGGGTACGACCGAGGCGCAGCGCTCAGCGCGTTGACGGCGACGGCATCCGCGAGCGGCGCCAGCGCGGATTCGAACGCCGCGTAGCCGATGATGAGCAGGCCGATGACGACCGGCGGGCCGTCGAGGACAAGCCCGAGGACGGCAATCGTCGAGCCGACGGCCGCGATGCGAAGCGCGACCACCCGACCGAGGACGAAATCCGCCAGGTGGCCCCAGACGGGCACGGACAGGGTGAAGGCGACGGCGGCCAGGGCGGTCGTGAGCCCGATCTCGGCCGGCGTGAACCCCCGCTCGGCGAGAATCGGGGGCACGAACGGGTAGAAGACGCCGAGAATCGCCCCCACGAGGACGAAGAGCCAACGGATGGCGAGCACCAGCGGATGGTAGCGGGCCGTCGCAGCCCCGGCGCGCCTTGGCCCACCCCGGTAGGCCAAACGCCTCTATCATCCGCCGATGACGTCGCGCGGCAGCAGGCTGGACTGGATCCTCTTCCTCGCGCTCGGGCTGATGTGGGGCACGTCCTACCTGTTCATCAAGATCGGGGTCGAGACGCTGCCGACGTTCACGCTCGTGGCGGCGCGGCTCGGGACCGGCCTCGTCCTCCTGGTCGCGGTCGTGGCGATCGCCCGTGAGCGCCTGCCGCGCGAGCCGAAGATGTACGGGCACCTCCTCGTGATGTCGGTGGTGAACATTGCGCTGCCCTTCGCGTTGATCACCTCGGCGGAGCAATCGGTGGATTCGGCGGTCGCGGCCATCCTCAACGGTGGCGTGCCGCTCTTCACGATCGTGATCGCGGCCCTCTTCCTGCATGACGAGCCGATCACGGTGAACCGCCTTGCCGGCCTCGCCGTTGGCTACACGGGGGTGATCATCCTCGTCGGCCGCGGCCTCGGATCCGGCGGCGGGCCCGGCGCGATCAGCGGCGAGCTCGCCCTCCTGGCCTCCACCGCGTCGTACGGGTTCGGGGCCGTCTACGCCCGTCGGAACGTGCGGGGCCTGCGACCGATGATCCCCGCTCTCTTCCAGGTCGGCTTCGCGTTCGTGATCACGGGGACGATCGCGCTCCTGACCGAGCGCCCGTTCGACGTCCAATGGACGGGGCGGTCGATCTTCGCGATCGCGTGGCTCGGCCTGCTCGGCTCGGGGCTTGCCTACCTCTGCTTCTTCCGGCTTCTCCAGTCGTGGGGCGCGACGCGGACGTCGATGGTCGCCTACCTCCTGCCGATCGTCGGGATCGTCGCGGGCGCGCTCGTGCTGAGCGAGGTCGTGGACGCCGGGGTGCTCGTCGGAACCGCGTTGGTCATCGGCGGCGTGGCCCTGGTGAACAGCCGCTTCGGCCAGCGCCGGATCTTCGGTCGGACACCGCCACCGGTCGACGCCGCCTGACCCTCGCAGACCCGCGGGCAGGGCCGTCCGGGTGTGACTCTCGCGATCGGCGCTGGCACGATCTCCTCGACCCGGACCCGGCCGCGCCGGCCGCGCCGGCCGCGCGCTGATCGACGTGGCTCATCAAACCGGGCCCGTCCATGCTCGGCGGAGTCGCGGAATCGACAGAAGTCGTGGGCGGCCACGCTCGTCCGCGGCGATTCTGATGAGCCAGCTCGATCACGGCGGCCCGGGCCGCACCTCAGCGCGAGATCGCCAGCAGGACCACCCCGACCACGACCAGCGCCGCCGCCGCGATCCGGGTGATCGCCTCGCGCCGGCCGTTCGATTCCCCGAGCCGGAGCGCACCCCAGGCCGCAGCCAGCACGATCCCCGACTCGCGGAGCGGGGCGACCGCCGCGAGCGGGGCCTGGGAGTACGCAAACAGGATGAGGAGGTAGGCGGTCAGCGCTAGGACACCGGCCACGCCGTCGCGCCAGAGCGAGGTCGGGCGCTCCGCGACGACGGGCGTGGAGATGATCCCCGAGCGACGCCCAACCTCCACCGTGACCGCGAGGATCACGGTCGCGAAGACGGCCAGGAACGCGCCGTACAGCCATGGCTCCAGGATCCGCACGCCCACCCGGTCCACGGCCGAGTAGGCGGCGATGGACGCGCCCGTCGCGAGGGCGAACCCGATCGCGCCGCGGTGCTCGCGGCCGGCCGCCCGCAGCGCGCGCCACGGCCGGGCGACGAGCAGAATCCCGGTCACGAGGGCGGCGACGCCGATCGCCGCCGGCAGCCCCAGGCGCTCCCCGAGCAGCCCGATCCCGATGAGGATGGACAGCAGCGGCGCACTGCCGCGGGCGAGCGGGTAGACGAGCGACAGGTCACCCCGTCCGTAGGCCGCCGAGAGGCAGACGAAGTAGACGGCCTCGAGGGCACCGCTGCCGAGCGCCAGAGCGACGCCGGCCGGCTCGAGCGGCGGGCGGCCACCGAGGAACCAGGCGACGACCCCGAGCGGCACGAGCACGGCCGTGCCGATCGCTTGGAGCCGGACGGCCGTCCGGAGCGGATCGCCGGACGTCTTGAGGAGGACGTTCCAGCCGGCGTGGAGAACCGCCGCCACGATGACCAAGGCGAGCGCAACGGGCGGCATCGCCTGCGAGTCTACCGACTCTCCGTGACGTCGGGCGCCAGGGTGTCTCGGGCGTCAGGGTGTCTCGGGCGTCAGCGGGCGACCTCTCGCCGTGCGATCCCCCTGCGCCGATGACCGGGATGAAGGTCGTCGATCACCTCGTGCCGCCCGTCCACAGGCACGAATGAGCGCGATGTCGGCGGAAGACACCCCATCAACATACGTACACCTACCCATTGACATCCACCCCCAACCACCCGTTAGCGTTAGCATGGCCGCTTGGAGGTTCCATTCAGGTCATTCACGTTTCAGGCTAGAAGAAGCCGCGAACGAGTCAGGCCGAGGTCGCCATGCTCGGCGGCCTGAGCGCCGAGCCGATGACCCGAGCCGGCGTGCAGCTATCCACAAGCACTGGCTTCGACCAGAGCACCAAGATCAGCTTCAGCTTCTTCAAGAACGGGCAACTTTGTGGGTCGAACACGTCATGGCCGTATGCTGCGCGGGTCGTCGGGAAAGTGAGCGCGAGGAGTCGAAGTCGACACAGAGGGCGCTGCGCCGACTCGCGCCGCTGACTCTAGCAGGCGTGGTGCTCGCTGTGACCGTTGCGGTGGCGGTGAGCGTCGCCCTTCGACCCCGCCAGGAGGGACCGATCCGATACGACGGGCGTGCGGGCGTCACGACACGCGCCGCACCCGGCCAGACGCTCACTTGGACCATGCCGCTCCCACCGAATCCTACACGCGAGACGATCTACCTGCGGTCGATCGAACCGGCGGGCACGAGGGGACTAAACGTGCTTGGAGTTGACGTCGCGTACGGATGCGGGATCCCTGTGACGGCTCGCGAGTACCCGATTCCCAGCCTCGTGACTCGCTCCGTCGATGGGGCGATGCTTCCGGTCACAGACGACGCCTGCCGTCTGCCGACCGCAGTGATCGGGCTCAGTCGCGTTGCAGGTGCTGGTGAGGGAGTGATCGACGGCTTACGACTTAGGTACGAGAGTGGCGGCGCCGAGTACGAGACGATGTTGGCGCTTGGGCTTGTCGTGTCCGACCCGTGAGGCGCGCGCTGCCCTGGGGCGCAGTGGCGCTGGCCGCGGTTATCGCAACGATCGCGTCACCACGCTCCCAGACCTCCGTCGGGCGTCAGATTGTCGGTCACCCGGTGCGAGGAGTCGTCGCCTTAGTTGCGGCGAGTTCGCCCCTGAACACGATCTACAATGGGCAATTCTGTGGTGGGGCGGTCGTCGAAGCTGGGATCGTCCTGACGGCAGCTCACTGTGTGGCCGACCGACGTGCGTCCGACCTTGACGTCGTGGTAGGAGCAGACAACCTCTGTCGCAGCGCCGCTGTCGACGGTATTCGGATGCGCGTTTCGAGCATCACGATACACCCGAAGTATGATCGAGATCGAGGCGCCTACGACCTCGCGCGCCTGAGTCTTGACGGGTGGGCCGTATCAGGCGCTGTCCGAAACACGTCCACAGCCGCTCGTCCTGGGGGCGGCGTGTTCGCGCTCGGCTGGGGAGGAACGAATGTCGGTGGCCGCACGTCGTGCCGTCTTACGCAGAAACCGCTCCGGCTTGAGACGAGCGAGTGTCAGGCCCGCGCGGCCACGGCCGGGCGGCAGTTCGATGAGCAGACCATGCTCTGCGCGGTCCCGGCGAGCGTGCCTTCCGATGACACATGCATCGGCGACAGCGGTGGCCCCGTCATCGCCGGCGAGGACCTCGATGAAGGTCCTGTCATCGGAATCGTGAGCTGGGGACGCGATTGTGGCACCGGCGTCCCTGGCGTGTACGCGAAGCCACTCGAGGGCTGGTGACGCCCGAGCGTTTCCTCTTCTGAGCAGGTCGGCCCTGAAAGGCGATTGGTCACTCGAATGGCGGAGTCGCAGGCGAGCTCACGGTGCTCTGAGGGGATGCCGGCCCGGCAGAGAGGGCTGCGCCGTCGCGACGAGACCCTCCGAAGTCGACAGCGAGACGCACCTCATCTGGTTGGGCAGAAATGCCGAACAGGTCTGTAGAGGCGCTTGGCGTTTCTGAGGACCTCTCGTCGATGAGGACGCCGCCCAGACCGAGGGCGAACGGTGGCACCGCGGGGAGGACCAGCCCCCGGTGCCAAGCAGCGGGATCAGTCTCAGCCGCACCCGGGGCGGGACGGCGATCAGCTCCGCAGGTCCCGCCGAGCAAGGGCCACTGCGCCCACGCCGATGCCGCCGATCGCGAGCACGACCGACGCGACGATCCCGACGGGATCCCAGACTCCGACCATCGGCTGGCCGTAGTGGCTGGTCAGGGCCAGCTGGCGGATGACGTCCGGCAGGTTGAGGAGCGGCCCGAGGAGCTGCACGAACCAGGTCACGACGACGAACACCACGACGACCGGCGCGGCGAAGCGCGTGCCGAACAGGCCGCCGACGGCCAGGCCGACGCCGGCCAGGGCGGCCGCGTAGAGGCCCAGAACCAGCACTCCGACGACAGGCCCGGCGACGTCGCCGCCGATGGACCCGACACCGATGGCGATGCCCGCCGCGGTGAGCCCGCCGAAGACCGCGACGTTCACGAGCATGCCGATGCCACCGGCGACCGCCCAGCGCACCCGCGCCAGGGGCGCGGCAAGCAGCATCTCGAGTCGCCCGGACGTCTCGTCCGACGCCCAGCCGCCGACGAAGGTCGCCGCCGCGAGCCCGGTGAGGATCACCCCGAACTCGACGAAGAGCAGCTGCAGGAAGCCGCTCGGCGAGGCGTAGTCGACGTTCGGAAAGGCCGTCGACAGGAGCTCCAGGAACTGCGGCGAGTTGCGCAATGCCTCCATGAATCCGCCGGCCGTAGCACCCATGACCAGCCCGAAGAATCCAACGCCCAGGCCCCAGGCCAGCGCGGATCCGAGATTGAGGCTGATCGCGCGCGGCACGGGTCCGGACAAGCCGAGCAGAGATCGAGGCATGCTCGGCACCGGCACGGAGCTCGTGACGCCGATGTCGCGCCGGGCGAACGCCTCGACCCCGATGCCCAGCAGGATGACCGTCACGACCGCCACCAGGACCACCGACGGCCAGTCGAACCCGCCGCCGAGGGCCACGTGGTTCTGGGTCCAGCCCCACCAGGTCAGGTTGGCGAACGGGGCCAGGTCCGGAACGGGCTGCTGATAGCCGTTCAGGATGAAGCCGGCGAAGGTCACGAAACCGGCGATGCCGGCCGCGGCCCCACGGCCGACGAACGGGGCGAGAGCGAACGCGAGGGCGCCGCCGGCGAGCACGATCAGGCCCATCCAGATCGAGTAGCCGAAGGCCTGGAGGACGCTGATCTCGTCGCCCGGAAGGACCGGGTAGGCGAAGCCCGCGTAGGTGATCGAGAGGAACGCCACGAATATCGCCAGCGACAGCATCAGCACGTGGCCCGACAGCTTCTCGAGCGCGACCCGCCGGCGCGATCTGCCCGTCGCGACGACGAACTCGAGGCTGCCTCGTGCGGCTTCACCCGCGAGGGTGCCGGACAGGGCCAGGATCGACCACAGGCTGAGCACGAGCGGGAAGAACGTGCCGTACTTGTACTGCAGGTATCCGCCCAGCGTGCCGACGTTGACGACCTTGCCGGCAAGGCCCTGCAGGATCGGCGGCACAGCCGCGACCAGGGCGTCGATCTCGGCGCGGGACTCGGGCGTGTCGAACTCGGTCACGATCGCCCTGCTGATGCCGAGGAACACGGCAGCGAGAAGCGCGCCGGCGATGATGGCTGCCCGCCGCGAGTCGCGGACCGTCTTGGCGAAGACGCTGCCGAAGCCGTACAGGCGGCTCCAGAGCGACGTCGTGGACAGGGTCCGTTCGGCGGTGGTCATCGCGCGGTCACCTCGACCGCCGTCCGGCCGTACTCGGCCAGGAAGGTCTCCTCGAGCGACGGCTCGCGACTCACGAAGTCTGCGAGGTCGTAGCGGGCGGCGGCCCGTACCACCGGCGTGATGCTGCCGGCGACGCGCATCCGCAGGATGTGGTCCTCGGTGACGATGTCGGAGACGCCCGGCAGCGAGCTGAAGGCCTCGACCGGCACGTGGTCCGTGAAGACCAGCTCCACCTGGTGGTGGGCCAGGTCGCGGAGCGCCTCGGTCTTGTCGACCCGGGCGAGCCGGCCCTCGCGGATGATCGCCACCCGGTCGCAGGTCCTCTCGACCTCCGACAGGATGTGCGACGAAAGGAACACGGTCCGGCCCTCGGCCTTGGCCTCGCGGATGACCGCGTAGAACTCCTGCTGGATGAGCGGGTCGAGCCCGGACGTCGGCTCGTCCAGCAGCAGCAGGTCGGGGCGGTGCTGGAGGGCGATGATGAGCCCGATCTTCTGCTTGTTGCCCTTCGAGTACTCCCGGAACCTGCGCGACGGATCGACGTCGAGACGCGCGATCAGGTTCTGCTGGTAGAGCTTGTCGACCCCACCGCGGAGGTTGGCGAAGTACTCGAGGGTCTGGCCGCCGGTGAGCTTGTCGTACAGGACGAACTCCCCCGGCAGGTAGCCGACCCGTCGATGGATGGCCACCGGGTCCCCGGTCGTGTCGATGCCGAAGACCGTTGCCCGCCCGCTCGTCGGCCGGATGTGGTCGAGCAGGGTCCGGATCATCGTCGTCTTGCCGGCGCCGTTGGGGCCCAGGAAGCCGAACGCCTCTCCCTGGTTGACCTGAAGGTCGACGTCGATGATCCCGCGGTGGACGCCGTACGACTTCGTCAGCTTCTCGGTCTGAATGATCGCGGTCATTGAGCGGTGCTCCTTTGTCGGCCTCCGGGACGCGGGTCGCAGGGCGGGGTCGGTTCAGACGGGGATCGTGAACGGCTGGTCATCGGCGGCGGCCATCGGCGAAGACATCTCGGCGGTGCCTCGGTGGTGCGCCGCACGCTCGCGCAGGAACCGCTCGATCAGGGCCGGCATCTCGCCGGCGACGAAGGCCAGCAGGTCGCGCATCTCCTCGAGCCGCTCGCGCGCCTCCGGTGGACGATCGGAGATCGCCGCGAGGCCGCGCTCCGTGATGAGGCGCAGGTCCGTGTAGATCCGGCTGCCATTCCGCATGAGCGACTCGAGGGCCTCGGGCGGTGCCGAGAAGTACTCACGCCGGTCGCCGCGCCGGGTGGCACGACGGATCATCCCGGCGCTCGCGAGGATCCTGGCCGTGCCGCTGATCGCCCCGCGGCTGGCCTGGAGCGCTTCGGCCATGTCGGCGGCCGTCTGTTCCGGCTCGTTGCAGATGAGCAGCCAGCCCCACATCCGGCCGGCCATCGGGGTCATGCCCATGGAGCCGAGGTAGCGACCCATTTCCTCGACGAAGCGAGACTCACCAGGCGTCATGGACGCGATCGTAGATTGCTCGGAACGTTCAGTCAATGCTGAACTTCGTTAAATGCTGAACTTCGTGAACCGACGAAACCCCGCCGTCCTCCGGCCCTACACCCCGATCGGATGCCAGACGGTCTTCAGCTCGAGGTAGGCGGCGATCCACTCCGGGCGCTCGGCCGCCCGGTCGTCCAGCCAGTCGAACCGGGCGTCCGTTGCGCCGGCCGGCCGGCGGACGATCCGCTTCACGTTGTCGGCGGCGGCGATCTCGATCTCCCTGCGGGCCGCCTCGTCCACGCCCCAGACGTCGATCGCGTCGACGTCGTCGTGCGCGGCCATCACCGGCGCGAGCTCCTTCTTGAGGCCGGTGATGACGTTCACCACGCCACCCGGGACATCGGACGTCGCGAGGACCTCCGTGAGCGTGATCGCGGGCAACGGCCGCGTCTCGGACGTGACCACCACGACCGCGTTGCCGGCGACGAGCGGCGGGGCCAGGCGCGAGACGAGCCCCAGGAGCGATGACGTCTCCGGCGCGACGATCCCGACCACGCCGGTCGGTTCCGGGATCGTGAAGTTGAAGTAGTCCGCCGCGACAGGGTTGGATGAGCCTAGGACCTGGGCGATCTTGTCCGCCCAGCCGGCGTACCAGACCCAGCGGTCGATCGCGCGATCGACGACGATCCGGGCGCGATCGGCGGGCACGCCCTCGGCCTGGGCGACCTCGGTCACGAACTGGTCCCGTCGGCCCTCCATCAGCTCGGCGACGCGGTAGAGGATCTGGCCGCGGTTCATCGCTGTTCTGTCCGCCCAGCCCGGGAAGGCCTTCCGCGCGGCGCGGACGGCGTCGCGGAGGTCCTTGCGCGAGGCGCGGCAGGCGTTGGCCACGGGGGTCCCGTCGGCGGCCGAGACGAGGTAGGAGCGCCCGCTCTCGGTTCGCGGGAACGCCCCGCCGATGTAGAGCTTGTAGGTCTTGCGAACCTCGATCCGGGGTGCGGGGCCGGCGGCCGGGACCGCCGGGACGGCGCGCGCCGCGGCCGCCTTCCGCCGCGCCGGCATTGCGGCCATCAGCGGTCCTCGAGGCGCACGTATGCGTGGAGCCCGTGCATCCCGCCCTCGCGGCCGAAACCGGACTCCTTGTAGCCGCCGAACGGCGAGGTCGGGTCGAACCGGTTGAACGTGTTCGCCCAGACGACGCCCGCCCGCAGGCGCCGGACCATCGACAGGATCCGGCTCCCCTTCTCCGTCCAGACCCCGGCCGACAGCCCGTACGGCGTGTTGTTCGCCTTCTCGACAGCCTCCTCGGGCGTCCGGAACGTCAGCACGGAGAGGACCGGCCCGAAGATCTCCTCCTTCGCGATCCGGTGGCTCTGGGCGACGTTCGTGAAGAGCGTGGGACGGAAGAAGAAGCCTCGGTCCGGCAGGTCGCACGGCGGCTGATAGAGGTCGGCGCCCTCGGCCACCCCGGCCGCGACCAGCTCCGTGATCTTGTCGAGCTGCTGACGGGAGTTGATCGCGCCGACGTCCGTGTTCTTGTCGAGTGGATCCCCCACCCGGATCGTCGCCAGGCGGTCCTTGAGCTTCTCGACGAGTGGCTCGACGATCGACTCCTGGGCGAGGAGGCGCGACCCGGCGCAGCACACCTCGCCCTGGTTGAAATAGATCCCGTTGACGATCCCCTCGACCGCCTGGTCCAGCGCGGCGTCCTCGAACACGATGTTCGCGGCCTTGCCACCGAGCTCCAGGGTGATCGCCTTGTCCGTGCCGGCGATCGCCCTGTGGATCAGCTTCCCGACTCCGGTCGAGCCGGTGAAGGCGACCTTCTGGACGTTCGGGCTCGAGACGAGGTGCATCCCGATCTCGGCCGGGCCGGGGACGATGTTCACGACTCCCGGCGGCAGGTCCGCCTGGCGGCAGACGTCGGCGAACAGGAGGGCGGAGAGGGGCGTCGTCGAGGCGGGCTTCAGGACGACCGTGTTCCCGGCGGCGAGGGCCGGCGCGATCTTCCAGCTGAGCATCAGGAGCGGGAAGTTCCAGGGAATCACCTGGGCCGCCACGCCGAGGGGCCGGGCGACGCGCCCGGGAAACGCGTACTCGAGCTTGTCCGCCCAGCCGGCGTAGTACCAGAAGTGAGCCGCGGCGAGCGGGACGTCCACGTCGCGGCTCTCCTTGATCGGCTTGCCCGAGTCCATCGTCTCGAGGACGGCGAACTCGCGGCTCCGCTCCTGGAGGATCCGAGCGATCCGGAACAGGTACTTGGCGCGCTCGCGGCCGGGCAGCGAGCCCCACGACCGCTTCTGGGCACGGCCGGCCGCGCGGACGGCCCGGTCCACGTCGGCGGGCGTGGCGCGGGCGACATCGGCGAGCTTCTCTTCGGTGGCCGGATTGATCGTCGCGAACACGGCGCCGTCGGACGCGTCGACTTCGCGCCCGTTGATGAACAGGCCGTAGCGGTCCCGGACCGTGACGATGTCGCGCGACTCGGGCGCCGGCGCGTACTCCCACGGGATCGCCTGCCCATCGCCCAGGCCCCAGCTGGCCGGGGCGCGATCGCCCGCCCAGGGCCGCAGCTTCGTCGAGTCGCTGGTCACGTCCGGCATCATACCCGGGATGCCCGGCGATTCCGCCGCCCACGGAGACGGGCCGCGCGACGACCTCGTCGTCCTCCCCCTCGCGGCCCGCCCGCGTTCGCGGGATCCACCCCCTCGCTGGGGTCAGGCCCAGAGGCTGGAGATGGGCGCAGCGACGATGCGCTCATCGAGCTCGATCGACCCGGGCCCGGTGTGGAGAACGACGCCCCGGACGAACCGATCGCCGAGCGTGTCGCGAAGGCGAACCAGGTGGCGGGCGTCGGCAATCGACGGGGCTGCAGTCAGCTTGACCTCGACGCCCACGAGACCGCCGCCACCGAGGTCCGCGACGAGATCGACCTCGAAGCGGCCCTCCTGCTGACGGAGGTGGTACAGGCGCGGGCGTGCCGCGGTCACGGCGAGCTCGGCCCGGATCTGGGACACCACGAACGTCTCCAGGAGCCGACCGAGCAGGTCGCCGTCGCGAAGAATCGCGGCTGCGTCCGCGCGGACGGCAGCGGCCGCCACGGCAGCGTCGACGACGAAACGCTTCGGGCGAAGGAGCAGCCGCTTGAGCCGGTTCGACGTCCAGGCTGGCAGGGACTCCACGACCAGGAGGTTCGTCAGGAGGCGCTCGTACGCGAGCGCCGTCTTGCGCGCGATGCCGGCGGCCTGTAAGAGCATCGTGTCCTCGACAACGCCCGCGGTGGCCAGGACGAACGCCTCGAGGTACCGCCGGAGCCGAGCCGGGTCTCGACCGCCATCGAGTTGCTCGGCGTCTCGCGTGAGGAGCTGCTCCACGTAGCTGTCGAGCCATCGCGCCCGCGCCGGCTCCCCGAACCGCAGCGCGGGCTCGGGGAAGCCGCTCCTCAGGAGCAGGTCGACGTAGTCACGCAGGTCCGGCCGGTCGGGATGACCGACGAGGGCCTGGCCAGCCACGACTCGATCGAGAAAGGGTCGCGTCGTTGCGCCGACCTGTTCCCCCACGGTCATGCCGTACATGGCGACCCTGGTCAGGCGGCCCGTCCCGGGCCACAATTCGCCCTCGACGTCGCCTCGCACGGACCCGGTGACGAGAAACCGGCCCGGCCGAGGATCGACGTCGACCGCGCGCTTGATCGCGCCGAGGACACCGGGCACGACCTGCCACTCGTCGAGCAGGACCGGCTCCGCGAGGCCCCGGAGTGCGGCGTCGGGGTCGGCCCGGAAGGCGACAGCCTCGGCCTCGCGGTCGAGCCGAACGACGGTGCGGGCATATCGAGCGGCGGTCGTCGTCTTGCCGGCCGCGCGCGGTCCCACGATGAGGAGCGCCGGCAGCTCCAGGATGAGTTGCCTGATGAGCGGGTCCACGAGTCGCGGTCGGTACATGCCGGTCGCAACGGTATCACTCTCACACATATCTCGCTACCAGTTTCACACATCAGTTGATACCGCTTTCGCACAGACGGTGCTTCCGTCACCCCGCGAGATATCCTGCCCACATGACTGATCACGCCCCGCTCTGGCAGCGCCGCTACCGAGCCCCGGTCATCGGCTTCCCGACGTGGTCCCGCCACGCGCCGAACCGGCTCGTCTACGTGTCGTCCGAGAGCGGCATCTACCAGCTCCACAGCTGGGACCTCGCGACCGGCGAGCGACGGCAGATCACCCATGAACCGGTGGGTCTCGTGTCCGGTCACGCCAGCGCGGACGGCGAGTGGATCCTCTGGCACCGCGACACGACCGGTGACGAGTCCGGGACCTGGATGGCCGCGCCGTTCAGCGGCGGCGACCCCGAGCCCCTGGCCGAGGGCCTGGCGCGCGGCTGGGACGAGGGGCTGGCGCCCGGTCGCGAGCGGACCGTGGCCGCGATCTCGGGCCGCGACGGGTTCGCGCTCTACGCCGCCGACGCCGCCGGCAGGAGCCGCCGGCTTCGGCAGAGCTCGGATTCTCTCCTCCTCGGCGGGAGCAACGCGACGATCCGGGGCGGCACGGAGCTGGCCGGCCTGAGCGCCGACGAGCGCCTCGTGTGCATCGAGCACGGGGAGCACGGCGACCTGATCCACTCGGCGCTTCGCGTCCTCGACGCGCGGACCGGCGCCGTGGTGGCCGACCTCGAGGACCCGGGTCGGGAGCTCCTCGCGTTCGCCTGGTCGCCGGTGCCCGGCGACGAGCGGCTGGCCATCGGGCACGAACGGCGCGGCGAGCGGGCTCCCGCGATGTGGGAGCCGCGGACCGGAACCGTCACCGACCTCGTCCTGCCGTGGGACCACTTCACCGAGGTCGCGGACTGGTGGCCGGACGGCTCGGCGGTCCTGCTCGTCGAGCTCGTGGACGGCCGGCACCGGCTCCACCGTTACGACCTCGGGACCGGCGCCATCGAGACCCTGCCGGCGCGCCCGGGCTCGATGACCGGCGCCCGCGTCCGGCCGAACGGCACGGTCTGGTACCGCCTCCAGGCCGGCGAGCACCCGGGCGTCGTCCTCGAGGTCGGCCGGGACGAGCCGATCCTCACGGCCGGGCCTGCCCCCTCGGGCCGCCCGTTCATTCCGTGGTCGTTCCCGAACCCGCACGGCCAGACCGTATCCGGCTGGCGGATCGAGCCGGAAGGCGAGGCCCCGTTTGCGACCCTCGTCCACGTCCACGGCGGGCCCACGTCCATCGACCTCGACCGCTGGGCGCCGGACCTCCAGGCCTACGTGGATACCGGCTTCCAGGTGGTCCTCGTGAACTATCGCGGTTCGATCGGCTTCGGGGCCGAGTGGCGCGACACGCTCATCGGGAACATCGGCTGGCCGGAGATCGAGGACATCCTCGCCGGCGTGGACGACCTCGTCGCCAAGGGTCTCGCCGACCCCGCCCGACTCGCGATCGCCGGCTGGTCGTGGGGCGGCTACCTCACGCTCCTCATGCACGGGATGCATCCGGACCGGTTCGTGGCCGGCGTCGCCGGCGTCCCGGTGGGCGACTACGCGCTGGGGTACGAGGACCTCTCCCCGCTCCTCCAGGCGTACGACCGGGCGCTGCTCGGCGGCACCCCGGCCGAGGTCCCCGAGTTGATGGCCGAACGGTCGCCGATCTCGTACGTGGACGACGTCCGAGCCCCGATCCTGTTCCTCGCCGGCGAGGCGGACAGCCGTTGCCCGATCCGCCAGGTGATGGCGTATGTCGACCGGCTCCGGGCGCGGAACCACCCGCACGAGCTGTACCTCTTCCCGACCGGCCACGCGCCCTTTCAGGTCGAGGAGCGGATCCAACAGACCGGGGTCGTGCTCGAGTTCCTTGCCCGTCAGGTGCCGGGGATCCACGTCCCGGCCTGACCCGCGGGTTCCGGCCTGCCCTGCGGGTTCCGCGGATCCTGGAGGTTCCGCGGATCCTGCAGATCCCGCTGATCCCGCTGATCTCGGGCCGCTCGGACCTTGCCGGGACGGCCTGCAGCGCCCACGATTCATCCGATCACAGCGTCCGGGAGGAGCACCCAATGCGATCGTTCACGGCACTCGTGCGAGGCGTCCTCGTCATCGGCTTCGTCGCCGGCATCGCGTCCGCGCTCGCGGCGATGGTCGCCCGAGAGCGGATGGCCTCTAAGGGCGGCGCGGCCGACGACGAGATCGATCTCGTCGCGATCTACGATGGACTGGACCTTGCCAGCACGGCGCCGGCACTTCGACGGGCGTCGCTCACCGCCTGGTACGGCGGCGGGACCCTGGACCTCCGCCGCGCGACGCTCGACCCCGCGGGGGCGACGCTCACCGTCCGGGCACTCTTCGGCGGGTGCCGCCTGGTCGTCCCGCCGCAATGGCGGGTCGAGCTGCGCGGCAGAAGCATCTTCGGCGGGTTCGGCGACGCACGGAAGAAGGACCTCGTCGACCCGAGCGGACCCGTCCTGACCCTCGACGGCTTCGCGATCTTCGGCGGAGTCGGCATCGTGTCGGAGGCGCCGGACCTCGCGCCTGCCGCGGCCGAGCCGCCGACTCCGGTGCTCGAGACGGCTCCCCTGCCCACCTGACTCCGGTTGAGACCCGGCGCGGACGCTCACCGAGAGCGGCAAATCCTGTGCCGCTCACCATCTTGACGTTGGCGCCCTCTTCGCGACGTCTTTGCCTCGTTCGTCATGGCGAACCCGGCAAGTGACGCCTCGAGCACGGGTGTCGGTGGTTCACAGCCCTTCACAGCCCTTCACAGTCTGCTTGTTTATGTTGCCTTGCGCGCGTAACCTTCACAAGAATCGCCGTCGTGAAGGGTTGGGACGATGCCTCGGACGGTTCGGTTGCTCTGGGAAGGTCACGCGGGCGGCTATGGCGAGTCGGCGCACACCTTCGCGTACGAGGCGTTTGTTCCAGATCCAGTCTCCTCGATCGATCCGGTGTTCCCCCTCTCGGTCGCGGAGTCGATTGCCGAAGCCGAACGGGCCGTTCGAGATCTCGACGTCGCTCGTGAACTCTCCGGGCTCGAGGCGCTCAGTCGACAGCTCCTCCGTGCCGAGAGCGTGGCGTCGTCGAAGATCGAGGGCCTCCGCCTCTCGCACCGCCGACTGGCCAAGGCCGTCCTCGATCCAGCCGCTGCAGATCGGACGGCCCGCGGCGTCGTCGGGAACGTCCTGGCGATGGAGCAGGCGATCCAGCTCGGTGCGCGAGCCGACACCGTCGCGACCGAGGACCTGCTCGAGCTCCACCGGATCCTCTTCGCCGGCACCGAGGACGAGCGCTTCGGTGGGAGGATCCGCGATCGACAGAACTGGATCGGCGGCTCGTCGGTGAGTCCCCGCCGGGCCGAGTTCATCCCGCCGCCGGCCTCCGAGGTCCGGCCTCTGCTGGACGACCTCTGCACGTTCATCAGCCGCTCCGACCTGCCGCCGGTGGCCCAGGCGGCGATCGCGCACGCGCAGTTCGAGACGATCCACCCATTCGCCGACGGCAACGGCCGTGTCGGCCGAGCGCTCATCCACGTCATCCTCCGGCGGCGCGCCGTCGCGCCGCGGTTCGTGCCGCCGATCAGCCTCGTCCTCGTCGCCAACGCAAGCGCATATGTGGAGGGGCTCATCCTGTACCGAACGGGCGACCTGGCCGGGTGGGCGACCCGGTTCGCTCACGCGCTCCGCGACTCGACCGTTCTTGCGGCAAGGCTCGGCGAGGCGCTCGCGGGCCTCCAGGCGGCGTGGCGCGAGGTCGCCGGCCGCCCCCGTCGCACCTCGGCCACCCAGCGGCTCATCGGGCTGCTGGCAGCGCGACCGGTGATCGACATCAATACCGCTGCTTCGCAGCTGGGTGTCTCGTATCCGCAGGCCCGCGAGGCCGTGCTGCGCCTCGAGGGGGCGAAGGTCCTCCGGCCGGTGA
Source organism: Anaerolinea sp. (assembly GCA_013822395.1). Classification (GTDB taxonomy): domain Bacteria; phylum Chloroflexota; class Limnocylindria; order Limnocylindrales; family CSP1-4; genus UBA5189. The sequence goes on along the minus strand of PNKK01000001.1, from coordinate 108,306 downwards.
CAATCGGGCGGAAGCGGAACCGCGCATGGGAGGCGCCGGCGCTGCTGGATCTGCTCGACGAGTTCGAATTCGAGGCTCTGACGCCCACGCGCACCGGAGAGCCGCGACGGCCATCGCCCGGGAAGGGCTCGGGCCGGCGGTCCTGAGAGTCGCTGTGGCCCACCCCGACCCCGGAGCATCGTGGCCACGGCCAAGGTTCCCCTCTGTCGCCCGACGAACGGCTCGGCGCCCTCAATCTCGTCCTGGCTCGCGCATACGGCCTTGTACTACAAAGGCCTTGCAGTCCAGTGCTCCTACCACTGACATGGGCCCGTGGCCTCGAACGGTCCCCGGGGCGCGACGCGGAAGCGACTGAACTGGAGACGCTGTGGAGCCAGACGCTGGACGAGGCGCCGCAGCTGGTCGTGCTCTGGGGACGGCGGCGGGTAGGCAAGACGTTCCTCCTCTCGCACTTCGTTCAGGGCAAGCGCGCGCTCTTCTTCGGGGCTACCCAGCAGGCGGAGGCGGTGGAGCTGCGCCGCTTCGCCGAGGCGATCGCTCGCGACCTCGGACAAGGGGCCCTCGAGCTCGGGGGCGGCTCCTTCGCCAGCTGGGAGGCCGCCCTCCGTTTCGTCGCCGCCCTGGCCCGGCAGGAGCCGCTCGTCGTCGTGCTCGACGAGGTCCCCTATCTCGCGCAGTCGACCCGTGGCTTCGCCAGCATCGTGCAGGTCGTGTGGGACCATCTGCGGCCCGGGACGCGATTGATGCTGGCACTCACCGGCTCGGCGGTGGGCACCATCGAGTTGATGTTGGGTCCCGGTGGCGCCCTGCGCGGCCGGCCGACATTGGCCAAGCGCCTTGATCCCCTCCCGGCGCCCCGAGCCCGCGTGTTCCTGCCGCGCCTGTCGGCGCCGGCCTTCCTGGAAGCGTACGCCGCGTGCGGCGGCTATCCGCTCCACCTGCGCCGCTGGGATCCCGAGGTGAGCACCGAGGCAAACTTGGTGCGCCTGGCGGCGACGCCCGGCGGCCTTCTCTTCGAGGACGCGCTCGGCATCCTCCGCGAGGAGCTTCCCGACGTCGGCGGCTACCCCCGAATCCTGGCCGCCATCGGCCGCGGTCGGACGCGTCAGTCAGAGATCGCCGACGAAGCCGCTCAGCGGATCGAGCACCCGCTTGAGGTCCTCGTCCACTCTGGCTTCGTGCGTCGGTCGGTGGCGCTCGGCTCACCGCGCCGGACCCGACCCCTCTATGAGATCGACGATCCATACCTGGCCTTCTGGTTCTCGGTGCTCTACTCGGATGCGGCGCAGATCGGCGGCGGCCAGGGACGGGCGGTGCTCCGCCGCCGGCGCGAGCAGTGGCAGAAGCACCTGGGCTGGGTCTTCGAAGAGCTCTCTCGCCAGCACGCGGCGCAGCTGGTCGCGTCCCGTGAGCTCCCCGAGGACCTGGTGGTGGGTCGCTGGTGGAGCACGACCGGTCCGGCCGTCGAGGTCGACGTGCTGGGGATGCGCGGCGCCCGATCGGTCCTGCTCGGGGGGGCCAAGTGGCAGGAGCGTCCGTTGGGTCAGGGCGAGATCGTCCAGCTGCTGGCCAAGGCTGCGGCGGTGCCCAGCCCCATCGACGAGCTGCTGCTGGTGCTGTGGGGACGAGGCGGCCTCGAGCCACAACTGCGAAGCGAGCAGGTCCGCGGCTACGATCTCGATCAGATGCTGGGCTTCGACCGCCTCGGAGGCGATCAACCCTGACCGGCAACCAGTACAGGTTGTACCGGTTCTCCAATTGACGGCGCGACCACGCTGGTGCTTCCTACGCGTACCGGGCGCTGATAGCTCGCGTCGAGCGCCCCGGGGTCGCCGCTTGAGGGCCGGATGGGGCCACAGGATCGATCGGGATCGGCGAAGCGGACGCAGGCGGGGCCGGCGCCCGAGTCGGGCTGGCGCGCCCTCCTGCGGGCCGAGCGTCAGCGCCTCGGCCTGACCCAGGCCGAGCTCGCCGGGCGCGCCGGCATCGCGCCCGAGACCCTCCGCAAGTACGAGAACGGCGGCCGGACCCCGACGCGGGCGAGCATCGAGCGCCTCCTAGCAACGAGCGCACCAGGCGAACCGCCGCGGCGAGACAGCCGATGGGTGATCGTCGTCTCGAGCAAGACCGACTGCCGGGATCCCCTCCACCCGACGGTCGTCGTCGTCCTCTGCAGCTCCCAGATTGAATACCAGGGCCGGCACGACGTTCTCGTTCGACATCCTGACGGAGGCCTGCGGACGGACTCGATCGCCCAGACGGATCTCGTGTTCGTCGTCGAGAAGGCCGAACTTCTCGAGGAGCGGGGCCGGGGAACCCTCATGGCCGACACGCTGCGACAGGTGCGCGCCAAGCTCGGTGAGACCCTCGGGTTCGGGCCCTCTCTCAAGCCGCTCTGACGCGCGCGAACCTGGGTCGACACCGACCTCGATGCCGATCATGACCTGGACTGGTCGATCGTGCTCCGAACCGGAATCCCGTCGACGAGGTAGGTCCCGGTCGGGCCGCTGACGGCAATGTCCCAGGTCCGCGCGCCGTCGTAGGCGATGAGGTCCGCCGACACGACGAGCGAGCCGTCCACGGCATCGCCGGCACGGAGGTCCCCGAGACGGCGGCCGTCGGCGAGCGGGTGGCCCGAGGATGCGGTCACCGTCCGCCCGTCGGCAAGGACGAGCCGGACGACGCGATGACCGGCGGGCGCCGGCATTGACCCCACCGCGGTAACGGTGCCGCGCACCCGCGCTCCGTGCGTGTCGAGCGTCCAGACCGCGTCCCCGATCCGGAGCGTCTCAACCCGCACTCCCCCATCCGGAGTGTCGATCGCCGTGCCCCGGGCCAGGCAGATCGGGCAGATGGGCTCGCCCGCGGGGGCCTCCTGCTCGACGGTGATCTCGCCGGCCGCGGTGATCGTGCCGCCCGTCCTCGTGCCGTCGGTGGCGCCGGCGGGCGGCTGGGCGAGGTAGTCGAAGCGGTACGTGTCGTTGCCGATGGGCTCGAGCGCGATCGCGTTGAGGACCTTCCAGGCCTGGTAGATGGCGAGCTTCTGCTCGTCGGTGAAGTCGGCCGCAGGATCCAGACCCTGCCTCGCGGCGATCGCCTCGACGGCGTCCGTGTCGGCCATGACCTCCGGCCAGCGCTGGCGGGCGGCGTCGATCTCCTCGCGGCGCGCGATCGGGTAGAAGTCCGGGTCGCAGTACCAGAGCGGCCCGAATCGATCGATGATCGCGGCCTTCAGCTCGGCGAGGGTGAGGGCGGGTCCGGGCGTCGGGGTTGGTGTGGGCCCCGCTGTCGGTGACGGCGAGGCGCCCCGGGAACAGGCAGCCGCGAAGAAGATGACGAGTCCGGCGAGTACGAGCGGGCGTCGCGTCATGGCCGGCTGACGCCCCGGCGTGGGCCCGGGTTCCGCACGGTGGAGCTCGGTGGTGCACCGAGGCGCACGGCACCGAGCGCGTCAGTCGAGCGTGAAGTGGTCCGGGCCTTGGTAGCGGCCCGTCCGCTCCTTCTCGATCTGCATGAGGACGTCGTTGAGGAGGCTGGACGCCCCGAACCGGAAGCGGTCCGGCGTCATCCAGCGCGGCCCGAGGGTCTCGTACAGGACGACGAGGTACTGGATCGCCTCCTTGGCCGTTCGGATCCCGCCGGCCGGCTTCATGCCCACCGACCGCCCGGTCGCCTTCTCGAAGTCGCGGATCGCCTCGAGCATGACGAGCGTGACCGGGAGGGTCGCGGCGGGCGTCACCTTGCCGGTGGAGGTCTTGATGAAGTCCGCCCCGGCGGCCATCGCCAGGATGCTCGCCCGGCGGACGTTGTCGTACGTCTCGAGCTCGCCGGTCTCGAGGATGACCTTGAGATGGGCCTCGCCGCAGGCATCCTTGACCTCGACGATCTCGTCGAAGACCGTCCCGTAGTCGCCCGACAGGAACGCGCCGCGATCGATGACCATGTCGATCTCGTCGGCGCCGGCCGCCGCCGCCGCCCGGACCTCGGCCACCTTGATGTCGCGGAAGGTCTGGCCGGACGGAAACCCCGTCGCGACGCTGGCGACCTTGACGGTCGAACCCCTGAGCGCCTCCTTCGCGTCGGCGACGAGGGCCGGGTAGACGCAGATCGCCGCGACCGACGGGATCGTGGGGTCGCCCGGCTGGGGGTGGATCGCCTTCTGACAGAGCGCCCGGACCTTGCCCGGGGTGTCCTTCCCCTCGAGGGTCGTGAGATCGATCATCCGGATCGCGAGGTCGAGGGCCCACAGCTTGGAGGCCTTCTTGATCGAGCGCTTCTTCAGACTGTCGACGCGGAGCTCCACGCCCACCTGGTCGACCGCGGTGAGGCGCCCGAGGACGGCGCCGAGCGGCCCGGGTCTCCCGCCGGCCCAGTCGCGCACGAGCTCGCTGGCGCGTTCCCGCGAGAGGGTGTCCGGCCGATGCGCGGTCGTCATGGGAGGGTGAGGATACCGCCGATCCCCGCGCGTGGCGACTGCTTCCGATCGTGTGGTATGCATCCCAACGTCCGTGCTGACTCCCCGGGGCCGCCGCTCCCGAGTCCCGCCCGTGATCGACGTCATTCATCAGATCCGAGACAGCCACGCTCGGCCGGCCCGCGGATTCGTCGGAATCGGTCCATGGCCACGCTCAGATGGTGCCGGATCGATGAACGAGATCGATCAACGGGAGTGGAGGGGGGAGGACCAGCGCGAGGCAGAGGATCAGCTGCCGACCTGCGGCACAGGAAATCGGATGCCTCCGATGGTGTGCCCGCCCGCCGCGGCAAGCGAGTCTACCGGCTACCATCGCCGGGCGATGACCGACCAGCTGTCGCTGCGGCTCGAGCCGGCGATGCCGAACCCGCCGGCCACGCTGCGCCCGATGCTGGCTCGCCCCCTCGCCGAGCCGTTCGACTCGTCCGACCATCTCTTCGAGCCCGCATGGGGCGGCCGGCGCGTACTCGCGATCGTCGGGCCGGCGGCCCGTCCTGGTGCCGGCGAGGTCGTCTTCCTGGGCGAGGACGGCCGGCCGTTGGCGCTCGTCCCGGCCGAGCTGGCGGGCCTTGGTGTCCGGGTCGCGGCCCGCTCCGCGGTCCTCGACGGCGAGCTCGTCGTGGTGGATCCGAGCGGGCGGGCCGATCCCGCCGAACTGACCCGGCGCCTTGCCGGTGAGTCCGGCCGGCCGGTCGCGTTCCTCGCCTTCGATCTCCTCCACCTCGACGGCCGGTCGCTGCTCTCCATGCCGCTCGAACGGCGACGCGACCAGCTCCGCCGCGTCCTCCACCCGGGTGACGAGGTGCTCGCCGTGCCCGCGATCCCGGGCGAGGGTCGCGCTCTCTTCGCGGCCGTCGCGGCCCAGGGGCTGGCGGGGGTCCTCGCCCGCCGGCGCACCAGCCCGTATCTGCCCGGGGTCCTCAGCCGCCTGTGGCGGTTCATCCCGGTCGGGGGCGGGACGGCGGCGGGAAACCCGGCACCGGATGCTGAGGCCACGACCGATGCCGGCGCCGGCAGCGCCCCCGTATTGGCGCTGATCCGTCGACTCCCGCTCGGCCTCGATGAACCCGACGGAGCCGACTCCGGCTGATCCGGAAGCTCGAACGATCAGGGCATGCCAGGTCGAGATCTGCCATCTCCCGGCTCCCCGGCGATCGACGGCCGGCACGTGGCAGACCATACTTGACGCACCAACACGTATCTCAATATGGTTGGCCCTACCATGACGAGCCGAGTAGGTGAACGCGGACAGATCACGATCGAGAAGGCGATCCGGGAGCAGCTCGGGATCTACGCCGGGGACGAGGCCGTGCAGCGGGTCGAGGATGGACGGATCGTCATCGACGTGATCCCGGGGCGGCATCGACGCTCGCTCGCCGGGTCGTTGCGGGATCGGGCGACGCGGACGCCGCCGGATGAGACCTGGGAGGAGCTCCGCCGGGCGGCCTGGGAGACGCCGGATCCGGACCGCCTGCTGTGATCGCCGCCGACACGTCGGTCCTCGTCCGCTACCTCGTCGGGACGCCGGCTGACCAGGCACGGCGCGCTGCGGTCCTGGTCGACGGCGACGAGGAGATCGGGGTATCGCCGGTCGCGCTTGCCGAGTGCGCCCACGTGCTGCGAACACAGTACGGGGTGGAGCAGGCGGACATCGTCGAGGGCCTCATCGGGCTCGTCCAGCGCGAGAACGTCAGGATCCTCGGCGGACGGACGGACATCGTCGTGGAGGCGCTCGTTCGCGCCCGCGCCCTCCCGGGCCGGCCGATCTCGGATGCCCTCATCGTCGCCGCTGCGCAAGAGGCCGGGGCGGCAACGCTCGCAACCTTCGATCGCGAGCAGCGCCGCTACAACGTCGCAACCAGGGAGCCCTGACGGGCCCCAGGCGGCCACAACAGAGCGACCATGGAGCCCTGACGGGTTCCGGCGCCGCCGGCGGTTCCCGGGCCGCGTGCGCGAGCTCGTCGGACGATTTGTTGGATCTCGGAGCGAACGGGCGAGGCGACGAGCTGCCGGGCCGCAACCCGCGGTCCTCAGTCGCCCGGGGAGACGATCGCCCGGAAGAGCCTGCCGGGGCCCGGACGCTGACCGTAGAGGATGACGCCGGCCGCGTAGGTCCGGATCGCGAGCGCGGCCACCAGCACGATGGCGCCGACCAGGAGTCCATACGCGAGCAGGATCTCCCACGGCTCCACCCGCCCGACGGTCAGCCGCGTGAACATCACGAACGGGCTCCAGAACGGCACGTACGACGACAGCCGGATGAACCAGCTGAGGCCGCCCGACAGGGCGAGCACCGCCTGGAGGTAGCCGGCGATCCCGATCAGGCTCATCGGCAGGGCGATCACCTGGAGATCCTCCACCCGGCTGACCAGCGACCCGGCGGCGGCATACACGAGCGCGTAGAGCGTGAACCCGAGGACGAAGAAGAGCCCGTACCCGATGAACAGCGCCGGGGCGATGCCGGCCAGCGGGGGGCCGGTCCCGCCGGCCAGCCCGAGCAGTTGCCCCATGGGCTCCTGGAGGGCGAGAGCAAGGAGGGCCGGGACGAGGATCGCCAGGTACTGGACCAGGCCGGCGACCCCGATGCCCAGGACCTTTCCGAGCACGAGCTGGCGGGGCGAGGCGGCGCTGATCAGGAGCTCCATTACCCGGGTCTCCTTCTCTGCCGCGACGCCGGCCGCGACCCACATCCCGTAGATCACGATCGTCAGGAAGAGGATCACCACGAGGACGGTCCCGAACAGTTGTCGGCTCGCGATCTCCGAGGCGCCGAGCGGCGCCCCGCCGGCGTTCGGTCCGGCAGCCGCCATGACCTCCAGCGTCGGGATCCGGAATGGCTGCCCGGTCGGCGCCTGGTTCGCCTCGGTCCATTCGAGGATCGCGACTGCGAACGTCCCGACGGCGACGAGTTGCGTCCGGTCCGAACCGATGCCCTGCCCCGTGAGGAACGTGAAGTCGAGCCGGCCGCTGGGATCCCGAACCGCGACGATCGCGCCGTCGTAGACGCCCGCCTCCACGTCCTGCGCCACCCCAGCGGGGTCATCCGCGATGACGAACTCGTAGGTCTGCCCGGCCGCTCCGCCGGTCGTCGAGTTGAGCACGCCCCGCATGACGTCAGCCGACCTCGCTGCGAGTGCCCGGTCATCGGCGGCGATGGCGATGGTCGTCGTCGTGCCCCGATCCACGAGCCGGACGACGACCGGCAGGAAGGCGATGAAGACGGCGAGGGCGGCCAGCAGGACGGTCGAGGCGAAGAAGGGACGGCTCCGGACCCGCTCGAGGAACTCGCGGCGGGCCACGATCCGCGCGTTCGGCAGGAGCGGGTCGTGACGGGCGGTCACGCCACACGCTCCGAGATCGGCTCGTCGGGAGCCGGCGCGAGGGTGTCATCGTCCGATGCCGGATGGCCCACGAGCTCGATGAAGACCTGCTCGAGGGACGGGTCCGCGACCTCGAAATGGCGCACCCGAGCCCCGCGCGCGAGGGCGGCCGCGAGGATGGTGTCCGGATCGACATCCGGCTCCAGGTCAAGCTCCACCCGCTCGATGCCCGGGCGGAGGATCCGGATCCCGGGCACCTCGCGGAGCCAGTCCATCCGAACGTCGTCCTCGACCGACAGGACGACGCTCTGCCGGCCCGTGGATCGCTTGACGTCGCGAAGAGAGCCGGCGGTCACGAGCCGGCCGCGGTCCACGATCGCGACCGACTCGCACATGGCCTCGACCGTCTCCATCTGGTGGGTGGACAGGACGACCGTCTTGCCCCGGTCGCGGAGCTCCAGGATCGCCTGCCGAAGGAGGACGACGTTGACCGGGTCGAGGCCGGTGAACGGCTCGTCCATCAGCAGAACCTCGGGGTCGTGGAGGACGGCGGCGAGGAACTGGACCTTCTGCTGGTTGCCCTTGGAGAGCTCGCCGGCCCGGCGGTCGGCAAAGTCCGGGACCCGCAGCCGGGTCAGCCAGTCGAGCGCCTCGCGGCGCGCGGTTGCCGCCGGGACGCCCTGGAGCCGGGCAAAGAAGATGAGCTGGTCCAGGACCGTCATCTTCGGGTAGAGACCGCGCTCCTCGGGAAGGTAGCCCCAGGTCGCGCGGCGCAGCCGCCGGTGGTCCACCCCGCCCCAGGTGATCGTGCCGGCGTCCGCACGGAGCACTCCGAGGGCGATCCGCATCGTCGTCGTCTTGCCGGCGCCGTTCGAGCCGAGGAAGCCGAAGACGTGCCCGGCTGGGATCTCGAACGAGAGCCTGTCCAGCGCCTGGATCCGGCCGAAGCGCTTGCTGAGGCCGTCGATCACGAGTGACATCGCGGCCGAGGATAGCCCGGGATCGCGGCGGCGTCCCGTGGCCCGATCGTCCGGGTCAGGCCACCCACGTGGTGCGGCCGCGGAACCGGATCGCCTCGGCGAGGGCCGCCGGCGCCAGGGCGATGACCGCGACGAGGAGCCACTCCTGGAGGTCGAGCGCGGAGGCGCGGAACGCATCGCTCACGGCCGGGATGAACGGAATCGCCGCCTGGATCGCGATGACGGCAAGCCCGCCGACGAGGAGGACCCGGTTCGACCCCACGCGGAGGACCGGGATCTGCAGGCTCCGGTTCGCATAGGCTCGGACGACCTGGCCGCACACGAGCGCGGTATAGGCGAGCCAGCGCGTGTGCTCGGCGTCGCCCGGGTGGGTGAGCATGAGCCACAGGGCGGCGACCGCGGAGAAGCCGCCGGCGAGCGCGATTCGGAGGAGGATCCCGGCGCCCAGGAGCGGGACCCCGATCCGCCGCGGCGGCCGGGACATGATGTCCGGCTCAGCTGGCTCCCGCTCGAAGGCGATCGAGGTGGACGAGTCGATGAACAGCTCCATCCACAGGATCTGGATCGGCAGGAGCGGCTGGCCGAAGCCGGCGAGCGTCGCGATGAGGATGAAGCCCAGGAACGCGACGTGGGTGGAGACGAGGAAGACGAGGCCCTTCTGGATGTTGTCCACGAGTCGCCGGCCCTCGCGCAGGCCGTACAGGAGCGTCGCGAACGAGTCGTCGCCGAGGACGAGGTCCGCGGCCTCCCGGGCGACCGCCGTGCCGCTCCCCATCGCAACGGCGACATCCGCATGGTGGAGAGCCGGCGCGTCGTTCACGCCGTCGCCGGTGACCGCGACGAGGCGCCGGTTGGTTCGCGCGACGCGGACGATCCGCTCCTTCTGCTCCGGCGTGGAACGAGCGACGATGTGGAGGTCCGGCAGCTCCCGGGCGAGCCGTTCGTCGTCCCATGCGGCGAGCTCCGCGCCCGTGACGATCCGCTCCCCACCGAGGCCGGCCGCCCGCGCGATCGCCGCGGCGGTGGCCGGGTGGTCCCCGGTGACGACGATCGTTTGGATTCCCGCCTCCTGGGCCTCGCGGAGCGCGGCGCCCATCCCGGGACGGAGCGGGTCCGCGAACCCGATGAGCGCCACCATGCGCCAGTCCCGGCCGGGGCCGGTGCCCACCGCCTCGGCCGTGGAGGACGCCGAGAAGGGGGTTGCGAGGGGCGCTGCAGAGGGGGCCGAGCCGTCGACCGGTCCGCCTGATCGGGCCACCCCGATCAGGCGTTCGCCCGCCTCCGCACCGGCGTCGAGCTCGCGCTGCCAGCCAGCTCGCTCGTCGTCGGGAGTCGCGCCGTCCATCGCGAGAACCGCCTCGGGCGCGCCGGTCGCCAGCCGCTCCACCCGCCCATCCCGGCACGCGACCGTGATCGAGATCGGGCGGTCCGTTGTGGGCGGCTCGGCGTCGATGAGCTCGTCCGTCGAGAGCTCGTGGGAGACGCGCTCGGCGTCGAGCGCGCGTTCGAGCGCCCGCGTGAACGAGCCGGGCGGCGTGCCGTCGCTCCGGGCCCAGGCGTCCGCCTCGGCGCGGAGCGCCGTGAGCAGGATCCCTCGCCTGGCGGCGTCATCTTCGACCCGGCCGGCCGCGTCGCGAATCGCGGCGACTTCGAGCCGGTTGAGGGTGAGCGTCCCGGTCTTGTCGGTGACGATGAGGTCGATCGCACCGAGAACCTCCTCGGCATTGAGGCGCCGGACGAGGACGCCGCGCTTGAGGAGCCGGTACGCACCGAGGCCAAGGATGACCGCCAGCAGGACCGGCGGTTCCTCGGGGATCGCGGCGATCGCCGCGGAGATTCCCGCGAGGACGTTCTCGCCGAGCGTCTGGCCGCGGATGAATCCGAGCCCGGAGACGATGGCGATGAGCGCGACCGCCACGACGAGGAGGATCCGGACCAAGCGATCCAGCTCGTGCTGGAGGGGCGACCGTCGCTCCGTCCTGCCCGTCAGCCGGCCGGCGATCCGGCCGACCTCGGTTCCCGTCCCGATCGCGACCACGATCCCCTCGCCGCGGCCGCCGACCACGCTCGTGCCCGCGAAGGCGATCGCTCGGCGATCCGCAAGGACGGCCGCCGCCGGATCCGGCTCCGGGTGGACCGGCTCCGGGACGGATTCCCCGGTCAGCACGCTCCGATCGACGAGCAGGCGGTCGGCCCGCGTGACCCGGAGATCCGCCGGGACGACGTCGCCGCCGCGGAGAAGGACCACGTCACCCGGCACGAGGGTCGCCGCGGCGACGTCCAGCGGTGCGCCGCCCCGCCGGACGCGGGCCATGGGAGCGGACGCGTCGCGGAGGGCATCGAGGGCCCGCTCTCCGCGGTACTCCGTCACGACGTCCGCCCCGACGATCGGCAGAAGCCCGATCAGGATGAGGATCCCGTCACGGACCTCGTTGAGGAGGATGGCCAAGAGCCCCGCCGCCGCGAGCAGCAGGACGAACGGCTCCGTCGCGGAGTCGACGACCATCCCGAGCACGGATTCGCGCTTACGCGGCTCCAGCTCGTTCGGGCCGGCTGCCGCCGCCCGCGGGGCGATCTCGTCCGCGTTGAGCCCGACCGCGGGATCCACGTCGAGGGCGGCCGCGACCTCGGGGACCGGGAGCCCGTGCGCGACCGCGGGCAGCCCCGGGGGGAATGCGGATGTCACGCCGTCATCATCGCGGGTTTCGACGCGTCCCTCATCGGGCGCATCGGCCGGATTGAAGGGGCCGATCGGGCCGGCGTTGGCTGGGCCGGCGTTGGCTGGGCCGGCGTTGGGGGGTCCAGGAGCGCGGGGCGCGGCCACGCGATCCGATCGGCGGAGCCGTCCTCGGCACCCGTGGCGCGCGCGGTGCACAATCGGGGCGTGACCACCGTGACCGCGCCCGACCCGACCGCGCCCGACCCAGCAATCCCCGTCCGTATCCACGCGGATCGATCGGCGGGCACCCTGGAGATCGACTGGGCGGACGGCCACCGGTCCACCTTCGATGCCGTCGGCCTCCGCTGGCTCTGTCCGTGCGCCTACTGCCGCGGTGAGGCCGGCCTGCCCGGCTGGCTGGACACAGGTCCCACGCTTACCGCTGAGCAGACCAGGCTCGTTGACGTCCACCTCGTCGGGTCGTACGCGATCGCGCCGGCGTGGGCGGACGGCCATCACACCGGCTACTACCCGTTCGTGCTCCTGCGCGACCGGTGCCCGTGCGCGGCGTGCACGGCCCGGCGGTCAATCGATCCCTCGCCACGCTCCCCGGAGGCCCGTTCATGATCGTCGCCACCACCCCGTTCATCGCCGGCCATCGCGTCATCGAGACGAAGGGCCAGACCTTCGGGCTCGTCGTCCGGAGCCGCGGGTTCTCCGGCAATCTGATCGCCGGGCTCCGATCGCTCGCCGGCGGCGAGATCCACGAGTACACCTCGCTCCTCGAGGACACCCGGCGCCAGGCGCTCGACCGGCTCGTCAAGAACGCCACGCTGATGGGTGGCAATGCCGTCATCTCGATGCGGTTCGACAGCTCCGAGCTGGCCGGCACGATGTCCGAGATCGTCGCCTACGGCACGGCCGTCGTCGTCGTGCCCGACGCGGACGCCCCGCAGCAGGTCGAATAGCCGATGGGCACCCTCGTCCGTGGCGCGATCGTCGTCCTGGGGATGCTGACGATGCTCGCCGGATTGGCGGCGATCGTGCTCCCCCCGTCCGCCGGCCCCGCGGGTCTGTGGACGGTTGCCATCGGCGCATTCCTCGTGATCGTGCCGCTCGTGGAGCGACAGCGCTACCGCTCCGAGGCCGCGGAAAAGGCCCGGGAGACCGCCGGGCCGGGCGGTGGCGAGACCCCCGGAGGGACGATCGAGCCGCGCTTCCGTCCGACCGCCGAGGTCTTCGTCGATCCGACCACGGGCCACCGGATGCGGGTGCTCGTGGACCCGAGGACCGGGGAGCGACGGTACGTCGCCGAGGGCTGACGCCACGCCGGGCGCCGACCGAAACCCGGGGGCCAGCGGCGAGCCGAGGGCTGACGGCACGCCGAGGGTCAGGGGCGGTCGTCCGCTCTCGGAGGAGGTCGAGCTCAAGCTGGCCGTCCTCTACCCGGCTGCGATCAGAGCGCTCGTCCTGGATCCGGCCACTTCACTCCCTGGCGTGACGCCGATCGGCGGAGCCCGAACGGTCGAGATCGAGGATCGCTACCTGGACACTGTCGGCGGCGCGCTCCGGGCCGCCGGCCTCGTCGCGAGGATCCGGAGAGGCCAGGGCGGGCGCCGGCTCACGGTGAAGTCCCTCGCCCGCCGGGGCCAGGGCGCCGTCCACCGGCGGCTCGAGCTCGAGGGCGACGCCGGCGAGCTCGATGTTGACGACGACGGCGAGCGCGGCGAGCGCGGGGATCCACGCACATGGCCGCCGAGCCCAGCGCGCGACCGAGTGCTCGAGGTGGTCGGCCGGCAACCACTCGCCGCGCTGGTCACCCTCCGACAGCGACGCCTCCAGCGCGACGTCGCGGCTGGCCAGAGCGTCATCGAGATGAGCCTGGACGAGGTCGAGGTGACCGGCCGCGACGGCCGGCACGACCGCTGGACCGAGCTGGAGTGCGAGTTGCGGTCCGGCAGCGAAACGGACCTCGCGGCCCTCGGCGAGCTCCTCGTGAGCCGGCCGGACCTCGCGCCGGCGACGATGTCCAAGCTCGAGCGGGCGCTGGCGGCGCTCGGGGACGTGTTCACCCAGCGTTAACCGAACGCCGATCCCGGGTTGACCCTGCCGATCGAGCCTTCCTGGTGTCGACATCGGTGAATCGTGCCGCGCGGGCATCGCGCGGCCGCCGGTCCGGACCGGGCCGCCAGGGAGGATCCATCGCGTGAGTCATCGCCAGACCGGACGTCGAGTCGCGCTCCTGATCGGGACCGTGATCGCCCTTGCCGCCTGCGGTGGCGGCGCCAGCCCTGGCTCCGCCACCAGTCCGAGCGCCAGCTCCGAACCTGGAGCCTCGGATGCCCCGTCATCGGCGCCACTCGCCGGGGAGATCACGATCGACGGCTCGTCGACCGTCTACCCGATCAGCGCCGCGGTCGCCGAGGAGTTCCAGATCGAGAATCCCGGTGTCAAGGTGACCGTCGCCTTCTCCGGCACCGGCGGCGGGTTCAAGAAGCTGTGCGCCTCAGGCGCCGACGCCACGGACGCGAACGACGCCTCGCGACCGATCAAGACCGAGGACAAGCCCGGCGCGGACGGGCAGCTCGGGACCACGGACGACGAGTTGTCCGAGGCGACGATCTGCCGGAACGTGGGCGTGGACCCGGTGGAGCTGAAGGTCGCGTACGACGGCCTGTCGGTGGTCGTCAACCCGGCGAACACGTGGGTCGACTGCCTGACCACGGCCGAGCTGAAGACGATCTGGGACCAGGGCAGCACCGTCACCACCTGGGCGGATGTCCGGGCCGGCTGGCCGGACCAGACGATCGAGCTCTTCGGTCCCGGCGCCGACTCCGGGACGTTCGACTACTTCACGGAGGTCATCAACGGCGAGGCCAAGCGGAGCCGCTCCGACTACACGCCGAGCGAGGACGACAACGCCCTCGTCCAGGGCGTCGCCAATGATGACAACGGCCTTGGCTACTTCGGGTTCGCCTACTACGAGGAGAACCAGGACAAGCTCAGGCTCGTCCCGATCGACGGCGGGGGCGGCTGCATCAGCCCGTCCATCGAGGCGATCAAGGACGGCTCCTACGCACCGCTCTCGCGCCCGCTCTTCGTGTATTCGTCCAGGCAGGCACTCGCCCGGCCGGAGGTCGCCGCGTTCTTCACCTACTACCTCGACAACGTCAACCTATTCGTCGACGAGGTGGGCTACGTGGAGCTCCCCGCCGACGAGATCGCGGCCTCCCGGACCGCCCTGGAGGCCGCTCTGCAGTAGCGCATCTTCCCCTCCTCCGGCGTCCCGGCCCGAAGCTCGGAATCGGGTCGGGACGCCTCCCCATTCCGAGGGCGGCGGTCCGAGCGCCGCCCGGGACAGCGAGGAGCCATGACCGCAGCCCCCGCGTCGTTCACCCGGCGGACACCCGTCCGCGAGCGCCTCGTCGAGGCGTTCCTCGCCTTGTCCGCGGCCATCGGCATCCTGACCACCGTCGGGATCGTCGCCGTCCTCGTCTTCGAGGCCGTCGAGTTCTTCCGCGAGGTCCCCCTGCTCGAGTACCTGACCGGCACGGTCTGGTCGGCGTCCATCAAGCCCTTCCGGTTCGGCGTCCTCCCGCTGGTGACCGGGACCCTCCTCGTTGCCGGGCTCGCGCTCCTCATCGCGATCCCGCTGGGCCTCGTCTCCGGCATCTACCTCGCCGAGTACGCCTCGCCGCGGATCCGGACGGTGCTGAAGCCGCTCCTGGAGCTGATCGCCGGGATCCCGACCGTCGTGCTCGGCTTCTTCGCGATCAACTTCATCTCGCCGATCCTCCTGAAGTCGCTCGTCCCCGGGATCGGCGGGTTCTCCGTCCTCGCCGGCGGGATCGTCGTCGGGATCCTCGTGACGCCGCTCATCGCCTCACTCTCCGAGGACGCGCTGCGGGCGGTTCCGCGGTCGCTCCGCGAGGGCGCCTTCGCGATGGGCGCCACGAAGTTCGAGGTCGTCCGGCGGGTCGTGGTCCCGGCGGCCCTGTCCGGGATCATGGCCTCCATCATCCTGGCCATGAGCCGCGCCGTCGGGGAGACGATGGCGGTGGTCCTGGCGGTCGGCGCCAACCCCCAGCTGACGCTCGACATCCGCGAGAGCGTCCAGACGATGACCGCGTTCATCGTTCAGATCAGCCTGGGCGACACGCCCGCCGGCTCGCTCCAGTTCAAGGCGCTGTTCGCGGTCGGCGCGACGCTCTTCCTGATGACACTCGCGCTCAACCTCCTGAGCGACCGCGTCGTCGCGCGATTCCGGAACCGATACTGATGACCGCGCACCCCGCCGGACCCGTGGCCGCACCCGCCGCCGCTGCGCCCCGGTTCGAGCCGAGCCTCATGCGCCGGAAGCTCGCCGGGACGGTCTTCCTGGGCGTCTGCCTGCTCGCCGTCGGCCTGCTCCTGTTGACGCTGGCCGTGCTCCTGTGGGACATCCTGTCGCGCGGCGTACCGTGGCTGGACGCGCAGTTCCTGACCTCGGGGCCGTCTCGCCGGGCCGCTCGAGCCGGCGTTCTGCCGGCCCTCGTCGGCTCGATCGAGATCGCGCTCCTCGTCGCCCTGATCACGTTCCCGGTCGGGGTGGCGGCGGCGATCTACCTGGAGGAGTACGCGACGGACGGACGGATCAACCGGCTCCTCCGGACGAACATCTCGAACCTCGCCGGGGTGCCGTCCATCGTCTACGGGATCTTCGGGCTGGCCCTCTTCGTCCGCGGCCTGGGGCTCGGGTTCACGCTGCTCGCCGGGGCGCTCACCCTCTCGCTGCTCATCCTGCCGGTCGTGATCATCGCCTCGATGGAGGCACTCCGGGCCGTCCCGCATGCCCAGCGCGAGGCGGCCTTTGCGCTCGGCGGCAGCCGCTGGCAGGTCGTTCGAGGCTCCGTCCTCCCGGCTGCGGCGCCCGGGATCCTGACCGGGATCATCCTCGCGATGGCCCGCGCCATCGGTGAGACCGCGCCGCTCATCCTCGTCGGCGCAGTCACGTTCGTGACCTTCCTGCCCAACCCGATCGCCTCGGGCTACACCGTGCTCCCGATCCAGATCTTCCAGTGGGCAGGCGACCCTCGCGAGGACTTCCAGTCCCTCGCGGCCGCGGCGATCACCGTCCTGCTGGTCCTGATGTTCGTCCTCAACGCCCTGGCCATCGTCATCCGTGCCCGCCTGTCGCGGCACCTCACCTGGTAGCCGTGATGGAGGAGGAGACCCCCGTGACCGTCACCACCCCGCCGCACACCCCGTCCGGAACCCAGCCGCCGCGCGTCCCGATCCGCATCGTGACGGGACCGGCCGGCGCAGGTGCAGCCGCGATGCCGGCGCCGCAGCCCGGCGAGCCCGGTGGGCACGGCGAGCCCGGTGGGCACGGCGAGCCCGGCAACTCCGGCAACTCCGGCGAGCCCGCGACCACGGTCCGCCTCGAGGCGATCTCCTGCTGGTACGGCGGGTTCCGGGCGATCCGGGACGTGTCCCTGGACATCGAGCGGCGCCGGATCACGGCGCTCATCGGGCCGTCGGGGTGCGGCAAATCAACGCTGCTCCGGACGATGAACCGGATGAACGACCTCGTCCCGAGCTTCCGCCTGGCGGGCCGGGTGACGTTCGACGGGGTGGACATCTACGGGCGCGGCGTGGATCCGGTCGTCGTCCGGCGCCGCGTCGGGATGGTCTTCCAGAAGCCCAACCCGTTCCCGAAGTCGATCTACGACAACGTGGCCTTCGGGCCGCGGATCAACGGCTACCGAGGGAAGCTGGACGAGCTCGTCGAGCGGAGCCTCCGGCGGGCGGCCCTGTGGGACGAGGTAAAGGACAAGCTCCGCCAGTCCGGCCTGTCCCTGTCGGGCGGCCAGCAGCAGCGGCTGTGCATCGCCCGGACGATCGCGACCGAGCCGGAGGTCATCCTCATGGACGAGCCCTGCTCGGCGCTCGACCCGCGGGCGACGCTCCAGATCGAGGAGCTGATGGCCGAGCTGTCGCGCGACTATACGATCGTCATCGTGACCCATAACATGCAGCAGGCGGCCCGGGCGTCGGACACGACCATCTTCATTACGATGGGCGACGATCGCGCCGGGTACGTCGTGGAGCGCGGGCCAACGCTCCGGATCTTCACGAATCCGGAGCACCGCCTGACCGAGGACTACGTCTCCGGGCGGTTCGGCTGATGGGGCCATCGAGGGAATCACCGATGGACGAGACGGTGATCGAGGGCGGCGGGGTCGCGAACGTCCTCCGCTCGCGGGGGGCGCTCGATCGCGAGGAGCGCCAGATCAAGGACGAGGTCCTGCGGATGGGCTCGCGGGTCGAGCTCCAGATCGCGACGGCCATCCGGGCGTTCGTGGCCCGGGACGGCGCCCTCGCCGAGACGGTGATCGCGGGTGACGCCGAGATCAACGAGATGCAGCGGTCGGTCACGGACCTCATCGCGGCCGCGATCGCGACGCAGGCCCCGGTGGCGCGCGACCTCCGGTTCCTCCTGGCCCTGAACCACGTGGCCTCCGAGCTGGAGCGGATCGGGGACCACGCCGTGGGCGTCGCGAAGCAGGTTCGGCGGATTCCGGAGGGGCCGCCGGTTCCAGCGGCCGCCGAGCTGGCCAGGATGGGCGAGCTTGCCGCATCGCTCGTGGGCGGGATCCTGCGGGCGCTGGTGAGCTCGGACAGCGAGGCCGCCCGCGCCGTCGCGGCCGGGGACGATGAGATCGACCACGGCTACAGCCGGGTCTTCACCGCCGCGGTCGCCGAGATGCAGGCCTCGCCGGCCGCCGTCGAGCGCGGCGCGCGGACGATCCTCGTGGCGCACTGGCTGGAGCGGATCGGCGATCGCGTGACGAACATCGCCGAGGACGTCGTCCACCTCGCGACCGGCCGGGTGGAGGACCTGAACCCGTAGGATGGTGGCGATGGCCTCTTCGACGCAGTCTCCGACCCGCATCCTCGTCCTGTGCACCGGCAACAGCTGCCGGAGCCAGATGGCGGAGGCATTCCTGGCGCGAGCGGGCGGCGAGCGCGTGGCGGTCTCGTCGGCGGGTAACCACCCGTCGGCGGTCCACCCGCTGACGATCCGGGTCCTCGCCGAGCGCGGCGTCGATTGGTCGGGCGCGCGCTCGAAACCGATGACGGAGCTCCTCGACCGGCCGTTCGATGTCATCGTCACGGTCTGCGACGACGCCCGCGAGGCGTGCCCGGTCTTTCCCGGTGGCGGGCGGCGCGTCCACGAGGCGTTCCGCGATCCCGCCGTGGTCGCCGGCACCGAGGCGGAGCGACTGGCGGCCTTCCGCGAGATCCGCGACGAGGTCGAGGCCTGGGCGGAGGAGTTCGTCGCCGCGCTGTGAGGGACTGCCCTGGCCGGTCGGAACCGCGAACCTCCCCGATTCTCGGCCGAAGATCACCCACATAATGGTTGATAATCACCCATCTGTCAGGTAGGATTCGGCGATGTTTCAGAGGAATCTGGAGCCAGCGTTCCGCGCCGCGCTCGCCGACACGCCAGTCGTTCTCGTCGTCGGCGCGCGCCAGGTCGGCAAGAGCACCCTCATCCGTCAGGTCATCGAGGCCGGATATCCGGCGACCTACCTGACCCTCGACGACCTGACGACGTTGAACGCCGCACGATCCGATCCGAGCGGGTTCATCGGCGGGCTCGACGGCCCCGTCGCGATCGATGAGATCCAGCGCGTGCCGGACCTGCTTCTCGCGATCAAGGCCGCTGTCGACCGGCAGCGAACGCCAGGACGGTTCATCTTGACCGGCTCTGCCAACGTCATGGCCCTGCCAAGGGTCAGTGACACGCTCGTCGGCCGGATCCAGGTCCTCCGTCTTCGGACCCTCTCGCAGGGTGAGATTGGCGGGACGATCGAGGGGTTCGTCGATCGCTCCTTCGAACCCACACCGTTGTTCACGTTCGAACCGACCTCGCGAGCCGATCTCGCCGATCGGATCGTCGATGGCGGCTATCCGGAGGCGCTCGGTCGTACGCCGGCTCGCCGCCGCGCCTGGTTCGATGCGTACCTGACGACGATCCTCCAGCGCGATGTCCGCGACGTGAGCCGGATCGACGACCTGACCTCGCTGCCACGACTCCTGTCGCTTCTGGCTGCGCGGTCCGCCGGGTTGCTCAATACCTCGGAGGTCTCGCGTTCGCTTGACATGCCGCTGACCACCGTCCAGCGCCATGTCGCGCTGCTCGAGGCGATCATGCTCTTCGAGCCCATCCCGGCCTGGTCCGCCAACCTCGGGCGACGCCTCGCTCGGGCGCCCAAGGTCACGCTCACCGATACCGGACTCGCGGCCTCTCTGCGCGGCGTCTCCGCCGAGCGTCTCGTCGCTGAGCCCGACCAGCTCGGACCGCTCCTCGAGTCACTCGTCGCCACCGAGCTTCGCCGGCAGCTCAGCTGGAGTGCCACCGGGGCCACGCTCTTCCATTACCGCGATCACTCGGGCGGTGAGGTCGATCTCATCCTGGAGGACCGGGCGGGCCGGGTCGTCGCCATCGAGGTCAAGTCGGCCGCGTCCGTCGGCGCCGCGGATACTCGGTCACTCCGGCACCTGGCAGACGCCCTTGGTGATCGATTCGTCCGCGGGATCGTCCTCTACACAGGCGACCAGGTCGTGCCGTTCGCGCCGCGGGTGCTGGCAGTCCCGGTCTGGGCTCTCTGGTCCGCGTAGAACGGATCAGGCCCGGCGCCGACGACGGGTGAAGGTTCCGGGCAGACAACCGTGGCAGGCGGCGCTAGCTCGTCGGCGCGGGTGGCACGGACGGGATGGCGTCCGCGGACACCGGCCGGCGGCGAGAGGGGGTGAGCTCGCCGGCCCGGATGAAGTCCGCTGGCACAAGCTCACGCCCGATCGCCACGAGCCGGCCGACCACCTCCGGCGCCAGGCGATACCAGACCCACGAGCCGCGTCGCGCCGAGGTCACGATGCCGGCCTCGCGGAGGACCTTGAGGTGGTGTGAAACTGTCGGCTGGGTTACACCGCATGACTCGGTGAAGTCGCAGGCACAGACGGCGTCGCCGACGGCGAGCTGGCGGACGATCGACAAGCGGACGGGATCGGCCAGGGCGGCCAGGAGGCGGACGTCGGGGTCGGTGGAGCGGCTCACGGTCGCCCAGTCTATCGATGATCTTCGATATTGACAAACATCAATCTGAGTGTCATATTGATGGACGTCGATGCATCGAGGCGTGCGAGGCACACCGAGGGGAGCCCTGAATGTTCTCGCTGAATCAGAACTCCTGGGTCACGCGTCGCGAGAGCTCGGCCGATGAGCGTGACCGGATGCACCGGATCGCGATCCGGGAGGCGCGGCTCGCGACCGACGATCGCGTCAGCGTCGCCGAGACCGCGCGCGAGCGCTTCGCCTCCAGGCGGATCGCCCCGGCTCCCGCCGCGACCGGGTGCAACGAACTCTCTGCCTGTTGCGCCTGATTGACCGACCGCCGGCGAGCGCCCACCGGCGTCACCATGTGCGTCCCGAGGGAGGAGAACCAAGCGATGACCACGCCGACCACGCCGACCCCCCAGACTGCCGAAACGGATGCCGTCCACGAGTCCGTGCGGGCACGCTACGCTGAGGCGGCGTTGGCCGTGACCGGGGCGACGGGCGCCGCCGAGGCCGCGAGCCGATCCCAGGCGATCGACTCGTGCTGCGGCCCGGACGGCACGGTCAGGTACGGCCCGCTCCTCTACGCCGATGCCGACCGAGCGGGTCTTCCGGATGCGGCGGTCCTCGCCTCGCTCGGCTGCGGCAACCCGACCGCCATCGCCGAACTGCGCGAGGGCGAGATCGTCCTGGACCTCGGGTCGGGCGGTGGCATCGACGTCCTCCTGTCTGCCCGCCGAGTTGGTCCCACCGGTCGGGCCATCGGCGTCGACATGACCGACGAGATGCTCGAGCTGGCTCGGCGCAACGCGGTCGAGGCCGGGGCCACGAATGTCGAGTTCGTCAAGGGCACGATCGAGGCGTTGCCGCTCGAGGCGGGATCGGTCGACGTCGTGATCAGCAACTGCGTGGTCAATCTCGCCGCCGACAAGGCGGCGGTCTTCGCCGAGATCGCCCGTGTCCTCCGACCGGGCGGCCGGATCGGGATCAGCGACATCGTCGCCGAGAACGGGTTGAGCCCGGCTGAGCGGGCGCGGCGCGGCACCTACGCCGGCTGCATCGCCGGCGCGCTCTCCTTCGCCGAGTACCGGGCCGGCCTGGAGGCGGCCGGACTCGTCGACGTCTCCGTCGAGCAGACGCACGCCGTGGGCGACGGCCTCCACGCCGCGATCACTCGTGCGACCAAGCCGGCCGGCTGGGCCGGCGTGGACCGGGAGCAGCTCGCCGCGACCCTCCCCTCCCCCGCCGCCACCCGCGAGCTGGCGCTCCTCGATCCGGCGGGCTGCGGTTGCGATGCCGGGCACTGCTGCTAGCAGCAGCGACTCGTTGCGGCCGGTGCAAGGGTGAGGATCGACGTTGCATCGACTGCAAACAACCTACGATCGCGGACTCGGTCGGCACATTCGCTTGCATGGGATGTCAAGAAACGAACGACCGCGGTCCCGAGACTCCATCTGAACCCCGAATCGGCGTCCACCATGGCAGCAGATGCAAGGAACCGACGAGCCACCCGGTGGACGACCGGCCGACCTCGAAGTTGTTTGCATCGAGTGCAACGGCTGGGTCGGGCGGCAGTACTGTCAGTCGTCGACCTCAAGTCTCAAGTTCGACTTGATGCATCACTGGCAGCCATCTGACTCGCTCCATGTCAGCGGGCGTCGAGTGCCGCGCCCTCGACGCAGATCGCGACGACCCCGAGCCGCTCCAGGCGCGCGGCGGTCGATCGGCGGCGAACCGTCCAAGCCGCCACCTCCAGCCCGGCCTCGATCGCGCGAGCCATACCGGCGGGCTTGATGGCTCGCCAGTCCACGGATACGCCGCGACACCCGAGATCGGCGGCGAGCGCGACGGTCGCCGGGGACAGATCCTCGGTGTTGAGCCAGCATGGCCACGACGGCCGGAGGCCGCGGAGCCAGGCGAGCGTCTCGGGCTCGAACGAGGAGACCACAATCCGGACAAGACCCGGCCCGCGCGCCGCCTCGAGGACCGGCACGACGGCCGGGACCGGCTCGCCCTTCAGCTCCACGTCGAGGAACGGCTGCGGACCCGTCGCAGCGAGGACGTCTGCGAGGGTCGGGATCCCGGCCGCGGCCAGCTCGTCGATCGAGAGCTCCCCGGGCCGGCCGGACCGGCCCTGGACCCGATCGAGAGTCTCGTCGTGGAGGAGGACCGGGATTCCCTCGTGGGAGCCCCGGACGTCGAATTCGAGACCGTCGCAGGCCGGGTTCGACAGCGCCGCCCGCATCGCGGCCAGGGAGTTCTCGGGCGCCACGCGCCAGTCGCCGCGATGCGCCAGGCGGAGCGCCCGCGCCATCGTCAGTCTCCAACCGCCACGCGGGCCACGAGGCCGAAGTGATCCGAGGGGTAGAGCGTCGGGTCGCCCACGGCCGGCCGGTCGAACGCGAGCCGGGAGGCCACGGCGCGGAGCGGGCCGCGGAGCCAGATGTAGTCGAGGCAGCCCGGGTCGCCGTCCGTGTCCATGCCCGGTGCCTGGATCCCCGACGGCCAGGTGACCGCCGGCTCGCGCCCGTTCGCCTCGACGTGCGCGGACCGGAATCCGGCTGCCGTCATCACCCCGTACGCCGCCTCGACCGGCTCGGCGTTGAAGTCCCCCACGACGATCGTCCCGGCGGGCGAAGGTCGGGCGTCCAGCCAGGCCACGAGCTCTCGGGCTTGCGCCTCCCGAGCGTCCTCGTCGGCGGGGAGATGATGGAGGTGCGTCACGACCATCGCCAGCGACGCACCGCCGGGGATCGTCACCGCCACCCGGAGCGCGCTCCGGTTCCTGTCCAGCTCCAGCCGCTCCACGGCCGCCCCGCCGGCCGTGGCGAGCGGTCCGCGGATGAGCACGCTGTTCCCGTATTCCGGACGGCCGGCCCAGCCGCGATGGACCTCGTACCGACCCTCGCCGGCGGCGCCCAGGAGCCGGTCCTGCCCCACCGCGAAGACGCACTCCTGGAGGCCCAGGAGGTCCGGCTGGAGGGCCGCCATGTCGGCGAGGAGCAGCGGAAGCCGCTCCGGCCAGCGGTCGGCGATGTTCCGGAGGTTGAGCGTGGCGACGTCCAGGTGCTGCATCAAGCTCCTCTTCCCGGCGCCTGGTCGGGCACCGGCAGGGTCAACGTGAAGGTGGCGCCGGCGCCCTCCTCCGACTCGGCGGTCAGCCGGCCGCCGTGGCCGGCGACGATGTGGCGGGCAATGGCGAGGCCAAGGCCGGTGCCACCACCGGCGGTCCTGGACCGGTCCGCCTTGTAGAACCGCTCGAAGATCCGGGGCAGGTCCGCGGCCGCGATCCCCACGCCATGATCGGCGACCGAGGCCGCCACCGTCTCGCCGGTCGCGCGGACGGTGACCGTGACGGTCGACTCCGACGGACTGAACTTGACGGCGTTGTGGATGAGGTTGGAGAAGACCTGCCCGAGTCGGGCAGCGTCGCCGCGGATTGCCGGGAGGGCCGGCGCCACCTCGACCTCGAGCCGGATCCCCTGGCGCTCGGCAAACGGCCGGAGGCGCTCTACGGACTCCGTTGCGATGCGGCCGAGATCCACGCTGTCGAGGTGGAGCTGGCGGCCGCCGCTCTCGATCCGGGCCAGGTCCAGGAGCTCGGTCACCATCTCGGAGATCGTGTCTGTCTCGACTTCCAGCTTCCGGATCCGCTCCCGCATCCGGGCCGGGACCGCCTCGCCCGCGGCCTCGGCATCCCGGGCAAGTGTCTCCGCGAGCAGCCCGACGGTCGTGATCGGGGTGCGCAGCTCATGCGACAGGTTGTCGATGAACTCGGCCCGAATCCGCTGGAGCCGGCGCAGCTCGGCGACGTCTTCGAGGACAAGCCAGATTCCCAAAATCGGCGAGCGCCGGGCGCGGACGATCAGCGTCGGTCCCTCGGGTTCGTGGAGCGTCACCTCGCCGGACGCGGCGCCTCGCTCGGCAGCCTCGCGAGCGATCGCCTCGACGCGGTGGTCGCCGAGCGCCTCCATCGCGGTCCGCCCGAGCATCTCGCCGGGCCTCCGCTCGAGGAAGACATGGGCCGCCGTATTCGCGACCTCGACGCGGAGATCGTCGGTCAGCCGGACGATTCCGACGCCGATGAGGTCGGCGAGGTAGGCCAGGTCGCGGAGGCGCTGCACGAGGGCGTACTCGGCGCTCTCGGCGCGGCGGCGGAGGCGACGGACGCCGTCCACGAGATCCTCTCCGCGCTCGGGACCCTGAGCGCGCCCGGATCCCGCCACGGCATCCGGGCTGCCCTCGCGCAGGCCGTCAGCCATGCCGTCGAGCACGCGGCCGCGGGCGAGCGCCACGCCGGCGAGAACCGCGATCACGACGGCCTGGAGCGCCACGAACCCCACGACGAGCCAATCCACGGGCCGAGGATCGCACAACCGATCCGCGGTGCGCGCGGTACCCTGTCCGCGCCGGCACCGGCGTTTCGGAGCGCGCCACGGCGACGCCCAGCCCCGAAGGAGACCGCACCGTGCGTCTGCGCCTGATCCCCCGCGAGGAACGCTTCTTCGACATGTTCGCGGAGGACGTCGCGAACGTCCTCGGGGCCGCCCGACTGCTCGAGGCGATGCTCCGCTCGTACGATGTGCTGGAGCGCCGCGCGGGCGAGATCCGCGACGCCGAGCACCGCGGGGACGAGCTCAGCCACGCCATCGGCCACCGGCTCGAGGCCACCTTCGTCACGCCGTTCGATCGCGAGGAGATCCACGCGCTCATCAGCGGCTTGGACGACGTCCTCGACTACATCGAGGAGGTCGCGGACACGTTCGTCCTCTACCATGTCGAGGCCCCGACCGCGGTGGCCGTGCAGCAGGCCTCGATCGTCGTTCGCCAGTGCGAGCAGCTCCACGAGGCGCTCACCCACCTGCGCGGCTTCAAGCACCTCGAGAAGTACTGGATCGAGGTCCATCGTCTCGAGAACGAGGGCGATCAGCTCGCCCGGAAGGCGATCGCGGACCTCTTCTCCGGCGGCGGCGACCCGCTCGAGGTCATCAAGTGGAAGGAGATCTACGGTCTCCTCGAGGGCACGATCGACAAGTGCGAGGACGTCGCCAACATCATCGAGCGGATCACGATCAAGCACGCCTGACGACCGGCACCGGCCCGGCGGGCCGGTTCGGACGACCGTCTCGCGCTTCCGGAGGAAGAGGTCGATGGGCTTTCTCGATCGGGCGAAACAGGCCGCGGCACAGGCCGCTGAGCAGGCGAAGGCGGCCGCCGACCAGACGCGCCAGAGCGTCTCGGAGGGTGCACACAGGGCATCGACCGCGATCAGCGATCCGGCAACCGCGGACAAGGCCCGCCAGGCGCTGTCGCGGGCGAAGCACGGGATCTCCACGGCGATCGACCGGATCGATCCCAACGTCCTCGCCGACGTGATCGTCAAGGCCACGGCGCTCCAGGAACGGGCGAATGCCGCCCTCAAGGCGAAGGGCTCGCCCTACAGAGTCAGCGAGGTCGCGATCGGGGCCGCGATTCCGCCGAGCGTCACGTTCTCGATCGCGCGGACGGACGACCCAGGGGCGGATGTCGTGCCGGCCGGCGCCGTCGCGAGCACGGAGCTCTTGGCGGAGGCCCCGGGCAGCGGGGCGGCCGTGCAGGCCCTCGACGGGACCATGCTCGACGAGGCAACGATCGCCCAGGAGGGAGACTGACCTTCAGGCGGTCCTGGTGGGCCCCGGAGCCCCCCCGCCGCCGCCGCCCGAGCGCCCCCGCGCCACCCCCGCGCCACCCCCGCGCCACCCCCGCGCCACCCCCGAGCGCCCCCCCCCGCGCCCCTGAGCACCGAGCACCCCCGATGACAGCCTGAGACACACGTTTCCAACGAACGAGCGGACCACCCCCGAGTCCGAGCGGGAATCTGGCTGAACGCACCAGAGGTCACGCTCATTCATGCGCACAGGGTGTCCTGGACCAACGCGGCCCGGGATCCCGGATCCCCTCACCCGCCGGCAGGCGTGGACGCGAGAGCGGCCCATCCGCTACAGTCGCGAGGCCGGGAGCCAATCGCGTCCAGCATCCCCGGACCTGACGTCGGTGCCCGCGGGCCGTCGCAACGGGGGATCTCACCGCGGGGGAGGGGTGGACGCATGTCACGGAGACGGTTGACGACGGGGGCGGGTGGGTGGAGGTCGCTGCTCGCACTGGGCCTGGTGAGTGTTCTCCTGGTCGGCGGATGTGGCGGATCGGCGTCCCAGGCCCCGAGCCCTGGCTCGGGCGGTTCGGTCGCGCCCGGCGAGACCACCGGTCCCGGCGGCACCGGGACGCCCGAGCCGACCCAGGGCTCCGGCGAGACCGTTGCGCCCGGCGACGGCAGCGAGGCGTTCAGTGCCGCGACGACGGCCCTGGATGCGCTCGATTCGTATGCGTTCCGGGTCGAGATCAACTCGACCTCGACCACCGGCACGACCACCACGTCCAGCCGAACGATGATGTCCGGTGTGGTCGTCAACAGCCCGGCAGAGGCAAGCAGCCTGGTGCAGGCAGAGCTGGATGACGCGGGGAACATCACGTCCGGCACGGAGATCGTGATCATCGGCGCTGAGGCCTGGCTCCGGAGTCTCCCGGGCGACGAGCCGTGGACGGCCATTCCGGCCGCCCAGGCCGGCGCGTTCACTCAGTCGATGGCCGCGTTCCGGCCGGAGCAGATGTTCAGCATGTACTTCGCCGGAATCGGGGGGAACTTCGGCGTCGTCGGCACCGAGACGAAGAACGGCGTCGCGACCACCCGGTATAAGGGCGACGAGGCGATCGGGGCGATGCTCGGAGCCATCGCCGGGTTCCAGGGTTCATGGTCGTCCGAGGTCTGGATTGCCAACGACGGTGGGTTCCTCGTCCGCTCGGAGGCGTCCGCCCAGGCGGCCACCGGAGCCGACGCCGGCAGCTATACGATCGTCGTCGACATCACCGAGCCGAACTCGGCCGGGCCGATCGAGCCGCCAGCCTGACGCCTGCCGCCGAGAAACGGCGAACCACCTTCGGGCTCGGCGGTGCGAACCGCCGGATTCATTGGGCGGCTCACGGCCGCCGAACCGCCGAACCGCCCCGAGCCTCAGGCCGGTGCGCGAACCTCGAACCCGTCGCGGAGCCAGCCCTCCAGCTGCTCGATGGGCACCGTGCTCCGCGCCCCTGTCGCGCGGCGGGTCAGCTCGGCGCCACCGGCCGCGAGCGAGCGGGGGCTGATCGTCACGATCCAGGGCATGCCGAGAAGCTCCGCATCGGTGAGCTTCACGCCCGGCGACTCGTCCCGGTCGTCATAGAGGATCTCCCGACCGGCGTCCGCGGCCACCTGGTGGAGCCGGTCCGCCACCTCGGCGACCCGCGGGTCCCGCGCGCCGGAGATCGTGACCAGGTGGGCCGCGTACGGAGCCACCTCGTCCGGCCAGACGATCCCCTTCTCGTCGTGGTGCGCCTCGACGATGCAGGCGACGTTTCGCCCGAGCCCGATCCCGTACGAGCCCATGACGATCGGGTGCGCCTGTCCGTCCTCCCCCAGGTAGGTGGACCCGAACGCGACCGAGAAGTCCGTGCCGAGCTTGAAGATGTTGCCGACCTCGATCCCCTGTCGAAGCTTGACCGGCCCGCCGCAGCGCGGACACGGATCGCCCTCGCGCGCGCTGGTGATCTCGGCGACGTGGTCCGGGGCGTAGTCGCGCGGCACGTTGACGTTTCGGACGTGCCACCCGACGCGGTTCGCCCCCGCGACGAGGTTCGGCGAGCGTGCCGCAAGCTCATCCACGACGACGACCGCGTCCCGCGCACCGATCGGCGACCCGTAGCCGGCCTCCATCCCGCGCGCGGTGATCTCCTCGACCGTCGCCGGCCGCAACCCGCCCCGGGCCTTGATGGTGTTCACGAGCTTCGTCTCGTTCACGTCGTAGTCGCCGCGAACGATCGCGACCACGAACCGGCCATCGCCGGCCATGAAGAACGCAGCCTTGGCTGTCCGGCTGCGGGGCACGTCGAGATAGCGGGCGAGCGCGTCGATCGTCGTCGCGCCGGGCGTCTCGACATCCTCCACCGGGAGGATTGCCTCCGGCGCGGGCTCAGGCTTGCCGACGACGGCGATCTGCTGGTTGTCGGCATAGCCGCAGGCGTCGCACAGGACCAGGGTGTCCTCGCCGAAATCGTTGATGACCATGAATTCGTGGGCCCCGGTCCCACCCATGATCCCGACATCGGCGCCCACCGCGATCGCGTTCAGGCCGAGCCGCCGGAAGATCCGCTCGTAGGCCTCGTACTGGAGCCGGTAGCTCCGATCCAGGCCGGCGTCGTCCCGATCGCAGCTGTAGGCGTCCTTCATGACGAACTCGCGGACGCGGATCAGGCCGCCCCGGGCGCGGGGCTCGTCGCGGAACTTCGTCTGGAAGTGGTAGACCATCATCGGCAGCTGGCGGTAGCTCCGGACGATGTCGCGGAGGAGCAGCGCGACGACCTCCTCGTGGGTCATCGCCAGGACCATGTCCCGCTCGGCGCGATCCTTGAAGCGGACGAGCTCCGGTCCGATCTTGAAGTAGCGGCCGCTCTCCTTCCAGACCTCCGCCGGATGGACGACCGGCATCTCCATCTCCTGGCTGCCGATCCGATCCATCTCCTCGCGGATGACCTGCTCAACCCGCTGCGTGACGCGGAAGCCCAACGGCAGAAGGGAGTAGATCCCGGACCCGAGCTGGCGGACGTAGCCGGCCCGGACGAGGAGGCGGTGGGAAGGCATCTCCGCGTCGCTGGGGTCGTCGCGGAGCGTGGTGAAGAAGAGCTGACTCAGGCGCATTTCGGGAAGGATAGCGGCGCACCCGGGAGCCGCGCCGTGAGCCAGCAGAATCGTGGGCGCCGGCTCGGCCGTGCCCACGCGAAGACGGCGCCGAGCACGCGAACGAGCGCACATGGACCGTGCGTGAGCTCGCGCGCGCAGAAGCGTGGGTCGGCCCAGCCGGTGACCTGCTAGCCTTCCCGGCGTGCCCGACGGCGTGACCCTCTTGCTCCTCATCGTGCTCGCGCTCGCCGTGGCGTTCGACTACATCAACGGCTTCCACGACACCGCGAACGCGATCGCGACGTCGGTGTCCACCAGGGCCCTCCGCCCGGACCACGCGATCCTGATGTCCGCGACGGCGAACTTCGTCGGCGCACTCACCGGTACGGCCGTCGCGAAGACGATCGCGTCGGGGATCGCCTCGACACCGGACGGTGCCGAGGGCCAGATCATCGTCGCTGCGGCCCTCGTGGGCGCGATCGCCTGGAACCTCATCACCTGGCGGCTGGGCATCCCGTCGTCGTCCAGTCATGCCCTCATCGGGGGCCTCATCGGCACCGTGATCGCCGCGACCGGGACCGGCGCCCTGAAGGTGGACGGCATCCTCGGCAAGGTGGTCCTGCCCCTGGTCACCTCTCCGATCCTCGGGGTGCTGGTCGGGTTCCTGTTCATGGTCGTCCTGATGAACACCTTCCGGCGCTTCCATCCGCGGAAGCTCAACGACCGGTTCCGACGGTTCCAGATCCTGTCCGCGGCGTTCATGGCCTTCAGCCACGGCTCGAACGACGCACAGAAGACGATGGGAATCATGACCCTCGCCCTCATCGCCGCGGGCATCCTCCCCCAGGACGCGAAGATCCCGCTGTGGGTCATCATCCTGGCCGCATCCGCGATCTCGCTCGGGACCGCCGCCGGCGGCTGGCGGATCATCCGGACGATGGGTCAGCGGGTCGTCAAGCTGGACCCGGTCCACGGGTTTGCGGCGGAGACGACGGCCGCCACGATCATCCTGGGCGCGTCGTCCTTCGGGATGCCGGTCTCCACGACCCACGTCATCTCGTCGGCGATCATGGGTGTCGGTGCGAGCGACCGCCTGTCGGCCGTGCGCTGGGGGGTGGCGGGGAACATCATCGTGGCCTGGGTCCTGACGATCCCGGCCTCGGGCTTCGTCGCGTGGCTCGCCTGGGAGCTTCTCAGCCGGGTCCTCTGATGGAGCGGCCTGTGTGCGTCGCCCGCTGCAGTCAGGCGGGGGGCCGGAGGACGTAGCCCACACCGCGGATCGTCTGGACGAGGACCGGCCTCGCCGGGTCCGGCTCGATTGCCGAGCGGAGCCAGTGGACGTGGACGTCGACCGTTCGCGTCTCGCCCGCGTAGTCGTAGGCCCAGACGCTCTCGAGAAGCTGGTCGCGGGTCAGGACCTGGCGGGGATGGCGGACGAGGAAGGCGAGGAGCTCGAAGACCTTCGGCTTGAGCTGGATCTCATGGCCGTCCTTCAGGACGCGATGACCGGCGAGATCCACCTGGACACCGCCGAGATCCACGATGGACGGACCGCCCGTGCTCGCGACCTGCTCGGCCCGCCGGAAGATCGCCCGGATCCGCGCCGACAGCTCGCGCAGGCTGAACGGTTTCGTGACGTAGTCGTCCGCCCCGAGCTCCAGCCCGACGATCTTGTCCACCTCGGAGCCGCGCGCCGTGAGCATCACGATCGGGACCGCGGACTCGGCACGGATGATCCGGCAGACCTCGATCCCGGACAGCTCCGGGAGCATCAGGTCGAGCAGGACAAGGTCCGGAGCGTCGGCGCGGAACCGTTCGAGGGCCGCCCGCCCGTCGCCGGCCTGGGTAACCCGGAAGCCGTCGGCTGAGAGCGCCTCCGCAAGGGTCTCTCGGAGGGTCGGCTCGTCTTCGACGACGAGGATCGTGCGGGCCATCGATGTCGAGGATACCGGCGCGTGTTAACGCTCGATTTGCCCGGGTCTCGATTTGCCCGGACCCGTCCGAAGGCGCGGCTCAGCCGACGAGGGAGACGACCCCGGCGACGGCTGCGTCCAGGCGGGCGAGCGCGCGGTCGCGGCCGAGGGCGACGAGCGTATCGAACAGCGGTGGCGTGGCTGTCCGGCCGGTCACGGCGACGCGGATCGCCATGAACAGGTCACCGGCCTTCCAGCCGCGCCGCTCGGCAAGCGCACGGAGGGGCGGCTCGATCTCCTCCGACTCGAAGCTCACATCACCGACCGCGGCGATGGCCTGGCGGGCGGCGGCGAGCGCGGTCGCAGTGGTCGCCGCGTCCCAGCGCTTGGGGACGATCGTGGCGGGATCGACCGTCAACTCGTCGACCCACAGGAAGCCGATCAGGTCGCCGACCGCGCCGAGCGTCGGCAGGCGCTCCCGGATCATCGGCAGGACCGTCCGGATCTCGTCCGCCGTCGGCGTCCGGTCGATGCGGCCGGCGGCGTGCTCGGCCTCGAGAAACGGGCCGAGCCGGGCGGCGAGGTCGTCGTCGTCCAGGCGCCGGATCCACTGGCCGTTGATCCACTCGAGGCGCTCGGGATCGAAGACCGCACCGCCCTTCTGGACATGGTCGAGGTCGAAGCGCGAGGCGATCTCGTCGAACGACAGGATCTCCTCCTCGGATCCGGTGGACCAGCCCAGGAGCGCCAGGTAGTTGACGAGCGCCTCACGAATGAAGCCCTGGGCGATGTAGTCGGAGATCGCGGTCCGGCTCTTCCGCTTGCTCATCTTCGTCCGGTCGGGGTTGAGGATGAGTGGGAGATGCGCGAAGACCGGCTCAGGGTGGCCGAGGGCCCGGAAGAGGAGGATGTGCTTCGGGGTATTCGACAGGTGGTCCTCGCCCCGGATCACGTGGCTGATCCGCATCGCAGCATCGTCCACGACGACCGTGAAGTGGTAGAGCGGCGTCCCGTCGCCCCGGACGATGACGAAGTCTCCGCCCAGGTTGGCCGTGTCGATCTCCACGCGCCCGCGAACGGCGTCGTCGAAGCCGATCACCCCGGGTGCGACGCGGAAGCGGGTCGCCGCCGCCCGGCCCTCGGCGACGCGGGCTTCCCGTTCCGCGGGCGTGAGTGCGGCGCACCGGCCGACGTATCTCGGCGGCTGCTTCGCCGCCTCCTGGACCCTTCGGTCCGCGTCGAGCTCGTCGGGCGTGCAGTAGCACGGATAGGCGAGGTCTCGGGCGAGGAGGTCCGCGGCCGCCTCCGCGTAGCGCGCCAGGCGCAGCATCTGCCGGTACGGGCCGTACGGCCCGTGGTCCTCCCCGCCGGCCGAGTCCGGGCCTTCGTCCCAGGTGATCCCGAGCCAGTGCAGACCGGCGAGGATGTCCGCCTCGAACGCCAGGGTGCTCCGGGCGACGTCCGTATCCTCGAGCCGGAGGATGAACGTGCCGCCGTGCCGCCGGGCGAACAGGACGTTGAAGAGCGCCGTCCGCGCCGTCCCGATGTGGAGCGGCCCGGTGGGGCTGGGGGCGATTCGGACGCGGATGTCGGACATGGACGGATTCTAGGGGCGCGGGCGGCGCGGGGCCGCTGAACGCGGTCCGGCCCGGTGGCTCAGCTGCGGCTCGGGACGCGGTGGAAGAGCGACGGGTCTGCCGTGCCCGGCAGCACGCGGACGAGGGCCGCCGGCCGGAGGCCGAGCGTCGCCCGGCCGAGCGGGCCGTCGAGGGTCATTGAATCGAGCGACTCCGAGCGCGCCAGGACGGTGATCGGCGCGCCCGGCCGAAGGCCGCGTGCCTCGAGGTAGGAGAGGAGGCCGGCGTCCTCCTCCGCCTCCTCGGTGATCCGATAGATCGTCGCTTTCTCGCCGGCATTGACCTCGGCCAGCCGACCCCGGCAGGACGCCGCTTCGCGCCTCGACATCGATCGGGTTACCGTGGGGGCAGGTCTCCGGGTGGCCCAGAAGCTCGTCGAGCATCGCCTCGACCCGCGGCGAGATCACCGCCTGGAGACACTCCGCCTCTTCGTCCGACTCCGCCCAGCCGAGTCCGACGATCTCGGTGAGGAGCCACTCGCACAGGGCATGGCGGCGGAAGATCCCGTCTGCGGCGGTGCGACCCGCCGCCGTGAGAACGAGCTCGCGGCCGTCCGCCTGGATCACGAGGCCGTCTGCGACGAGCCGCCGGAACATCTCGCTCGCGGCCTGGGTGCTCACGCCAAGCCGGCGACCGACCTGTGCCGCGGTGACGCGCAAGCCGTCGCCGGCCATCACTCGGAGGGCGAGCAGGTACTCCTGCGCCGCGCCGGACAGGTCCTGGCCGACATGGCGTCGGGAGCCGTGCGTGGGGGTCATGCGTCGAGGAGGATACGACTCAGGGCAGCCATCTGGTGACGACCCGTCGCATGAGTGCGGCCCCCACCCCAACGGCCCAGACGATGGCGAGGATCACGATGAGCGCGGCCGGCCCGTATGTTCGATCGTAGCTGGCGCCGCCGGCCGACAGGACGGCGGCAACCGGAAACGCCAGGATCGCGACGGCCAACGTCCCCCCAGCGAAAACGCGAGCCACGCCCGGGACGGCGAAGAGGGCAAGGACGATGGCACTCTGGGCAAACCATGGGTAGAGGTCCGCCGGCGGCGCACAGGTGGCCTCAAACGCGGCACAGCCTGTTGCCTCGCCGATGACGGCGGCCGCGGCGATCCCGAGGGGCGGCCATGCGACGACGGCGCGGAGGATGCGGCGTGCGCCCGGGGAAAGATTGACCGCGGGGCGTTCTGAACGATCCGTGCCGATCTCGGCGGTGGTGGAGGCGGTGGCGGCGCCGACGCCCGATCGCCGTGCCGGCGGCGTCCAGGCGGGTCGTTGCCGGGAAGCGGGGTCGGAGGCTCGTTCCCGTGCGGCCTCGGGCCGGGGACGTTGGGTGGCCGCCGTGGACGCTCGAGGTCGGGCGTGCCGAGCCGGTCCTGTGTCCGTGATCGCCCCGGCATCGGAGCTCGCGACACTCTCCTGCCTCGCTCGTCGCTCGGCGGCCGCAGCCGCGCGCGCGGCTGCCCGGGCGAGGTACTCCGGCCCGTGCTTCCGCGGATCGGCGTACTCGCGAGGATTGACCCGCCAGTACTCGCCGGACGTCGGGCCGTACC
Organism: Anaerolinea sp.; assembly: GCA_013822395.1. Lineage (GTDB taxonomy): Bacteria > Chloroflexota > Limnocylindria > Limnocylindrales > CSP1-4 > UBA5189. Next base: position 73,924 of record PNKK01000001.1, on the reverse strand, counting down.
AGGAGGCCCCGGACCAGGCTGTGTCGGCCTGATCGTGGGTCTCGTCGTACGTCGTCGAACCGAACGTGGCCTTCTTCGTTGAGCGACGCCGTCCCGTCGACCCGTCAGATCGTGTCCCCTGACCCGATCCAGATCTCGTCCCCGTGCCGGCACGTCGCTCCCCGCTCGCCCCGGTGCTGCCCGACCGCCCGTTCGATGGCCCACCACCGGACGGCTGGGCCCCTGGTGTCGACCGCGCCCGTGTCGGATCTGCGCGCCGTGGCTCGGTCGAGGCGGGACGCCGCAACCCGGGACGCCACACCACGGAGGTGAGGGTCTCGTAGGCACGCTGGATCTCGAGGAATCGCGGCAGCGCCGCTTCGCCCGCGGAATCCGGATGGTTTGCCTTCGCGAGGCGGCGGTAGGCGCGCTTCACCTCGGCTGCGGAGGCGCCGGGCGGCAGCCCGAGCACGCGGTAGGGATCAACGGCCATCACCGCACAGTTTCCACCGCCCGGGCCGAATCGTCAGGCGAAGCCTGGGGATTCGGCCCGGGCTGGCGGGTCGCGAGCGCGATCTGGACCGCCAGTCAACGATTCGATGCATTCCTGTCGTGGCATTGCCCCGTGGCCCAGATCACAACCCGTCGGGGGCGCCCGGGGACCTCAGCCCGGTCGTGGTCTGGACTGCTGGACGAGATTCGTGCAGCCGAGTCACGAAAGAACTGCCTGCCAGTGCGGGTCCGGGTATGGCGCCCGTCAGCGGATGAGCTCGCCCAATGGCGCCAGCTCGAACGACGGGATCGCTTCAGCGCTCACGCGCCCATGCGGGTCCGTCTCCACCGGGCGGTGATAGCGCCCGAGAACCCGCAGCGCCTGGCCGGACAGCACGCCTGCCTGGCGGAGCGCCTCGATCGTGGCGGCCCAGGTGGCACGGTCGTAGCCGTCGCCGTCCTCGATCTTGATCGCCATACCGGACGCTGGGACTCGGGCCCCGTTGCCGCGCGGGCCGGCGAGGATCGCAAGGCCGCGAAGCGCCTCCATCCCACCCTTGGACACCAGCCGGTCTGGGAGCGCCTTCATGACCGAGGTATCGATCCGGTCCCGCGTTCCGGCGACCATCTCCGGGTGGGCGAGCATCGCGTCGCGGACTGTGCGGAGGGCCGGCGCGACCGGCGCCCGTGTGTCGGACGCCGCCACCGCCGAGGGGTCGGCGAGGAATGCGTAGGCTCTGGCGATCGCGCGGAGCGGGAAGGCGTAGGTCGGGATCCCACAGCCATCGATGCCCAGCCTGAGCTTCGAGGTCGTCGTCCCGAAAGCCCGCGCGACGACATCCCGATACGCCAACTGTGCCGGGTGCTCCTCCAACCAGTAGCCGTCCGGCTCCCAGCCCCGAAGCTTGCACAGGAGCAGGAAGACCGAGTGCTGACCCGAGCACATGTGCCGGACCGGGCTCGCCTTCTCGCCGTCGCGGGCAAGGCGAGCCGCAGTCAGCTCGTCAAGGGGCATCTTCTCGGCACCACAGGCGAGAAGCGACTGACTGATACCGGCCCGTCGGTAGACACCCTGGAGCGTCCGGACGTGGAGATCCTCGCCGGAGTGGCTGCTGGCCATGATCGCGAGCTCGGGCGGCCCCAGATCGAAGGCCTCGATCCCGCCGGCCTCGATGAGCGACACCATCCCGAACGGCTTCACGCACGAGCGAAGGTTCACGACGTGGTCCGGATCGCCAAGCGCCCGGAGCAGCCGGCCATTGACGTCGGTCTCGACGATGTCGCCCCGGTGGACGCTCTCCTCGACACCGTTCCGTACCTGACGGACGAGGACGGGTGGCGCCGTGCGGCGAGTCCGAGGCCGGTCGGCGGATACGGCTGCGGGCACGATTCGCGAACCTCCTGCCTGATCGCGTGGAAGGCGCCTGGACGCCGGAGCCCCGAGCAGCTTCCAGACCGTCGCGGTCGGGTGGATGGCCGGACGACACGCCGTGGATACTCGTCTCGCCGTCCGTCCGGTCTCGACCGGCCGCTCGCCGCAACGGTAGTGACGCCCGATCGGGGCGTCAATTCGTGCGGGCCGTCCGAACCGGAACCCCGATGCTACGATTCGGCCGACGCCCATCGAGATGCCGCCCGGGCGAGGCGGCGACCACCCCTGCCAGAGGCCCTCGTCGATGTCGACGCCGACGCTCCACATCTCCCAGCACCCGGCCGTCCTCCACAAGCTCGGCATCCTCCGCGACGTGCGGACCGAGCCGAAGAAGTTCCGGGAGATCGTCCGCGAGCTGTCGTGGCTCCTCGGCTACGAGGCCCTCGCGGATGCACGCGTCCGGCCCCTCGAGGTCCGGACACCGCTCGAGACGATGCAGGCCGCCGAGCTTGCCGACCGGATCGGCCTGGTGCCGATCCTCCGCGCCGGCCTCGGGATGGTGGATGCGATGCTCGAGCTCATGCCCACCGCCCAGGTCTGGCACCTGGGGCTCTTCCGGGACGAACGGACGCTCCGCCCGGTCGAGTACTACAACAAGCTCCCGGATTCCGCGAACGTCGACCTCTGCCTGATCCTCGACCCGATGCTCGCCACCGGCGGATCGGCGACGGCGGCGATCGAGGTCCTGAAGCGCTGGGGCGCGGTCCGGATCAAGCTCGTGAACCTGATCGCGGCGCCGGAGGGCGTCGAGGCGGTCACCCGGGCGCACCCCGACATCGAGATCCACTGCGCGGCGCTCGATCGCCGGCTCAACGACCGCGGCTACATCATGCCGGGACTCGGGGATGCCGGCGATCGCCAGTTCGGTACCGGCCACCCGGGGCAGGGGTGACGTCAGAACGGCCGGCCCCTCGCGAGGCCGGCCGTTCGATCTGGGGCAGCGTGGTGACGGCTACTTGCCGCCCTCGGTGAGCTCGACGACCCCCTTCTGGAAACCCGCGCCCTTGGTGTCGCCACCCAGGTCCGTGAGCGCCTTCTCGGTGAGGTCGTTGCGGAAGCCGTTCTCCACCGCCTTGGTGATGATCTTGCCGTCGGTGGCGATCTTCACGGTCTGGTCCCAAGCCGCCTGATCGACCATCCCGATCCCGTTCGGGGACGGCCAGATCAGCGCGTTGATCTCGTTCATCATCCAGGTCTGGTGACCCTTCGGGAGTGCCGCATCGGCCTTGAGAACGATGTCGACGCAGTCTGCGGAGTTGTCACGGCAGTACTGCCAGCCCTTGTAGGAGGCCCGCAGGAACCTGACCGCGACGTCTTCGTTGCCCGACTTCGCGAGCCATGCCTCGGAGGCGAAGATCGCGTCCTGGAGCATCGCCGTGCCGGCGCTCTCCATCGAGATGACGTCGAGGTCGTCAGCCGTGTAGAGCTTGCCCGTCGCCGGGTTCACGGACTCCAGGACCTGCGCGTACTCGTTGTACGTCATGGCCTGCGCGGCGTCCATGTCGCCGTTGAGGAACGCCGTCATCGTGAAGTCCTGATTCACGATTGTGACGTCGGACGCGTTCGCCGGGTCGATTCCGACCTTGAGCATCGCCGCGTAGAGCTCGGCCTCGTTGCCGAAGCCCCACGTGCCGACCTTCTTGCCCCTCCAGTCCTCGGGCTTCGTGATGCCCTTGTCCTTGAAGGCGATCTCGGTGGTGCCGGAGCGCTGGAAGACCTGGCCGATGACCTGCACGTCCGCGCCGTTCTCGCGCGAGGCGAGCATCTTGGGCACCCACGAGATGCCGAACTCGGCGTTGCCGCCCGCGACGACGGTCGCCGGGACGATATCGACCGCGCCCGGCAGGATCTTGACGTCCAGGCCCTCGTCGCTGTAGAAGCCCTTCTCGACCGCGGCGTAGTAGCCGGCGAACTGGGCCTGCGGCAGCCATTGGAGCTGCAGACGAATCGAGACCGGACCCTTGCTGGCCGCCGGGCCGGAACAGCTGGCCGCCGCCAACATGGCCGCGGCGGCGAGCACCGCAGACCTGCGCGCGAACTGCATCGCACCTCTCCTCTTGGGGGCCCGTCAGGGCCGCCTTGCCTTGCGCGCGAGCCACCGCCGCGCGCCCTCCTCCACTCCGGGCCCAGCCCGGACGCTGCGCTGACCGGGACAGTCTATCCACGCCGCCGCGGTCCGGCGAGCCGTTCTCTCGGCGAGCTGTTCAGTCCGGCGAGCTGTTCTGTCATTCGGCCGCCCTCGTCGCTCAGGCCGGGGCGCCCGACCGGTCCGCCGCCCACGGGGCCACGAGCCGCTCGACGAGCACGACCAGCACATACAGCCCGATCCCCATGGCGGCGGCAAACACGATCGCCCCCCACGAGCGCTCGAAGTTCAGGTACGAGCTGTACGTGACGATGTACTGGCCGAGGCTCACCTTCGGCGCGCCGAAGTACTCCCCGATGACCGCGCCGATCGTCGCGAGGGTGGCCGAGACCCGCAGCGCGGTAAAGACGTACGGCACGGCCGACGGCACCCGAACCCGCAGGAACGTCTCGCGGTCGCTCGCGGCGTAGGAGCGCATCAGCTCGAGGGCCGGCGCCGGCGCGCTGAGCAGGCCTCGAACCGTGTTGATCATCACCGGAAAGAAGCACAGGACGGCCGCAATCATCATCTTCGAGACCTGCGTGTCCAGCCCGAACCAGATGTTGAAGATCGGGGCGAAGGCGACAATCGGGATCGAGTTCGCTGCGACGGCGAAGGGCAGGGCGGCCTCGCGGACCGCCGCATAGCGAGCCGTGACCGCGCCCGCGAGGATCCCCGCCGTGACGCCGATCAGCAGGCCGCCGACGACCTCCACGAGCGTGTACGCCGCGGCCGAGGACAGCTCCGGAAGGTACGTCCACCACGCCGTCGCGATGGCGACCGGGCTCGGCAGGATGAACTGCTTGATCTGGAAGACTCGGACGATGACCTCCCAGGCGGCGAGCGCGCCCACGAACAGCACTGCGGCGGGCAGCCACTCCCGGACGCGCTCCCCGAAGGTCGGGCCGCGGAGCACGGCCCCGGCCGCCACCGTGCCGGCCGCGCTGGCGGCGCTCGCGCCGGATGGCGCGGCCGCGGTCATGCGGACAGCCCCTCCGCACGGACGCGGGCCGTCCCCCCGGACGATGGACCCTCGCCGCGGCGGAGGCTCTCACGAACGCGGGTGACGAGCTCGAAGTACCGCTCCAGCTCCCGTGTCTCGACGTCGCGGCTGTGCGGCAGGTCCACGTCGACGACGTCCGTGATGCGGCCCGGGCGGGCGGACATGACCACGACGCGGGTGGACAGGAAGACCGCCTCCGGGATCGAGTGGGTCACGAAGATCACGGTCGTCCCAGTCCGCTCCCAGATCCGGAGCAGCTCCAGGTTCATGCGCTCGCGTGTCATCTCGTCGAGAGCGCCGAACGGCTCGTCCATGAGCAGGATGTCCGGGCCCAGGGCAAGCGCCCGGGCAATCGCGACCCGCTGCTGCATGCCGCCGGACAGCTGCCACGGCCGGTGGCTCATGAACTCACCGAGCTCCACCAGGTCCAGCATCTCCCGGGCCCGCACCGCGCGCTCGTGCGGTGGCCGCCCGATGATCTCGAGCGGCAGCTCCACGTTCTCCTGGACCGACCGCCACTCGAACAGGACGGGCGCCTGGAAGACCATCCCGTAATCCCGGTCGCGGCGGGCCTGCGCCGCCGGCTTGCCGTTGACGGCGACCGAGCCCTCGGTGACGGACGTGAGATCCCCGATGGCCCGGAGGAGCGTCGACTTCCCGCAGCCCGACGGGCCGATGAGCGACACGAACTCGCCGCGCCGGACCGTGAGGTCGATGCCCTTGAGCGCCTCGACCGGCCGGGCGCCCTGCGAGGTGGGCTGGAAAACCTTGGACACCCCGGTAAGCTGGACGACTGGAACCGTCGTGGCAGACACGGCAGCGGGCGCCGGGGTCGCGGCGGGCGCGGAGATGGCGGCGTCGGTCATGCGGCGACTCCCAGGTCATCGGGCCGGTAGTGGCGGAGGGCGCGGCGCTCCGCAAGGACGACGAGAACGAAGCAGCCGATGCCGAGGAGCGACGCCACGATGATCGTCGCCCACAGCCGGCCCGGCTGGATGGAGTAGTACTGCATCGCGTTCAGAATCGCCCCGCCCAGTCCCTCTCGCGTCCCGGACGGGAGCTCCCCGACGATCGCGCCGACCACGGACGCGGTGGCCGCGATCTTGAACGCCGTGAACAGGTATGGCGCGGCCGCGGGCAGCCGGAGCCGGAGTAGGACGTCGCGGTTCGATGCCGCGTACGAACGGAGGAGCTCGAACGCCCGCGGGTCCGCCGAGCGCATGCCGCGGGTCGCGGCGATCGTCACCGGGAAGAATGTGAGGTACCCGGCAACCAGCGCGATGCCGAACCAGCCGGCCTTGAGGCCGACGACGATGACGGGGGCGATCGCCACGATCGGAACCGTCTGGCTCGCGACGAGCAGCGGGACCAGCGAGCGTTCCAGGAGGCGTACCTGGATCAGGACGATGGCGAGAAGCAGTCCGATGCCCGCTCCCAGGGCGAACCCGACGAGCGCGCCGCGGAACGTCGCGAACGCGGCCCAGAGCAGGCGCACCGCCAGCGTATCGCCGACCGCGTCCTGCACGAAGAACGCGTTGAACACCGTCCACAGGTGCGGGAGGCTCAGGTCGTTGGCGATCTTCCACTGGAACGGCGGACGATGGTCGATGCGAATCGGCAGGCCGAGGATGCCGTCCAGCGCGAGGCGGTCGCCGCCGAGGAGCTTGGCGCCCTCCCAGACGACCAGGATCGCGGCGAGGATAGTCAGGAAGCCCAGGACGGGTCGGAGGCGGTGGCGCGACGTGCCAGGCACGGGACGCGGTGTCCGCGGGGCGATCGCCTCGAGGTCGGCGGCCAGCTCCGCCTCGGCCTCGGCGAGCGCGAAGTCGGCCGCCTCGGACCCGTCCGGGGCGGCGTCGAGCGCCCGGTGGTCGGTCACGGCCGGCTCCGGGTCGAGATCGCCATCTGCCGCTCCGGCGTCAGCCGACGACCGCCTGATCGACGATGTCGAGGGCCGCGTCGATGACCTCGAAGCCCTCGGCCAGTTGCGCCTCGGTGACGCACAACGGCGGGTTCGTGTGGATCGAGTTGTTGGCGAGCATCGCATAGACACCGTGCTCGCGGAGGTGCCTCCCGATCGCCTTCATCTCGTCGCTCGTCCCGTTGAACGGAGTGAGCGGCGTCCAGGGATCCCGGCTCCTGACGAGGTCCAGGATCCCGAACAGCCCCAGATTGCGGTGCGCACCCACGGACGGGTGCCTCGCCGCCAGCCGCTCGTGGTGGGCCCGCATGACGGGATCCAGCCGGGCGGCGTTCTCGATCAGTCCGTCCTCCTCGTAGACGCGGATCGTCGCGAGGGCCGCAGCGAGGCTCACCGGGTGCGAGCTGTAGGTCAGGCCGCCGTAGAACATCTTCGTCTCGAAGGCCTCGGCGATTCCGTGACGCATCGCGACGGCGCCGAGCGGCAGATAGGAGCTCGTGAGCCCCTTGGCCATGGTCATGAGGTCCGGCACGACGCCCCAGTGGTTCACGGCGAACCACTTTCCGGTTCGCCCGAAGCCGGCCATGACCTCGTCGCAGACCATCAGGATCCCGTGGCGGTCGCAGATCTCGCGAACGCCCTGAAGGTAGCCGTCCGGCGGGATCAGGATTCCGTTCGTGCCGACAATCGTCTCGAGAAAGACCGCGGCGATGGTCTGCGGGCCCTCGTAGCGGATGACGTCCTCGAGCCCCTGCAGGGATTCCGCGACCGGCCGCGGCTCCGCCTCGCCCCAGCGGTGGGTGTCGGGGTAGCGGACGACACCCACGAGGCCCGGCTCGTTGGCCCAGCGGCGGGGGTCCCCCGTGAGCGTCATCGCCCCGAACGTCGCACCGTGGTAGGCCCGGTAGCGGGCAAGCACCTTGTGGCGGCCTGTGTGGTGGCGGGCCAGCTTGATCGCGTTCTCGATCGCCTCCGCCCCGCCGAGCGTGAAGAAGACCTTGTCGATGTCGCCGGGCAGGATCTCGGCGAGCTTCTGCCCCAGGCGGCCGCGGATCTCGGTTGCGAAGGCGGGCTGGACGTACTGGAGCTTCAGCGCCTGCTCGGTGATGGCATCGATCACCCGGCGATCGCCGTGGCCGATGTTCACGGACATCAGCTGGCTGTTGAAGTCGAGGATCCGCCGGCCCTCGGGCGTGTACAGGTAGACGCCCTCGGCGTGGTCGATCGCGATCGGGTCAAGCGCTCCCTGGACGGACCACGAGAAGAACGTGTGGGCGCGGTTGAGCGCGACGATCTCCGCGCTCGACATCGTGGTGGCAGATTCGACGGCCATGGAGGACTCCGTTCGGGTCATGGGTGACGTGGCAGTCGCGACGTGAGGTGTCGGTCGATTGTGGCAGATGCGACCGAGGCGACGCCACCGAGGGTGATCACGGGCGTGCCCCGCCGGCGGCAACCCGACCCGTGATGCCCCCAGCAGCAAATTCGTTGGGGCGGCGGGCCGCAGATGGCCGCCGCCGAGGGTCGGGTCGGAGTCTTGGGGTGCTTGTCCCCGCGCCTCCACGACCGGTCGTTCGGGGTGTACCCTCGTGCCTTCTTCCGCACCCCCACGCGCCACGAGTGGCGCGGTCATGAGTTGAGAGAGGGAAGTCGATGCCGAGGATCGTGCGAGGCGCACTGCTCCAGGCCACCTGGACCGGCGACAAGGAGTCGATGATCCAGAAGCACGAGTCGGCCGCCCATGAGGCCGCGAAGCAGGGCGCCCAGGTGATGCTCTTCCAGGAGCTCTTCTACGGGCCCTACTTCTGCCAGGTCCAGGACCCGCAGTATTACGCCTACACGGAACTGATCCCGGACGGCCCCACGACGAAGCGGATGCAGGACCTCGCGAAGCAGACCGGCATGGTCCTCGTCGTCCCGATGTACGAGGAGGACGCGACCGCGTCCGGCATCTACTACAACACCGCCGCCGTCATCGACGCCGACGGGAAGTACCTCGGCAAGTACCGCAAGACCCACATCCCGCACGTGAAGGGCTTCTGGGAGAAGTACTACTTCCGGCCCGGTAACCTGGGTTACCCGGTCTTCGAGACCGCGGTCGGCAAGGTCGGCGTCTACATCTGCTACGACCGCCACTTCCCGGAGGGAGCCCGGGCGCTCGGCCTCAACGGCGCGGAGATGGTGTTCATCCCGAGCGCAACCTCGCGCGGCCTGTCCGAATACCTGTGGCGGATCGAGCAGGTCAGCCACGCGGTCGCCAACGGCTACTTCGTCGGGACGATCAACCGGGTCGGCATCGAGAAGGAGCTCGGCGACGACGACTTCTACGGCCAGAGCTACTTCTGCGACCCGCGCGGCCAGTTCATCGGGGCCGTCGGCGATCCGTACGCCGAGGAGCTGATCATCCGCGACATGGATCTCGACGTCGTCCAGCAGGTCCGCCAGACCTGGCAGTTCTATCGCGACCGCCGGCCGGACGCATACGGGGATCTCGTCCGCCCATAGCCCGTCCGAACCAGATCCGGGAGGTCATCGCTCGATGCAGTTTGGGTTCACCCTCAAGCCGGACCACACGGCCACGCGGACGGTCGAGTTCGCGAGGGCGGCCGAGGCCGGCGGTTTCGAGTACGGCTGGTTGTTCGACTCGCACGTCCTCTGGCGGGAGCCCTATCCACTACTGACGCTGATGGCCCTGAACACCGAGCGGATGCGGCTCGGAACGTGTGTCACGAACCCGGGCACGCGCGAGCCGTCGGTCACCGCGTCCGCGCTCGCCACCCTCAACGAGATCTCCGGCGGACGAATGGACCTGGGCATCGGGCGCGGCGACTCCGCGCGGCGGGTCCTGGGCAAGCCGCCGATCACGCTCGCCGGCACGGAGGAGGCGATCCGCGTCATCCGGGAGCTGGTCGAGGGCCGCTCGATCGAATACGAGGGCACCGAGCTCGTCTTCCCGTGGAGCGGCCGCTGGAAGCTGCCGGTCTGGGTCGCCGGCTACGGCCCGCTGGCCCTGGCGATGACCGGACGCGTCGCCGACGGGGTCATCCTCCAGCTGGCGGACCAGGACCTCATCCGGTGGTTCGTGTCGCAGGTTCGCGAGGCGGCATCGGCGGCCGGCCGGGATCCGGCCGGGATCCGCGTCCAGTCGGCCGCGCCGATGTTCATCGGGCCCCGAGATCTCGGTCGCGAGCGGACGCGCTGGTTTCCGGCGCTCGTCTCGAACCACGTCGTCGATCTCGTCAGCAGGTACCCGCGTGAGCAGCTCCCGGAGTCACTGACCGGCTACATCGGCGACCGCGGCGGCTACGACTACCACCACCACGCGGAGGTCGGCTCGTCCAACGCGGGCTTCGTCGGCGACGAGGTGACCGACCGGTTCTGCGTCCTGGGCGACGCCTCGGAGGTCATCGCCAAGCTCCGCGGCCTGGCGGACGCGGGCGTGGACCAGTTCAACGTCTACCTGATGAACGGCGACGAGATGGAGCAGCTGGAGCGATTCGCCGCGGACGTCCTGCCCGCGCTGCGCGAGGTCGCCGCCGCGCGCCCGGCCTGACGCGCCGCCGGCGGCCGGATCCCGGGCGCCTGGACCGGCACGGACCCGGGACCGGGCGGGGCTGACTTCGAGGCCGCGCCTGTGCGACCATCGCGTGCAGCGCCGTCGGTGACCAGCGCGGTTGCCGACGCAGCGGGGTAGCCGCACCGTGCGGTCGCCACACAGCAGAGGACGGAGCGTCATGGACAAGAAGGCCAAGACCCCCAAGAAGCCGAAGCAGAACAAGCCGAAGCCGGCCAAGTAGCCAGCGAGGTAGCCGGGTCGACGCCCGACGCCGGTCGCGGCCCGGGCGATCCACGGGCGTCCACGGGAGGCAGACGCGCATGCGCACGCTGATCACCAACGGCACGATCGTCACCGCCGAGGGTTCGACCGTCGCCGACGTACTCGTCGACGGCGAGACGATCGCCGCGATCGGGGCCGGGCTGGCCGGCACCCTCGGAGCGGACGAGACGATCGACGCGACCGGGAGGTACGTCATCCCCGGCGGCATCGACGTCCACACCCACATGGAGCTGCCGTTCGGCGGGACATTCGCCAAGGACACCTTCGAGACCGGCACCCGGGCGGCCGCCTTCGGTGGGACGACGACGATCGTCGACTTCGCGGTCCAGAGCCGCGGGAGGTCGCTCCGCGAGGGCCTCGACGCCTGGCACGCCAAGGCCGAGGGCAATGCGGTCGTCGACTACGGGTTCCACATGATCATGAGCGACGTCAACGACCAGTCGCTCGCGGAGATGGACACGCTCGTTGCGGAGGGCGTGCCGGACTTCAAGCTCTTCACCGCCTACCCGGGCGTCTTCTTCAGCGACGACGGTGCGATCTTTCGGGCGATGCAGCGGACCGGAAGGAACGGCGGGCTGATCATGATGCACGCCGAGAACGGGCTGGCGATCGACGTCATCGCCGCGGACACGGTCGCCGCGGGGGTGACCGATCCGATCGGCCACGGGTTGGCGCGCTACTCCGTCCTGGAGGGCGAGGCGACCAACCGGGTGATCCGCCTGGCGGAGGCCGCAAAGGTTCCCGTCTACATCGTCCATCTCTCGGCGCGCGAGGCACTCAACGCGGTCCGGCAGGCGCGGGACGAAGGACTGCCAGCCTTCGCCGAGACCTGCCCGCAGTACCTCTTCCTCTCGCTCGACGACCTCAGCAACGGGTTCGAGGGCTCCAAATTCGTCTGCTCGCCCCCGCTCCGGACGGAGGACCACCAGCGGGAGCTCTGGAAGGGCCTCGTCAAGGACGACCTCCAGGTCGTCTCGACCGACCACTGCCCGTTCGACTTCCACGGCCAGAAGGAGCTGGGTCGGGGCGACTTCCGGAAGATCCCCAACGGCCTGCCGGGCGTCGAGGACCGGATGGACCTCCTCCACGACGGCGGCGTCGTCGGCGGGAGGATAACGAGGGAGCGCTGGGTGGAGATCACCTCCACCGCGCCGGCGAAGCTGTTCGGGATGTACCCGCGCAAGGGCGCCGTGGCCGTCGGCTCGGACGCGGACCTCGTCATCTACGACCCGAACCGGAAGCGCGTCATCTCGGCCAGGACACACCACATGGACGTCGACTACTCGTGCTACGAGGGCCGGACGGTTCAGGGAGCGAGCGACGTCGTCATGAGCCGCGGCACGGTGGTCGTCCGTGACGGCACGTTCACCGGGCGGAAGGGCCATGGCCAGTTCGTTCGGCGCGGGACGGCCGACCACGCGCGGATGGCGTAGCCGAGCGGCGCGAGCGCCAGCCGCGTCGTCCGTCAGCCTCGTCGCCAGGCGAACAGGCGGGTCGCATTGACATCGCACCACAGGAGGCCCGGCTCGGCCGGCGGTGTCGAGCCGCTCGTCAGCGCCCTGACCCAGCGCGCGGAGGAGCCGGGAAAGCGAGAGGCAAAGAGCTCCGGGTAGCGCGCCACGAGCTCGCGGTTGGGCCGCGTCGCGCGGACGACCCAGCAGGCGACGACCTCGTGTGGTGCCTCGCCCCAGATCGCGGCCGCCAGCCCATCCGCTTCCACCATCTTCCGGTTCGTGGACCGGACCGACGCGCCGACGTTGCCGAACGTGTTCCACGCCTCGACGAGCACGAGCCGCCGTCGACGATCGTCGCGGAGTCCGACATCCACCGAGCGGCGCGGATCGTCGGGTCTCGTTGGCAACTCGAACGTGGCGCGATAGCCCGCCGCCCGCCCAAGTCCGAGGATGAGCTCCTGGATCGCGAGATGCCCGGCGTCGGCGGGCTCCTCAAGCGGGTCGCGCAGGAGCTCGACCCTGAGCGGCCTGCCAACCGCGAGCCCGAGCCGCTGCCACGTATCGAGGGTCAGTCCCGCGCCGCGGCCGTTCTCCGCGGCCGACACGGTCGACCGTGCCACGTCCACGAGGTCGGCCACCTGCTGCTGAGTCAGGCGGCGTCGCTTCCGGGAGGCGGCCAGCTCGCCCCCGAGGCGGGCGGCCTGTTCCTGGTTGCGACGCCGGGCCTCAACGGTGAGCTCGGCGCGCTTGAGCTTGACCACGACGGCTGCATGGTCACACCGAGCCCTTACGTGTCGGTCATCGCCCGTCGCCAAGCGCCGACGACGCCGCCAGCACCGCCCATCGCACGATCCGAGCGTGGCTTCAGCCGTCTCGGTGGCTTGACGATGGCGCCTGTGCTCCCGCCGTCCATGCAGTCGACGCGACCGCCGGCAAGCGCCCCGCTCGAGCCGTCAGCGCGTTGCCCGATCGGCGTCGGCTTCTTCCGCTGCTCCGTCCTGATGGGCGGCACGTGGCTGAACGGGTCCTCCGAGGCTCAGCCGATCGCGAGCGCGGCGTAACCAACGACCCGATCCGGGTCCCCGCCCGCGTCCGCCGAGGTCCGCCGGTCGAGCAGGCGGACCTCGAGCCCGGCGTCACGGGCCCACGCGGTCAGGCCTCGAAGCGCGAAGACGCCACAGGCATCGCCCTCACCGATGGCGCCGGGGTCCCCGCGAAGGACGGACCGGACCGTCCGCTCGTCCCGCCGCCGCGCGACCGGCTCGGCGAGGTAGTGCGACAGGTCGGTGGAGATCACGATGAGGTCGGCGACAGCGGCCAGTCGAGCGAGCAGCCGGGCAACCTCGCCCGGCTCCGTCTCCCCGACCGCGACGGGGAGGATCTCCAGCTCCGCCGCGCCAACGCGCTGGAGGAACGGGACCTGGACTTCGACGGCGTGCTCCCGTGCGTGGACGCGATCGTCGACGAGCGCACCGGCCTCGACCGCGACGGTGCGCAGGTCCTCTGCGACCGGAACGGCGCCGAGCGGCGTCGTCCAGGCACGATCCCCCGGTACGGCGACCCCGAGCAGGCCGACAAAATGGGCCGGGCCCGCGACCACGACGCGGGTTGGACGCTGGATCCGGATCAGGGCGTAGGCGCGTGCGGCGACGTCGCCCGAATAGATGTACCCGGCGTGGGGCACGACGATCGCCCGAACGTGCCGCCCGCGTCGGTGGCGGGCGGCCACGGGAGCCGCGGCCCGGGCAAGCCGACGGTCGACGTCGTGGGCCAGCCGGTCGGGCTCGGCCGGGTAGAAGGCACCGGCCACGGCCGGCGGGCGCGACCGCCCCAGGGGCACGGAGGGCAAGTCAGTCACGGGACACCCGTCCCTGTGGACCATCGACACCGGTCACCTGGCCATCCCGGGAGTCGCGGCCGGCTCGGCGACATCGGCCGGCTCGGCGACATCGGCCGTCCGGAGCCGGACCGGGAGCCGGCGCCGGCCCCACCTGCCCGGCCGGGCCTCGAAGACCCCGGGCAGCGGCCGCCCGCAGACCGAACAGCGACCTTCGGCGTCGAGACCCCAACGGCCGAGGTCGTACCAGTCCCGCTCGATGAGCACCGCCCCGCAACCCGCGCACCGCGTGGTCTGCCCGCCGGGGTCGTGAGTGTTCCCCGTGTACGCGTAGCGGACCCCGTTGGCCATGGCGATCGAGCGCGCTCGTCGGAGCGTCGCCGGTGGCGTCGGCGGCGTCTCGAGCATCCTGTAATCGGGGTGGAAGGCGGTGAAGTGGACCGGCACGTCCGGCCCCAGCTCGTCGACGATCCAGCGCGTCATCGCGTCCGTCTCGGCCTCCGAATCGTTCCAGCCCGGGATCATCAGGTTGGTGATCTCGAACCAGACGTCGGTCTCGTGGCGCAGGTAGCGGAGCGTGTCGAGGACCGGCCCGAGGTGGGCGGCCGAGAGCTCAGTGTAGAAGCGCTCGGTGAAGCCCTTGAGATCGACGTTCGCCGCATCGATGTGGCGGTAGAGCTCGGCCCGTGGGGCGGGGTTCATGTAGCCGGCCGTGACGGCGACGGCCTTGAGACCGCGCGCCCGGCAGGCGTCGGCGACGTCGATCGCATACTCCATGAACACGACCGGGTCGTTGTAGGTGAAGGCGACGCTCCGGCAGCCGAGCCGGAGGGCGGCCTCGGCGATCGCCTCGGGCGAGGCGGCGTCGGCCAGGGTGTCGACCTCACGGCTCTTGCTGATGTCCCAGTTCTGGCAGAACCGGCAGGCCAGGTTGCAGCCGGCGGTGCCGAACGAGAGCACCGGCGTACCGGGCAGGAAGTGGCTGAGCGGCTTCTTCTCGATTGGGTCCACGCAGAAGCCGGACGACCGGCCGTAGGTCGTGAGCACGAGCGCATCGCCCTGCCGGGCGCGGACGAAGCACATCCCACGCTGTCCCTCGTGGAGCCGGCAGCTGCGCGGGCAGACGTCGCACTGGATCCGCCCGTCGTCAAGGCGGTGCCAGTAGGTCGTCGGACGGCGGAGGCCGAGTTCGTCCATTGGGTGCCTCTCGGCACCATCATGCCCCCGATCGCGTTCCGGTGCCGGCACGGAGCCCCGGTGTCTGCGCCGCCCCGGGCCGTACCAAAGAGGGCCGCCCTCGCGGGTTGCCGCTGAACCTACCGCGTGCGCGGGAAGCCGAGATCGACCTTGGAGGTGCCCGGATCCGGCCAGCGCGACGTGACGATCTTGGCACGGGTGTAGAACTGGATGCCCTCGGGCCCGTACATGTGGAGGTCGCCGAAGAGCGATGCCTTCCAACCGCCGAAGCTGTAGTACGCAACAGGGACCGGAATCGGGACGTTGATCCCGACCATGCCGACGTTGACGTCGAACTGGTATTGGCGCGCGGCCCCGCCGTCACGGGTGAAGATGGCCGTCCCGTTCCCGTACGGGTTGTCGTTGACGAGATTCAGGGCGTCCTCGTACGTGGCGACCCGCGTCACCGTCAGGACAGGTCCGAAGATCTCATCCCGGTAGCAATCCATCTCCGGACGGACGTGGTCGATGAGGGAGGCCCCCAGGAAGAAGCCTTTGGATTCCCGGTAGAGCGGATGCTCGCGCCCGTCGGCCACGACGGTGGCGCCCTGTGCCGGCGCGCTGTCCAGGTACGACGCGACCTTGTCACGATGCTGCTTCGTGACGAGCGGGCCCATCTCCGCTTCGGGGTCCGTGCCGGGTCCAACCTTGACCTTCGGCAGCCGGGCGGCGATGGCCTCGACCAGCGGGTCGGCCACCGAGCCGACCGCGACGACCGTCGCGATCGCCATGCACCGCTCGCCCGACGAGCCGTAGCCTGCCGACACCGCGGCATCGGCCGCCATGTCGATGTCCGCGTCGGGCAGCACGATCATGTGGTTCTTGGCCCCGCCGAGGGCCTGGACACGCTTGCCGTTCCTCGTGCCCGTCTCGTAGATGTACCGCGCGATCGGGGTGGAGCCGACGAAGCTGACGGCCGCGATGTCCGGATGCTCGAGGATCCGGTCCACCGCCACCTTATCGCCCTGGACGACGTTGAACACGCCGTCCGGCACGCCGGCCTCCTTCAGGAGCTCGGCCATGAAGATGGACGCGGACGGGTCCTTCTCCGATGGCTTGAGGATGAACGTGTTCCCGCAGGCGATGGCATTCGCGAACATCCACATCGGGACCATCGCCGGGAAGTTGAACGGGGTGATGCCGGCGACGACGCCCAGGGGCTGGCGGATCTGGTAGACGTCGATCCCGGTCGAGACCTGCTCGGAGAAGCCGCCCTTGAGCAGGTTCGGGATGCTGGTCGCGAACTCGAGGTTCTCGATCCCGCGGGCGATCTCGCCGAGGGCATCCGAGGGCACCTTCCCGTGCTCCGCGGTGAGGTGTGCGGCGAGCTCCCTGCGGTGCGCCTCGACAAGATTCCGGATCCGGAACATCGCCTCCGTCCGCTTTGACAGCGAGGTGGCGCGCCAGCCCGGGAAGGCCGCCTGCGCGGCCGCAACCGCGGCATCCACCTCGGCGACCGATGCCAAATCGACCTCGCGGGCAATCTGGCCTGTGGCTGGGTCGTAGACGGGACCTTTCCGGCCCGATGTGCCGGCGACTCGACGGCCGCCGATCCAGTGGTGGACCGTCTCCGCGGAAGGGGTGGAGCGAGCGATCTCTGGCTCGGCGACCTGGGTCATCGTTGAAACCTCGGCTGGGCGCGGGTTTTGGCGCGGGTGGGGTGCGGCCCTGCGGCCGGCCTCGTTTGGCGCTGTCCCCCAACGATACCGCGCCCGGTCGAATCGACGGCGACGGGGACGCCGCGTTGTCCCGTCAGAACCTGGGTCGCGATTCCGGCGACGGCCAGCTCAGCTCCGTCCGTGGTCCCGACGACCCCGCCGGCTCCGCAACACGCCGGCGAGCAAGCACGACAAGCGCCACGCCGCACGCGACGACCACCGCGATGAGGATGAGCTGCTCGGCGTTGAGCGGACCCAGGACGGCCGCATCTCGCCAGGTGACGGCGACGATCCCCCGCCCGATCGCCCAGAGCACGACGGCGACCAGGAGCGCGGAGCCGTCCCGTCGGGCGAACGCACCGAGCCGGAGAGCAAGGCCGAGGAAGGTCAGGACGATCGTCGTCGCGATCGCCTCGTAGACCTGTGACGGGTGGGACGGGACGTCAGGTGCGAGGCTCCCCCACGGACCCGGACCGGTGTAGGCGGTCGCCCACGGCAGGTCACTCGGGAGGCCCTGGCCCTCGGCGGTGAGGACGGACACCAGCTTGCCGGCGGCGAGGACGAAGAGGACCGGGAGGGTGGCTGCGTGCATCCATCGGTCCGCCGGCGCGCCGACGAGCCGCGCGATGGCAATCCCCCCGAGCATTCCGCCGAGGACGGCGAGCCCGAGCGCCAGGCTCCCCTGGGCCGGGTCCACGATCGCGGTCGGGTTCGCCGCATAGTAGTCGGCGTGGAGGAGCACGTACTCCAGACGCCCGCCGATGACCGCGCCCGGAACGATCCCGAGGACGAGAAACGGGATGTCGTCGGGTCGCAGGGTAGGCGGCGGGACGTACGGGCTGTCCTGGGGCGTCAGCCTGCCGATCCTGGCCGTGAGGAGGAGCGCGGCGAGGATGATCCCCGCCAGGACGACGGTCTGGACGCGAAATTCCAGGTCGCCAAGGCGCAGGACGGGATCGAAGGCGAAGGCGATGACGGCCGGACTCACAAATTGAGTGTACCGGCGGGCGCGTCCGAAACTCACACCGAGGCCCACCGGCGTTGCCGGCGGGCCTCGGTACCGGAGATCAGTGGCGAAGACTCAGGGCGCGACCTCTGCCCAGTAAGCGAACTGGTAGTCGTTGTCGCCCGTCCCGTCCAGGAGGATCCAGCCCTGGACGACGCTCCCGTTCGGAAGGCCGGCATTGACGCCCACGGTGAGCGTCGTGGAACCATCGGCCGCGACCGTGACGGACGACGGGAACGAGATTCGCGCGTCGCCGGCCGAGGTCGTACCGGCGTTGAACGTGGACCCGAGCGACCCTGCGCTCGGGGTGAACCTCAGCGCCGAGAGCGTGAAGCTCTGGGAGCTGGCAGTCGAGCTAGACAAAGTGATCGCGAACGTGCTCTGGTTCACCCGAGACGCGTTGATCCGACCGAAGCTCGCCGAGACCGGTGAGAGCGAGATCGTCGCGCCGGATGCGGCGGTCAGGTTCTCGCGACCGCCGCCCTGGGCCATCGGGCCTACCGTCGTGGAGGCGTCGAACGCATTCTTTGCGACGCGGTCGGCGGTGTTGACGAGAGCCGACTTGACCTGCGCCGGCGTCCAGCCCGGGTTGAGGCCAAGCAGCACCGCCGCGGACCCGGCGACGTGCGGCGAGGACATCGAGGTCCCCGAGAAGAACGCCCAATCGCCGTCGTTGCCGCACGGGTTGCCCTCGTCGCAGACCGTGGAGCTCAGGACGTTCACGCCTACCGAAGTGAGGTCCGGCTTGATCGCGTAGTCCACAAATGTCGGACCCTGGCTGCTGAAGCCGGCCAGGATGTCCTCGTTGCCGGTCGGAACGAACTCTGTAAAGCCGCTCACGACCGTCACGCTCGCCGGCGAAGCTGTCCTGAGGGCGTCGCCCTCAGACTTGCCGACCATCACGGCCGGCAGGACGTCGCTGCCAGCGCCGTCTTTGACCATCGCGACGGGATCGCCCATCACGCTGTTGCGGACGATGACGCCCTCGTATCCGGCTGCCTTGGCTGACCGCACCTTCGTGCTGAACGTGCAGACGCCGCGAGTGACGAGGACGAGCGTCGGCTCGGAGGCTGCCGGATCCGGCTCTAGGCTGGAGCAGGCGTTGCTCAGGGCGCCGGTCGGACCAGGGGTACCTGACACGAACAGGTCATACGTAGTGGCCGGCAGGCCCGGAAACTCGCCCACGGCCGCCCCGATCGTCGTGGGACCGACGCCGTAGCTCAGCGGCTGCCCGACGAAATGCTGGTTCGTGCTGGCGCCGACCGTGATGATGTCGCGCGCGCGGCCGGGCGACCCGATCGTGAACGGACCCGGGCCCTCGTTGCCGGCAGAGGCGACGACCACGACGCCCGCGGCGACCGCGGCGTCGAGGCCCTTGGCAAGCAGGTCGTTGTTGCCGCGATAGCCGCCGCCGAGCGACAGATTGAGGACGTCCATGCCGTCGATGACGGCCGCCTCAACGGCGTTGAGGATGTCCTCGCTCCGGGCGCTTTCGACATCTCCCGGGAACACGTTGTAGTTGCCCAGCCAGGCGCCGGGCGCCACGCCGGACATGTCGTCGATCGTGACGCCCTCGACGACCGCGTTCACCCCGGTTACGCCGGCGATCGTCCCGGACACGTGCGTCCCGTGGTCGCCGGCCTCCGGGAGCGGGTTGGCGTCGAAGCCGTTCTGGTTCTGCTTGTTGTTGAAGACTTTGGCGACGATTACCTTGGGGGTTGTGTACTTGCAGTTCGTGTCCGCCTGGCCGGTGCTGCTGTCAACGGCATCACACTTCGGCCACGGCCCACCCGTGGAGGGGTAGCTGAAACCCGTCGGGTCGAAGAACGGGTGGGTCGAATCGATCCCCGAGTCGATGACGCCCACCTTGACGCCGGACCCGGCGTTGGCGCGGCCGCCCGCGGCCGTCCAGGCGCCCTGGGCCTCGATGATCTTGTAGCTCTCGCTCATGTCCGGTCGGTACAGCGCGTTGTACTCGACGGTCAGGACGTCAGTGTTCTGCGCGAGCTTGCCGATGGCGTTGCCGTTCAGCGAGACGGCGACGGCGTTGAGCACCGTGAAGTACTCGGACGTGATCTTGGCACTCGGAACGTTGCGCTGGAGCCAGCGCTGGAACTCGCTGTGCTGTTGCTTGAGGTAGCCCAGGTACTTCTTCGCTGCCGCGCTGTTCGGGTTCACCTTCCCCCGATCGGGACGCGTCTTCTCGTACCCCTTGATCTTGCCGTCGTAGGCGGCAAGCGGATCCGCCTTGAACACGACGATCGCCGAGCTCGTGTCGAGCCAGTCGAGCGCGGCCGGGGTATCAGTGCTGGCCGGTGGCACCGAACCAGCCGCCATGGGTGCAGACATCGCCAACGTGGCCGCCAGGGCCAGGGTCAGGGCAATTCGGATCTGACGCACGATCTGCGGCCCTCCTGTTTGAGAGGTTGGTGGCAGCCTGGATCAACCAGGCTGGGACGGGGCGTGGGCCGAAAGTACTACCGCACCGAGGCAGGGTCAATCGCAAGGCGCGCACCGCCCGCCGACCCCACTGATAGCGGTGCAGCCGCGCACCGCGTCGGGCTTGGATCTTGACCCGTGGCGACGCCGGCCACGTTGCCCGGTTGACAGACCGGCTCTATCGGTTATCGTTCCAGATGACAAATACCGCAGGAGAACCACGTGGTCGCCCGGCGCTTCTACACTCCGGCCGAAGCCGCGCAGCAGCTCGGTGTGAGCTCGACAACCGTCATGAGCCTGATCCACAGCGGTCGATTGCCCGCGGTCCGGATCTCCGAGCGCATCTACCGCATCCCGATCCCGGCATTCGAGCGGCTGGTCTCCGGCGAATCGCCGCCGAACCTCCAGGCGTCCTGGCAGGAGGTCGACGGCCTGGACCTTTTCGGGGAGTCGGGCGAACGCACCGCCCTGGCCGGGAACGCCGTCCGTGACCGGGCTCCGGGACGTCGGCGGGCGATCGCCCGACCTTGAGGCTCACCCGGGCACAGCTCAACGAGTACATCGTGGGGCTGGGGAAGAAGCTGTGGTCGATCGGGGCGGACCTTCGTCCCGGACCCCCGGTGCTCGCACACGACGTGCGACGCCGGGTCGTCGACCTTCGACTCATGGGGCTGCTGCCCGGCACCGGCGCCACCCGGCCCGCCGAGTTGACGGTCCGGGAGCGCTGGGTGATCGCCGAAGGCGAATGGCTGCGCGTCGGCTATCTCTACGAGCTCGACGACTTCGAGGCGAACCGTCGTCGCGCCTGGCACTGGCACGACACCGAGGACTTCGTCCGCCGTCTGCAGGTCGTCGTCCACGAGCACTGCGAGGAGGTCCTCGGAGCGCCGACCTGCGGCCACTACGCTGGCGTCCCCGTGGAGAACGGGTACACAGGGATCGACCTGCTGCTGGCCGCCTGGATCGCCGAGGACGAGCCTCTCGGCTGCGACCGCCTCGTCTGTCTCGACGGGCGCGGGTAGCCGGATCGTCGCCGTCCGCGGCGTCGGGTCTCGATGCTCCGCACCCGCCGGTCGAACTTGTCCATTCGAGCTCCCGCCGTCGCGGTCCACGGCAACCACTGTGGAAGCATGCGGCAGAAATCCTGATAGTCTGCCCTGATGGAGACACGCACCATCCAGCTCCGAGCACGAGGCACCCTCACGCTGCCGGCGCGAGTCCGAGAGCGGTACGCACTCGCTGAGGGCGATCCGGTCACCCTGGTCGACCTCGACGGCGTCATCCTTCTTGCGCCTCGTCTGGGCGTCGTGCCGAAGCTCGCAGCAGAGATCGAGCGACTGCGGATCGCCGCGAGCATGAGCGAGGAGGAGCTGATCGCCGGCGTCCGCGAGGAGCGGGAGACCTACCGGTCCACGCCCACCGATGCGGAGGCCTGACCTCCCGTCGGTCTTCGTCGACGCCGATGTCCTGATCGCCGGATCGGTGTCCACGAGCGGCGCCAGTCATCTCATCCTGCAGCTCGGCGAGCTTGGCCTGATCGATGTCGTGTCATCCGATCAGGCCCACGGCGAGGCCATGCGGAACATCACGCGGAAGCTGCGCGACGCCTCTGAGACCTTCGAGCGCCTGGTCCACGCCGCGTGCCGCTGGGTGCCAACTCCACGGCCCGACGACGTGGCCTCGTACCTGGGCGAAGCCGATGAGAAGGACCTCCCGATCCTGGTCGCTGCGGCCCAAGCCGGGTGTCGCGTCCTCATCACCTTCAATGTCCGTGACTTCCATCCGAGATCGCTGGACGTCGTCGTCGAGACGCCGGCCGCATTCGTGGAGCGGCTTCGGGGCCATCTCCGCGAGCTGGTCAGCCCGGAGAGCGGCACGCCCTGAACCGGAACGCCGCGACCGGCCGGCGGCCTGGCCTCTTCCCGGATCCCGCGATGGCCGGCGCGGCGTCAGGCGTGGAGCTTGTCCACGAGCTCCCGGACGGCGCCTGCCGAGCGCTGGAAGGCGGCCGCCTCGTCGTTCGTGAGGCGGATCTCGATGATCCGCTCCATGCCGCCCTCGCCGAGGACCACCGGCACGCCGACGAACAGGCCGTCCACCCCGTACTCGCCCCGGAGGAACACGGCGCACGGGAGGACCCGCTTCCGGTCGCGAAGGATCGCGTCAACCATTTCGAACGTGGAGGCCGCGGGGGCGTAGTAGGCCGAACCGGCCTTCAGAAACGCCACGATCTCCGCGCCGCCGTTGGCGGTCCGCTCGACGAGCGCCTGGACCCGCTCCGGGGGCATCAGCTCGGTGATCGGGATGCCGGCGACCGTGGAGTAGCGCGGCAGCGGGACCATCGTGTCGCCGTGGCCGCCGAGGACGAACGCGTGCGTGTCCTCGACCGAGACGCCGAGCTCCATCGCGATGAACGTCCGGAAGCGGGATGAATCGAGGACCCCGGCCATGCCGATGACGCGCTCGCGAGGGAAGCCCGAGGCCTCCATGGCGACGTGGCACATCGCATCGAGCGGGTTCGTGACGATCACGAGGATGCAGTCCGGGGAGTGGGCGACCGCCGCCTGGACCACGGACCGGACGATCCCGGCGTTCTTCGCGAGGAGGTCGTCCCGACTCATCCCCGGCTGGCGGGCGAGACCGGAGGTCACGACGACGATATCGCTGCCGGCCGTGTCGGCGTAGTCGTTCGTGCCGAGGATGTGGGCGTCGTGGCCGACGACGGGCGCCGCCTCCGCGAGGTCGAGGCCCTTGCCCTGCGGCAGCCCCTCGACGATGTCGACCAGGACGACGTCCGCGAGACCGGCCTCGGCGATCCGCTGGGCGGCGGTCGCCCCGACATTGCCGGCGCCGATGACGGTGACCTTGTTGCGACCCATCGTGTCTCCTGCCTCGTCTGGGAGTGGTGGCTCAGCCTTCGCCGGGCGCCGACATGCGGACCTCGCCGGCATCATCGGCCCGAATCGGCCCGGCGGCCCGGACCGCCTCGCTGACGCCGTCCGCGTACGCCTCGAAGTTCTCGTGGAACATGTGCGCGATCCGGCGCGCCGCCGTGTCGTAGGCGGCGGGATCCGGCCAGGTCGTTCGCGGCGTCAGGACCTCGGTCGGGACGCCCGGGACGGCGGTCGGGACGGCGACCCGGAAGACCGGATCGACGACCATCGGGACCCCCGCGAGGTCACCGTTGATGGCCGCCCGGACCATGTTGCGGGTGTGGTTGATGTTCATCCGCGTGCCTACTCCGTATGGCCCGCCCGTCCAGCCGGTGTTCACGAGCCAGACCGGGACGTCCCACTGCTCGAGGCGGTCCATCAGCATGTGGGCGTAGACGCCCGGGTGCCGTGGCAGGAACGGCGCGCCGAATCCGGCGGAGAATGTTGCGGTCGGCTCCTTCACCCCGATCTCCGTCCCGGCGAGCTTCGCGGTGTAGCCGGAGATGAAGTGGTACGCCGCCTGCTCGCGGGTCAGCCGGGAAATCGGCGGTAGTACCCCGAACGCGTCGGCGGTCAGGAAGACGACGTTGCGCGGCGTCCCGGCGATCCCGGTCGGGTCCGCGTTGCCGATGAAGTGGAGTGGATACGCGCCCCGTGTGTTCTCAGTGATAGCCTCCGAATCGAGGTCCAGCTCGCGGGTGACCGGATCGATGTCCACGTTCTCGAGGATCGTCCCGAAGCGCTTGGTCGCCGCGAAGATGTCGGGCTCATACATCGGGGAGAGACGGATCGTCTTCGCGTAGCAGCCGCCCTCGAAGTTGAAGACGTAGTCGCTCCCCCAGCCGTGCTCGTCGTCGCCGATCAGGCTGCGCAGCGGGTCGGCCGAGAGCGTGGTCTTGCCGGTCCCCGACAGGCCGAAGAAGACGACCGCGTCGCCCTTCTGGCCGACGTTGACCGACGAGTGCATCGGCAGGACGCCCTCGTCGGGCATCAGGTAGTTCATGACGGTGAAGGCCGACTTCTTGATCTCGCCGGCGTACATCGTCCCGACGATGATCACCTCCATCCGCTCGAGGTGAACGAGGATCGCCGTCCCCGTCCGGGTCCCCTCGGTGTCCGGGTCCGCCTGGAACGATGGAACGTCGAGGATCGTGAAGTTCGGGACGAAGCCGACGAGCTCCTCCCGGGTGGGGCGCCGGAAGAGGTTGCGGGCGAAGATGCTGGCCCAGGCGGATTCGGTGTAGACGCGCAGCGATCGGCGATGGCTCGGGTGCGCGCCGATGAACATGTCCTGGCTGTACAGGTCACGCTCGGCGATGTACTTCAGCAGGCGCGCCCGGAGCCGGTCGTAGTGCTCCTCGGAGATGGGTTGGTTCACGTCCCCCCACCAGACCTTCGCCTCGGACGTGGGTTCCACGACGATGAACTTGTCCTTGGGTGAGCGGCCCGTGTGCTTCCCGGTCCGGACGACGAGCGGGCCGTTCGCCGCGAGCATGCCCTCACCCTCGTGGAGGGCAAGCTCGTACAGCTCGGCGGTCGAGAGGTTGGTGCGGCCCGGACGCGACAGGCTGCGGGTCGTTCCGGGGGCGATGGCGGTGCTCATCGGTCTGCGGTCTCCTCGGCGCGGACGGCGGGCGAGGTGGCCCGGCCCGTCAGGGCTTCGATTCGACCGGCCGCGCGTGGCGCAGACCATTCGGGTCCGCGAGAGTCGGCTTCCGCAGTCGCTTGGCTTGGCCGGATCGTACCACCCGTGGGAAGCCCGGGTTGCGGTTCGGGTTGCGGTTCGGTTGCGCGGGAGGGTTGCGGCCGACGCCCCCGGCACGGACCGGGCCCTGACCGGAGGCCCATCGGCGACGTTGTGATCGCCAGGTGGGCATCGGTGAGCCATCGCAAGGTGAAGCTCGGCCCGGTGGGCCGTCGCCGTAGGCTTCGGCTCGTGCCTGATCACCAGGTGGGCATCATGACCCGGCTTGCGCGAACAAGGAAGGTCGCCCGGTTGTTCAACGGCGCGCCGTCCGGGCTACGGCCCTTCGATCCGGCGGAATTGCCCACCTGGCGATCATCGGGCTGGACAGGCGCCCTCGAACTCTGCGCGGCTCGCGGACGTCGAGGTCAGCTCGCGTCGAGGGCGGCCCCGAGGTCGGCGATGAGGTCGTCCACCGCCTCGATCCCCACGGACAGCCGGATCAGGTCGTCAGGCACCTGGAGCGGCGAGCCGGCCACCGACAGGTGGGTCATCTGGGCAGGAACTTCGATGAGCGACTCCACGCCGCCGAGCGATTCCGCGAGGGTGAAGATCCGCGTCGCCTCCGCGATCGCGACCGCCCGCTCGGCGGCGGTACGGCCGTGCGCCCCCCCGGCGCGCGGCCGGAACGAGATCATCCCGGTGCCGCCGGTCATCTGGGCCCGGACCACCGCTGTCTGCGGGTGCGCGTGCGGCCCGTCGGCGAGACCGGGATGGGCCACCCACCCGACGTCGTCGCGAGAGGCGAGAAACGCGGCCACGGCCGCCGCGTTCGCAACGTGTCGCTCGACACGGAGGTGGAGTGTCCGTAGCCCGCGCAGGACGAGGAAGCAGTCGAACGGGCCGGGCACGGCCCCCGCCGCGTTCTGGAGGAACCGCAGACGCTCCGCGACGGCTGGATCTCGCGTCACGGCGACGCCCAGGACCGTGTCGCTGTGACCGGCCAGGTACTTCGTGGCGGAGTGGAAGACGATGTCCGCCCCGAGGTCGAGCGGGCGCTGAAGGGCCGGCGAGGCGAACGTGTTGTCGACCACGAGGAACGGCCGGCCGGGCGCGTCGCCGAACCGCTCGCGGATCGTACGGGCGGCCGCCGCGATGTCGATGACTTTGAGCAGAGGGTTGGTCGGCGTCTCGAACCAGACCAGGCGCGTCCGCTCGGTCATCGCCTCCCAGAGCGCGTCGGGGTCACCTGCGAGGTCCACGTACCGCGCATCCACGCCGTTCGGGCGGCGGACACGCTCGAGGTAGCGGTACGTGCCGCCATAGACGTCGTCGCCGACGACGACCTCCGAGGCGGGCGGGGCGAGCTCGGCGATCGCCGCCGTCGCGGCGGAGCCGGACGCGAAGGCGATCCCCTCCCCGCCCCCCTCGAGCGCGGCGACGGCCCGCTGGAGCCGGTCCCGGGTCGGATTCACGGATCGCGCGTAGTCATAGCCACGCCGCGGCCGCCCGACGCCATCCTGGGCGAACGTCGAGGTCTGGTAGATCGGCGGGGCGACCGCCCCGGTCAGCTCGTCCGGCTCCTGGCCGGCGTGGACGGCGAGCGTCCCGAACGCGAGGTCGCGGTCATCGTGCACGGCGGAATTATGCGGGTCGGCGACGACCCGGGGCGCAGGTGGTCAGGCGACCTCCTCGTCGCCCAGGTAGACGACGATCGCGACCTCGTCCGGGACGGCCCGCGCCAGCCGGCGGTCAACTGTCACCAGCGGACGGTCAAGGTCCGATGCGATCTGGACCCAGTGGGCGTCGCCCCACGAGAGCACATGTCGCTCGGCGAGGGCGAGAATCACCTCGTCCTCAGCCGTGAGCGGGACGATCGTGGCATCCAGGGACTCGATAGCCGCGAGCCACCGGGGGATCGTCGACCATGCGACCCGTCCGGCCCGCGCGGCTCGCACGAGCGCGTGGCGGACCTCGAACGTGAAGTGCGCGGCGACGACCGGTTCGAGGCGACCCACGCCGAGCTGATCGATGAAACGAATGGCGGCCGGATGCAAGTGCTCATCGGGTAGCGCCCACGCGACCGCGACGCTGCTATCGATGATGACGTCGCTCACGGGCCAGCTCCTCCAGGGCTCGGTCGGCGGCATCGCCGCCCTCCAGGGCGCGTGGGTGGTCACGATCGGCGCGGATGTAGTCGGCGGCCGTCAGCCCATCCGGATCGGGCTTCGAGAGCGCGGCCAGTCGTTTGATCTCTTCGATCGCCGCGCGACGACGAGCCAACTGTGCGCGCCGGTGGCGCTCGACGACCGCCGCGGTGTACGGGAACGGGCCGATCTGCCAGTCTTGACCTGCCTCGCGGTAACGGCTGGGCTCGTACGTCGCTGCGGTTTCGGAGGTCCGGTTACCGCCAGTTCCGCCAAAGCCGGGCCAAGATGCATCCGGGACAAGCACCAGCACGCGGCGCGCGCGGCGCTTCGTCTGCAGCTCACCCGAGCGGATCTGCCGCCAGATCGTCCGCTCGCTCCGACCGAGGCGAGCCGCCGCCTCAGGTACGCTGAGCTCAGTTGTCTCTGTCATGACAGTGACAGCATGTCAGGGTCCTCGTCCTACGTCAAGGAGCCTGTGGTCGCCGGCCCGCTGCCTAGCTCCGGTTGTGCGCCAGGTACTCGAGGAGGTCCAGCCTCGTGATCACGCCTGCCGGGCGACCGGCGCGGACCGCGAGCGCGGCCGGCGACCCGCCCGCGAGGAGGGCGAAGGCCTCGTCAAGCGAGGCCTCGACCGCGACCGTCGGGAGGGGCCGATCCATGATCTCGCCGACGGTTCGCTCGACGATCTCGGGCTTTCGGTAGGCACGATCCAGGAGGCCCTGCTCGCTCACCGAGCCGACGATGCCCGCCAGATCGTCGCCCTCGGGCTCCTGCGAGACCGGCAGCTGGCTGATCCCGTAGAGCTGGAGCAGGTCGATCGCCGCGCCGACGCGATCCGTGGTCCGGGCGATGACGACGTCGGGCAGGTCGGCGTCGTGGTGCCGGGCGGCCAGCAGGTCGCCGACCCGGATCACGGCGCCGGTCGTGGCGAGCAGGCCGTTCGCCCGCATCCACTCGTCGTTGTAGAGCTTCGAGAGGTAGGAGCGGCCGCCGTCGGGGAGGATCACGACCATGACCGCGTCCTTCGCCGCGGCGCCGTCGCGTGCCATGATCCGGCGCGCCTCGTCGAGCGCGGCGACGACCGCCGTTCCGCACGACTCGCCAGCGAGAATTCCCTCCTCGCGGGTGATCCGCCGGGCCATCAGGAACGCGTCGCGGTCCGACACTCGAACCCAGCGATCAACCACGGCCGGGTCGTGCGTGCCGGGGAAGAAGTCCTCCCCCACACCCTCGGTGAGGTACGGGCGGGCAACGTCGCCGGACAGGACGCTCCCCTCCGGGTCCGCGCCGACGATCGTGATGGCCGGGTTGCGCGCCTTCAGGAAGTGCCCGATCCCGGAGATCGTGCCGCCGGTTCCGGCGCTCGCCACGAGGTGGGTGATCCGGCCGTCGGTCTGCTCCCAGATCTCGGGTCCGGTCGTCCGCTCATGCGCCGCCGGGTTCTCGGGGTTCCAGTACTGGTCCGGCTTGAAGGCGCCGGGGATGTCGCGGGCCAGCCGGGCCGCCACGGAGTAGTAGGACTCGGGCGATTCGGGCTCAACGTTCGTCGGGCAGAGGACGACCTCGGCGCCGTAGGCACGCAGAAGCGCCTGCTTCTCGGGCGACTGCTTGTCCGCCATCACGAAGATGCAGCGATAGCCCTTCAGCGCAGCCGCGATCGCGAGGCCGTGGCCGGTGTTGCCGGAGGTCGGCTCGATGATCGTCCCGCCTGGCTTCAGCAGCCCGGCCCGTTCGGCTGCCTCGATCATCGGGAGGCCGATCCGGTCCTTGACCGAGCCGCCCGGGTTGAGCATCTCGAGCTTGGCGAGGATCAGCGGCTGGGCGTCCGCCGGCCCGAGGTCGCGGGTGACGCGGGTGAGTCGGACGAGCGGCGTCCCGCCAACCAATTCGAGGATGGATTCGGCGTACTGCATCGACGCGGAGGATATCCCGCCGGGCGTCGAGGCGGTGCCGACCGTCGAGGCGGGTGCCGGCGGGTGGGATCAGCGCTCCCGGCGGGACAGGAACAGCCAGGTGAGGCCGCGGAAGCGGCGCGGGTAGCGGGGCGAGTCCACGGTCTCGGGATAGAGCGCCGCGACCGCCGGGCCGAGGAGATCGGAGAAGCGATCCGTGAGCCGGCGGGCGAGGTCGAGCTCGACCCGGCTGCCGGGTTCGGGGAGGACGCCATCCCACGTCTCGCCGAGCAGCTCGCGCGCGTTCGTCGGCGGGAGGATCCGCGACGCCAGACGCTTGCCCAGATAGAGCTCATCAGCGCCCGCGAGGGCGATCGGAACGACCGGCGCCCCCGTCCGGAGGGCGATGAGCGCCGCGCCGGTCCGAAACGTCCCGAGGCGATCCGGCGGGCCGGCCACGCCGCCTTCCGGGACCAGCACGAAGACGCCGCCGTTCGCGAGCACCGCCCGCGCCGACGCCACATGCTGGTCCACCCCCACCCCGCCGCGCCAGACGGGGAGCATCCCGCCGATCCGGCGGAGCAGCCACTCCCGCCACCGCGCCGAGAAGGCCGACGGCCCGCTGCCGAGGAACCAGGCTCGCGGCTCGAGCGGCAAGGCATGCAGGATCAGGAACGGGTCCATCCAGCCGCGGTGGATCGCCGCCACGACCAGGTAGCCACCGCCGGCCGGCAGGTGCTCCTGGCCGCTCGTCGTCACGCGGAACCGGAAGACCGCGAAGAGGAGGAAGCGGGCGAGGACGGCGACCGCTCGGACGAGGAGCCCCGCCGTGGCATCCGGGGGCCGGCCGAGCCAGTCGAGCCCCTCGCGGACGCCACCCCGGGCGGCGGCGAGGGCCTGCGGGGAGAGCCTCGCCCGCTGCCGTCGGGCGCGCCGGGGCTCCGCCTCGGGATCGTCGCCCATCCCCGCGGTCAGTCGCGCGGGCGCGGGCGCGCCGCATCCATGCTCGCCTCGGTCCCGCCGTCGGGCTCGAGGTCCCCGTCCGGCTCGCCACCTGCCGACCCGTCCGCCTTTGGCCGCCGGTGCCGGGAGAGCAGCACCAGGAATGCCCCGAGGGCGAAGAGGACGGACATGAGCTGGGCCGTCGGGATGCCGCCGATCACCCAGTTTCCGGTCCGTAGTGACTCGAGCGCGAACCGGACGACCGCGTACCAGATGAAGAAGATCAGGATCTGGTCGCCTGGCCTGAGCCGGTACGGCCGCCGGCGCGAGAGCCAGATCAGGAAGAGCGCCCCCACGACCCCGGACACCGACTCATACAGGAAGAGCGGTTGGAAGCCGGTCGTCGCCTCGGGGAGCGTTTCGCACGGGTAGGCCGCCACCCGATGGGCGCAGTCGATGGCGATGCCCCACGGCAGGCTGGTCGGCGGCCCGTACAGCTCCTGGTTGAAGAAGTTCCCCCACCGGCCGATCGCCTGCATCGTGAACAAGGCCGGCGCGACGACGTCCGCCCAGACCCATGGGCTCACCCTGTGATGCCGGACCAGGAGGATGAAAGCGAGCGTCCCCGTGAGCAGACCCCCATACACGCCGAGGCCGGAATACGGGGGCATGACGATCCTCAGGAGATCGTCCCGATAGAGCTGCCACTGGTCGATGACGTGGTAGAGGCGGCCGCCGATCAGCGCGGCAATGGCGATGACGATGACCCCGTTCGTGATGAGCTCGGGGTCCTGGCCGAACCGGCGCGCCTGGCGGACGAGGACCACATAGGACAAGGCAAGGCCGACCGCGTACGCGACGCCGTACCAGTAGATGGGCAGCGGCCCGAGCTGGAGCGCGATGGGATCCGGGGTGAGGTCGATCATCGTGGCGGGGAGTGTAGTGGGCCGGTCGCCCGGCTTTCCGGCGACCGGTCGGGTCGGGCGTGTTCGCCCGTCCCCATCGAGGGTGGCATCGAGCTGCGGGCGCATCGCGAACGTTGCCCGTAGACTCGCGCCGATGTCTCACGTTGGCCCCGGGCGCTGATGGCCGAGTTCCAGTGGTGGCTGCTCCTCGTGGGCCTCGTGGCGGGCGGCGGGCTCGTCGCGGTGGTCTTCCTCGACGGGGCGCGGCGAGAGCAGGATCTCGATGACGCGGAACTGCCCGCCGAGGCGACGTGGATCGCGGCCCGGCTCGGTGGCGGCGAGCGCGGTCTGGATCGCGGTCAGGTCGAAGCCGTCCTGCGCGAGCATCGGGAGTACCTCCAGCTACCGCCGCCGGACCGGTTCGAGCCCATGGAGCCGGCGGATTCACGGGACTGACCCGCGGGCCGGGGGCCGCAACGTGGGGGCCATGCGCCGAGTGCATCAGCTCGTCCACCAGCGCAAGCTCGATGTCGCCGTTGATGCAGCAGCGCCATGAGCTGCGCCCTGCCATGCGCCCTGCGGCTGAACACCGATATCACGGATCGTAGATCGGCCGGTCTCATGCACCCCGCGCATAGGCGTCGGCTTGCATCGAAACCACCTCCGAGGCGAGCCTGGAGCTTGCAGCCCACGAAGGTGCCGGCCTGGGCCGAAGCGCTCCTATGGCCGCTCCGCCGGCCGGATCGGGCGCCGCTCGAATGCCGTCGAGAAGACGACGTCCGATTCCGTCGAGAAGACGTGGCGCGTGGCCTGGACCGCGCGAATCACCCGTTCGAGGTCGCGCGTGTCGCGCGCGCGGATCTTGAGGAGGTAGTCCGCCTCGCCGGTGACGTGGTGGCACTCCTCGATCTCGGGGATCGCGCCGAAGTCGCCGGTCAGGTCCGTTACGACCGTCCCCGGCGCCTGCGTCACCCAGGTGAAGGCGAGGACCCCGAGGCCGACCGCCTCGGCCGAGACGCGCGCGCCATAGCCGGTGATGACGCCGCGGGCCTCGAGCTTCTTCACCCGCTCGTGCGCGGCCGGCCCGCTGATCCCAACCTCGGCCCCGAGCTCCGCGTACGGTCGCCGGCCGTCCTCCTGGAGAAGCTCCAGGAGCCGTGCGTCGATCCGATCCAGACCGCTCTTATCTGCCATCAATCTCAATCTCATAAGGAGAACCGCTTGTCAGCCTAACGAGATTAGGCTATCATCCGGATGCAAGGTCAATTCGAATGTCGAGGCTCGTCGCGCTGCGACGGGATCGGGACGCCAGACGGCCCGATCCGACGGCATTCGGTCCGCGACAGGTACCCATCATGATCGTCTCTTCCGGCTTCGGGCTCCTGGCGCTGTTCTCGCTGCTCAGCATCCTGTTCGGCGAGGATGGGCGTCGAGCCTCCGATCCCTCCGAATCCTTCGACTTCGGCGCCCGCTGGACCCACTGATCCATTGCGCTCCTCCTCCACGACGGCCCCCGGGACTTCCGGGGGCCGTTCGATTCGCATGTCGCGCCGCTGCCAGGTCCCGGCCGGAGCGCCGCTACCAGGTCCCGGCTGGTCGGTGCACGAGGGCCGGCAGGCGCCCCGCGGGAAGATGGCCCTCGAGGCAGGTGACGCCGTGCTCCCCCACGGTCGCGTCGTGGCGAGTGCCGGCCGGAAGATCGAGGCGATCGCCCGGCGCGAGGGAGACCGAGTGCCCGAGATCGGGCAGGCCGAATCGGACGGAACCAGACGCACAGACG
Organism: Anaerolinea sp.; assembly: GCA_013822395.1. Classification (GTDB taxonomy): domain Bacteria; phylum Chloroflexota; class Limnocylindria; order Limnocylindrales; family CSP1-4; genus UBA5189. Next base: position 41,218 of record PNKK01000001.1, on the reverse strand, counting down.
AGGACCTTGTCGAAGCCGTGGTCGTGAGCGTCATAGCGTTCGAACGGGCCGTTGGACCAGCTGCCCGGCGCCAGCCCCTCGGCGCGGAGCCGGGACCCGAGATCAGTCACCGGACGGACGATCGTGGCCCCGCGCCGAAGACGGCGGCTGAACCACCACGTCGGTGGACGGTTCCGCAGGCGGATCCTGGAGGTCCGGCGCCGCGGCTCGCCAGGCGGCGTCCGCCGCCGCGGCGTCGTGGCCGATGGAGATCGTCCCGGTGAGGGCCAGCCCACCCAGCAGGATCCCCGCGCCGATGCCCATCGCGAGGGGCCACCGCCAGAACAGGATCGTGAAGGCGGCGATGCCCGCGCCCACACCGGCCGAGACGAGGAGGGCCCGCAGGTCCGGCACGTCTCAGCCCGCGACCGACACGCCGATGACCGTCCCGACCAGGTAGGTCACCCCGGCCGCCGCGGCCCCGATTCCCACCTGCCGGGCGCCCGAGAAGAGGAGGCTCCGGCCGGTGAGCAGGCTCACGCCGGCGCCGACGACGAACAGGGCCGCGAGGGACGCGATGATCGCGCCCCAGAACGCGGCGCTCCCCGAGCCGAACAGGTATGGCACCACCGGGATGATCGCCCCGACCCCGAACGCGACGAACGAGCCGAACGCGGCCCCCCAGGGCGACCCCAGCTCGTCCGGGTCCAGGCCCAGCTCCTCGCGAACGAGCGTGTCCAGCGCGTGCTGCGGGTCGGAGAACATCCGGGCCGCGATCGTGCGGGCCTCGTCCGCCGTGAAGCCCTTCGCCCGATAGACCGCGGCGAGCTCCTCCTGCTCCTCCTCCGGCATCGCCTCCAGCTCGGCGCGCTCGAGCTCGATCTGCCGCTCGAACAGCTCCCGCTGGGATTGCATCGAGATGTACTCTCCGGCGGCCATCGAGAACGCCCCCGCGAGAAGGCCGGCTATCCCGGCAAGCAGCACGAACCGGCCCTCACCGACCGCGGCGCCCGCGCCTGCGACGCCCATCACGAGGGCGAGGTTGGAGACGAGCCCATCCGAGACGCCGAAGATGACGGCCCGGAGCGTGCCGGAGCGGCTCGCCCGGTGCCAGCGTTCGCGAGACGCGATCTCCGCCGGGCTCTCGATCCCGCGGCGGGCGGCGGCGTGATGCTCCGTGTCCGCCGCGACGGCCGCGTGGGCGCGGCCCGGTGCGCCTCCCAACCGCGCCCCGAGTCCGTTCGACCGGTCGACCGACAGGCGGCGCCAGATCTCGGCATGCTCTCGCTCGTCGGCGGCGATGGCCTCCACCTCGGGCGCGGCCTGGGCCATGTAGATCTCCTCCTCGTCCCCCTCGAGCGCGAGGACGAGATCACGGACCGCGTGAGTCCCGAGGAGCCGGGCGAGGGCGACGATCACGCGCACCCGGAAGCGCGGGCCGGCAGGGGCCGGCACGGTCGCGCCCAGCTCGGAGAGGCGCGTCGCCCAGACCTCGGCGTGCCGGCGCTCGTTCCCGGCGATCGTCCGGAAGGCGGCTGCGCGCCGGGGATCCTTCTCGATCGTGGCGAGCGCGTCGTACAGCTGGATCGCGTCGCGCTCGAGCTTGAGGTTCTCCAGGCTCTGGGCGAGATCGAGCGGCATGGAATGAATCCTAGCCGGTCGAGTCCGGACGGACCCGTGCCGGGCGGTACACTCCGAGCCATGCCGAACGTGCCGCCGCTGCCCCCGCTCCGCTGGCTCTCCGCCGCCGACGTCGAGGCGGCGATGCCCGGGATATCGGAGCGGCTCGCGCTCGCCGAGCGGACGCTCGTCGCGCTGGCGACGCCGAATGGCGCCGAGCTGCCGCCGAAGCTCGCGATCCACCCCGGACCGGCCGCGTCCTTCATCCACGCCATGCCCGCGATCTACCGAGGCGAAACCGTCGCCGGCGATCTCGTCGGGATGAAGTGGGTCGCCGGCTTTGCCACGAACACCGCCCTCGGGCTACCCGGCATCAGCGCGACGGTGATCCTGAACGACCCGGAAACGGGCATTCCAACCGCCATCCTCGACGGCGGCCCGATCACCGCACAGCGCACGGCGGCCGTCTCGGGTGTCGCGATCCGGCGCTACGGACCCACGGTCGCGGGACGACCACCACGGGCGGCGCTCATCGGCGCCGGGGTGCAGGGCCACTCGCACCTCCCGGTCTTCGGGCACGTCCTGCCCGGCGTGGAGCTCCACCTCTTCGATCGCGATCGGACCCGCGCCGAGCGACTGGCGACCACGGCCCGCGAGACGGAGGGGATCGGGAGCGTCGTGGCCCACGACGACGCCCGAAGCGCGATCGACGGCGCCGACGTCGTGCTGACGGCGGCCTCGTTCGGGCCGGCGGTGGAGCGCCAGTCGATGACGAATGACTGGCTCGCCGAGGGCGCCACGATCGTTCCCATCGACTACGCGACCTACTGCGCCGCCGAGGTCGCCCGAGATGCCGCGCTCTTCCTCGTCGACCATCGCGAGCAGTACCTCGCGAATCGCGATGCGGGGAACTTCGACGGCTACCCGGACCCGGACGCGATGCTCGGCGAGGCGATCCTCGCGGGCACGCCGCGGCCCGCCGGCCGGGTCGTCGTGACACACCTGGGCGTCGGTCTGGCCGACGTCGTGTTCGCCGACGCGATCGCCCGGGTGGCAGCGGTGAGGGGCCTCGGGGTCGAGCTCCCGCGCTGACGCACCGCACGGGCAACCCGCTGCGGGGCAGACTACCCACGACATCCGGGAGGGCCCGAGCGGCCGGCAGAAACGGGAGACAGCGGTGGTGCGACTTGTTCGGTGGGGACTCCGGGGGCTTCGGGTGGTCGCCATCCTCGTCGTCGTCGCCCTCGTGGCGGTCGTCGGGCTCCTCGCCGCGGTCACCGGCCGGGGGCTTCCGCAGGCATCGGGCACGCTCCGGATCGACGGCCTTCACGCACCCGTCACCGTGATCCGGGACCAGGCCGGGATCATCCAGATCCGGGCGGACGATCCACACGACCTCTTCCTGGCCCAGGGCTACGTCCACGCCCAGGAGCGGATGTGGCAGATGGAGGTCTGGCGCCGCATCAGCTCCGGCCGCCTGTCCGAGATCTTCGGTGAGGACAGCGTCGACACGGACCGGTTCATCCGGACGCTCGGCTGGCGGCAGGCCGCGCAGCGCGACCTCGACGCGATGCCCCAGGACGCCCGCGACGCGCTCGAGTGGTACGCCGACGGCGTCAACGCCTGGCTGGCGGACAACGAGGGATCCCTGGGGCCGGCGTTCGTCGTGGCCGGCCTCCTCGCCGGGACCGGCGGCCTTGGCGGGTACACGCCGGAGCCCTGGACGCCGCTCGATTCGGCGGCCTGGCAGAAGGTCCAGGCCTGGAACCTGGGCGGCAACATGGACACGGAGATCTTCCGGCTGCTCGCCGACGCCAGGCTCGGTGATGCCGCGCGCACGGATGCCCTCTTCCCCGCCTACGGCCCCGGTGCGCCGGTGATCACGCCGTCCGGCCTGCCGGGTTCCGGCGGCGCGGGCGCGACCGGAACCGCAACGGCGCCGGCGAGGGGCGCGACGGGCTCAACCGCCGCCCCGCTCGCGCTCTCATCCGAGATCGCCTCGGCCTGGCGCGACGTCGCCGAACTCGGCGACAGGGCCCTCGCGCTCGGAGGCCTCGACACCGCTGCCGGCCTGGTCGGCAGCCGCGGGATCGGCTCGAACAACTGGGTCGTCGCCGGCTCGAAGTCTGCGACCGGCGGGGCGCTCCTGGCGAACGACCCGCACCTCGGCTTCTCCATGCCGAGCGTCTGGATCATGAACGGGCTCCGCTGCCGGGTCGTGTCCGACGCCTGCCCGTACAACGTCACCGGCGTCTCCTTCCCCGGCGTTCCTGCCGTCGTGCTCGGCCACAATGACCGGATCGCGTGGGGCGCCACGAACGTGGGCCCCGATGTCCAGGATCTCTATCGCGAGACCGTCGATCCGGCCGATCCGACCCGCTACCTCTACCAGGGCACGTCACTCCCGTTCGAGGTCCGGACGGAGACGATCAAGGTCGCCGGCGGCGACGACGTCACGATCCAGGTCCGGTCCACCCGGCACGGCCCGATCCTCAACGACGTCGACAAGCGCCTCGCCGACGAGGCACCCGTCGCCCTCCAGTGGACCTCGACCCGGGAGCCCGACGGCGCCTTCACCTCGATCCTCCGACTGAACACCGCCCGCGACTTCGAGGGCTTCCGAGCCGCGCTGGAGGGGTACGGCTCGCCGAGCCAGAACTTCGTCTATGCCGACGTGGATGGGAACATCGGCTACCAGTTCCCGGGCCTCGTGCCCGTGCGTGACGGCGACCCGACCGGCGACCGGATCCGCGACGGCGCGTCCGGGACGGAGGAGTGGACCGGCTACATCCCATTCGACGACCTGCCCTGGCAGCTCAATCCGCCGAGCGGCTTCATCGTCAGCGCCAACAACGCCGCGGTGGACGGCGAGTACCCGTACTTCGTCGGGGACGATTGGGATCCCGGCTACCGGGCCCAGCGCATCGCGGATCTCCTCATCGCCGCGCCCGCGGGGAGCCTCACGCCGGCCGATCTCCGGGCGATCCAGGTGGACACCTACGTGCTGCGGGCGGACCGGATCGTCCCGGCGCTCGTGGCGGAGGCCCGGCCGGCGACCGAGGACGGGCGGCTCCTGCTCGACCGGATCAAGCGTTGGGACCGGACGTGCGGCATCGACTCGACGGGTTGTGCTGCCTACATCACCACCGAATTCACGCTCATCCGGGCGATCTTTGAGGACGAGCTAGGGTCGCTCGCACGCGACTACGTCGGCTCGCCGTTCTCGTGGCAGGCGCTGATCGCCGCGCTCGAGGATCCGTCCAGCCCGTGGTGGGACGACACCTCGACCTCAGGGGGCGAGCGCGCCCGCGAGGTCATCTCCTCGGCGATCGATCGGACGGCCGCCGCGCTCCGCTCGGCGCTCGGCGCCCCGGGCCGCTGGACCTGGGGCCGGCTGCACACCGTGAACTTCAGGGAGCAGACGCTCGGCGTCTCGGGGGTCGGGCCGCTGGAGTGGTACTTCAACAGCGGCGCCCGGCAGGTCGCGGGCGCCGACGGCGCCGTCAACAACAACTACTACCAGACGTGGCGGGCGTTCCCCGATCCCGAGGACCCCGACTTCGTGCCGGCCGGCCTCGACTCCATCTTCCGGGTCTCGAACGGCCCGTCCTACCGGCTCACGGTGGACATGTCCGCGCTCGATGAGGCCCGGATCGTCATCACGACCGGCCAGAGCGGCAACCCCTTCGACCGCCACTACGGCGACCTCATCGACGACTGGGCGACCGGCGGCACCGTGCCGCTCCCCTTCTCGTGGGACGCCATTGAGGCGAGTGCCGCGTCCAGGCTGATGCTCACGCCGTAGACCGGTCAGCCGTGCCGCCGATTCCACTCCCAGTTGCGAATCTGAGATGAACGAGCACAGAGGGGTAAGCCGATTCCGGCGGTTTCGTCGGAAGTCGGCCATGGGTCGTGCTCATTCGTGGCGAAGTCGCTACTGGTAGTAGCCGTCCGGGAAGCGCCGGGCGGTCCGGCACCTACTCGTTGACGGGGAGCGGCCCGTCCGGGACCTCGATGAGGACCCGGCCGTCTTCGATGACGACGTCGTAGGCGGCGAGGGGCAGCTCGGCGGGCGGGTCGAGGGCCTCGCCGGTACCGAGGTCGAACCGGCTCAGGTGGAGTGCGCAGGTCAGCGTGCCAGCCGGCTCGCCGTTCGGGCCGGGCGAGCCGCCGCCGGTCAGGAAGCCCTTGTCGAGTTCGAAGTACTCGTGGGTACAGGTGCCCTGGAAGGCTCGGACAACGCCCCCGGTATGGACGACGAGGACGGGGTCCGTGCCGTCGGCCCAGACCATCTGCATCGTGCCCTCGAGCAGGTCTGCAAGGGCGAGGAGGTCGATCCGGCGCACGCCGTTAGCCGAATCAGGCGGCCGCGCCGCCGGCCGAGCCGGTCACGCCATCCGATCCGGCCGCGAGTCCGGCGGCCCATTTCACCTCGAGGAGCTCGCGCAGGCGCTCCTGCGCCGCCTCGAGCGGGACGCGCGCGACGACCGGCTCCAGGAACCCGAGGACGATGAACTTCCGAGCCTCGTCGGGGGGAATCCCGCGCGACTCGAGGTAGAAGAGCTGGTTCGGGTCGATCGGGCCGACCGAGGAGGAGTGGGCGGCTCGGCGGCAGTCCGGCTGGTCGATCTCGAGCGACGGGATTGCGACCGCTCGCGTTGCCCTCGACAGGTTCATCCCGAACTCGCCGAGGAACGAGTCCGTCCCGACGGCCGAGCGCTCGATCGTGATCAGGCCCTTCATGTACGACCGCGCCCGATCGAGGAGCGCGCCCTTCGACAGCAGGTTGCCGGTCGTGTCGCGGCCGATGTGGCGGGTGTAGCTGGTCAGGTCGAAGAGCTGCTCGTCCGTCCCGAACACGATCTCGACCTGCTCGACGGAGCTCCGGTCCCCCTCGAGGCGGTTGTCCACGCGCGAGCGGGTGAGCCTCGACCCGAGCTGGGCCATCGCCCAGTGGAGCGACGCCCCCTTGCCGATCCGCGCGAAGCGGTGCTGGAAGGCGACCTGGCGCGATCCCAGGTCCTGGATCGCCGCCACGGCGAGGCGGGCGTCCGTGCCGAGCACGACCTCAATCGTGCCGTGGAAGAGGCCCTGTGGGACGATCTCGCCCGCTGCGCACTCGACCTCCGCGCCGGACGGGACCTGCTCCTCGACGAGCGAGGCTTCGGCCCCAACGCCGAGCCGCACGAACGTCCGGCTGACGAGGGCGCGGCCGGGGTTGCCGCTCCCCCACCGAACGAGGATCGGATGGGCGAGCCGGACACGCGCGGGCACCACGAGCCGGACGCCCTGGCTCCAGAACCCACGGGCGAGCTGGGCGAGCCTGTCGTCGGCGGGGAGCGATCCGCCGCCCTCGATGTCGGCACGGAAGCCGTCGGGGTCGCGCGCGAGCGCAGCGCCGAAGGTCTCGAGGATCACGCCTGCCCGGACGGCCGCCGGCGAGAGCGCCAGTGCGACAACGGCATCCTCGCGGAGATCGATGACGCCGTCGACGCCGTCCGGCAACTCCGCGGATGCACCAGGAACCGGGGCGGAGGCCGTGTGGATCCACGGGCGAACGGCGTCGAGGACGGCGCCCCGGAGGTCGATGTACGGGGTGTAGAGCTGGTTCGACTCGGTCGGGAGGGCCGCGAAGGCCGCCGCGCCGGCGAGGCGGTCGAGAAGGAGCCAGTCCGGCTCGGAGCGCTCCGTCGCCAACCGGCGCGCGAGGGCCTCGTCGGCGAACCGGAACGGGAGGTCCGCTGGCGAGCGCCGAGGAGACCGGACAGGCCGGGTGCCGCCGGGGTTCGGAGCGGGGACAGCCTCCGACGGGGTGGAGGTCGAGGTCACCCGAGCGAGCCCTCCATCTCGAGCTTCACGAGGCGGTTGAACTCGATGGCGTACTCCATCGGGAGCTCCTTCGTGAAGACCTCCAGGAAGCCCTGGATGACGAGGTTCTGGGCCTCGTTCTCGGTGAGGCCGCGGCTCATCAGGTAGAAGATCTGGTCAGCGCTGATCTTGCCGACGGTGGCCTCGTGGGTCATCGTCGTGTCGTCTTCCTGGATGTCGATGTACGGATACGTGTCGCTCCGGCTCTCGTCGTCGAGCATGAGCGCGTCGCACCGGACGCTCGCGACGACCCCGGTCGCGCCCGGAGAGACTTTCAGGTGGCCGCGATAGGTGGCCCGGCCGCCGTCCTTCGAGACGGACTTGGAGACGATCCTCGACGTCGTGTTCGGGGCGAGGTGGATCGCCTTCGCGCCGGTGTCCTGGTGCTGCCCCCGTCCCGCCACCGCGACCGAGATGATGTCCGCGCTTGCATTCTCGCCGCGCAGATAGATACTGGGAAATTTGACGGTCTTGCGCGAGCCCGTGTTAGCGTCGATCCACTCGACTGTCGAATTCGCGTGCGCGTGTGCACGCTTCGTGACGAGATTGTACACGTCATTCGACCAGTTTTGAATTGTCGTGTAGCGGACCTTGGATCCCGGCAATGCGACGACTTCGACCACCGCCACGTGCAACGAATCGGTCGCGTAGATCGGGGCCGTGCAGTTATGAACGGCGAAACCGCGGGCAAGATAGGCATTTGGTGCGCTCGCCATCTCGAGGTTGTAGACCAAGCCTTCGTACGGCCGCTTCTCGACCTTGCGGATCGGTACCCAGAAGCAGTTCCGCCCAGCATCGAACCAGACGTACTTATTCGATTGCTCGTCCGCGAAGTGGACGACGTATGCCTCGCGATGGCTGATCCGACGGCCATCGGGCATGACCTCGCTGAAAGCCTTCCTGATGTTGATCCCCGCATACGTGCCGAGTCGGGCGACGATCTCCTGCACCTGGAACGCCAGCGTCTGTGATGTCGTAATGGTCCGCGTCCGCGTGTTTCCACTCGGGAGCTTGTAGCGGTTGCCGTCACCGGCGATATATGTCTCCAGGAGCAGGCGTTGTCGCGCCGGCGGTAGCTCCATGAGGTCCGCATGCAGTCGCTTGGTCGCCGAGCCCGTGCCGCAGTACTTCTTGCAGAGCTCCATGAGTTCACGGGAGTACACGTACACCCGGGCATCGTGCGTCTTGGGCAGCTCGTGCAATCCCGCGGGCTTGCCAGCCAGTGACGTCATCAGAGCTCGTGCGTCGTCGATGATGGCCCGCTCGTTCGTGTTGAACGAGAGGTTGACCGTGGGTGCGCCATGGACCCCGTTCTCGAACGCACTGCCCTCGGCGAGGTAGTAGCCGAGGAAGCGCAACAGGTCGTCGGAGATCTCCGGATGATCGACCTGCTTGGCCGCGACGGGGAAGCAGATCAGATCGCGCTCCCTCAACTCACCAGCGGGAATCCAGTCGGGCTCGGATGTATGAAGGGCGTCTTCCTCCATCACCCAGATCGACCCGGTCCAGACAGCGGCCCGCTCTCGCCGAAGAGCAAGGATTGGATGTTCCGGGGTGACCTCGAAGGCGTTCCCCACTGACACGGGCACGATCTTGAGAAGGTCCCCTGAGTAGGTTCGGCGCCGAACAGCGGACACCGGCGCCTCGACGCCGGAGCTGTTCATGACGTTCATCCCCGGCGTGACTTCCTCAATCGGGATCATCGAGTCACCGAGGCTGATGAGCTCCTGCGGGTAGACACACCCCTCGATGTAGTGGACCTTGGCGCCTTCTTCAACGACGATGAGCGTCCGCTCGAACTGGCCGGTGTTCTCGCCGTTGATCCGGAAGTAGGCCTGCAGCGGGAGCGGCACCTCGACGCCCTTCGGGACGTAGACGAACGAACCGCCCGACCAGACGGCGCCGTTGAGCGCCGAGAACTTGTTGTCCTCGTGGGGGACGACGGTGCCGTAGTGCTTGCGGAAGATCTCCGGGTACTCGATGAGCGCCTGGTCCGTGCCCATGAAGACGACACCGAGCTTGGACAGCTCCTCCTTCACGGAGTGATAGACGACCTCACTGTCGTACTGGGCGCCGACGCCGGCGAGGAACTTGCGCTCCGCCTCCGGGATGCCGAGTTTCTCGAACGTCGCCTTGATCTGCTCGGGGACGTCGTCCCAGGACTTCTCCTCCCGCTCGGACGGCTTTCGGTAGTAGACGATCTTGTCGAAGTCGATCCTGCCCAGGCCGTCCGTCCAGACGGGCATCGGCCGCTTCAGGAAGTGCTCGTAGGCTCGCAGGCGGGACTGGAGCATCCAGTCCGGCTCGTTCTTGAACCGGCTGATCTCCTCGACGGTGTCGCGGGTGAGGCCGCGCTTCGTCTCCTTCAGGTAGACGATGTCGTCGTGGAAGGCGTACTGGTCGCGGCGGTCGGCGACGAGGTCGCGGGTGGAGGTCATCGGTTCCTCGATGGGCCTCTGCGGAGGCCGCTGGACGGGGCTCGGCGCCGGGGGACGACGGCGCCGCTGCAATCCCGAGTCAGATTATCGGGATTAGCGCCCGAGGCGTCAACGACGGGTCCCCCGCCACAGGCATGTCCCGGCGTGTGCCCGTGGTGGCCGTCCGCACCGACCAGGCTAAGCCACGCCGGGTCGGGCCGAGCCCGTCCGAGGGCCGGAGAGTCCTCCGCACGGCCAGATAGCAGCGCCGGCGGGCGGCAGCGCTCGTGGGCGCGGCGGCTCCGGGCGGCGGCTCCGGGCGGCGGCTCCCGGGGCCCGCGAACCGGCGCTGGTGGGCTCTGGCGCCCGCGGCCCGATGTTCGCCGCAGCCGAACCGATCGGCCGAATCGCGCGCGGCGTGACGTGTCGGAGCGAGACCCGGGCGGCGATTCCGGCGATTGGTTCGCCACGGCCGAACGTCCGCCCCGGGGGTCGGGACAGGCGGCCGGGCGCCGCTCGAGGTGGACGCGCGGGCCGGCGAAGGAAGGCGTCGACCGGCGGGGGAAGGTGTCCGCACCCCGCGCCCGGCGCGTGATCCCGGCACCGGCGCCGACCCGGAGTCGGGCCCCGGTACCGGCGCGGGCCCGGGCCGGAGAAGGCAGTGTCGCCGGTCGACCGAGGCAGGACCTCAGAAGAACGTCATGCAGCGGGGTTCGTCGAGCGTCCTGAAGAGCGCGTCCGCCGCGACCAGGGCTCCGGGGCGGCCCTCGTCGTACCCGCGCGCCAGGACCGCATGACGGAGCGGCGTCCCACCGAGGTAGGCGGCACCCAAGGCGTCCGCATGGACCATCAGATCCGGGTCCGCGGTCGTGGGCGCGCAGCGCACACCGTCCGAACCGGCTTCGAGTCGAACCCGTGTCCGGCCGCTGCCCGGCTCGGCGTCGATGACCTCGAGGACAAGGTCGCCCGCCCGCTCGTAGGTGCGAGCCTCGAGCGCGCGTGGGATGTCCAGCAAGGCCACCCACAGGCCGTCCCCGATCTCCGTCGGCTTGGCCGCTCGCCGGTTCGTGAGGCGCCACGGGATCCGCTCGTCGAGCGACCGACGCTCCGCCTTGACGGTCGCGACGAGATCCACCTCGATCAGGAACGTCCAGAGGGCGTCGTACGCCTCGTCGGTCAGGGCCACGAGATCCTGAACGTTGAGCACGGAGCGCGGCTGGCGCTCCTCCCACTTGGCCTCCGCGGAGTACCGAGCGTAGCCGTCCGGCTGGCCGGCCGCGTCCCGGTGAACGATCACCCAGCCCTTCCACGGGGGCTCCCAGGCGAACTCGATCAGGGCGAGATCGAGGCCGAACGTGAAATCGCGCCGCCGGATCTCGCCGACCTGTGCGAGCCGGTGGCGGTCATAGAGATCCCGCATCAGGTCACGCGTCTCCACGTTGATCGGCGCGAAGTCCACCCCGCTGGCGGGCGGCCCCTGGAATGCGGTCGAGCGCCTGTCGATCGTCCAGGAGCACGTCGTGACACCGGTTCCGTACCCGAAGCGACCGTAGATCGGCGCCTCGGAGGCGTAGAGCAGCCCGAGGATCTCGCCGCGGTCCCGGGCCGCGTCATGTTCGGCGCCGATCATCGAGCGCATCACGCCCCGCCGGCGATGCGTCGGGAGCACGGTGACCGCTGTCACGGCGCTGGCCGGCACGTGGCCGCCGCCGGGGACGGTCAGCTCCGTGGCCCACGTCCTGAGCGTTCCCACGACCCGTCCGTCGAACGCCCCCCAGACGCGCTGGAAGTCCCAGTGCTCGGTGACCTGCCGGGTCATCGCGACCACGTCCGGGCGGTCCAGGAACGTCGTCGTGATCGCCTCCAGCCAGGCAGGCAGTTCGTTGGGGTCCACGCGGCGAATCTCGGGTGGCACGGCCGGAGGGTACACCGCCGACCTGTGCGAGGATGCGCCCATGTTCGATCCCGCGAGCGACCTCTGGCGATTCGGGGTGCCGCCGCTGGAGCTCGTCGTTCGCAGCCTCGTCGTGTACGCCATCTTCCTCGCGGCCCTTCGCCTGTCAGGCAAGCGAGAGCTCGGCCAATTCACCCTGTTCGACCTGGCCGCGATCCTGCTCGCGGCCAACGCGCTCCAGCCGGCGATGACCGGCCCTGACGCCTCGCTCCCGGGGGCTCTCACCATCATCCTGACGCTCTTCGGGGTCAACCACGTCGTCGCCGGGGCCCGGCGCCGCTTCCCGGCGTTCCGGCGGCTGATCGACGTCCCCCCGACCACCATCGCCCTCGACGGGGCCTGGCTGCGCCCGGCCCTCGAGCATGAGGGGCTGGACGACGAGGACCTCCAGGCGGCCCTCCGCGAGCACGGCCTCGAGTCGATCTCCGAGGTCCGGCTGGCCACGCTCGAGCACGACGGCTCGGTCAGCGTCGTTCCCCGAGAAGGCGGTGCGGTCCACATCCGCCAGCGCCACCGCCGCTATCGGACTCCAGGGAACAGCGGCCTGTGAGTCGTCGGATCAGCGCGGGGATCCTCCTCTACCGGCGCCACGACGGCGAGCTCGAGGTGCTGCTCGCCCATCCTGGCGGCCCGTTCTTCACGAGCCGCGACCACGGGCACTGGACGATCCCGAAGGGTGAGCCCGACGACGGCGACGAGCTGCTCGCGGCCGCCGCCCGCGAGTTCGAGGAGGAGACCGGCCATGCGCTCGCCGCGGTGGCCGGCGACCCGGCCGAGCCGCCGCTGGATCTCGGGTCGGTGGTCCAGGCGAGCGGCAAGCGGGTCCACTGCTGGGCGGTGGAGGGCGACCTCGATCCGGCGACGGCCACCTCGAACACGTTCGAGATGCCATGGCCACCGGGTAGCTCCCGGCTACGGACGTTCCCGGAGATCGACCGCGTCACCTGGTTCCCGATCGAAGAAGCCCGTCGCAGGGCGAACGCCTCGCAGGCCGCGTTCATCGACCGGCTCGCCGCGCTGGTCGGCACCGGGCCGCGGTCCCCCTGACCGCGCGGCCGCGGGCTCCCGGCCTCGCAGCTCCATATCCGGCGGTGTGCGGCGAGCCTGGATGCCCGCCGAAGCGCCGGCGGACCCCGACCTTCGCCACATCCACGAGCGAGTAGATCACCGGGACCACGATGAGGGTCAGCAGCGTGGAGCTGATCAGGCCGCCGATGACGACCGTCCCCAGCTCAGCCGCGATGATCGAGCCCTCGTTGAACCCGAGCGCGAGCGGCGCGAGCGCGATGATCGTCGCCACGGCGGTCATGAGGATCGGGCGGACGCGGGTGCGGCCCGCCTGGATGAGCGCCCTGTCGGTCGTCATCCCCTTGTGCCGGAGTTGCTCCACGAGATCGAGCAGGACGATCGCGTTCGTCACGACGATCCCGATGAGCATGAGGAAGCCGATGAGCGCGCTGATCCCGATCGGCCGGCCGGTCAGGCGAGGATCCGCGCCGGCTCACCGACCGCGCGCACGGCGCCAAGTCCGACGGCCGGGTCGTTTGATCGATCCCATCGATCTCCCAGGCTGCGACCGAGCTGATCACGCAACCCAGGAACCACGTCGGCGCAACCTGCGGAGCACACTCGCCTTCCGGGTGATCGATCTCGTCGATCGCGACCGGGTGCCCATCACCGGTTGGGCCGATACCATCGCTCGGTGGCCGAGCCCATCCCGCACCTGAGCCGCGCCGTCGCGCGGCGATTCCTCGTCCTGCGCCACCTGCTCGCGCCGCCGCGCGCGCTGCCGGCGGCGCCGGAGAGCGTGCTCCGGGTCATCGATCGGGTCGGCTCGCTCCAGTTCGACCCCCTCGAGATCGCAGGCCGCAACCACGATCTCGTGCTGCTCGCGCGCATCGCCGGCTACCGGCGCGAGTGGACCGATCGCTGGCTGTACGGGGACCGCGTCCTCTATGAGACCTACAACAAGCAGCTCTCGATCGTCCCGACCGCGGAGCTGCCGTGGTACCGCCTGACCTGGGACCGGAACCACGCGGAGCACAGCGGCGGCGCATTCGACGTGCACGCGCCGCTCGTGGAGGAGCTGCTCGGACGGATCCGCGAGGGCGGGCCGCTGCTCCCCCGGGACGTGGGCCCCCGGGCGTCGATCGAGTGGTACTGGCGCCCGACGAACCAGGTCCGAGCGATCCTCGAGGCCCTGGCCGAGGCCGGGATCCTCGGCATCGCCCGGCGGGAGGGCAACCTCCGTGTCTACGACCTCGCCGAGCGGCTCTTCCCGGCCGAGCTTCTCGAGACACGGGTGCCGGAGGGCGACCAGCGCCGCCACCGCCTCCTCTCCCGCTACCGCGGCCACGGCCTCCTCGGGACCGGGGGCGACTCGCTGCTCTGGTACGGGACCGGCCGCGACGCGGCCGAGCGGCACGCGCTCCGGGCCGAGCTCGTGGAGGCCGGTGCCCTCCGGCCGGTGATCGTCGAGGGCGTCCCCGGGGAACGCTACGTCGTCGGCCCCGAGTGGCCGCTCCTGGAGCAGTCGGAGCGCGAGGTCGCGGCGGGCGAGCCGGCCGACGGCGTGGAGCCGGGTGTGGCCTTCCTCGCCCCCCTCGACCCGTTTGTCTGGGACCGCCGGTTCCTGCGCACGCTGCACGACTTCGACTACGTCTGGGAGGTCTACGTCCCGGCCGCGAAACGTCGCTGGGGGTACTACGTCCTGCCAATCCTGTTCGGCGACCGCCTCGTCGGGCGGATCGAGCCACGGATCGAACGACGGGCCGGCTCGCTCCGAGTCGCCGGCCTGTGGTGGGAGGACGGTTTCGACCCACTCGAGGCGGACGGCTTCGCGGCCGCATTCGCGGCGGCCGTCGCCGCCCACCGCGACTTCGGTGGGACGCAACGGATCGTCTGGCCGCGCACCGTGCGGCATCGGCCGTTCCTCACCCAGGTCCGAGCGATCCTGGGTCGGTGAGCTCATCGTCCACGCGCGCTGCTCGGCCGACCTTGTGCGACGATCTGTTCGACATCGATCGAGCAACCCTGCCTGGAGGAGACCCGCCATGGCCGAACAGCGTCACGCCCTCGTCACCTGGAACGGTGACCTGATCTCCGGTGCCGGCACGATCGATTACGTCTCGAGCGGCGTCTTCTCGAGGATGCCCGTCTCGTGGGCGGCCCGCACTGGGCCGCACAACGGCAAGACGTCGCCCGAGGAGCTGCTCGCGGCAGCCCACGGCAGCTGCTTCTCGATGGCCTTCTCCGCGCGGCTGGCGAAGAACGGCACGCCGGCCACGAAGCTCAACGTGAAGGCAGAGGTCACCTTCGACAACGCGGGTGGCGGCTGGAAGGTCACGAGGAGCCATATAACGGTGGTCGGCGATGTCCCCGGCATCGATGCCGCGACGTTCGCCACGATCGCCGAGGACGCCAAGCAGAACTGCCCGATCTCAATCGCCCTGAAGGGCAACGTCGAACTGAGCGTCGAGGCCACGCTCGCGACAAGCTGAACGCCGCCGGCCCAGGCCCGAGCGCCGCCCGGGCCTGGGTTTGGTCAACGACGACGGGTGATCCGTGACGGTGTTGGTCCAGCCGACCCGCGCCGTCCTGCCAGGCGCCTCGGCTGGTCCACGGATCGGCCGTGCGACGAACGTCCAACCGCGTCCGTTCGTCCGCACGTCCGCTGGGTCGTCATCGCCTCGGCTGGTCCACGGATCGGCCATGCGACGAACCTGACTCCGGCCGAGAGCCCGTCCTTCGTCTCATGGTCGATAGATCGACCGAGCGGTGGCCGAGGTGCCGCTTCCGGTCCCTCGGGCCGCGCTCCTTCGTCGGATGGTCGATGGATCGACCAGGGCCCCGGTCCCTGGGATCGGAGATCGCACCTACCGGGCGAGGTCGCGTCGCTCGAACGCCACGACCGCAATGACCCCGCCGACCACCGCCCAGGCGACCAGCACGAGAACGTTCCCCGGATCGAGGCCGTTGGTCAGCGGGTCATTCGATATGTAGTGGTAGAAGGGCGAGATCGGTCGCCACGGCTCGAGCCAGTCGACGAGCGCACCCAGACCGTTGAGGAAGAACCCGGCGATCGCCACCATGAGCGACACCCCGGCGGCGAGCCAGCGCCGGCCGGTGAGCGCCCCGAGTGCCAGCGCCAGGCCGCCGAGCGCGAACCCAAGCAGAAGTGAGCTCACAATCGCCTGACCCACAAGCCCCAGGTCGAGGTCCACACCCACCGCCGCCGCGCCGACCGCCGCGCCAACCCACATCCCAACGCCGATGACGATCGTGCCGATGACGAACGCAGCCGACTTCTCGACGACGACCCGCCATCGAGGGATCGGATTCGCAAGGAGCAGGTCCAGCGTGCCGCGCTCCTCCTCGCCCGCCGTCGCACCACCGCATACCACGACCGTGTAGGCGAGGACGAGGAGCGGCGCGACGAACGTGAAGAGCTCCATGTTCAGGAACCCCTCCGGGGAGCTCAGGTCCAGACTGCTGGACGCGAAGAACTCGCGGAGCGCCGGCGGGAACTGCTCGAGCATCCGCTGCAGCTCGCCGATCGCGCCGATCGACGGGTAGAGCGCGACGTACATCGCCGGCCAGATCCCGGCGAAGGCGGCCCAACCCAGGACGATCCGCCATTGGTCGTGGATGACCTTGCCGAAGACGCTACGCAGCATGGGACACCTCCTCGGCGGGCGCGCCCGCGGTCGGGACGGCGTCGGGGGGAGGCCCGCCGGAGACGCCGTTCCCGTAGAAGGCCAGGAAGATCTCCTCGAGGCTCGGCTCGTGGCTGATGACGTCCTCCACGCGTAGCTCGAGGGCGGCACGGAGGATCGGGTCGACCGAGCCCGTGACGACACACGACAGGTGGAGACCATCGATGGCGAGCTCGCGCACCCCGGGCACGCTGGCGAACCGCTCGGTCGTGACCGGCTCGGCGAAGCGGAGCTCCAGGCGGCGGACCGCTCGGCGCTTCAGGTCTGAGACCGACTCGACAGCCAGCAGGCGGCCTTCCCGGATGATCCCGACCCGGTCGCACAGCCGCTGGATCTCGGGCAGGTTGTGGGATGAGATGAAGAGCGTCCGCCCAGCCGCGCGGAGCTCGTCCACGAGCTTGAAGAACTCGGCCTGAACGAGTGGGTCGAGCCCGAGCGTCGGCTCATCGAAGATCGTCAGCTCGGGATCGCCCATGAGCGCCTGTACGAGGCCCAGCTTCTGGCGGTTGCCGTGGGACAGGGCCTTGATCTCACGGGTCAGGTCGCAGTCGAGGCGCTTGGCGACGCGGCGGCCGCCATCGATCGACGGCAGACCACGGAGATGGGCGAAGAACGTCAGGAGCTCCACGCCGCTCAGGGAGTCGTAGAGCGTCAGCTCCCCCGGCAGGTAGCCGATCCGGCGACGGACTGCGCGGCTGTCCCGCCGGCTGTCGAGCCCGAAGAGCAGCGCCCGGCCGCTCGTCGGGCGAATGAAGTCGAGGAGCAGCCGGATCGTCGTCGTCTTCCCGGCGCCGTTCGGGCCGAGGAACCCGAAGACCTCGCCCGGGCGAACCTCGAGGTCGACGTCCGTGATCCCACGGGCGTGCCCGTAGCGCTTGGTCAGACGCTCGGTGTGGATGATCGCGTCGGGCATGCGGAGCACCTCCGACGGCCCACTGTGCCCACCACCAGCATCGCCTCCAAGGCCCGAGGGTCACGATCGGACCCGGCCATTCGACAAGACCCGACGCAGGGCGAGGTCAACCGAGGGTCGGTTGCGTGCTGTCACGCGATGGTCAGGATGCGCCTCGGGTTGCGGACCGTCAGTTGGTCGATCTCGGCGTCGGAGACCCCGCGGGTGCGGAGGCGCGGCAGGAACGTCTCCTGGAGGTACGTGTAGCCGTTGCCCTCGTAGCGGCGGAGCTGCTGGTTGTGGCAGACGTCCTGGCTGAGCAGCAAGCGGTCCGCGTGGCCGCGTGACAGCAGCTCGAGCACGAGATCGATGACGCGCGGTTCGCCGTGGCGTTCCTGCGGCGTGAACGACATGCCGAGGAAGTCGAACTCGATGGTCGCGCCCCGTCGGATGATCTCGAGGTGGTGATCGAGGACCGGGTACGAGTCGGCGTGGCCGATGACGACCCGGCCTGGATCGGCGCCCTCGGCCTCGAAGACGTCGAGCTGCGCCAGCCCGACATCGCTCATCACAGCGTGGGTCGTGATCGCGAGGCCGGTCCGCCGGGACGCACGGGCGACCGCCCGATGGACCCGCTCCTCCTGGGCCGACAGCCACGGCTTGTCCGTCCCGATCTCTCCGATGATCCCGGGCCTGACGGGAGCGCCGACACCCTCGACCGAGATCCCCTCCTCCGCCTCACGAACGAGCTCGTCGGCGAGATCGTCGACCGGCCGGCGATCGACCAGCGTCTCGGCCGGGTAGTAGGCGCCGCGATACCAGCCGCAGCCCATGACGATCTGGAGGCCGGTGGCCCGGGCGAGGCGGACGAGCCAGGCGGGATCCCGGCCGACCCCAGGCAGCGTGACGTCGACGAGGGCCGAGCCGCCGGCGTCACGGAACCGGGCGAGCTCCGCGGTGATCACCGGCTCGTCGCGCGTCAGCTCCCAGTAGTCCCATCGGCCGGGGATCTGCCAGAGGGTTATCGCGGTGTGCTCGTGGGGCAGCGTGAATCCGAGGGCGGCCGGATCGATCGGGCCGAGGACGGTCTGAACGTGGGGCGTCGGTGATGGCGCCATCGCCGGCGAGTCTACGACGCGGCGCCGCGCTCCCGAGACACGCCCGGCTCAAGGAGAGAGTACGGCCGCGGCGCGACCTCCCCGACGTCCGGGCGATCCGGTCGCGCCGCGGCCGCGATCACGAGGGCGAGAATCTCGCGGGCCTGGCGCTCCGCATCGGCCCGGCGCCACCCGGCGCCCTGCTCTGCCCTCGCGAGAAGCATCCCGTCGAGGAGTGCCGTATAGGCGCGCGCGATCGCCGTCGCGTCGATCCAGCGCGGAAGCTCGCCGCGGGCGATCCCCTCCTCGAGGAGCATCGAGCCAGCCAGGACCAGCTGCTCCCGCCGCCGGACGAGCATCTCGCGGGCGGCCGGCTCCGCATCCGCCTGGGCCCACGCCTGGACGAGGAACTCAGCGTTGCCGGGTAGGTTCGCGACATCGTCGCCCTCGGCGGCATCGAAGAAGAACCCGACCGCGATCGCCAACTTCTCGGCAGTCGTCCGGCCGGTCGCGACGCGCGCCGCGAGCTCGCCGAGACCGCGCCCGGAGGCGAGGTCGCAGGCGGCCATGAACAGCTCGTCCTTGCCTCTGAAGTGCGTATAGATCGCACCGACCGAGAGCCCGCTCTCGCGCACGACGTCCTGCATCGTGGCGCCGTGGAAGCCGCGCTCGCCGAACACGCGCAGGGATGCCGCCACGATCCGGTTCCGGACCCCTTGCTCGTGGGCCGCGGTCACCCGAGGCATCGGGGGCTCCGCGTCGGCCGAAGGACCTGATGAGCGGAAACCGTCGTCGCGAGCCCGCGTCGATCCAGCATGGCCGTCGGGGTGATGCGAAGCCGCCCGGAGAGCGGCCCCGGAGTCGCCGAACCACTCGTATGACACCGACGGTCATGGAAGGAGGCGGCCTCGACTCGAGGCTGGGGTTCGGTCATTCGAGCGCGCATGGGGAACATCGGTTCTTCATCATATGTGGCATGAGTTGGTCAGGCAAGCACGCTACGGTTGACATGGAGAATGATTGTTCTCTATGGTATCGGTGCCAACGAGCAGTGCAGCGTCGCCCCCTGACGACGCCCCAGTCGACCACGGAAGGGTTGTCATGTTCAGCCGATGGGGTGCGTTCGTCTATCGACGGCGCCGGTTCGTCCTTCTCGCCACGCTCGTCCTCGCGGGTGCCGCCGCGCCGCTGGCGTCCGGCACCGCGGACCAGCTGAGCGCCGGCGGGTGGCTGGACCCGAAATCCGAGTCCGCCGCGGTCGCCGACCGGCTCGAGGCCGAGTTCGGCGGCGGGCGAACGTCGTTCGTGGCGCTCTTCCGGTCCGATGCCCCCGACGCCGACGCCCGCTCCGCCGCGTTCCAGGCGGCGATCGCCGAAACCGTCGCGCCGCTCCTCGACGACGAGCGCGTCAGCGCGATCACGGGCTATGCGCAGACCGGCGACGACCGGTTCATCAGCGTCAAGGGCGACGCCACCTACGTCGTCATCGGGCTCGACATGACGAACGACGAGTCGGTCGAGGTGGTCGACCAGATCGAGGCACAGCTCGCGCCGCCCAGCGGGTACAGCGTCGCCCTCACCGGTTTCGGGCCGATCCAGAAGGACTCGGCCGAGCTGTCCGAGAAGGACCTCGCCCGCGCCGAGACGGTGTCCCTGCCGATCGCAGCCCTGGTCCTCATCCTCGTCTTCGCCTCAATCGTCGCGGCCGGCATGCCGCTCCTCGTGGCCGGCCTGGCGATCCCGGCGTCGCTCGCGATCATCAACCTCCTCGCACGGCAGACCGAGATGAGCATCTACGTCCTGAACATCGCGACGATGCTCGGCCTCGCCCTCGCGATCGACTACTCGCTGTTCATCACCAGTCGCTTCCGCGAAGAGCTGGCCAGGGGCCGGACCGTCGAGCAGGCGGTCAGGATCGCGGTCGGCACGGCCGGCAAGGCGGTCTTCTTCTCAGGCATCGCCGTCGCCATCGGCCTATCCGGTCTCCTCTGGTTCCAAGCGTCTGCGCTGAGCTCCATCGGGATCTCCGGGGCGGTGGTGGTCCTGACCTCGGTGACGTTCTCGCTGACGTTCCTGCCCGCGCTCCTCGGGATGCTCGGCCCGCGCGTCAACGCGCTGTCGGTCCGCTCGCTCCTCCGTCGCATCCGGATCATGGGCGACGAGCCGACGGTCAGACACTCCCGGTGGGAGCAGGTCGCCCACGCGGTCATGCGCCGCCCGATCGCCGTCCTCGTACCCGTCCTCGCCGTCCTGTTCATCGCCGGCTCGCCGTTTCTCCGGCTCCAGCAGGGCGTGCCGGACGCGACGGTCTACCCGGCCGGGATCCCGAGCCGCGATGCATGGGTCGCCCTCCAGGACGAGTTCCGGCCCGGCGAGACCTCGCCGATCACGATCCTTCTCGACACGACGACCGAGGCCACCGATCCGGCAAGCATCCGCGCGGTCATGGCCTACTCGGCGTCCCTCGAGGCCGTCGACGGCATCGACCGGGTTGAAGGCCCGTTCACCATCCCCGATCCCTCGACGGGCGCACTCCTGGGCACCGACCAGGTGGCCCAGCTCTATGCCGCACCGGCGGGGACGCTCCCGCCCCAGCTCGAGGCCGCGGTCGCCGCGCTGAAGGACGCCTACATCCGGGGCACCATCGTCCGACTCGACGCGATCAGCCCGCTCCGTCCGACCACGCCGGCGGGAACGGCCGTCATCCCGCGTGTCCGAGCGGTGGACCCGGGGGAGGGCATCGGGCGGGTGATGGTCGGTGGCACGGCGGCGCTCTCCGAGGACTTCCTCGTCGCCCAGAACGATCGGATGCCCTGGGCGGTCGGGACGACGCTCCTCGCGTCGGCCGTGATCCTGTTCCTCCTGTTCGGGTCACTGGCGATCCCGCTGAAGGCGGTGATCATGACGTTGCTCTCGCTGTCGGCGAGCTTCGGGGCCCTGGTCTGGGTCTTCCAGGAGGGCAACCTGAGCGAGTTCCTGGGCTTCGAGCCACTCGGGTTCACGATCGCGGGCAACCCGGTCATCATGTTCGCCGTCCTGATCGGGCTGTCGATGGACTATGAGGTCCTGCTCCTGTCGCGAATCCAGGAGGCGTACCGCCGGACGGGGAACAACACCGCCGCGGTTGCCGAGGGCCTGTCACGGACAGCCGGGGTGATCACCGGCGCCGCGATGATCATGGTGGTCGTCTTCTCGGCCTTCGCCCTCGCCGATGTGGTGACGATCAAGAGCATCGGCGTCGGGATGGCGCTGGCCGTCTTCCTCGACGCGACGATTGTCCGGGTGCTCCTGGTGCCGGCCACGATGCGCCTGCTGGGCGAGTGGAACTGGTGGGCGCCGGGTATCCTCGGGCGGCTGGCCGACCGGCTCGGCTTCAGCCACGTGGAGGACGAAGTCCAGGACGCGCCGGACGGGGCCCCGAAGCCCGAGGTCACGCCGGCCTGAGGAGATCATCGGCGTGAGCATCGAGCGAGACCACGGCGCGTCCGGCCCCGGAGGCGACGGCCCGTACATCCGCGTCTACGGCTGGCAGTGGGGCCCGGACGAGACCCGCCGCCCCGGCCTGCCCTGGGTCGGGATCTTCCTCGTCGTCTTCGGCGGACTGCTGGTCCTCGAGAACGCCCTGCCGGAGTACCGGAATCTCGGCAACGTGGCAGTCCTCTCCGCCGGACTCGCCACGCTCCTGGTGTGGGCCATCCGGCGCGGCACCGTGGCGCTCTATTTCGGGGCCTTCCTGACGGCGGCGGCGCTGCCGGGCACGATCGACGGGCTCGGGTACGAGCTCGGCTCGGGCTGGGGGACGCTGTTCTTCGGGATCGCGCTCCTGTTCATCGCGCTGGTCCGTTCTGCCGGCCGCGGCGGTTGGGGGTGGCAGGCGATCGCCGGCGCGGCGCTCGTGCTCCTCGCCTCGACCGAGATCGTCGTCCCCCAGGTCGGCGGCCTCGTGTTGCCGGCGCTGCTCGTGGTCCTGGGATTGCTGCTCCTGGTGCGCGGCGGCCGACGGTAGGCTTCGCGTGCGCGGGGGCGGCTGGCGGGCTGGAACGTTCTGGCGGGCTGGAACGTTCTGGCGGGCTGGAACGTTCTGGCGGGCTGGAACGTTGCCCAGTCCGGGCGCCGTACAACCCTGGGACCACTCGGGAACCGGGCGACCCATGCGGGCACCCTGAGACACATGATTCTCACGAATGAGCACGAAGGGTCGCCCGTTTCGGCCCGAACCTGCGGGAACTGACACTCGGTCACGCTCATTCATCGCGAGCGTGCTTCTCAGGCTGACATCACCCGGGCGGCGCCGTCAAGGTATCCACGACCACGACCGCGCGTCTCAGGCTGACATCACCCGGGTGCCCGCCGTAGTCGCGGCATCCACAGCATTGCCGAGGACCTCGACGATTCGCGCCAGCTCGTCGTCGGTCACGATGAACGGAGGGCCCAGGAGAATCGAGTCGCCGTCGGTGCCGTCGGCCAGGCCGGTGCCGGAGTAGAGCAGCACGCCCTGCGACTTCGCGGCGCGGACGACGGCCTCGGTGACCCTCGCGGCGCGCGGGAACGGCGCGTGCGTCTCACGATCCGCGACCAGCTCGATCCCGACCATCAAACCCCGACCCCGAATCTCACCGACGTCCGGGTTGTCGGCAAGTCGGTCCCGGAGCAGCGCCTGGAGCCGGTCGCCCTTCGCGGCGCTCGTCGCGACGAGATCCTCGGTCTCGATGATCCGGAGCACCTCGCGCGCGACGGCGGCGCCGACGACATGGTGCGAGAACGTGAACCCGTGCACGAACCCGCCGCCCTCGACCACGCGGTCGTGCACCTCGCTCGAGGCGGCCACGAAACCGAACGGCCAGTAGCCCGAGGTCGCGCCCTTGGCCGCGACGAGGATGTCGGCCCGGACGCCCCAGTGATCAAGCCCGAACCAGCGACCCGTTCGCCCAAACCCGGTCATCACCTCGTCGGCGATGAGGAGGACGCCGTGCCGGCGGCAGACCTCCGCGATCGCCGGCCAGTACCCCTCCGGCGGGACGGCGGCGGCCAGCGTGGCGCCCACGATCGGCTCCGCGATGAACGCGGCCACGGTCCCCGGCCCGGCCGCGACGATGGCGCGCTCCAGCTCCGCGGCAAGCTCATCCGTGTCCCCGAGCGCGTACGCGCCGGGCTCGCCGGACCGATACGGATACGCCGCCGAGACGTGCCGAAACCGCCCGAGCCAGCCCTCGTACGGCCGCCTGAGCGGCTTCCGGCCCGAGAGGTCCAGCGCGCCGAGGGAGTTGCCGTGGTAGCTCCCCCAGCGCGCGATGACGACCCAGCGATCCCGCTCGCCCGCCGCAAGGTGATAGGCCCGGGCGAGCTTCAGCGCGGTCTCGATCGCCTCCGAGCCGCCGCTCACCGGGTAGATCCGCGGGTCGTCGACGGGCAGGTGCGGCTCGATCTCCGCCGCATACGCCTCGAGCGGCTCGCTGGTGAAGGCGCTCCCGTGGGCGTACGCGAGGCGGCCGGCCTGGGCCGCCATCGCTGCGGCGATTGACTGCCGGCCGTGGCCCACGTTGACCACGACCGCGCCGCCGGCCGCGTCGAGATACGCCCGCCCGCCCGCGTCCCAGATGGTGCTGCCCTCCGCTCGTACCGCCACCGGCAGCGCCGGGTCCAGTGAGCGACGAAAGACGCGGCCGGGCGGCAGCGTCTGAGGCGGCTGCCTCTGACCAAGCGGCTGCCCATGACTGTCCGGCCGCATCGAACCCATGGCCCGATTCTATGCGCGCCGTCCGTCATCGACGCGAGCGATCAGGGCGCGCCTGAGCGCGTTCGTCAGGCAGTTGAGAACGACCATGTGGAACGCATGACGAACAGGGTCAGTGGCCAGGTGATCGACAACATCGATCGCGGCCCGGGGCCGAGCCCGGCTCTCAGGTCGAGGTTCACGGCCGGTAGGTTGGTGCTCATCCGTTGCAGCGAGCTGACGCACCAAGCCGACGCACCGACTCAACGTCGCCCCAGGTAGTCGGGGCGATCGCGGTATCGAGCGGGCGTCCGGCGCCCGTCAAGCCATGTGGGCAAGATCCAGGCGCGGCGGCGCGATCGAGGGTCGATCATCCCGAGGCCGCGAGCGCCTCGCGCCGGCGGCCCCGACGGCACTCGGACGAGCTCGCCCAGGAGCCGCGCCCTGGCCTGGAAGGCGCGATCGAAGGTGCCTCGATTCTCGACCAGACGGCGATCGTTCTCGTCGGTCGCGAGGAGCAGCAGCACGCCCGTGACCGCTCGCGGCCGCCAGCCTCGGGCCGCTGCAGCATCCCACGCCCCGCGCTCATACGAGCCCAGCTGGCGCTCGATCTCACCGACATCGTGAATCTCCGTCTTGACCTCGATCACGAGGAGGACTCGCTCGACGGGGTGGAACACCAAGACGTCCACGAACCCGAGCCAGCGGGGACCGCCCACGGAGACCTCCGTCGCGACCCGCCATCCAGTCTGCTCCAGCCTCCGCGCGACGTACGCGACGCAGCGGGCGTGCGCACGATCACGCTGCGGGGGAGCCGTCACTCGGGGCGGGTGGAGGCCGAACTCGACCTCGACGTCGAGCGCTGTGAGTACCCGGATTGCCGTGCGCAGCGGAAGGTCCCGAATCCTTGCCTGCTCGATGTCGCTGATCAACGACTGGGCGACTCCAGCCTCGGCGGCGAGGCGCCGCTGTGGCCATCGGTGAGCTCGCCGTCCATTGCCCACGGCGGTCCCGATCGCCCGGAGAAGCTCATGACTGAGCACCTCGAACCTGGCCATGCCCCGATCATGAACGTTGGTGATGCACGGCCGCTCATCTGCCCATGGCCCGCAGCCGCCGATGGCCCGCAGCGCGATCGCTGACGCAGTGGACCCTCACCGGTGCCGGCCGAGCGCGATCGATGTGAGCGATCACCTTGTGCTCGAGCACGCTCGTCAGGCCGCTCGGGTCGGCAGTCTGGGCTGCGTGACGTGCTCGCTCGGCGTCCGGCTGATCGACCGCATCGATCACGGGCGCGGGGTGGGCAATCGGGCGCGGGGTGGGCAGTCGGGCGCGGGGTGGGCAGTCGGGCGCGGGGTGGGCAGCCTCAGATGCGGCCCTTCGGCACGGTGTGGAAGTACGTCTTGTTGAAGACGATCTTCCCGAGGTGCCACAGCGCGTTCGGCTTCGGGGGCTTGGGCGGGTGGTCGTAGTCGAACCGGAGGAGCGTGCCCTTGCCGTCGCCGATCTCGAAGAAGCACATCACGTTGCCCTCGTACGAGGCGTGCTTCCCGGTCGGCGCCCGGCCCTCGACCGCGGCGACGATGCCCTCGACCACAACGGGGGCCTCGAAGTGGGCGGTCGAGCCGGCCTTCGAAAGCGGGAGGTCCGTGGCGTCACCAAGCGCATAGACGTTGGCCCGGCCGCCGACCCGCAGGGTGTGCCGATCGGTCGGGAGCCAGCCGCCCGGCGCCGGCGCGAGACCCGAGTCCATGAGGAACTGCTGGCCCTTGTGCGGCGGCACGAGGATCAGCAGGTCGTAGGCGAGCTCCTCGCCCTCCAGCGACCCGACGACCTTGCGCTCGGGATCGATCGTCTCGACGTTGAAGAAGGTGTGGAGCTCGATTCCCTTCTCCTCGAGGATCGGGGTCGCCATCTCGCTGACCGATTCGATCGTGAACGCGCGGCCGATCGGCGATGCGAAGTGAACCTCGGACCTCTCGCGGAGCCCGCGCTCGCGGAGCTCGGACTCGATCAGGAAGGCGACCTCGAGCGGCGCCGGCGGGCACTTGTACGGCATCGACGCGATGCCGATGACGATCTTCCCGCCGGTGAAGACATCCAGGGCCTTCCGCAGGCGCAGTGCCGCCGCTGCGGTATAGAAATGGTGCGCCTGGGTCTCGAAGTGCTCGATGGCCTCGGGCAGGATCCGGGCGCCCGTGGCGATCACGAGCTGGTCGTACGGGAGGACGGTGCCGTCTGTCAGGCTGGCCGTCCGGGCGCCCTCGTCCACCCGGTTGACCGTCCCGACGACCAGGTTGATCCGGGAGTCGAGCAGTGCGCGCTCGCGCTTCTGGAGCCTCTCGGCCCGTTCGCCGCCCATGGCGATGTACATGAACCCGGGCTGGTAGATATGGGCGCCGGTCGGGTCGACGACTGTAACCTGGGCCTCGGCCCGGTCGATCCGTTTCCGGAGCCGGCGCGCCAGAAGATTGGCCGTCAGCGTGCCGCCGACGCCGCCGCCCAGGATCAGGATCCGGTCCATTCAGGTCACCGGGCCTTCTCGACGACGATCTCGTCGTACCCGTCGCGGGTCTGCACTGCGATCAGCCTGTGGCCGGCCTTCTCGATCCACCTCGGGATGTCGATCCGGGAGCCCTTGTCCGAGGACAGAATCGCCAGGACATCGCCCACCTGCGACTCGCGGATCCCGCGGATGAGCTCCATCAGGGGACCCGGGCAGAAGCTGCCACGAGCGTCGATGGTCCGATTGACGGTGGGAGCGGTCTGGAGCATCGGAGTGTCCCTTCCCGAGCCGGCGGGCCGCCGAGCGGCCCGCCGGCTCATGGTCAGATGAAGAGCGAGGCCTCGGCCTTGGTCATGAGCGCGATGGTCGTCGCCGCGCCTGCCGGCTCGCCCATTCCGTCGATCAGGTCCTCGCGCCTGATCCCGAACATGTCCATCGACATCTGGCACGGGATGAATTCGACACCCAGCGCCTCACAGGCCGCGAGCAGCTCGCGCGGAGATGCGATGTTGTACTGCCGGCGAAGCTTTCCGATCATCCACGGGCCCATCCCGATGAGGTTCATCTTCGTGAGCTTCAGGTGGTCGATACCCGGGCGCTGCATGAAGCTCAGCATTCGCTGCATCCAGTTGTCGCCCGTGATCCGGACGCCATCCCTCACGAACGGGAGGAGACCCCAGAAGGTCACGAAGACCCTGCACCGGACGCCCGACGCGGCAGCCGCGGAGGCGAGGATCAGGGTCGGCCAGATCCGGTCGAGCTCGCCCGACCAGTTCACGATCACCATCTCCGTGACCTTCTCGCTACCACCGGGCTCCGCTCTGGCGGTGGGCTCGGGCCATGCCTCGGCGTCGGAGACGGCTGCTGCAAGCGGATCCGCGGCCGGAGACGGTCGCTCGGCGGTCATCGTCATGTGGTGCCTCACTTCCGGCGGATGACGAAGCGGTAGACCGCGCCGTCCGAGGTCTGATCCAGGAGCTCGTTGCCGGTGGTGCGGCACCACGCGGCGAAGTCCTTGGGAGCCCCCGGATCGGTGGCGAGGACCTCCACCAGCGCCCCGGACGGAAGTGTCTTCATGGCTTGCGCTGCCCGGACGATCGGCATCGGGCAGGTCAGCCCTCGCGCGTCCACGTTGGTGTTGATCTCGAGCAGTTCCATGGTCCTGGCTCCTTCCTGGACCGGGCTCCTTCCCGGTCCAGCGGTCGGTGAAGCCGCGGGGACGCGACGCG
Source organism: Anaerolinea sp. (assembly GCA_013822395.1). Classification (GTDB taxonomy): domain Bacteria; phylum Chloroflexota; class Limnocylindria; order Limnocylindrales; family CSP1-4; genus UBA5189. The sequence goes on along the minus strand of PNKK01000001.1, from coordinate 13,228 downwards.
GCGAGCGGTTGGAGAGCTGGCGATCACGAGCGGTTGGGAGCTGCGATCAGATGAAAACGACCTGGCCGGCGCCCGCGTTCAGGTAGAACGCGGTTACCCCCTCCACGCCGTCGACGAGCGGGTCAAGGTCCGCCTGCTCGATCCCGAGCAGGTCCATGGACAGGGAGCAGGCCTGGATGTCGACGCCACCGAGGTCCTTGGCCTGGCGAAGCGTCTCCGCCCAGCCGGCCTGACCGGCCGTCCGGAGCGCGTCCACGTGGGCGCGTCCCTCCGGGCCCGACTCGGGAGCGAGCCCGTGGTCTCGCCCAATCCGCTCGCTCCGGAACGCGTCGAGCGCCCAGTACTGGAGGAAGAGGTTGACCGGCCTGCCGAGCGCTGCGGCACCGGCGGTGAGAACCGCGGCGGCCTGGAGCTTGTCGTCCGTCCCCGAAAAGAGGATGAGGTTGATGGGTTCGTCCATGCGTGGCTCCTTCACCATCGAGCGTTCGCGAGGAGGCGGGCGCCGGGGTCGGGACGGGTCTCGACCGCAGGTGCCTCGGCCCGGTGCTGAGCCGGCAATGCGAGCTGACCCAGCCGGCTGAGACGTCGCTCGAGCACGCACCGCATCAGGTCGCAGGCCCGGATCACGTCGGGGTCGGTCAGCCGATACCGGACCTCCCGACCGTCGCGTTCCGCTTCCACCATCCCGGCCGTCCGCATGACCGCCAGGTGCTGGGAGATGTTGGGCTGGCTGGCACCGAGCTCGGCGGCGAGCCGGCCCACTTCACGAGGACCGTCGGCGAGGCGGTGCAGGATCTCGAGCCGCCGGGGACTGGCCAGGACCTTCAGGACCTCGGCCTGCAGGATCGTGATCTCGTCCATGGCTGGAGCATGCGCCGCATGCGCACGCGTGCATGAGTGCCGCGAGTCCCGATCCCGCCGGTTCATTCGCGGCCCGGGTCCGTGCCGCTCGGCCCGACCCGATGGAACCGGGTCCGGGGGGTCGCCCGGCAGGGGTGGTCGCGGTTGGCGCGGCAGGCAAGGCCGGCGCGGCGTGCGGACGGACACGGCGTGCGGACGGACGCGGCGTGCGGACGGCGGCCCCTCAGATCGACCGGTTCGCGATCGACAGCTCGCGGCGAGTCCAGGCGATGAGCGCCTCGAGTCGCCCGGAATCCAGGCGCTCGCAGGCCCAGTCCCAGTGGATGGAGATGGTGTCGCCGGGCGCGGCCGCGTCCAGGAAGGAGGCCCCGTCCCACCAGGCGCGGATCCGCTCCGGGCGGGCGGAGCCCAGCCGGAGCTTCCCCTCCACCAGCTCGAGCGGCACGGTCGAGACCACCAGCCAGTCGCCGTCGCGCTCCAGGACCCGGCCCCAGCGGACCCGGCACGAGTCCATGATCTGGAGCACACCGTCGAGCTCACCCGTCCGGAGCAGCCCGACCTTCGGAAAGACGTCGAGAACGTGGAAGGCATGGACGGGCGCCGCTCCGGCCTCGGGAGTGGCGGCCATCCAGCGCCAGCCGTCGGCGCGGAGTCGCGGCCGGAAGCGGACCTCCAGCGATCGGCCGAGGAGCGCGGGCGTCACCGCCCGCAGGAGGTCGTTGCCGATCCAGTACGCGTCGACGACTCGGTCGTCGAGCGGGTCGGCGATCCCGTTCGCTCGCGCGATCAGCTCGAGGTACGGCCAGGCGCCCTCGAAGCCGCGGGCGAGGTCGCGAAGCGCCGCGTCGTCCCCGCCGCCCGTCGCCTGCTGGAACAGCTCGCGCGAGGCCTCGGGACCGCAGTAGCCGAGGCGGTTCGGCCCGAACGCGTAGCGGGCGAACCGGGTCGGACCCGAGACCTCGAGGCCGGAGCGAGCAGAGCGCGACGCCGGGCGCGACGCCGGGCGCGACGCCGGGCGCGACGCCGGGCCGACGGTGGCGGGGACGCCCGCGACTGTCATCCGGCGGAGGCTGTCGAGGCCGAGGTCACCTCGGACCCCGGCCGGACGCGAAGCGCCGCGACCGTCATCGTGAGCGCGCCGGCGAAGATCAGCACCTGTCCGCCGAGGACCGGTGGGGCCGGGACGGCACCGTTCGCGAACGACTGGAGCGCGGCCGTGATCGGCGCACCGACGACCAGGACCGCGGTCACGAGCGAGGCAGGGGCACGCCGCAGGGCGGCGAACCACGTCGCGACGTACCCGGACAGGAGCAGGCCCGTGCCGAGCGCGACCCCCCACTGGGCCCCGGTCAGCCCGGCCACGACCGACATCCTCCCGGTCACGGCCAGGTACCCGACGAGGACGAGGAGCCCGAACCCGAGCCGCGCGGCACCGACCACCGGGGACGGCACGGGCGTGGTCGCGCGGGCGAGGAGCCGCTTCGCGACGACCGCCTCGACGGCCCACATGAGGGTCGCGGCCGCGATCATCGTCTCGCCGGTGCCCCAGGCGACGCCCTTCGGCGGCGCGACGAGGAGCTGGCCCGCGAACAGGACCCCGAGCGCCCCGAGCTGCGCGAGACCGAGCCGTTCACCCAGGAACGGCACCGCGAGCAGGGCGACCCAGATGAAGAGGGTCTTGTGGATGAACGCCGCCGTCGGGGCGCTCGCCTGGGCGAGGCCCGAGAAGAAGAGCAGGAACGGCACGCTGCCGCCGACGATGCCGATGATGATCAGCGTGCCCCACGATCGCCGGTCGAGTGCCCGCACCTGCGCCGGGCGCACGGTCGCGAGGACGAGGCCGAGAAGCACGATCGCCGCGACGCCGTTCTTCAGCGTCGTGTAGACGGCCGCGTCGGGGACGAGCTTGACCGCGGACGCGTTCACGAACACCGACACGCCGCTGATGAGCGCTGTAGCGAACGCGAGGCCGACGCCCCAGCGAAGGCCCTCCGGCAACGTCCGGCGGCGAACGGCGGCGAGGATCGTGGTCATGACTGGCCTCCTTGGGGACTTGCGGGCAGGTCGTGGGGAGCTGGGGGGTCGGCGGTTGGGATGATCGCCTCGGCGCGAGCGAGCTGGGCGGCGAGGTCGGCGGCATCCTCGGGGTGGAGCCGGCGGACGACCGAGCCGGCCGCAACGAGGACCCAGTCACCCTGGACGACGTCAGGAAGCAGCAGGGTCGAGGCGCGCCGACACCGGCCGCGATCATCGACGGTCGCGACCTCGGCATCGACATCGAGAACCAGCGCTGGATACCCGAGGCACATCAGCGTTGGGTCTTTCGGCGACGTGGGCTTGCTGCACGGATCCGATGGCTCTGCACGCTTCCAGCCTCGGCTCGCGGGAACGTCAGCGGGAGGGCCGCGGGTCACGTGGGGTCGGGCGGGAGCGCCCCTGCCGAGGCGCCATCCGGCCCTCCCGCGGCCGGGACCCGATGGTGCACGCTTTCGATCGGACGTTGAAGACCTATGCGGGCAAGTGCTATCAGCTCCGGCTGCGCCTGGCCAACGGAATGACCTACTACGCCAACTTCAAGTTCAAGTAGACCAACCAGGCGCCTGAACCAACGGCCGCCGGGGCCAATGCCGCGGCCGCCGTTCGATTCCGATGGCGGCGAGCGGCCCGCACCGCTCGCGGGCGCGCGGTTCGGTTACCGGATGCCGGCCATCTCCTGGAGCGCGTGCCAGTTGGCGAGGCGGTCGTCCTGCGTCGCGAGGATCTCAGGTGTCTCCGAGCCGTCCGCCCCGAAGTGCTGGGCAAAGCGACCCTCGGTCCGGGCAAACGTGAGGAAGTCGATGTCGGATCCATCGGGAGACTTCGCCCAGTCCCCCTTCAGGGCAGGGTTGCCCTGAAGCGAAAGCCGCTCGGCCATCGAGTCCCCGCGGCGCGGGTCGTACGTGAAGAGCGGGAAGGCCCGCGACTCCACGGCCAGCTTCGCCTGGCGCGTCGAGGCGTCGTCGGCGATTCCGTGCTCCGGCTGGCAGGGCGTGTAGGCCACGATCACGGCCGGGCCGGGGTACTCGTTGGCGTCCATGACCGCGCGGTAGAAGTGGTTCAGGTGCGCCGGTGTCGTCTGGGCCACGTAGACCTCGCCATGCGCGGCGATGATCCGGCCGAGCTCCTTGCGCCGCTCGGGCCGCCCGTGGAGCGCCTTCCCGTACGCCGAGAGCTTCGTGACCTGGCCACCGAATGTGGCCGTCGACGCCTGGCCGCCGGTGTTCGAGTAGACCTGCGTGTCGAGAACGAGGACCTTGACGTCGGCGCCCGAGGCCACCATCCGCGACAGGCTCTGGAACCCGATGTCGTACATCGCGCCGTCGCCGCCGATCACCCACAGCCGCCGGTCGGGATGCCCGGACGCGTCCCACCGCGCTCGCACGCCGAGCGCGACGGCGGGCGCGTTCTCGAACAGCGAGTTCGTCCATGGCACCTGGAAGGGATTGAACGGGTACGTGCTGCCGTAGACCGTGTTGCAGCCGGTCGCGGCCACGATGCCCATGGACTCCGGGCCGTGGATCTGGCGAGTCGCCGCCACGAGCATCCGGATCGCGGTCGCCTCGCCACAGCCGGCGCACGACCCGGCGCCGCCGACGTAACCGAGGGCGTGCTCGCCGAGCATGAGGTCGACGAGCGCCTTTTCGTTGCGGTACTCGGGCGGGGTCGGCGGGAGCGAGCGGAAGAAGCGGATGTCGCGCTCGTAGCGGTCGAGCGTCGACTCGCCGGTCGGCTCCGCGGCGACCTTGTCGATCATGATCAGGGCGTCGTGGCCGAGCGCCGCGCAGACCTCCACGCACTCGGCGCAGCCCTTGCAGTGGACGGGGTCGACGAAGATCCCGAACTGACCTCGGTCCAGGCCCCTGCGAGCCGGCACCTCGCCGTACTTCTGGGTGTCGGCGAAATGGGACCGGGCGGTCGAGGTCGCAAGCTCCGCGGTCACACCGGCGGTCGCGCCATCATTCGTCGATCCGGCGACGGAGGCGGTGAAGGCCTCGATCCGCCCGTCGAGCTCCGGCTCCGGGACCACGACCCCCAGGATCGCGGTGTCCGGGCAGGCGCTCACGCAGGCCATGCAGCCGACGCACTTCTCGGCGAGGAGGTCCGGGATCCGCGGCGCCAGGCGCGAGAAGTCGCGGACGGCGGCGGTGGCCGGCGGGATGATGCTTCGAGCGAGGCCCGCATCGGCGGGGAGCTCCCGGTCCGCAATTCCACGGCGGTACGCCGGGACGACCGTCCGTCCGAACTCCTCGACGTAGGCGTCGATGTCCAGGAGTGGCGGCGCAACCGTCGCCGGCCGGTCGAGCTGAGACTCGGTCGTCATCGGGGGGCTCCCTCCAGGACAGGCTCGAGGGCGGTGGTCCCGGATGCGGTGGTCCCGGATCCGGATGTGGATCGGCCGTCGGGAGGAGCGGCGCCGATGGCGGCGGTCACGTCGATGAGCCCGTCATAGGCCTCGGCGATCACCTCGAGGTTGGCGTCCACGACCGACCCGCCCCGCTTGCCGAAGAAGCGCCCGAGGCGCTCACGGACGGCGGCCAGCAGACCCTCGCGATCCATGCCCGCGCGGGTCGCGAACGGCGAGACACGGAGGAAGACACCAACGAGGGCGACGCCCTGCATCCGGACCTGGAGGTCCGGGCGGGGAGCGTGGCGAAGGGCCAGATCGGCCGTGTCGAGCGCGGTCACCCGGATGTGGCGGGCAAGGATCTCGGTCCGGAATGGCGCCGGGATGGAAGCCCAGACCGCCTCCGGATCGGCGAGCGGCGACTGGATGAAGACGTCGCCGCCATCGGCGAGACCGGCCAGCGGGTCACCGAGGGCGAACGCCGAGACGTCATGGAGCGGCACGAGCTCGACCCGATCCAGCTCCGCGTGGAGGCGGATGGGCTCATCGGCGATCGTCAGGTAGTACGTCGTCGGCAGGCCCTTCTTTTCCGAGCCGTAGCGCGGGTAGGCCTGGACCTGCTTGCCGAACAGCTCGCCGGCGAGCGTCGCCACGAGCTTGTTCGTCGTCACGCTCCCGAACCCACCGATCGAATGGCCGCGGAGGCTGTAGGCACCGGCCGGCCGAAGGTCGACCGGGACCGCAGGCAGGGCGAGCGGATGGCGGATCCCGACGACGAAGTGGCGCTGCTCGGACTCGCCGTGGTCGGCGAGCCGGTCGAAGACCGCGACGAGGTCTCCGGCGGCGACGTCGCGCGAGCCGAGCCCGGCGGAGATGGACAGGACCCGGGGCACCATCTCGCCCTCCGCCGCGGCGTCGTAGAGCGCGGAGCGGAGCTCGCGGGTGAGCGGGTTGGCCGCCGCGAGCGGGTCGTCCGTCCGCTCGACGACCCCCACCGTCCGCGCCCCGCTCAATGCCTCGACGAGCTCGCGAGACGGGAACGGGCGGAACGCGGTGACCGCCACCGAGCCGACCGGCCGGCCCTGCCCGCGGAGGTGGTCGACGACCGCGATGGCAGTGTCCGCGATCGTCCCCATCGAGACGATGATCTCGGCCGCGCCCTCGGTCCGGTAGGCGTCGATGGGGCCGTACCTGCGCCCGGTGAGCCGCGCCCACTCCGCGTACGCCTCCCCGAGGATCACCGGCAGGCGGTCCGTGTAGGCCCGTTGCCCGATCCGGCCCTTCATGTAGCTGTCCTGGTTCTGAACCACGCCGGTCATCAGCGCCTCGGCCGGGTCGAACAGGTCCCGGATGTGGTCGCGGGGGTCTCCCACGAACTCGCGCAAGAGGCCGTCCTCGGGGAGCAGAACGTTCTCGAGGGTGTGCGTCGTGAGGAAGCCGTCCTGGGCCACCATGAACGGCGTCTCACCGGCCTCGGCCACCCGCCGGGCGATTGCCGCGAGATCGGCCGCCTCCTGGGCGTTCCGGGCGAAGAGGATGCCCCAGCCGCAGTCCGCCACGGCCATGACGTCGTCGTGCCCGGCGTGGATGTTCAACGACTGACTGGTCAGCGCCCGGGCCCCCACGTGGAAGACGACCGGCAGGCGCTTGCCGCTGATGACGTAGAGGACCTCCTTCATCAGGACGAGGCCCTGGCCGGCCGTGAAGTTCGTGACCCGAGCACCGGCGAGCGCAGCGCCCTCCGCCGCCGAGGCCGACGAGTGCTCAGACTCGGGTTCGATGAACCCGAGCGGGGTGCCGAAGAGGTCGGTCCGCCCATCGGCGACGGCGGCCTGGTAGACCGCGGCCATCGTCGTGGACGGGGTGATGGGGTAGACGCAGGCGACCTCGGCGAGGCGGCTCTCGACATGCGCCACGGCCTCGGAGCCGTCGACGATGGCCGGGATGCCCGGGTACGGGACCGGTCCCCGTTCGGGCTGGAGCGTGTGGCTGAAGGGGGAGGCTGGACTCGAAGGGGTCGCGGGGCGTGGTTGCCTTGTGGGGCGCGGCGCGGCAGTGGACGTCATGGGCCAAGGGTGGCCGCCGAGTCCCCCTCGCGGGAGGCCCCTCTGGCCCGATCAGGACGGGCCGCATGGCCTGCGCGCGGCGGGACCGGCCGGGAGTTGCCGCGCACCCGCCCAGCGCGCACCCGCCTTGACCGGCGGGCACGGTTTCGGGACACCGATGTCACCGCCGTGCCCCGTGGTCAACGGATCGACGCGATTTGACGCCCGCGTGGCCACGGGCTTGTCGCATTCGTGCTCCTTGCGCACGTTCTCGACCCACGAGCGCGGGAAACGTGCTTGTCAGGCAACCCTTCCGGCGCGATTCAATGGCAACCGACTCGACGGCGGCCAAGCCCACTCGTGAACTGGGAGCAGCGCATCCGTGAACCGATTAACCTCCGCGGAATGCAGGTCACGAAGGGCGCGGAGCCGGCACGATCGAGCGGAGCGGGCCGGATGCGAAGCGACTGGTGGCGTCGGGCGGTCGTCTACCAGGTCTACATCCGGAGCTTTGCCGACGGCGATGGCGACGGGATCGGCGACATCGCCGGGATCCGAGCGCGCCTCCCCTACCTTCGCGAACTTGGCGTCGACGCGATCTGGATCACGCCATGGTACCCGTCGCCGATGGCCGACGGCGGCTATGACGTCGCCGACTACTGCGCCATCGACCCCCGGTTCGGGACGCTCGCCGACGCCGAGGCGCTCGTCCGCGAGGCCCACGAGCTCGGCCTGCGCGTGCTCATCGACCTCGTCCCGAATCACACCTCGGACCAGCACCCCTGGTTCCGGGCGGCGCTGGCGGACGGTCCGGAGTCGCCCGCCCGAGCTCGCTACCACTTCCTGGACGGTCGCGGCCCGAACGGCGACGAGCCGCCGAACAACTGGCCGAGCGTCTTCGGCGGGCCGGGCTGGATCCGTGTCAGGGAGCCGGACGGGTCACCGGGCCAGTGGTTCCTGCATGTCTTCGCGCCGGAGCAGCCCGACCTCAACTGGGACAACCCGGAGGTCCGCGCCGAGTTCGAGGCGATCCTCGCCTTCTGGCTCGACCGGGGCGTGGACGGCTTCCGGATTGACGTCGCCCACGCAATGGTCAAGGAGGACGGGCTGCCGGACCTCACGCCGGAGCAGTTCGAGGGCGTCCCGCTCTCCCGCGAAGATCACCCCCACTGGGACCGGCCGGGCGTCCACGAGATCCATCGCTCGTGGCGGCGGGTTGCGGACCGGTACGATGGGGGCCGCGTCCTCATCGGCGAGGTCGGCGTGGAGGATCCTGCGCGACTCGCGCAGTACCTCCGCCCCGACGAGCTGCACGCGGCCTTCAACTTCCCGTTCATGGCGACGCCGTGGTCGGCGGTCGCCCTGCGCGGGATCATCAACGACACCCTGGACGCTCACCGGGAGGTCGGGGCCACCCCCACCTGGGTCCTCTCCAATCACGACGCGACCCGCCATGTAACCCGGCTCGGTCGTCCGTACACCGGGTTCCGACGGCGTGAGCTGGACGACGTCCTGGCCACGGACCTCGCGCTCGGGACCCGACGGGCGAGGGCGGCCATCCTCCTGATGCTGGCGCTCCCGGGTTGCGCCTACCTCTACCAGGGCGAAGAGCTGGGGCTCCCCGAGGTGGAGGATCTCCCCGTCGGCCTCCTGGAGGATCCGATCTGGAGACGCTCGGGCCACACGATCCGCGGCCGCGACGGCTGCCGGGTGCCGATGCCCTGGGGAGGCGACGTTCCGCCGTTCGACTTCGGCCCGCCCGGGTCCACGCCGTGGCTGCCGCAGCCGGCCGCGTGGCGGGCCCTGACGGCCGAGGCCGAGGCCGCCGACCCGGGTTCGATGCTCTCGCTCTACCGCGCCGCGCTGCGCCTCCGGCGCGAGCACCCCGCCTTCCGGACCGAAGCGTTCCGCTGGCTGCCGAGCCCGGAGGGCACGCTCGTCTTCGAGCGCGGCGGCGGCCTGCGCTGCGCGGTCAACCTGTCAAACCGGACGATCGTCCCGGCACCTGGCCGGGCACCGCTCGTTTCGAGCATCGGCCCCGACGGTGACGAGCTGCCGCCCGACGCGGCGGGGTGGTTCGAGACCGTCGCCTGACGACCTGCTACCGCGCGACGGGGAGGAGCTCCTCGATCGAGCGCCGGATCGCCGCACCGAAGGTGGGCAGGCCGGCCTTGACGGCGCGGGAGAAGCGCTCGCCGTAACCGAACCACTTGCCCCCGATGCCCACGAAGGTGCCGGCCGGCAGCGTGCCGCGGACCGCCTCGGCGATGAGCAACGCGTCGTCGACGGAGAGCGCGTGCGACGAGCGGGGTGCGACCCCGGCCGGGCGGCGGGCGAGGTCGTCGAGCGACATCGTGACGACGCAACCGGGCTCCACGCCGACCACGGTGTCGACGACGATGCACGACTCCCCCGGACCGATCGCGATGAGGTCGGTGACGTCGAGCATCGGGCAGCGCTTGATCTCGATCCGACCGCGGAGCTCCTCGGGCAACCCGGGCAGGACGTGTGAGATCGCCGCGAGCGCGGCCCCGTCGTCGCCCCGGTCCGCCGTGCCGCAGACGAGGATCCGCAGGTCCGGCGCGCGGGCGGTCATGTCGCTCGCTCCACGCGGAGGTCGAGGAAGTGGGTCGCGCAGGAGATGCACGGATCGTACGAGCGGATGAGCTGCTCCAGGCGATGGGTGGCCTCACCCATCGGCAGGTCGAGGACCGCCGGCGCGAACGTCGCGAGATCGGCCTCGATGGCGGCCTGGTTCTGCGACGTCGGCGGGACGATCGTGGCCGCCGCGACCTTGCCGTCGTCGCCCACGACGTAGCGATGGAAGAGGAGGCCTCGCGGCGCCTCGGTGGCCCAGGCGGCCAGGCCGGGGCGCGGGGTCACCGGCACGGCCGGGGCGTCGGGCCGCTCGTACGCATCGATGATGTCGAGCGCCTCGGCGCTCGCATGGACGAGCTCCACGGCCCGGGCGACGATGCTCCGGTACGGGTTCCGGCGGATCGACTCGAGAGCGCCGGTCCGGGCCAGCGCCTCCCTCGCGAGCGGGTGAAGCTGCTCCCCGGCGAGCACGACGCGCGCCGACGGCCCGAGAAGGTACGGCAGTCCGTCGGCCGCGCGCGCCTGGAGCGCGTTCGACCACGGCACCTGGACCTCGTGGAAGGCCTCGCCCCAGTCGGACGGCCGGAGGTTCACCCCGTCGGATGAGGCGATCCGGCCGTCGTTGAGCGGGTACTCGCCGCGGTGCCGCAGCGAGACGAGGCGTGGCTCTCGCTCGAAGGACGGCGCCTCGAGGCCGTTGACGATGTCGACGGTCGCCTGCGACAGGGCGAGCGCCTCCTCGAGGCTCGGGCGGAGCGCGTCCAGCTCGGCGCGGTCCGGCATCCGGGAGAAGCCGCCGACGCGCACGCTGACCGGGTGAATCGGTCGCCCGCCGAGGACGGACAGGAGGTGGTTGCCGGCCTTCTTGAGGCGCAGGCCGCCGGCCACGAGCTCCCGGTGGTCCCGGGCGAGCTCGACCGCGCTCGGGTAACCGAGGAAGTCGGGGGCGTGGAGGAGGTAGATGTGGAGGGCGTGGCTCTCGATCCACTCCGCGCAGTAGAGGAGCCGGCGGAGCGCACGGACCTGCGGATGGACCCCGACGTGGAAGAGGTCCTCGAACGCATGGACGGCACTCATCTGGTAGGCGACGGGGCAGATGCCGCAGATCCGGGCGACGATGTCGATGACCTCGTCAGGCGTCCGGCCCACGACCAGCGCCTCGAAGTAACGGGGCGCCTCGAAGATCGCGAGGTGCGCCTCCTCCACCACGCCGTCGCGGACGCGGAGGTGGAGCGACCCCTCGCCCTCGACGCGGGTCAGGTTCTCGACCTGGAAGCGAAGGTCACCGCCGTGGCCCATGGGTCTCCTCGTTCGATGTCGCCGGACCGGGGTCGGTGCGGCCGGGCGTTCCGGGCGCGTCGATGGCGGAACGGTCGCCCCAGGTGGGCGGCCCTTCGCGCAGGGTCTCGGGTGGGGATGCGAGCGTCGCCCGGAGCGGCAACGTCGGCCGCCCACCGAGGGCGTCGGTCACGGACCGGAACGGCGCGGTGGCGCCGGTGAAGCCGGCGAACAGGCGCCCGACGTCGACCGGGTCCCGCCCGCGCTCGCCGTCGCTCGCCGCCGCTCCCGTCACGAAGGCCTGCGCGAGGCCGGCCGTGTTCGCGCCCTCACGAGGCCCGAAGCAGCCGTAGCAGCCGCGCCCGAAGGCCGGGCAGATGGCGCCACAGCCGGTCCGCGTCACGGGCCCGAGGCAGGGCAGCCCGCGCGCCACGACGACGCACGGGATCCTTCGCCGCTTGCACTCCAGGCACACTGCCTGATCCGGAAGCTGCGGCCGGCGGCCCGTGGAGAGCGAAGTCAGGAGCTCGATGAGCTGCTCGGGGGCGATCGGGCAGCCGCGCAGCTCGGCGTCCACGTGGACGAAATCGGCGACCGGTCGGGCGGTGGCCAGGGAGTCCACATACGCCGGGACCGGGTAGACCGCAGTCCGGAAGGCCTCGTGCTCGGCGGCGGTCCGGAGCGCCTGGATGCCGCCGGCGGTCGCGCACGCGCCGATCACGACGAGAAGCCTGGCCTCCGCCCGGAGGCGAGCGATCTCGACGGCCTGCTCGGGCGTGGAGATCGAGCCCTCGACGAGGAGGACGTCGAAGGGACCCGAGGACCGGCGCGAGGTCGCCTCGGCGAACTCGACGATGTCGAAGCGCTCGGCGATCTCGAGGAGGTGATCCTCGACGTCAAGGATGGTGAGCTGGCAGCCGTCGCACGAGGCGAGCTTCACCACGCCGACGCGCGGGCGGCGGGTGGCGATCGTCCGGCTCGGGGCAGGGGCGGCGGACGCTGCGGCGCTGGCGCGGACGGCGACATCCATCAGAGGCCCTCCCGCCGGAGATCCTGGCCGAGCTCGGCGACGCTGAAGACGGGGCCGTCCCGGCAGACGAACCGCGATCCGAGCTGGCAGTGGCCACACAGGCCCACGCCGCATTCCATGTGCCGCTCGAGGGTGACCCACGTATGCTCGCGCGGGACGCCGAGGTCGCCGAGCACGTCCGCCGTCGCGTCCATCATCCGCTCCGGCCCGCAGATGAACGCCGTGGCGTCGGCACCCGTCCCGCGGACGGTCTTGAACAGTTGGGTGACGATCCCGACGCGCCCGAGCCACTCCGGCCCGGCACGGTCCACGATCACGCGGACGAGGACGTCCTCACGGGCAGCGAGAGCGTCCACCTCCTCGACGAACAGGCGGTCACGCGGGGTCCGGGCGCCCAGGTAGAGCCGGACGTCCGCGAAGCGCTCGCGGTCGCGGAGCACGGCGTCGATGACCGGGCGAAGTGGCGCCAGGCCGATCCCGCCGGCGACGATGACGATGTCGCGACCGTACGCGTCCTCGACCGGCCAGCCGCGGCCGAGCGGGCCACGCAGCCCAAGCGTCGCGCCGGGGCGGAGCTTCGTCAGGAAGCTCGTCGCGGCACCGGCGGCGCGGATCGTCAGCTCGAGGCCGTCCGGGTGGAAGCGCGAGATGGAGATCGGCGGGATCGCGAACGCGGGGACACCCACCATGACGAACTGGCCGGGGCTTCCGGCGAGGATTCGCGGGTCGTCCGTCGCGAGCCGGAGCGTGGACGTGTCGGCGGTTTCCGGGCGGACCGAGACGACGGTGGCCGGTGTGAACGCCAGGACCTCGGGCGTGGGCGTGGGCGTGGGCGTGGGCGTGGCCGCGAGCGGGGGGCGAGCGAGGATCTCGGGACGTGGGACGGCTGCTGCCACGGGTGCAGGCGCTGCCGCCGCGAACGCGGTGAGCTCGGCCCGGATATCTATGCCGACGGGACACCAGGCGACGCAGCGGCCGCAGCCGATGCAGCCCGAGGTCCCGAACTGGTCCCACCACGTCGCGAACTTGTGG